>NZ_JAYESJ010000001.1:1407000-2044000 GCF_034720595.1 Rhizobium sp. CC-YZS058 | reverse complement strand
ACATGTCCAAAGCTTCATTTGCCAGCGGCCGTTGGCCATCTATATGCAGGATCCATGTTCCTGCGCCCGCTCTTTTCCTTCTTCGAAACCTGGATCGAACCCTTCGCGCCGCGCGCCGCCATCGAGCCGCCTGGCGGGCTGGTCGGTTTCGTCTGGTTCTATGTGCGCCAGGCCAAGGCACCGTTCATCGCCATGCTGCTTCTGGGCGGCGCGAGTGCGGCGATCGAGGCGGCGCTCTTCTGGTTCGTCGGCCGGCTGGTGGATATTCTGGCGACGGTGAAGGCGTCGGAGGGGTGGTCGGGCCTGCTCGCCAGCCATGGCGGCGAGCTCCTGGGCATGCTGGTGCTGATCGGCGTCGTGCGCTTCGTCGTGGTGCTGTTGATGGCGCTGGTCGATCAGCAGATCATCACGCCCGGCTTCTACAATCTGGTGCGATGGCAGTCCTATCTGCATGTGGCCCGCCAGTCGGTGTCCTTCTTCCAGAACGATTTTTCCGGCCGGATCGTCACCAAGGTCTGGTCGGGCGGCCAGGCGGCTGGCGATGTCGTCACCTCCTTCATGGACAGCATCTGGTTCGTCGGCATCTATGCCGTCTCGACGCTGGTCCTCGTCGGACAGCTCGACGGGGTTCTGGCGGTCGTCGTCTTCGTCTGGCTGGTCATCTTCGGCGTGCTCGCGCGCTACTTCGTTCCGCGAATCCGCGCCCATTCCAAGGAGACGGCCGAGGCATCCTCCATGCTCTCGGGCCGCATGGTCGATGCCTACAGCAACATCCAGACGCTGAAGCTCTTCGGGCGCGACGAGGAAAACGACCGCTACATGCGCCAGGGCTTCGAGATCTTCCAGGCGACCACGCTGAACTTTACCCGCTTCATCACTGGTGTGCGCGCTTCCATGGCGCTGCTCTCCGGCATCATGATCGTTACCATGGCGGGTCTCTGCGTCGATCTCTGGCTGCGAGGCCTGATCAGTTCGGGCGCCGTCGCCTTCACCCTGGCGCTGGTGCTGCGGCTCAATTTCCTCTTGGGTCGCATGATGGTGCAGTTCAACGGCATCATGCGCAACATCGGCACGATCCAGAATGCGGCGGAGACGATCTCGCGCCCCATTGGCCTCGTCGACCAGCGGGACGCCCAGCCGCTGACGATCGCGTCGCCCTCGATCCGGTTCGAGAACGTCCGTTTCCATTATGGTCGTGAGAAAGGGGTTATCGAGAACCTGTCGCTCTCGATCCGCGCCGGAGAGCGCGTCGGAATCGTCGGGCGTTCGGGCGCCGGCAAATCGACGCTCGTCAACCTGCTGCTGCGCTTCTACGACCTCGAAGGCGGCTGCATCCTGATCGACGGGCAAGACATCGCTGCGGTGACGCAGGAATCGTTGCGCGCGCAGATCGGCATGGTCAGCCAGGATACGGCGCTGCTGCATCGCTCGATCCGCGACAACATCCTCTTCGGCCGGCCGGATGCCGACGATGCGGCACTGCGCCGCGCAGCGGCGCAAGCCGAGGCGCTCGGCTTCATCGACCGGCTCGAGGACCAGCGCGGGCGGACCGGCTTCGACGCCCATGTCGGCGAGCGCGGCATCAAGCTCTCGGGCGGCCAGCGCCAACGTATCGCCATCGCCCGCGTCATGCTGAAGGACGCCCCCATCCTCATATTGGATGAGGCGACCTCGGCGCTCGATTCGGAAGTGGAAGCGGCCATCCAGGACAATCTCGACCGGCTGATGCAGGGCAAGACCGTGCTTGCCATCGCCCACCGCCTGTCCACCATCGCCGCGCTCGATCGCCTGATCGTCATGGAAGAGGGCCGCATCGTGCAGGACGGAACCCATGCGGAGCTGATTGCCCATAAGGGCCTCTATGCCGACCTCTGGTCGCGGCAATCCGGCGGGTTTCTGGCGCGCGAGGAGGTGGCGCAGACTGGAGGCTAGAGAACGGCTGTTACCCCCTGCGAATGATGTAGGTGCCGAACAGCCCGTAGTGATTCGACCCGAACGGGTCTTCCAGCCGTTCGACCGACAGGGGAACGAGCGGAAGCCGGCTGTAGATGTGGTCGATCGCAATGCCCAGCCCATGCTTGGCCAGCGCGACCGGCCATGTTGGCGGTTCCGGTGAAGCGGTGTTGAGATCAAGGCCGCGCAGCATGTCCAGCATGTCCGGGGCGATAGTTGCCGAATTGAAATCCCCGGCGAGAATCATCGGGCCACGATCATTGCCGATGACGGAGCGAAGCGTCGTCAATTCCGCAGTGTGATAAGTGTCGAAATAAGGTTTCGACAGATGAGCGGCCACCACACGGATCGGCATGCCGGCGCGGGTGATCGTCGCACTCATGAAGCGATCCAGCCTGATGTCGCTGAGATTGCTCACCTGCGGGTCTCGGAGGGGCGTGCGTGAGAAGACGATGAGATCGCAGGTGGGCGTCATTGCGCCGCAGCCGATCCGGTAGGGATAGAGCGACGACAGCCGGGTCAGTTGCATGAACATCGGCCCGCCTTCGAGCACGACGGCGATGTCGGCCTTGGAGGAGAGGATCCGATCGGCAATGCGGGTGGCATTTTCCACATTTGTATAGAGCATGTTGAAGGAGAGGATGCGCAAGTCCGGTTCAATCGCATGTTCGATCGGCATGGGAACGGTCGCATGCGCCTCAAGCAGAACGACGGAGTGCACGGCAAGCCCGATGCCGGCTGCGGCGATCCCCAGAAAGACCGGGCGGCGGGCTAGGGCATAGGCCAGAAGAGCCACTACCGCTGCAGTGGCGGTCGCATAGGTCATGAGGCTGTCGATGATCGCAGTCGCCCAGTGTGGGTGAATGTAACGAACCGATGCAGCGAGGAGCACTAGGCATGCGAAAGTGGCGAGGATGGTCGCGAGCGTGGCGCGCAAGGCAGGCCTCCGTCTAGAAGAGAAAGGTCCTCCCAGAACCGAAGCTTGGCTAGCACAGGACTGAACATGCTGCAATGCAGCATTGGTAGGCAGCCGGATGGTCCGGCGAGAATCACCGGCGGCCGGTTCGCCGCCGACCAGGGCGAGTTCGGGGAAAAAAGAGCTTCGTAAGACACGTCCGAGGGCGCCCCACATCAGGCTCGCAATCCCCCGCGACAAGGTGTCACGCTTTCCCCCGGAACTGAGGGCAAGACGGCCTTGCCAAAGCTGGACATAATCTGCGATCAAGCATAGAGAGCGCGTGAGCGGGGGGAGCTGCGGCCGTGCACGGCCGCCTTGGGCGCATGGGTGGAGCCATGGCAAAAGTTTCGGGCAATCGGTTTCAGCTTATTGCTTTGGAAGCCTTCTTTCGTTCAATTGCGCAAGATGGATGGAGCGGCGCCAGGGGCGGGTGCGGCGCGTTGCCGACCGGGCGGCTGCTGTGGTGAGAGGACTTTACACCGTGAGCGAACACCAGATTTCCAAAGAGCCTGCCGGCGAGCCGACACGGCGCGATTTTCTTTATCTCGCGACAGGCATGGCCGGCGCGGTGGGTGCCGTGGCGGTGGCCTGGCCCTTCATCGACCAGATGCGGCCGGATGCCTCCACGCTGGCGCTCGCCTCGATCGAGGTCGACGTATCGAGCCTGCAGCCGGGCATGTCTCTGACGGCCAAGTGGCGCGGCAAGCCGGTCTTCATCCGCAACCGGACGGAGAAGGAAGTGGAGGAGGCCAAGGCCGTCCAGCTCGGCGACCTGAAGGACCCGGTGGCGCGCAACGCCAACCTGGCTGCCGATGCCCAGGCGACCGATCTCGACCGCTCCGCCGGCGAGGGCAAGGAAAACTGGATCGTGATGATCGGCTCCTGCACCCATCTCGGCTGCGTGCCGCTTGGCCAGGCCGGCGATTTCGGCGGCTGGTTCTGTCCCTGCCACGGCTCGCACTATGATACCGCCGGTCGTATCCGCAAGGGTCCGGCACCGCAGAATCTGGCCGTGCCGACCTTCGCGTTCACGTCCGACACAGTCATCAAGATCGGTTGAGGGGGATTGCCGACATGAGTGGGGAACATTCAACCTACAGGCCGACCACAGGCATCGAGAAATGGGTAGACCAGCGCCTGCCGCTGCCGCGGATGGTGCATGACAGCTTCGTCTCCTATCCCGTCCCGCGCAACCTGAACTATGCCTATACGTTCGGCGCCATGCTGTCCGTCATGCTGCTCGTGCAGATCGTGACCGGCATCGTGCTTGCCATGCACTATTCGACAACGACGGCCGATGCCTTCAACTCGGTCGAGAAGATCATGCGCGACGTCAATCACGGCTGGCTGCTGCGCTACATGCATGCCAACGGGGCGTCCTTCTTCTTCATCGCCGTCTATCTCCATATCGGCCGTGGCCTTTACTACGGCTCCTACAAGGCGCCGCGCGAAATCCTCTGGATCCTCGGCGTGGTGATCTACCTTCTGATGATGGCGGCCGGCTTCATGGGCTATGTGCTGCCCTGGGGCCAGATGTCCTTCTGGGGCGCGACCGTCATCACCGGCTTCTTCTCGGCTTTCCCCGGCATCGGCGAGTGGCTGCAGCAGTTCCTGCTCGGCGGCTTCGCGGTCGACCAGCCGACGCTCAACCGCTTCTTCGCGCTGCATTATCTGCTGCCGTTCATGATCGCCGGCGTCGTCGTGCTGCATATCTGGGCGCTGCATGTGACCGGCCAGACCAACCCGACCGGCATCGAGATCAAGACCAAGACCGACACCGTTGCCTTCACGCCCTATGCGACTCTCAAGGATGCGCTCGGCGTTTCGGTCTTCCTGCTCGTCTTCGCCTGGTTCGTCTTCTACATGCCGAACTATCTCGGCCATCCCGACAACTACATCCAGGCCAACGCGCTGAAGACGCCGGCGCATATCGTGCCCGAATGGTACTACCTGCCGTTCTACGCCATGCTGCGCGCCATAACCTTCAATGTCGGCCCGATCGATTCCAAGCTCGGCGGCGTGCTCGTCATGTTCGGCGCGATCATCGTCCTGTTCTTCGTGCCGTGGCTCGACACGTCGAAGGTGCGCTCGGCCGTCTATCGTCCCTGGTACAAGATGTTCTTCTGGCTGTTCGTGGTGAATGCCATCGTTCTCGGCTGGCTGGGCTCGCGGCCGGCGGAAGGCGCCTATGTGGTGATGTCGCAGCTCGGCACGCTCTATTACTTCGGCTTCTTCCTCGTCATCATGCCGATCCTCGGCCTCGTCGAAACGCCCAAGCGCATTCCCAACTCCATCACCGAGGCGGTTCTCGCCAAGAAGGCCGCCAAGGCCCCGGTGGCGGCGTAACGGCGACAGCGAAGATCAAGGAACCCAGGACGATGAACAAACTGATCACAGGCATGGTCTCGCTGGCCGCACTCGCCGCCATCGGCACCAGCGGGGCGCTGGCGCAGGAGAACGCGCCGCATGAGGGACAGACCGCCACCGAGGAGCATGGCGGGGGCACGCCGCACTTCCCGATCAAGAAGCCGCCGGCGGAGGAATGGAGCTTCGCCGGCCCCTTCGGCCACTACGACAAGGCGCAGCTCCAGCGCGGGCTCAAGGTCTATACCGAAGTCTGTTCGGCCTGCCATTCGATGAACCTCGTCTCCTTCCGCACGCTGGAAGGGCTTGGCTACAACGAGGCGCAGATCAAGACCTTCGCGGCCAATTACGAGGTCCAGGACGGGCCGAATGCGGATGGCGAGATGTTCACCCGCAAGGCGGTCGCCTCCGACCACTTCCCGTCGCCCTATCCGAATGCCGAGGCCGCGGCTGCGGCCAACAACGGCGCGGCCCCGCCGGACATGTCGCTGCTCGCCAAGGCACGCGGCATCGAGCGTGGCTTCCCGACCTTCATCTTCGACATCTTCACGCAATATCAGGAAGGCGGGCCGGACTATATCCACGCACTCCTGAACGGCTATGAAGAGCCGCCGAAGGGCGTCGAGATCGCCGAGGGCACGCATTACAACCCCTATTTCGCCAATGCCGCAGCGCTCGCCATGGCCAAGCCGCTCAACGACGGCCAGGTGACCTACGATGACGGCTCGCCGCAGACAGTGGAGCAATATTCCCGCGACGTCGCCTCCTTCCTGATGTGGGCGGCCGAGCCGCACCTGGAAGAGCGCAAGCGCACCGGCTTCATGGTGATGATCTTCCTCCTGATCTTCACCGGCCTGATCTTCCTGACCAAGCGCTCGATCTACGCGGCGAAGGATCATTGAGCGGGTAGGATTGCTCGAGGGTTCCAACACAAGAACATCCCGCCGGAAACGGCGGGATTTTTTTATGGGCGTCATCTAAGCAGGAGGCTTCAGCCTGTAGGCCGATCAGGCGAACATCCGCGCAAGCTCCCGCTCGCAGGCCAGGCTGTCCTCGACGCCGAGAACACCGATCCGGTTCAAAATGAGGTCGTTGGGAATCGTGGCGAGGCGCCATCGGACCACGCAGTTCTTCGGAAGTCCCGCCGCAGTCAGGTCGATGATCGGGATGTCGCTCGGCCAAGCGCTGTCCTTTGCTGTTGTAAGCATGGCGACGGCGCTTGCCTTGTTGCGGGCGTTGAAGCCGGGCCCCGACAAGACAACGACAGGTCTCCTTTTGACTGCCGGGATTTCGGCGAAGGGAAAGGGTACGATGATTGTCTCGTAACGATCACAGATCACGGAAAGCCGCCTCGTCCTCCGCACTTGCCCACTCCGGAAACAGCAAGGCGATCGCCGGCAGATAATCATCCGCCAGTCTTACCGCCTTGATCTCGACTCGCGCGCCGCGCCTGGTCTTGAACCACTCATGCCAGATCGGCCGCATGGATCCTTCAGGCCTGAGCCCGTCCGGTTCACGACCATCGCTACCGGTCTTCATCTTGATTCATCGCCCGACGACCCCATCCGTCTCAAGATCGATCGTCTCATCTTCACGCAAGGATCTTAGCCGAATCTGGAGATCTCTTTGATCGATGTGCTTGATCCAGATGGCGACGTCGCTGATTTCTACGGATGCCATGATCGTTTCCCTTCACCGACAGCGATCAGCCAGAACAGGCTCATTGGTTTCGACACAGGACCACCAGAACGATGACGCAAGATCTGATATCCGACAAGGGGAGATCATTGGAACGCGCCTCCCGAAATCGGGTCATCAGCTCATGACTTTTTTTAACCTCCGGGGGCTCGTCTGTTGACCAACCGGATCGTCGGCGGGGTTATGGAGTCTGAACAATGCCTCGATTAGATCACCGTCGAGATCGACACTGTATGCGACCAAACAATACGATCTAGAATCGTGTCGCGGACAGGGGCGGGTACGATCGTCCCAATTTCCCGGATCGACCGATAGGCCTGCCTCTATCGTCTGGGCGCGCTCCATCGAGAATTCTTCCGACTTGTCGCTCAATATCAAGAGCCAAGCGAGAATTCATGAACGCTCACAAAAAAGCCGCCGGAGATGATCCGGCGGCCTTGAGGATGGACGACATGGGAGCGTGGGTCAGCCAAACCGCCCGGCCGCATGCGCCAGCATCGTGTAGACCTTGCCCGTGTCCGAGGTGAGGTAGGTTTGGGTCATGACGCGGTCGCGGTCGTTGCGGGCGACGTCGGCGAGCAGCTTTTCGAAGTCGCCGATATAGCGGTCCACCGCGGTGCGGAATTCCGGCTCCTGGTCGTATTTGCGCTTGATCTCGTCGAAGGTCTGCTGGCCCTTCAGCGTGTACAGGCGGCGGGTGAAGACGTCCCGCTCGCCGCGCTGGTAGCGCCGCCACAGTTCGACGGAGGCATCATGGTCGATGGCGCGGGCGATGTCGACCGAGAGCGAGTTCAGCGATTCCATGACATGGCGCGGGTTGCGGCTGTCTGTCGCGCGTGCCGGGGCCGGCTCGGTGCGCGGCCGGAGCGGCGCGGCCGAAGGCTCGTCCTCGCGCGAGGCGGCCCGCAGCAGGTCGCGCATCCAGCCGGATCCGGCTTCGCCCGAACGCTCGGTCGCCCGGTCCTCGGTCAGCCGCGGCGCGGCGGGCACGCCGGTGCGCGGATCGAGCCCGAGGCTGCCACGCAGGCCGCTCTCCTCAACCGGCGCGGCGAAGCTGGCCGGACGGGCCGGCTGCTGGGGAGCAGGCTTAGAAAGCGGCGCCAGCGGCTGGCTGGCAGCGGATGCAGGCCGAGAGGGCGTGAGCGGCAGGGCCGGCGCCGGCGGACGCGGCGCAGCGGTGGCTGCCGGCGCGGTGCGGGCGGGCGCTGCAACCGGGGCGGGCTGCGCCGGAGAGGCGGGCTCGGCAGGGCGGGCGCGGGTGGCAACGCCGGCCTGGGCGACGCGACGCGGCTCGGCGATTTCCAGATGCGTGGCCGAGCGGCCGACGATGTCCGAGAGCTCCTGCAGCGCCTTGATCTGCTCGGCGACGGCGCGGCGCATGACGGTGGCGTTCTCGCGCGCCTCCTCCGGCAGGTCGAAGGCGCTCTGCTTCAGATCGGCGCGGGTCAGTTCCAGCTCGCGGCGGATCTCGTCGGAGGAGCGACGGATCTCCTCCGTCGCGCCTGAGAACCGGGCAACGGCATCTTCGACCGAGCGGCGGATGGTCTCGCGCATATCGTCGGCGATCGCTTCCGAGCGCTTGCCGGTCTGGTCGAGCATGCCGTCGATTTCCGAGATCGAGCTGCCGACGCTGCCGCGCAGCCGCTGGGCGATCTCCCTCGAGCGGGCTTCGGCACGGGCGAAGGCGTCGTCCACCGTGGCGCTGGCGTCGTCGGCGGCGCGGGTCAGGCCTTCGCGCAGCGTGCTCGCCACTTGCTCGGTGCGGGTTTCGGCCCGGGCGAGCATGTCTTCCATCGAGCCGACCACGGCGTCGCCGGTGCGGGCAACCCGCTGCTCGAGCGTCCGCGCCGTTTCCTCCGTGCGCGCCTCGGCGTCGGAGAGGATGCGGCCCACATCGGCGAAGGAGGTCTGGATGCTGCTGCGCAGCGTGCCGGCGATCTGGGTAGAGCGCTCTTCCGCGCGGCTGAAAGCGCCGTCGACGAAGCCTTCGACTGCCCGCATCGTCTTCTCGATCTCTTCCGAGCGCGAGACGAGGCCGACGGAGAGCGTGCGCAGCGCATCCTGGCGTTCCTGCAGCGTGGCGCTGAGGTTCGACTGGGCGGCCGAGAGCAGCTCCGAAGCCTGGCTGAGAATGCGAGAGTGCTCGTCGAAGCGGCCGACGATGCCGGCCACCTGCGAAAGAGTCGTCCCCGACAGGTCGACCAGACGATCGGCCTTGCCTTCGACCAGACGGGTCGAGGCGGACATCAGCTCGGAGGCGCGCTGGGTGCTCTCGTTGAAGCGCGCTGCCGTGCTCTGCAGGCTCTCGTCCATGACGCCGAACTGGCCGGTGGCGTCGTCGATCGCCGAGACGATCGCCGCATGGCTGGAGGACAGCCGATCGATGAGGCCGCTGGCCGCAGCCTGAAGCCGCGATTCGACGCCAGCCATGCTGCGCACGGCCTCGTCGGTGCGTTCGGTGAGCGCGCCGACCCATTCGTCCGTCTCGCCGCGCAGGCGCTCGGCGGAGCGGAGGGCGGCGGCATCCACCTGTTCGGCGGAGTTAAGAGCGGCATCCGTCACCTGTTCGGCGGCCTTGCCGGCCACGGCGGCCAGCTGCTCGGCCGACCGCATGGTGACGGAGGCAAGACGCTCGGCCGACTGGCCGGCGACGGACGAGAACCGTTCCGCAGACCGGTCGACCACGGCGGTCACGCGCTGGCCGGCGGCGTCTGCGGCCTGCTCCAGCTGCGTGGCCGACTGGGCGACGGTGGATGCGAGGGCGTCGGTCGCGCTCCGCCCGGCCTCGACATAGCGGTCGAGCAGCGGGCGGGCCTCTTCGTCGAGCACGCGCTTCAGCTCGCCGGCCCGGCCGGACAGCATGGAGTTCAGCTCGCGGGTGCGCTCGTCCAGGGTGGTGCGGATCGCTTCGCCACGGGCTTCCAGCGCCTTTTCGACGTCGGAAAGGCTGCGGGCCAGGGTCTCACCCTGGGTGCCGAGCCGGATCTGGCTTTCGGCAGCGCGGGCGAGCGTCGCTTCGGCGGCCTCGTTCACCGAACGTGCCAGTTCGGCGCTGCGCATGGCGGCCGTGGCGGCCGTGCGCTCGATGGCGCTCTGGAAATCGGCCTGGCGGGCTGCCATCGCCTGGGCGAAGTCCTGCCCGGCGCGAGAGAGAAGATCGCTCGAGCGTTCGGCGTCGGCACCAAGGCTTTCCGAGGTTTCGGAGACGGCGCTGCGCAGGCTGGTCACGAAGCCGGCGGCCTTGGATTCGATCGTGCGGCTGACGGTGTCGAGACCGACGGTCAGGGCACGATCCATGGTTCCGAGGCGCTCTTCGAGGCGGCCCGTGCCACGCTCGAAGCTTTCCTCGATCCGCTCGGCAGCGGCGCCGGAAATCCGGCCGAGATCGGCGGTCCGGCTTTCGAGCGCCTCGGTGATCCGGTTGGCGGCATCGGCGCTGACACGGCCGATCTCCTCGGCGCGGCCGGCGAGACTGCCGGAAATCCGCTCGGCGGCAAGCCGCCCGGCTTCGTCCAGTTCCAGAACCCGTTCGGAAAGCGTCTGCGTCATGCGGCGGCCGGCTTCGTCCACCACGCTGTTCACACCCTCGACACTGTCGCCGAGGCGGGTTTCCAGAAGGCCGATGCTGGTGGCGATCTTCATGCTCGAGTCGTCGAGCCGCTCGTGAATGCCGCTGACGGAGCGTTCCATCCGCTCGGCGAGCGTCTCGGCCGTGCGGCCGAGTTCACTCGTTGCCTGTTCCAGATGGCCGGCAATGTCGCTGGTGCTGGAGCGCAGGCGCTCTTCCAGCGCGGCGGCCCCGCGATCGATCGTCGTGCCCAGTTCGTCCTGGCGGTCCTGCAGGCTCATCTCCAGCATACCGGCGCTGGTGGCGACCGTGGTGGCGATGGAGGCGGCATGTTCATCGATCGTCTCGGAGAGCGAGGCGGCGGCGCGGGCGGCCGCATCGTCGAGCGCGGACACACGGCTTTCGAGCGTCGAGGCCAGCTCCGCCTGACGTTCCTGCAGGGTCAGGTCGAGCATGCTGGCCGAGGTGGCGACGGTTGTGGCGATGCTCATCGCCTGGTCGTCGAGCACGGTCGAGATCGACGAGGCGCCCTGCGAGACGGTTTGGCCGATCTGGTCGATCCGGCTGTCGAGCGTCGTGCGGATACGCTCATGCGAGGCGGAAAGCGCGCTGTCGAGCGCGGCGCTGCGGGCATCCAGCGTGTCGGTCAGCTGCGCGGTCTGGCGGTCGACGAGGAACGCCAGTTCTTCGGCCTTGCCGCTCATCGCGCCCGTTGCATCCTCGACACGGCGGGTCAGATCGCCGGCAATGGTTTCGGCGCGGCCCGTCAGGCTGCGCTCGATGTCGGCCACGCGGTCAGCCATGGTTTCGGCAACGACGCTCGCACGCAGCGACAGCCCATCGGCAATCTCTTCCACGCGGTTGACAAGCGCATCGCTCATCTCGCTGGCGCGGCTGGTCATCAGCGTCGAAATCTCGCCCGAGCGATCGGCAAGAACGGCGTCGAGCGCGGCGCTGCGGCCGGCCAGTGTCTCATCGAGCTGGCGCGTCCGGCCGTCGAGCGTGTCGGCCACCGCGCCGGCATGGCGGCCGAGCGTTTCGTCGATCCGGCGCGCACCGCTGTCCAGCGTTTCGCCGATCAGGCGGCTGTTGTCGGCAATTGCAGCGCCGATGCGGCCGGCATGGCCGCCGAGCGTCTCGTCGATCCGCTGTGCGTGCCCGCCGAGCAGGCTGTCCAGTGCTTCCGTGGTGCCGCCCAGCGTCTGGTCGATCCGGCTGGCGGAATTGATCAGCGTGTCGGTCAGCGTCGCGGTGCGGGCCTCGATGAGGCGGGTGGTGTTGTTCAACCGCCCGCTCAGCGTCGATGCGCCATCGGACAGGATGCGATCAAGCCGGTTGCCGGTCTCGTCCAGCGTTCCTTCGATGGCCGCCGCGGAGGTGGCAAGCACGCCGGACAGCGTGAGGGTCTTGTCCGAGATCAGCGTGTCCAGTGTCTCGACGCTGCCCGAAAGTGCCGATTCCATGCGCTCGGACGAGCGGGACAGGGTGGCTTCCAGCGAGGCCGTCCGTTCGGCGAGCGTTGCTTCGATCCGCGCCGTCGGCGTGGCGAAGGCGGCATCGACCGAGCGGACCGTCGTATCGAGCGCCGACGTCAGCGCGCCGCCGGTGTCGCGCAGCACGCTTTCCATCCGGGCCGTGCCACCTTCCAGCGTGCCGCCGAGATCGGCGATCGAAGTCGACAGCGTGTCGGACAGGGCTGCGGTGCGGGCGGAAAGAATGCCTTCGACACGCTCGGCCGTGCCTTCGAAGGCGCTGTCGATCATTTCGGTGCTGGCCGCCAGAACGGCCGAGAGTTCGAAAGTCCGGTCGGAGAGCGCGGAGTCGAGGCTGTCCCGGCTTTCGGCGATCGCGCCGGTCAAGGCTGCGGAGCGGGCGGCCATGGTCTCGTCCAGGCGACCATGCGCGCTGTCGAGCGCCTCGCCGAGGCGCGCTGTGCGCGCGTCCAGCGTTTCGGCAATCCGGCGTTCGCTGCCTTCGAGGAGCGTGCCGAGTTCGTCGTTGCGGACCGAAAGCGTGGTCTCCAGCCGTGTCTGCGCGGCGTCGAGATGGTCGGCAAGGCCGCTGGCCCGCCGGTCGAGCGCGTCGCCCAGCCGGGCTTCGCCGCTGGCAATCACCGTCTCCAGCGCAGCGGTTCGTGCGCCGAGCGCCGAGTCGATCCGCTCCTGCGTGGCGGACAGACCCTCCACCAGGCCGGACGTGCGGCGGTCGAGAACCTCGTCGAACGCGTTCTGACGGCTGTCGAGGATATGAACGAGGCTCTGCTCACGCGCGGAGAGCCCTTCCGTCAGAGACCGGGCGCGATCGGCGAAGGCCGCATCGAGCCGCGATTCGGTGTCGCTGATCGAAGAGAGCAGGGCGCTGCTGCGCGTCTGCAGCGTGTCCGCAAGCCGCTCTTCGCTCGCTGCCAGGCCGTCGGTGATCTGGCCGGCGCCGAGCGCCAGGGTGGTGGCGAGGCTGAGTTCGCTGTTCTGCAGGCCGTCCATCAGGCTTGCTGACCCGCTCTGCAGCGCGTCGCCGATTCGGCGCTCACCCTCCTCGATCGCCTTGGTCAGGGCGTCGCTGCGGATCGCAAGCGTCTCGTCGACCCGGTCGCCGGCGGCAGTGAGACCGTCGATCAGGCGGGCGCTGCGGCTCTCGAAGGCCTCCGTCAGGCGCTGCTCGGTGGCGCTCATCGCAGAGCCCACACGCTCGGCATGGCTGCCCAGCGTTTCGCCGAGGCGGGTTTCGCTCGCATCCAGACGCTCGACCAGAGCGCTGGTCCGGGACTCGATGACATCGGTGAGGCGCTGGCTGCTGTCGGTCAGCGTCGATTCCAGCCGCTCGGCCTTGGCGCCGAAGCCGTTCTCGAAACGCTCCTGGGCGGCGCTGAGCGCGCCGAGCAGGGAGCTCGAGCGCTGCTCGAGCACACTGTCGATCCGGTGGTGGGCGTCGGAAACCGTGGCCTGCAGCTCCGCCGCGCGGCTGGCGAGTGTGTCCTCGATCGCGCCCTGTGCCGTGCCGAGCGTGGTGGCGATCGACATGGACTGATCTTCGAGCGCCGAGCGGAACCGCTCGACCCCACCCTCCAGCAGGGTGCCAAGGCGCTCCGACCCACCGTCGACCGACTGGTTGATGCGGGTCAGGGTCTCGCTCATGCGGGTATCGACCAGCGTCGCCCGCTTGTCGAAGGCGGCAGCGAAATCGTGGAACCGCGAATCGAAGCTTCCGGCGAGCTGGCTGACCGTCGTGTGCAGCTTCTCCTCGAAGAAACCGGCCCGCAGGTCGAGATCCATCACGGCGTCGTCGGCGGCCGATTTCAGCGAATGGCGGAAGCTGGCACCTTTTTCGTCGAGCGTGCCGTTCAGATTGGTGAGGATGTCGTCGAGCCCGGCGGTGATCGCCTGCTGGCCGATGTTGAGGCTCTCGTTGAGATCGCGGGTGCGGGCGATCAAGGTCTCATTCAACTGGCGGGCGCGCTCGTTCAGCGCGCCGTTCAGCTTTTCGGTATTGGCATCGATGACGGCGGCGCGGGTTTCGAACTGGCCGAGCAACTGCTGGCCGCGCTTGACGATGACCTGGTTCAGCATGTCGAGCCGCGTGTCGAACTCGCGGGTCAGAGACTGGCCGGCCGTGTTGATGCCGGCGACCAGCGATTCGGCGCGGTTGACGATCGAGGCATTGACGGCCTGCGTGGCGGCCTCCGAGCTTTCGAGCAGGGTCGCGGCGCGGGTTTCGATCAGCGTCGCGAGCGCCTCGCCCGATGTTGCGAGCCGGCGGGTCACATCCTCGCCGGCGGCCAGCAGATCGTCCTTGATCTGGCCGTGGGCGCCGGAGATGGAGGAGCGAATCCGCTCGGCATGGCCGATGATCGCCTCGCGCTCCAGGCCGAGCTCCTGCACGAGGGTGCGCACGCGCAGTTCGTTGTCGCTGTAGCTGCGCTCCAGTGCGTTGACTTCGGAATGAACGAGCGTCTCGAGCTCGGTCGCCCGGGCGATCGTTCGTTCGATCCCCTCGTTCATGGCGGAAACTTCGCGGCGCACGGCCTGGCCAACAGTCATGATCCGGTCGGTGGCGGCCGTTTCCGGCTCGGCCAGACGCATGGCGACTTCGGTCATCGAGCGCGCGGCATTGCGCATTTCCTGGGCGCGCGACAGCATCATCCCGAAGGCGATGAACAGCAGGATCGGCACGAGGATGAAGACCGCAACGCCGACGGCGCCCGGCATGGCCGACAGAGCCTCGACCGAGCGGATCTGCCAGATTTCCGGACCATAAAGCAGGTTGGCGATGCCGAGGCCGCCGATGACCCAGAGGAGAGACAGGGCAACCGAGGCACGGATCGGCGCACGCACGGAGCGGCTGTCGAGCGAGCGGATGCGGGCAAGGCCGCTGCCGCGGCCCTCATCATTGGCGGGCTTGAAGCTCGGGGCCTTGGGGGCCGGTTCCGGGGCGAGGCTGCGCGTCGGCGCGCTCTCTTCCCGGGCGGCAGGGGAGGCGGGGCGCGCGGCATTGGCGGCCCGCTTGGGTGCCGCGGCTGCGGGCTTGGCTGCCGGGCGGTCCGCCGGCTCGTCACCCAAGGCGGACTTCAGCTCGTCGAAGTCGATGCGCAGAGCATCTTCCAGCGCCTGAAAAGCCTTATCGTCGATCGATTCGTTGCTTTTGTTCGTCGCCATGCGGATACGCCTCGTTACCGAACTGACCCTTTTCGCCAGCCGGGACGGATGACGTCATCCCCGGACCGAGCAAAAAGGGTGGTGGGAGCGACCTTGCGTGCCGGATGAACGCAAAACCAGTCCGACCAATGACTCATTACGCTTCGGGAACAAGACTGCTGGCACCGCGGACAGAACTTCCTCCGCCGCCGGCATGTTCCCACGAGTTTCCCGCCAGAAGTGCCGGAATTTCCCGTTAGCGTATCGTAGTGACACATTCATGGGGCTTCGACAATTAAAGCCGCCGGGCATTCGTTAAAATCCTAAGAAAATCTTAATGGATTTTCCCCGGCTTCTCGGCCGAACCCGTTGGAATCGCGGGGCTGGCCGCCTGTTAACCATATGCCGCGAAAAGCCGGGAGAAGCGCCGGCGCATTCACGGGAAAGCCAGCGTCGAACGGGCAGGATGGCACACCAGCGCCGAGACCCGGATATGTCTGTTGCTTTGGCTTTACTTAATAAGCCCTGCAGCGTCCGGCCGGCAGAGTTAAGCGAAAGGAAATGCCATGGCCGCCACGCTTGAGACCCGCCATACGGCGCCGGAGGCTCAGCCCCCGCAGGAGGAGCGACGATCCTGCCCATCCACCCGCAGGCCGGTCGACCTCGTTCATCTCGCCCGGCAGACCATGGGCGACAAGTCGCTCGAAATCGAGGTTCTGCAGATCTTTGCCCGCCAGGCGCGCCAGTTGATCGACCAGATGGCGGCTGGCGAACCGCCGGTCCGCAAGGCGGCCGCCCACCGGCTGAAGGGCGCGGCCTTGGCGATCGGCGCCTTCGGCGTCGCCAGCCAGGCGGAAGGCGTGGAAGCGCAGCCGCAGGCACCGGGCAGTTTCGCCGCACTGTCGGCCGGCGTGCTGGAATGCGAGAGCTTCATCGCGCGGCTATGCGCCTGAGCCAAGCTCTGGCGCATCGCCGGAGACGCGGGCCTTGCTTGACGCCGGTCTTGATTCGATGAGAGAAAACCGGCACTGCCATCGCCGCGCCGCCCTTCCGGCGGCCGCGCCTCTCAAGACCCGGACCTGACATGACCAAGCTTGCCATCATTGCCTTCGACGGAACGCGCCACGATCTCGACGTCCAGCCGGGCTCGACGGTCATGGAGAATGCGGTGCGCAACGCCGTTCCCGGCATCGAGGCCGAATGCGGCGGCGCCTGCGCCTGCGCCACCTGTCATGTCTATATCGACGAGGCCTGGACCGAGCGGGTGGGTCCGCCCGAGGCGATGGAAGAAGACATGCTCGACTTCGCGCACGACGTGCGCCCCACCTCGCGCCTGTCCTGCCAGATCCGCATGAGCGAAGCGCTGGACGGGCTGACCGTTCATGTGCCGGAACGCCAGGCCTGATCTTGTGAACAAAAAAGCCCCGCTGATCCCGGGAGGGACGAGCGGGGCAGGAGGGCGCAAGGCCTGCGGACGGGGGAGGGTCCGTCGGCGGCCGGTCGTTACGCCAGGAGAACTGAAAGGGCCGACAGCGTGCGGCAGCACCGCACCGCGCGGCAGGCTCGTGTGAAGAAGGATCGACAGTCGCCTTCGCTCTCTTCCATCCGGAGAGCCGCCAGCAAAAGCACCGCCGAGATCCGCTTCGTCTGTCTGCTGTTCGATGATGAAACGATAGATCAGCCGAGGCCGTTCCGCCATCGCGAGAATTCGCCAGTCATTTCTTGGGCTTTAGTAACGGTCGCACAAGCTTCTGCGGCATCCAAAAACCTGGCAAGAACGCCGCTTCGTTACTTGGCGATTACTTGCCGGCCGTCTTCTGAAGCTGCTCCAGCCGGTATTGGAGCAGGCGGATCATGCGGCGGTCGAAGTTGACCGCTTCGCGCCTGTCAAAGGCGACCTGGTCGGCATCGTGTTTTGCGATCGCGTCTTCGCTGACCCGGGCGACCCTGGCCTGCATGCGCTCGCAATCGGCCTCCGGGCGGAGCGCGAGCAAGGTCTTCTCCATGTCGCGCGCCGCATTGCGGGCGATTTCGGCATGGCGCTCCTCGTGCCGCTTAATGTCGCTCGACAGCGTGTCCCACACCAGCGCCAGATCGCGCCCGGCACTGCGCCGGTTCGTCCAGCGCGGCAGGATCAGCTTGGTGTTGAGCGTGACCTTGGCCGCGCCGACCGCGCAGACCGCGCCGCGCTTCACATAGGTGACCGTCCCGCCGAAGCGGATGCGGGTTGCGCCCGGGTGCCGCGCCCCGGTGCTGCGCATCTGCGGGCCCTTGCTGGAGAGCGCCGCATCGAGATCGGCCGCGGTCCGCCCGCCGATCGGGAAATAGGTGATGCTCTTCGTCAGCACGGTTTCAGCACCCGCCGGTGCGGCAAGCGGAAGCGACAGGCTTGCGGCCAGACAGGCGGCGAAAAGGGAACGGGCCGTCATCATGGGGCAAGCGTCTCTTTGGTTGAAGTGCGCCCAAGCTTGGGGCATAGGCAGCCCGAGCGCAACCCACTTTGCCGGCGCGTTGCCAACAAGGTTAGCGCCGAGACCGCGCCGGTCGCCGCGCGGTGCAGGACCCGAGGACAGTGCCATGGCCAATCCGTTTTCCCCTGTCGAGTGGCTGTGCGCCGGGGACCGCCGGCTGACCCTCGGGCGCTGCGGCGTGTTGATGGCGATCATCAACGTCACGCCTGATTCCTTCTCCGACGGCGGGCTGCATGCTGGGCCGGACGCCGCCTTTCGCCACGCGCTCGCCTGCGCGCAAGAAGGCGCGCAGATCCTCGACATCGGCGGCGAATCGACCCGTCCGGGCGCAGAGCCGGTTTCGGCCGAGGAGGAGCAGGACCGCGTCCTGCCGCTGATCGAGCGCCTGGCGCGCGAGACGCCGGCGCTGCTGTCCATCGACACCTACCGGGCGGAGACGGCGCGGCTGGCGCTGGCCGCCGGCGCCCATATCGTCAACGACGTGCACGGCCTGCAGCGTGAGCCGGCCCTGGCGCGCGTGGTGGCCGACGCCGAGGCCGGGCTCTGCATCATGCATACCGGCCGCGGGAGAACGAAACGGCCCGATGTCATCGAGGACCAGAAGGTATTTCTCGACCAGTCGCTCGCAATCGCGGACGCGGCCGGCATCGATCGGCGATCGATCGTCCTCGATCCGGGATTCGGCTTTGCCAAGGACGAGGGCGAGAACCTCTCGCTGATGGCGCGGTTCGGAGAGCTGCGCGCCTTCGGCCTGCCGCTGCTCGTCGGCACCTCCCGCAAACGGTTTCTCGGTGCGGTGACGGGGCAGGAGGCGGCGCAGGCGCGCGATGTGGCGACAGCGGCGACGACAGCTCTCCTGCGCGCCGCGGGCGGGGCGGTCTTTCGCGTCCACGACGTCGCAATCAACAGGGACGCGCTCGCGGTCGCGGATGCTATGATCGCCGCGCGCAGACAGGCTTGAACGGACCGGTCTTGCGGCCCGCAGCCCGGACGGGCAGGAGGAATGAATGACGACGCCGACCTATCTCATCACCATGAAGAACTGCGCCTTCTTCGCCCGCCACGGCGTGCATGACGAGGAGGAGTTCCTCGGCCAGCGCTTCTTCGTCGACGCCGAACTCGAGGTGGAACGCGGCCGGGCGCTGGCGGAAGACCGGATCGAAGACACGGTCCACTACGGCATTGCCTTCAGCGAAATCGAGGCGATCGTCACCGGCCGCCGTCACTATCTCATCGAGGCGCTGGCGCTCGAAATTGCCGAGACCCTGTCGGCACGCTGGAGCCAGATCCGCCGCGCGAGGATTTCGATTCGCAAGCCGAACGCGCCAGTCCCGGGCGTGCTCGATTATGTGGAAGTGACGGTCGAGCATGTTGCCTGAGGACGAAAGCCGCAGCGCCACGATCGGCCTCGGCGGCAATATCGGCGATGTCCCGAAAGCGCTCGGCGAGGCCCTTGCGCGGCTTGGCGCGATCGACGGTATCCGCGTCGCCGCCGTCTCGGCCCTCTACCGCACGCCACCCTGGGGCAAGACGGACCAGGCCTTTTTCTTCAATGCCGCCGCCCGTCTCGACACGCGGCTCCCGGCAGAGGATCTTCTGGACCAGTGTCTGTCGATCGAGCGGTCCATGAAGCGCGAGCGCATCGAACGCTGGGGGCCACGCACGATCGACCTCGATCTCCTGACCTATGAGGGGGAGGAGCGGACCGGGGAGCGGCTCACGCTTCCGCATCCGCGCATGACGGAGCGAGGCTTCGTGCTTCTGCCGCTGGCCGATATCGCGCCCGGCCTGCTCGTCAGGGGGAGAACCGTCGCGGACTGGGCCGCAAACGCGGAAACGGCCGGCATCGAGCGGATCGATGCGCGGCCGGACTGGTGGAAACCAGACGACGCGTAGCAGGCCGCGGCCTGAACTGGTCGATCTTATCGGATCGAGCCGACGGCCATCGGATCGGCCTGCCTGGTCAGGGCCACGCCGATGACCGGCACCATGGTGTCCTCGACCTTGACCGAGATGGTGATGTTGAGGAGCGAGGGATCCTGCATGCGGGCGATCATCGCGCCGTTCAGCTTCTTGCGGTTGATGCCGACGACGATCTTGTCCTTCGAGACATTGCCGGAGACGATGTCGAGCCCCTTGCCATCGGCGCCGTCGAGGAACGTGCCCGTATAGCCCTTGCCCTTCTCGCTGATGGTGGCCGTCATCGGCTGCTTGAACACGCCGACGCGGCAGAAGCCGTCGAGCGTGATGCCGGCATCCTTGCCGGTCAGCGTCGCGCCTTCCAGCTCGCAGGTGAACTTGGTTCCCTTGTATTTGCCGGCAACGATTTCGCCCGGACCTTTCCACTGGCCGGCGACGGTTTCGAAGAAGGCCTTGTCGCGGCCGCTGGCGGCAGCCGGCGAGGCGGAGGCGGCAAGGGCCGCGAGCGTGAGGGCGGCGAGGCCGCGCGCGATCAGAGAAGGGCGCGTAAGCATGAACGATCCTTGAGGGTCGGTGAAGCGAAAATCCACGTGTAAAGTGGCACTTGAATGGTTAATGGACGGTTTCGAAGCCGTAGCTGTGTCCCGCGGGCGGCTCACGAAATGTTTCAGCGTCACCCTAGCAGCTGCTCACATTTTAGTGAAGCCGGATGAAATTGAAACAGTTTCCTCGTGCCCCTCGTATAGCGATAAGACCGATCAGAATGAGGTGATGGCATGGCGGTGACAAAGATCGAGGATGGACGCGACGGGGAAGGGCGGCTCGTCTACCGGCATGGCGTCATGACACGGCTCACCCACTGGCTGTGGGCGATCTCGCTCTTCTTCCTGCTCTTGAGCGGGCTGCAGATCTTCAACGCGCATCCGAAGCTCTATCTCGGCACCCAGTCGGGCTTCGAGTTCGACAATGCCGTTCTTTCCATGGATGCGCTGTACGGACCGGATGGGCAGCCGCAGGGGCGCACGACCATCCTCGGCCACAGTTTCGAGACGACCGGCCTGTTCGGCATGAGCGGCCCGGCCGAGCGGCCTGCCTATCGCGGCTTCCCCGCTTGGGCGACCCTGCCGTCCTATCAGGATCTCGCGACCGGCCGCGTGATCCATTTCTTCTTCGCCTGGGTTCTCTCGGCAACGCTCCTTCTCTGGCTCGTCTCCTCCCTTGTCTCCGGCCATCTGCGGCGCGATCTCGTGCCGAGCGGGCGTGACTGGAAGGCGCTGCCGCGCAGCGTCCTGGACCACCTGCGCCTGCGGCTCCACCATGACGGGCGCTACAACGTGCTGCAGAAGCTGAGCTATGCCGGCGTGCTGTTCGTGCTGCTGCCGCTCACTGTCCTCACCGGGCTCGCCATGTCGCCGACCATGAATGCGGCCCTGCCGGTGCTGCTCGACCTCTTCGGCGGCCGGCAGACGGCGCGCACGCTGCACTTTCTGTGCATGTCGGCGCTGGTGCTGTTTTTCGTCGTGCATATTGTGATGGTGGTGGTGGCCGGGCCGCTCAACGAGCTTCGCTCGATCGTCACCGGCTGGTACCGGACGCGGCCGTTGCCGGAGGCGGCGGCGAAAGGGGAGGACGGCCGATGAGCCCGCGCTTCGAAATCAACCGCCGCCGTTTCCTGCGTGTCGCGGGTGTCGCGGCCTCGACCCTGCCGCTCGCCGGCTGCGACATGCTGGACGGTATCCTGTCGAGCAACAGCCCGGTGCGCGATGCGCTCGCATCGGCCAATGGCCTGACCTACCGCGTCCAGCGGCTCATTGCCGGCGATGCGCTGGCGCCGGAATTTTCCGAAAGCGAGATCCGCCAGGGACAGCGACCGAACGGCTCGACCGATCCGGACGGCGCGGACTATCTGGCGATGAAGGCGCAGAGCTTCTCCACCTATCGCCTCTCGGTCGGCGGTCTGGTCACCACCCCGCTGACGCTCAGCCTGGACGAGCTGCGCGCCATGCCGGCCCGCACGCAGATCACCCGGCATGATTGCGTGGAGGGGTGGAGCTGCATTGCGAAGTGGACCGGCGTGCCGCTGGCGCGCGTGCTCGATGCTGCGGGCGTGAAGCCCGAGGCGCGCTATGTCGTCTTCCAGTGCTACGACCGGATGGATCTCGGTCTCCAGGGACCGGTTCCCTATTACGAATCGATCGACCTCCTCGATGCGCGCCATCCGCAGACCATTCTCGCCTATGGCTGCAACAATGACGCGCTGAGTGTCGCCAACGGGGCGCCGCTGCGGCTGCGGGTCGAGCGGCAGCTCGGCTACAAGATGCCGAAATATATCCGCTCCATCGAGCTCGCCTCGACGCTGGCCCCCTATGGCGGCGGCAAGGGTGGCTTCTGGGAGGATGTCGGCTATGACTGGTATGGCGGGATGTGAGTGTCCCGCCCCGGTCAGTCGCGCGGCTCGCCGTCGCGCGTGCGGGTCGGGGCCAGATCGCCGATGAAGTCGCCGATCCCCGGACGTCGGAGGGCGGCAAAGGGCATGGGACGGCAGAGATCCATGGCCGCGATGCCGATCCGCGCCGTCATCAGCCCGTTGACCACGCCTTCGCCGAGGCGGGCCGAGAGTTTCGAGGCAAGCCCGTGGCCGAGTAGCTGCTGCACGAGACTGTCCCCGACCGCGATCGAACCGGTTACCGCCAGGTGCGCCAGCACGTCGCGAAACAGCCGCAGCATGCCGAGCGTGCCCGGCCTGCCGCCGTAGAGCTCGGCCATGGCGCGGATGAGCCGCGCCGATTCGAAGATGACATAGCCGAGATCGACGAGCGCGCGCGGGCTGACGGCCGTGACGATCGACACGCGCTTGGAGGCGTTGAGAATCAGCGCGCGGGCTTCCCGGTCGAGCGGCTGCAACAGTTCGCGCTCCGCAAGCTGCAGAAGCGGGCCGGCGTCGATGATTTCGCCCTTCGTCTGCTTCAGCCTTTCGCGGCCGCGCGCCGTTTCGGCCCGCGCCGCCAGATGGTCGGTCAGTGCCAGCACGGTGGCGCGCGCCGTCTTGGTGTCCGCCGAGAGCGCGGCCTCCGCCGCCCGCTGCTTGAGCGCCTGGACGGCGTTCAACCGCATGATCCCCACCATCTCCCGCACCACAATGGCAAGGAGTGCCAGCACGACGGTTGCCGCCGCGCCGATCGCCAGCCAGCCGAGCAGGTCGTTGCGCGAGAAGAGGTCGGTGACGAGGCGATCGATCCATAGGCCGATGGCGAGCGACAGAAGCAGCCCGAGCGCGCCGATCGCCAGCTTGGCGAAGGAGAAACGTCGCCTGCGCGGTCTCGCTTCCTCGAGCGCGGTCGGCAGGGGGCCCGCGAGGGTCGTCTCGATGAAGGGGTCGTCCGCATCCGGCGTCAGCACGATCCGGTCGTCGAAGCTGGCCGGTGCGCGGGCACGCTCCGGCCTGCGCGCCGGCTCGTCCGGTTCGAGCGAGAAGGCGGTGGGACGGCGGGGTGTCTGGTCGCTCATGCGAGACGATCTCCGAACAGGAACTGCATGGCACGGTCGAGGCGGATATGCGGCACGGAGAGCTTCAGCCCGCCGCCGGTCTCCTCGATATGAGGGGGGCGGAAGCGCACGAAGCTCACCTCCGGCCGCGCGGCCTGCTCCGGCCCGTGGGGCGAGAACAGCGCATCCGGATCGGCCGGCAGGTCGCCGGGGAAGATCGCCGTCTTGCGCTGGCCGTCGAAGGTCTCGCCATTGATCCGCTCGCCCTTGATCGGCGTGCCGACGATGACGGGCAGGGGGTGTCCATCATGGGTGACGGTCGCTTCCCGCGTCGCTCGTACGGAAGCAAGCGCCATCACCTCGACCCCGGCACCCGAAGCGCCGATGCGCTCCATGGCGCGCGCCACTAGCCGGGAAGTGATCCGCTCCAGCCGGTCGTGGCTCTCATGGTGCAGATGATCGGCCTTCGTGGCGGCGATCAGCACCTTGTCGATCCGCCGCGTCAGGAAGGAGGACAGGAAGGAGTTCGTGCCCGGCTGGAAACAGGCCATGACCTCGGCCAGCGCCCCTTCGAGATCGGCGAGCGCCTCCGGGCCGCGATTGATGGCCTGGAGCGCGTCCACCAGCACGATCTGGCGGTCGATGCGGGCGAAGTGCTCGCGGAAGAAGGGCTTGACCACATGGGTCTTGTAGGCCTCGTAGCGCCGCTCCATCATGGCGGCCAGCGACCCCTGGGGCGCGCGGCCCGGCGGCAGGTCCGGCAGGGGCGCGAAGGTCAGCGCCGGCGATCCTTCGAGATCGCCCGGCATCAGGAACCGGCCGGGCGGCAGGGTGGAGAGCGAGCGCTCGTCCGAGCGGCAGGCGCGAAGATAGGCCGTGAAGGCCTCGGCGAGCCGCCGCACATGCGCCTCGTCGGCGGGGCCATGGGGGTCGCCGGCGGCGGCGAGCGCCAGCCATTCGCCGGAAAGCTCGGCCCGCAGCCCCGACCGGGCGCGCTCGACCGTTCCCGTCGAGAAGCTGCGGTAGTCCTGGCTGAGCAGCGGCAGGTCCAGCAGCCATTCGCCGGGATAGTCGACGATGTCGATCGACAGGCGACCCGGCGAGAAGAGCCTGTTCCAGCCGCTGGCGCTTTCATAATCGATGGTCAGGCGCAGCTGCGAGATGGCACGCGTCGAATCGGGCCAGATCCGGTCGCGCACCAGCGCGGCGATATGGTCCTCATACTGAAAGCGCGGCACGGCATCGTCCGGCTGGGGCTCCAGCCTGATCTTCGACACCCGGCCGGACCGCACCGGCTCGAACACCGGTAGGCGTCCGCCATTCAGCAGGTTGTGGACGAGCGAGGAGATGAACACGGTCTTGCCGGCGCGCGACAGGCCGGTGACGCCCAGGCGGACGGAGGGATTGACGAGGCCGGCGGCCCGGTCCCCCAGCGTGTCGAGGGCGATGCGGGCATCATCGGTCAGGCGGGTCAGGAAGGACGACACGGGGCCTCTGAATCTCGGTTGGTCGCGGCACGGGCGAGGAGAAGCGCCGATGGGCGCCCTGCATCCGGCGCGATATAGGAAGCGGATGCGGCAGATGAAAGCTTTCGAACGCGCGTTCGAACGAACGGCGCCTCGCGGAGCCGGAGGTCTAGGGCTGCAGGAAGGCCAGGAAGAGGACCGAACCGTCCGCCTGGCGGTCGAGGCAGAGCACGGCGCCGGGTGGGAAGCCGAAGGGGAGGTGTCGGGCAGCTTCCGCCTCACCGAGCAGCAGGCGGGCGAGCTGATCGACGCTCGGATTATGGCCGATCAGCGTCATGGAGGCATCCGGCGCCGCCGCCTCGATCACCGCCTGGTAAGCCTCCACGCCGCCACTGTAGAAACGCGGCTCTTCACGCTCGGACAGCGGCGCCTGGGGCGCAGACAAGGCGGCTGCCGTCTCCCGGCAGCGCAGCGCCGGCGAGAGCACCAGATGGCCGAGCGCCCAGCCTTCTGCCACCAGCCGCGCGCCCATCTCCGCCGCGTCGAAACGGCCGGTCGCGTCCAGGGGTCGGTCGAAGTCGCGGCCGCTCGGCGCGGAGGCAGCGGCGCGGGCATGGCGGGCGATCAGGAGCGGCGCTTTGGCGGTCGGGGTCATGGCGGAGGCTCCGTCTGCGAGAGAAGCTCTTCTTGTCGGCTGGCGAGGCAGGAAGATCAAGCAGTGCGGGATGAAGAAAACATGCGCCTGCTTTTTGAGCGCCCGGGCGGTTCTGGACAGAGCCTGTCAAGAGAAATTCTCGTCTCTTGGCGATCTCGCGCAGGCTTTGCTGCACTGCGTCCATCACAAAACTGTAATTTTGATGAAATATTAGCCTGTTAGCTTTAGAGAGAGGCAGTCGCCAAAACTCTGGCGGCGCTCGTCGGAGACTTGAAAGCCTGTCGGCAGGGGTCTATAGAGCGCCGCACATGAGATGTTCTTCAGGAGAATCGCGTTGAGTGAGAAGATCGATCTTAGTACCTTCGTTCTTTCCGAAGACGATGAATTCATGAATGCCAACCAGCGGGCCTATTTCCGCGCCAAGCTCAATGCCTGGAAAAACGACATTCTTCGCGAGGCGCGCGAAACGCTCGGCCATCTCGCCGAAGAGAGCGCCAACCATCCGGATCTCGCCGACCGGGCTTCCTCCGAAACCGACCGTGCCATCGAACTTCGCGCCCGCGACCGGCAGCGCAAGCTGATCTCCAAGATCGACGCTGCCCTGCAGCGGATCGACGAGGGCACCTATGGCTATTGCGAGGAGACCGGCGAGCCGATCGGCCTGCGCCGCCTGGACGCCCGTCCGATCGCCACGCTGTCGATCGAGGCGCAGGAGCGCCACGAACGCCGCGAGAAGGTCTATCGCGACGAGTGAGCCGGTCGCGGCCGGCGACAGGTCTGCCGGACATGGCGCGATGGGATGAGCAGGATGACAGGGCTGCGCCGGAATTCGGCGCGGCCCTTTTTCTTGTTCGCCGCCGCCATAGGGTGGGGGCGGCCAGCGCGCTGGACAGCATTCCGCCGCGAAGCCTCGCCAACGAGGCTCCGCCATTGACGCACGACCATTGCTCCTTAGAAATGCTGGTCAGCAGGCGGACGAAACTCTCCGCCCGCCGGTCAGGGCCGTCGCTGGCCCATTTCGCCCAGCATCCGGTTCATTTCCTCTTCCAGCGTCGGCTCCGCGCGGGGCGGGGCTCCTGTGGTGGGGCGCGAGGTGGGCGTCGCGGTCAGGCGGCTGAGATCGCCGGAGATTTCGGCATCGAGCAGACGTTCGAAATCGCCAGCGTCGGTCCGCCGCGCCGCCTCGGGGGGAGACGCGAGCGCCGTCGCAGGCTGGGGTGCGGATGGCGGCGTGTTGAGCACGCGGTTGCGCGCGGCGTCGAGAATATCCTCCGGCGATCGGCCAGGAGCGGCGGCCATCGGGCGTGCCGGCTCGGCTCTCGGCGCTGCCGGCCGGTCGGCCGGGCGAGCGGCCGGAGTGGGCTGCGGCCTGGCCTGCGCGCCGCGCACCGGTGCGGCCGGCTCCTGGTCGCCATAGAGCGCCTGGCCCATCGAGGAGATCGGCGGGGTAGCCGGCGTGCTCGCCACGGGAGGCTGCACGGGCGAGAGCGGGGCCGCAGCAGGGGGCGGAACCGGGCTCGGCGTCGGCCGCATCTCCGCCCGGCGCTCCACCGGTACGGCGCGCGCCACCGGCTCGGCTGCCGGTTGCGAAGCCGGAACGGCCATGGGTGCGGCCGGGCTTTCGACCGGACGGCGCCGGTCCTGGGCAGGCGATGGCATCGGTTGGGGCGCAGAAGAAGCGGACGGCGCCGCCGCTGCCATAGGCTGCGCGCCGACGATGCGGCTCTCGATGACGATATCCGTCGGGCCGCCGATCATGATGAGATGCTCGACCTCGTCGCGCCGGACGAGGACCAGACGCCGCCGCGTATCCACGGCCGCTGCATCCAAGACCGCCAGCCGCGGCTGACGGTTCTTGCCGCCGCGCACGAAGGGCGAGGACGGCCGGTTCTTCAGGAAGCGCAATACCACCGCAAGGATGACCAACCCGGCAGCCACGGCCGCGCCGGCCAGAAGAAAGCGCATGCCGCTGGTGGCGGCGAGGTCTTCGAACATCCTGAACTCCTTGATCGTCCGACGCGAGGTGCGTGCGATGCGCCACGCCCGAGGGGCGGGCCGGACTATTTGACGGCGTTTTGCGACTTGAAACAAGCCGTGTTCCGATTTGTCCCCGATGCCGCATCTGGCAAGGGCGAGGCAAGCCTCGCCGCGCATTTTTTGCAACCCGTACCGGCGATAAGTCCGGCATGCCGGGGCGGGGCGCTTGCGTGGCCGATTCCTTGTGAATTGGCCGGGGCAGGGCGCCATGGCGCTTTGTGGCCCACCACGGCGGTGCTACAGAGAATCAGGTAATGAATGCGAGAGGATGGCCGGACCGCACGCTGCGGCGAGGGTTTCGCACAGAGCCTGCTGGATGGAATGACTTCAGCCCGCTGCCGAAGCCTGGCCGGCGCCTCAAGGGCCGAGGCAGGCGGCAGGCGGGCTGGCTGAGAGGCTTGATGACCAAACTGCGACAGGCAGAGGACTACCGTGGGCCGATCGTCGATCGGGGCGCACGGCCGGCGCTTGTGATGCGCATCGTCCTCCTGGCGCTGGTGCTCACCGCCTCGGCCGGGGCCTTCATCCTGTTCAAGGACCAGCTCGGCAGCGAGATCGTGCTTGGCATGCTGGGCATCCTGGCCATGGTCGGCATCTTCTTCCTCGTTTCCGCCGTGATCGGCTTCATCGAGATCATGCCCGATGCGCGGCCGGACGAGCTCGCGCGCGCTTTCCTGGACGGGCATCCCGACGGGACGCTGATCACCGATCGCAAGGGCCGGATCGTCTATGCCAACGCCGCCTATGGCCTGCTGACCGGCGCGCGCGACGCGACGGATGTGCAGTCGCTCGAAACCATCCTGGCACGGGACCGGGATGCGACCGAGGCGGTCTACCGGCTGACCAACGGCTTGCGTGAAGGCAAGGCCGGGCACGAGGAGTTCCGGCTGATGAAGCCGCTCGCGCCGCAGGGCGGCTCGGCCGGCGCCGGTGCGCACTGGTTCCGCCTGAAGGCGCGGGCGCTGCCTCTCTCCGGCCAGGACCGCAATCCGCTGTTTCTTTGGCAGATTTCCGATATCACCGCCGACCGGGACGACCAGGAGCGCTTCTTCAAGGAGCTGCAGAACGCGATCGATTATCTCGATCACGCGCCCGTCGGCTTCTTCTCCGCCGGGCGGCGCGGCGATGTCGTCTATATCAACGCAACGCTTGCCGACTGGCTGGGGATCGATCTGGCCAAGTTCCAGCCGGGGTCGCTGACAATAGCCGATCTCGTGGCCGGCGAGGGCCTTGCGCTCGTCCAGGCCGTTCAGGCCGAGCCGGGGCTGAAGAAGACGAAGACGCTCGATCTCGACCTGCGCCGCTCCAACGGGCAGAGTTTCGGAGTGCGTCTCATCCACCGCGTGTCTTCGGCGCGGGACGGGGCCCCGGGCGAAAGCCGCACCATCGTGCTCGCCCGGTCGGGGATGGACGAGGAGACCGACGCCTCGGCCTCCGCCGCCGCCATGCGCTTCAACCGCTTCTTCAACAACACGCCGATGGCGATCGCCTCGCTGGATGGTGAAGGGCGCATCCTGCGCACCAACGCGCCCTTCCTGAAACTCTTCTCGGGCGTCGTCTCCCAAAGCGACATGGAGAGCGGGGCGAAGCTGGAAATCCTCGTGCGCGAGGCCGACTGGCCGCGGGTTGCCGAGGCGCTCTCGGCGGCCAAGGACCGGCAGAGCGACATTCCGCCGATCGACCTGCCGCACCGAACCAGCGACGAGCGCCACTTCCGCTTCTACGTCAACGCCGTCTCAGATCAGAGCGACGAGGCGCCGGAGGAATCGGCCATCCTCTATGCCGTCGAGATCACCGAGCAGAAGGCGCTCGAGACGCAGATGGCGCAGACGCAGAAGATGAATGCGGTCGGCACGCTCGCCGGCGGCATCGCGCATGATTTCAACAACGTGCTGACGGCCGTGCTGCTGTCGGCCGATCACCTTCTGCTGTCGGCGCGTCCATCCGACCCAAGTTTCGCCGATCTGATGGAGATCAAGCGCAATGCCAACCGCGCCGCGGTTCTCGTGCGCCAGTTGCTGGCCTTCTCCCGCAAGCAGACGATGCGGCCGACCGTGCTCAACATGACCGACGTGATCGGCGACCTGCGCATGCTGCTCAACCGCATGACGGGCACCAACATCAAGCTCGAGGTCAATTACGGACGCGATCTCTGGCCGGTGAAGACCGATCTTGGCCAGTTCGAGCAGGTGATGATCAACCTCGTCGTCAATGCCCGCGATGCCATGCCGCATGGCGGCACAATCACGCTCGCGACCCGCAACCTGACCGGCGCGGAAGCCGCGGCGATGAACCGGCGGGAACTGCCGGCCGAAGACTTCGTGATGGTCGAAGTGTCGGACGAGGGAACGGGCATCGCGCCGGAGATCGTCGACAAGATCTTCGAGCCCTTCTTTACCACCAAGGAAGTCGGCAAGGGCACCGGGCTCGGCCTCTCCATGGTCTATGGCATCGTCAAGCAATCCGGTGGCTATATTTATCTCGACAGCGAGCTCGGTCGCGGCACGACCTTCCAGATCCTGCTGCCGCGCCATATCGAGGAGGTCCTGCCGGCCTCCGGCGAGCCGGGGGCTATCGACGAACCCCTGAAGCTCGGCACCAGTGCCGCCGCCAAGGCGGAAGAGCCGACGGACCTGACCGGCGGATCCGCGGTCGTTCTGCTGGTGGAAGACGAAGAGGCCGTGCGCCGGGGCGGCAAGCGCATGCTGGAAACGCGCGGCTACACGGTCTACGAGGCCGGCTCCGGCGTGGAGGCGCTGGAGGTGATGGAGGAGCTGGACGGCGCGGTCGATATCGTCGTGTCCGACGTCGTCATGCCGGAAATGGATGGACCGACGCTGCTGACCGAGCTGCGCAAGTCCTATCCAGATCTGAAGTTCATCTTCGTCTCCGGCTATGCCGAAGACGCCTTTGCCCGCAACCTGCCGGCGGACGCGAAATTCGGCTTCCTGCCGAAGCCGTTCTCGCTCAAGCAGCTCGCCATCGCCGTTCGGGAGATGCTCGACGCCTGAGGCGCCGAGCCGGCGGACAAGGCAGGCGCGCCGCACCCTTGCCGGGACGCGGCGCGCACCGATCAGGCCATGGCGACGGCGATTTCCGCGGCCAGCCGCGCATTGTTTTCGACCAGCGCAATGTTCGTTTCCAGGCTGCGGCCGTCGGTGATCTCGAAAATGCTCTGCAGCAGATAGGGCGTGACCGACTTTCCGAAGATCTTGTCGCGCTCGGCATTGTCGAGCGCGCGGGCGATGTAGATCTCCATCTCCTCGCGCGGGATCTCGTTTTCTTCCGGAACGGGGTTGGCGATCAGCATGCCGCCATCGATGCCGAGGGCCTCGCGCGCGGCCTGGAACGTGGCGATGGCTGCCGGGCTGTTCAGCATAAGCGGGCTGGCAAGGCCGGAATCGCGCGACCAGAAGGCCGGGAAGGCATGGCTGTCATAGGTGACGACCGGAACGCCACGGGTTTCCAAGACTTCGAGCGTCTTCGGAATGTCGAGAATGGCCTTGGCACCGGCACAGACAACGATGACCGGGGTGCGCGCCAGTTCTTCCAGATCGGCGGAAATGTCGAAGCTTTCCTCCGCCTTGCGGTGGACGCCGCCGATGCCGCCGGTGGCGAAGACGCGGATGCCGCCAAGCGCGGCGGCGATCATGGTCGCGGCGACGGTGGTGGCGCCCGTCCTCCGCTCGGCCACGGCAAAGGCGAGATCGGCGCGCGAGACCTTCATGGCACCCTTGGTGGTCGACAGCGCCTCCAGTTCGCCGGCTTCCAGGCCGATATGCAGCGTGCCGTCGATGACGGCGATCGTGGCCGGAACGGCGCCGGCCCGCCGGATGATCTCCTCGACGCTGCGCGCCATGTTGAGATTGCCGGGATAGGGCATGCCATGGGTGATGATGGTCGATTCGAGCGCGACGATCGGCGCGCCGCGCGCGCGCGCTGCCGCGACTTCGGCGGAAAAGGCGAGGGGGGCTGTGAAGGCACGTGGCATGAGAGCGATCCTTTGGGAGGGGACGGAGCGGACGCGCCGGTCGCGCGTCGATTGCGGTCTTGAGGCAGCACCTAGCCGGAACCGGGGCTCAGGAGAAGGGCAAAAGCCAAGGTGCGACGCGCTGGCCCGCGCATCAGAGCGTCCGATCGGGCGAAATCGGCAAGAGCGGAACCGCCATCGGCACAAAGGCGAGCTGCGCGGCCAGGCGTGCCGGGCTCAACTCCGGGGCGACGGCGAAGGGTGAGCGGACGGTGATGCCCGCCGCGGCGACGCCGAGGCGCAAGGCCTCGCCCGGCTGGTGGCCGGAAAGCAGCCCGGCAAGGACCCCTGCTGCCAGCGCATCGCCTGCGCCGGTCACGTCGCTCAACTCCGGCAGGTTGGGCGGCGTGACCGCGAACCAGCCGGCGGCGGAGAGAATGACGGCTTCCCGGCTGCCGCGGGTGACCACGGCGCCGCCGAGCCCTGCGGCAGCGAGGCGGGACGCCCAGTCTGCAGCGGTATCCGCCCGGGCCCCGCAGACGGCAGCGGCCTCCGACTCGTTGAGGAACAGCCAGTCGAGATGCTGCAGATGCGGCACCAGGCGCTCGACCTTGGCCGGCGAAATGGCGATCGCGGCTGTGATGGCGCCTGCGGCTTTTGCCGCCTGCAGCGCGGCGCGAAGGGTTTCCGAAGGCAGGTTGGCATCGAGCAGGACGAGATCGGCAGCGGCGATCCGCTCCCGCAAGGCGCGCTGTTGCAGCCGGCGCGGCGAAAACAGCGTGTAGAGCGCCATATCGGCAAGTGCCACGACCAGATTGCCGTCGCGCTCCAGGATGGCAGTGTAGCTCGGTGTCCGGCGATCGAGAAAGGTGAAGGGGCAATCTTCCACGCCGGCCGCCTGCGCCGCCGCGGCGACGGCCTCCCCCTCGGCATCGCCGCCCCGCGGCGCGACCATGGCGACCTCCAGCGGCGCGAGTGTCAGACGTTCAATGGACCGATCGCTCTCCGCCGCGCCGTCGGCACTGTCCGGCTCCGGCCTGCCCAATCGTGCCAGGTTGCGGGCCGCATTGAACCCGCCGCCGCCGGCCTCCTCGAACCAGGACCCGGGATTGCTGGACCCGATCGCCGTATCACCGGATATGCGGCCGCGCCGATCGATATGTGCGCCGCCGATCACCAGAACACGGCGCGCAGCGCGCTCCGTCTTGCTGGCAGGAGCCTGCGAGTCACCCTCCCCAGTCACCCGGCAAGTCCGCCACAGTCACGGGTCGAAGCCGGTTGCGGGCGCCCGTATCCGGTCCCATGCGCATCAGTGCATGGAATAGGGAACGAGTCGAGAACGAAATCTGAATTCTGAAAGTCGGTCAAATGCTTGGGGACCCCTTGCGAAAACGGAACAAAAAGAGTACATGTTGCTTCGCGGCGGCTTCGTTGCCTCGATCGCTCCGATAACCTAAAGGTGGATGGAATGGCACAGAATTCTTTGCGGCTCGTTGAGGACAAAGCGGTGGATAAAAGCAAGGCACTCGAAGCGGCACTCTCCCAGATCGAGCGGTCGTTCGGCAAGGGCTCGATCATGAAGCTCGGTGGCAAGGACAGCGTCGTCGAGATCGAGACGGTGCCGACCGGTTCGCTCGGGCTCGACATTGCGCTCGGCGTCGGCGGCCTGCCCAAGGGGCGCATCATCGAAATTTACGGCCCGGAAAGCTCGGGCAAGACGACGCTCGCGCTGCAGACGATCGCCGAATCGCAGAAGAAGGGCGGCGTCTGCGCCTTCGTCGACGCCGAACACGCGCTCGATCCGGTCTATGCCCGCAAGCTCGGCGTTGATCTTGAAAATCTGCTCATCTCGCAGCCGGACACCGGCGAGCAGGCTTTGGAAATCACCGACACGCTGGTGCGTTCCGGCGCGATCGACGTGCTGGTCATCGATTCGGTTGCAGCGCTGACGCCGCGTGCCGAAATCGAAGGCGAGATGGGCGACAGCCTGCCGGGCCTGCAGGCCCGCCTGATGAGCCAGGCGCTGCGCAAGCTGACCGCCTCGATCTCCAAGTCGAACTGCATGGTGATCTTCATCAACCAGATTCGCATGAAGATCGGCGTCATGTTCGGCTCGCCGGAAACGACGACCGGCGGCAATGCGCTGAAGTTCTACGCCTCGGTGCGTCTCGACATCCGTCGGATCGGCTCGGTCAAGGAGCGCGACGAGGTGGTGGGCAACCAGACGCGCGTCAAGGTCGTCAAGAACAAGATGGCACCGCCCTTCAAGCAGGTCGAGTTCGACATCATGTATGGCGAAGGCGTCTCGAAGACCGGCGAGCTGATCGACCTCGGCGTCAAGGCCGGGATCGTCGAGAAGTCGGGTGCCTGGTTCTCCTACAACAGCCAGCGTCTCGGCCAGGGCCGGGAAAACTCGAAGAACTTCCTGCGCGACAATCCGGACACGGCGCGCGAGATCGAAACGGCGCTTCGCCAGAACGCCGGCCTGATCGCCGACAAGTTCCTCGAAAACGGCACGCCGGAAGCCGAGGACGACGGGGACGACGCCGCTCTGGCATAAGGGCTTTGCGTGTCGGCCGCGCCGCGTCTGGCGTCGCTGCCGCAGGTCGCCGACAGGCTTTCGACCGGCCGCCTCTTTTGGAGGCGGCCGGTTTTTGTTTGTCGGCTGGACAGGGTTCGGGACGGGCGATAAAAGCCTGCAGACATTGGGTAAGAGGCCCCTTCGAACCGGATTTCGCGCCATGCGGTCCGGCCCGGCGGCGGCGAGGAAACGGCAGCGCGGGGCGCGGGCCGAACTGAAGGGCGCAAGATGAGCGGCGTAAACGAGATCCGGTCGACTTTCCTCGACTATTTCAAGGCGAACGGCCACGAGGTCGTGCCCTCGAGCCCGCTGGTGCCGCGCAACGACCCGACGCTGATGTTCACCAATTCGGGCATGGTGCAGTTCAAGAACGTCTTCACCGGCTTCGAGCAGCGCCCCTACTCGACCGCGACCACCGCGCAGAAATGCGTGCGCGCCGGCGGCAAGCACAACGACCTGGACAATGTCGGCTATACCGCGCGCCACCACACCTTCTTCGAGATGCTCGGCAACTTCTCCTTTGGCGATTATTTCAAGGAGCGGGCAATCACGCTGGCCTGGGGCCTGATCACCAAGGAGTTCGGCATCGACCCGAACCGGCTTCTCGTCACCGTCTATCACACCGACGACGAGGCCTTCGATCTCTGGCGCAAGATCGCCGGCCTGCCGGAAAGCCGGATCATCCGCATTCCGACCAGCGACAATTTCTGGGCAATGGGCGATACCGGTCCCTGCGGTCCCTGCTCGGAAATCTTCTACGACCATGGCGACCATATCTGGGGCGGTCCGCCCGGTTCGCCGGATGAGGATGGCGATCGCTTCATCGAGATCTGGAACCTCGTCTTCATGCAATATGAGCAGGTGACGAAGGAAGAGCGCGTCGCCCTACCGCGTCCCTCGATCGATACCGGCATGGGGCTGGAGCGCATCGCGGCGCTGCTGCAGGGCAAGCACGACAATTACGACATCGACCTGTTCCGCACGCTGATCACGGCCTCGGAAGAGGCGACCGGCGTCAAGGCCGAGGGTGAGCGCCGCGCGAGCCACCGCGTCATCGCCGACCACCTGCGCGCCTCCGCCTTCCTGATCGCCGATGGCGTTCTGCCGTCGAACGAAGGCCGCGGCTATGTTCTGCGCCGGATCATGCGCCGCGCCATGCGCCACGGCGAACTGCTCGGCGCGCGCGAGCCGCTGATGTACAAGCTGCTGCCGGCGCTGGTGGGCGAGATGGGCCGCGCCTATCCCGAGCTCATCCGCGCCGAAGCGCTGATCTCCGAAACGCTGAAGCTCGAGGAAACCCGCTTCCGCAAGACGCTGGAGCGCGGCCTCGGCCTGCTGTCGGATGCGACCGCGACGCTCAGCCAGGGCGATACGCTGGACGGGGAGACCGCCTTCAAGCTCTACGACACCTATGGATTCCCGCTCGATCTGACCCAGGATGCCCTGCGCAACCGCGGCATCGGCGTCGACCTGACCGGCTTCACCGATGCGATGGCGCGCCAGAAGGCGGAGGCCCGCGCCAGCTGGGCAGGCTCGGGCGAGGCGCAGACGGAAACGATCTGGTTCGAGTTGAAAGACCGTTTCGGCGCCACCGATTTCCTTGGCTATGACACGGAAAGTGCCGAGGGCGTGGTCCAGGCGATCGTCCGCGAGGGCGCGTCGCTCGAGCGGGCGGAGGCCGGCGAGACCGTGCAGGTCGTGCTCAACCAGACGCCGTTCTATGGCGAGTCCGGCGGCCAGATGGGCGACACCGGCATCATCGCTGGCGAGGGCGTTCGCCTCTCCGTGACCGACACGCAGAAGCGCGGCGACGGCCTGTTCGTCCATTTCGCCCGGGTCGAGGAGGGCACGCTTGCCGCCGGCCAGGCCGTGACGCTGACCGTCGATCATGCCCGCCGCAGCCGGCTGCGGGCCAATCACTCCGCCACCCACCTGCTGCACGAGGCGCTGCGCGAGGTGCTCGGCACCCATGTGGCGCAGAAGGGCTCGCTGGTGGCGCCCGAGCGCCTGCGCTTCGACGTGTCGCATCCCAAGCCGATGACGGCCGAGGAGCTGAAGCGTGTCGAGGCGATGGCGAACGAGATCGTCGTGCAGAACACGGCCGTGACGACCCGGCTGATGAGCGTCGACGATGCGATCGCCGAAGGCGCGATGGCGCTGTTCGGCGAGAAATATGGTGACGAGGTTCGCGTCGTGGCGATGGGCAAGGCGTTGCACGGATCCAAGGCCGGCAAGGCCTATTCGATCGAACTCTGCGGCGGCACCCATGTCGGCGCCACCGGCGAGATCGGCCTGGTGCGTATCGTCGGAGAGAGTGCCGTCGGCGCGGGCGTCCGTCGCTTGGAAGCGCTGACGGGCGTCGAGGCGCTCGCCTATCTGGGCGAACAGGACGAGCGCGTGCGCAGCCTCGCCTCGGCACTCAAGGTGCAGCCCGTCGATGTCGTCTCGCGTGTCGAGGCGCTGGTGGACGAGCGCCGCCGTCTGGAGCGCGAGCTCGCCGAAGCCCGCCGCCGCCTGGCGCTGACCGGCGGCAACGAAGACAGCGGCTCGGCCGACGCGGTGCGCGAGATCGGCGGCGTCAAGTTCCTCGGCCGCGTGGTCTCCGGCGTCGAGCCGAAGGACCTGAAGGGGCTGGCGGATGACGGCAAGAAGAGCCTCGGCTCCGGCATCGTTGCCTTTATCGGCGTGGCGCCGGATGGCAAGGCCAGCGCCGTCGTCGGCGTCACCGACGATCTGACCGCTCGCCACAGCGCCGTCGAGCTCGTGCGCCTCGCCTCGGCCGCCTTGGGCGGCAAGGGCGGCGGCGGCCGTCCCGACATGGCTCAGGCCGGCGGCCCCGACGGCACCAAGGCATCGGAAGCCCTCGACGCCGTCGCCACGGCCATCGCCGGCTGACCGTTCCCCTGTTCGAACGCAAGGAGGGCCGTGCGCTGCGTACGGCCCTTTTTGCTGCGCGAATGCCTGCACGCCATGCTCGGCCTCTCGCCGGCATGTGACGTGGATTGGCGTGATTGAAGGCAGCGCCGACCAGCCGCGCCGTTCCGCGGAAGAGACGGCAGCAGATCCTCGGGACGAGCCCGAGGATGACGGCGAGGGGTGGGGTCGCCTCCTGTAGTGAATGGCGGGTCGATTGGAGGATGGCCGATCCCCCCGCCTCGTCATGCTCGGGCCTGGCCTAAGCATCCGTCCACGCCGCAACACGCTGGAGATGGGCGCCCCGGGCCGCCGCGCCGTTCGGGTGGAGGAGCCCGGCAATGGCTCCTTGTCATGGGCCCGAGGATGGCGGGAGAGGTCAGGGGGTGGAGTGGAGGGTGGCGGCGTCGGCGTCGTCCAAGTCTTTCGCGCGGAGGGCCGCGGGGCGGGTTGCGAGGCGGGCGGCGTAGGCGGCGAAGGCCGGGCGGTCTTCGATCGTCTTGAAGGCCAGCCCCCAACTGACCGCGCTGCCGACATAGACATCGGCCGCCGTGAAGCGGTCGCCGGCGATATAGGCACTGGCGGACAGGGCTGTTTCCAGCGCATCCAGCGCATGGCCGTAACTGCCATAGCCGACCATGCGCTGCTGCTCGGGCGCGATCTCGACCTTCAACGTGCGGTTCACCACGGCCGATTCGAGCGGGCCGGCGGCGAAGAACATCCAGCGGTAATAGGCCGCCCGCTCGGATGGCGTCGGCGCCAGCCCGGTCTCGGGAAAGGCATCGGCCAGATAGGCGCAGATCGCCGCGCATTCGGTCACGACCCGGCCCTCATGAACGATCGCCGGCACCTTGCCCATCGGGTTGATCGCCAGATAGGCCGGCGACTTCATGCTGCCGCCATAGGTCAGCAGTTCGCGTCGGTAGGGAATGCCGGTCTCCTCCAGCATCCAGCGGGCGATACGGCCGCGCGACATGGGGTTGGTGTATAGCGTCAGCGTCTCGGTCATGGTCGTCCTCCCTGATCCGCGGACGAGACTAGCCGTCGGCGCCGCGAAGGCAACCCGGTGCTTCCTGCCGCGCGATGGGCAGGAACGAAAAAACCCGGCCGCGAGCGCGACCGGGTTTTCATGTCAGGCTGTCTGGAACGATCAGGCGGCCATGGCGGCGCGCAGGTTCTCGTCGATCTTGTCGAGGAAGCCGGTGGTCGAGAGCCAGGGTTGGTCAGGGCCGATCAGCAGCGCCAGGTCCTTGGTCATGAAGCCGGCTTCCACCGTCTCGACGCAGACGCGCTCCAGCGTGTCGGCGAAGCGGGCGAGCTCGGCATTGTCGTCGAGCTTGGCGCGGTGGGCGAGGCCACGGGTCCAGGCGAAGATCGAGGCGATGGAGTTGGTCGAGGTTTCCTCGCCCTTCTGGTGCTGGCGATAGTGACGCGTCACCGTGCCGTGTGCAGCTTCGGCTTCGACGGTCTTGCCATCCGGCGTCATGAGGACCGAGGTCATCAGGCCGAGCGAGCCGAAGCCCTGGGCGACGATATCGGACTGGACGTCGCCGTCATAGTTCTTGCAGGCCCAGACATAGCCGCCGGACCACTTGAGCGCCGAGGCGACCATGTCGTCGATCAGGCGGTGCTCGTACCAGAGCTTGGCTTCCTTGAACTTTTCGGCGAATTCCGTGTCGTAGACATGCTGGAAGATGTCCTTGAAGCGGCCGTCATAGACTTTGAGGATCGTGTTCTTGGTCGAGAGATAGACAGGAACGTTGCGCTGCAGGCCGTAGTTCAGCGAGGCGCGGGCGAACTCGGTGATCGATTCGTCCAGATTGTACATGCCCATGGCAACGCCGGCAGCCGGCGCGTCGTAAACCTCATGCTCGATGGTCGTGCCATCCTCGCCGACGAACTTCATCGTCAGCTTGCCCTTGCCGGGGAACTTGAAATCGGTGGCGCGATACTGGTCGCCGAAGGCGTGGCGGCCGACGATGATCGGCTTGGTCCAGCCGGGAACGAGGCGCGGCACGTTGGAGCAGATGATCGGCTCGCGGAAGATGACGCCACCCAGAATGTTGCGGATCGTGCCGTTCGGCGACTTCCACATCTTCTTCAGGCTGAATTCCTTCACGCGCGCTTCGTCCGGCGTGATCGTGGCGCACTTGACGCCGACGCCATGCTTCTTGATGGCATTGGCTGCGTCGATCGTCACCTGATCGTCGGTGGCATCGCGGTTTTCCATGCCGAGATCGTAATATTCAAGGTCGATATCCAGGTAGGGATGAATCAGCTTTTCCTTGATGAACTGCCAGATGATGCGGGTCATCTCGTCGCCGTCGAGTTCGACGACCGGATTGGCGACCTTGATCTTGCTCATGAAACCATGCCTCGTAGCTGGATGAGGGGCGGGCGCCCCGTGGTGGAACGGATGGTGTTTCGCGCTATAGCATCAGGGCGCCGCAAGGCAAAGCCGGCCCGGGCAAAACTTGACATGCCCGCCGTGCGAGCCTCCATCAGCCCGGATGCGCCGCCAGCGCTTCGCAGGAACGGAACCGCATGACGAGCCTGCTCTCCCTCATCGACTGGATCCGGGCGAACGATCCGGCGCTGTCGCGGCTTCGGCAGGGGCTGCGGGTGATGCTCACCGTGATCTTGAGCACCGGGCTGCTTCTTCTTGCGTCACTCCTGGCGCCGCTGCCGAAGGCGGCCTTTGGCCTTGCCTTGCTGCTGTCGATCCAGAGCGGCATCTCGGTCAAGGATGCGCGGGCGCGCGACCAGCTGGTGACGCGGCTTCTCGGCGCGCTTACCGCCCTTCTCGTCACCGCGCTCGCGGCCCTGCTGGAGACGAACCGGCTGCTCAGCGATGCCGTCTTTCTCCTCGTCACCTTTCTCGCGGTCGCTCTGCGCGGCTATGGGGTGCGGGGGCATGCGATCGGCATGTTCGGCTTCATGGCCTATTTCATCGGCGCTTATCTGCAGCCGCCTTTGACGAGCCTGCCCGCCATGGCGCTGGGCGCCTTCACCGCAGCCGGTATCGGCCATGTCATGCGCGTGCTCGTGCTGCCGGACGATCCGCGCCGGGACCTGCTGCGCGCCTCAGCTGCCATCGAAGCCCGGCTTTCGACCCTTTTCGATCATCTCGACACCATGCGGCGGGCGGATCGCTTCACCCCGGCCGGCCGACGGCGGTCCGAACGGGTGATCACCCGGCTGCGCGAAGCGGTGCTGATGGCAGCGAGCTTTCTGCCGACCGGTTCGGAGGCCAAAACCGAGCGCGGGATTGCCGAAGCGGTGACCATCGCGCTGTTCGACCTGCATGTGGCCGCCGAAAGCGCCATCGTTCTTGCGCGCCAGGCGCCGCCGCCGCCGGCTTTGATGGCAGCACTTCGGCTGGGCGATGCGCAGCGCCTGTCCTTGACCGCCCTGCGCTTGCAGGAGGGTGCCGATCCGCTCCTTCAGGAAACCATCGCTGGAGTGGCGGCGCTGGACCAGGCGCGCCGGCGATTGAAGGAGGTCGTCGTCGAGGCAATCTCTGTCCCTTCCCAGCCGACCGTTGCGGCGGCCGACGCTGCGACCGGGCAGCGCCCGCAGCTTCGATGGTCCGATCCGACCCTGCGCACGGCGCTGCAGATCACCATTGCCGCGGCGCTCGCCATGGCGCTCGGCCAGCTCGTCTCGCGCGAACGCTGGTTCTGGGCAGTCCTGTCGGCGTTCCTCGTCTTCACCAACACGCGGTCGCGCGGCGACACGGCGCTGAAAGCCCTGCAGCGTTCGGTCGGCACCGTGCTCGGTATCGGCGTCGGCCTGGGTCTGGCGACCCTCCTTGGCGGCCATCCGGTTCCCGTCCTGGTGCTCGCCGCGGCGGGCGTCTTCTTCGCCTTTTATCTCTTGCCGGTCTCCTATGCGGCCATGGCCTTCTTCGTTTCGGTCGTCGTTGCGCTGGTCTATAGCCTCATCGGCGCGCTGACTGTCGAAGTCCTTTTGCTGCGGCTTGAGGAAACGGTGGTCGGGTCGCTGGCCGGGCTTCTCACGGCCTTTCTCGTCTTCCCCACCCGAACGGCACCGCTGGTCGATCGGGCGCTGTTCACCTGGACCGGCGCGGTGCGCAGCCTCATCGAATCGGCCGGGGCCGGGGAGCGCGGCTTCCCTCTCGTCCTGCGGTCGCAGGCCGTCGAGCGGGCGATGGTCGATCTCGCACGAACTGCCGCCCCGCTCGGGGCCAGCTGGCGCGTCGTCACGCGGCCGGGGACGGTGCGACAGACGCTCGCGATCCTGATGTCGGCCAGCTACTGGTCGCGCGTCTTTGCCGGTGCGCTTGGTGAGGGCGCGAAAGGCGAAACGGCATCACTGGCGCCGCTTGCGGGCGACTGTCTGGCGGCGCTCGCGGCCATCGAGGCAAAAGGCAGCGCAATTTTTTCGCAGAGCCATGGTGCGCCGCCGCGCAAGCGCCGCCATTTCGCCCTATCGGAGCGGTCGCCGCTGCTGGGATTGGATCGAATGACCCGCGCTCTCGCCCGTCTTGACCCCGACGACCCCCCGCAAGAGGCAGAAACCGAGCCCAAGGACCCCAAGCCGTGACCCGTCTTTTCCTTCTTCTTCTCCTGTCCTCTACCACGGCCGCCGTCGCGGCCGATGCGACCGCGCCGGTGCGCGAAATCATGGCCGAGGCGGAAAACGGCTGGTCGGAAAATCCGAGCGGGGAGCCCAAGGACTATTTCGACGGCGAGCGGCTCGACCGCATCTACAGCCAGGCCTTCGCCCGGACCTACCGCGCCGCCGCCAAGTTTCCGGCCTTCGAGGAGGGCGATTCGCCGTTCGATTACGATGTGATCGTCAACGGGCAGGACAGCTGCGCGTTGAAGGATGTGCAGATCGTGCCGAAGCCGCAGGCCGACGGGCTGACGGATGTCGATGTCAGCTTCGACAACACCTCCTGCTTCGACGGCGTCGCCGAGCCGGGGCGCACGGAACTGCACTTCATGGTGATCGAAGAAGGCGGCAGGCCGGTGATCGACGATATCGTCCGGGCAGGGCAGGGCGGATCGGTCAAGTCGGAGCTAGATGGGATCGCGCGCCAGAGCGCCCATTAGTGACCCCGCGCTTTCCTCGGCCGGCGATTTGTGCAAGGGAAGCGCCTTTCCGGACAGCAAGGGCTTGAGGCTCACGACATGGCAGGCACCAACAGCGAGCGCCCGCTCCTCAAAGAAGGACCGGCGATCATTCTTGTCCATCCCCAGCTCGGGGAAAACATCGGCATGGTGGCGCGCGCCATGGCCAATTTCGGCCTGGCCGAGCTGCGTCTCGTCAATCCGCGGGACGGGTGGCCGAGCGAGAAGGCCCAGGCTGCGGCCAGCCGCGCCGACCATGTCATCGAGGGCGCGAAGCTTTATGACTCGACCGAAGCGGCCATTGCCGACCTGAACTTCGTCTATGCGACGACGGCGCGGGACCGCTACGGCTACAAGCCGGTGCGCTCGCCCGTCGTGGCGGCCGAAACGCTGCGCACCCGCTTCCGCGCCGGTGAGGCAACCGGCATCCTCTTCGGCCGCGAACGCACGGGGCTGACGAACGAGGAGATTGCGCTGGCCGACGAGATCGTCACCTTCCCGGTCAACCCCGCCTTTGCGTCGCTCAACCTTGCCCAAGCCGTGCTGCTGATGTCCTATGAATGGCTGAAGACCGGGATGGAGAGCGTCGAAGAGACGGCCTTTCAGGCCCTGCCGCAGCAGCCGGCGACCAAGGAGGACCTGCAGGGCCTCTTCGACCATGTTGAGGATGCGCTGGATGCCCGCGGCTATTTCCGCCCGCTCGCCAAGCGACAGAAGCTGGTGGAGAACCTGCGCGCGGTGCTGACCCGGCCGGGCTTCACCGGCAGCGAAATTCGGGTCATTCGCGGCGTCATCTCCTCGCTCGATCGCTTCACCCGCGAAACGCCGCGCGGCGCGGGCGCGCCGGCGGATGGCCGCAACGGCAAGCCAAACCCGGCCAGGGCAGCGGCAATGGTGGAAGCCGACGAGGCAGGCAGCGATGCGGACTGAGCCGAAGCCGGTCCTGATCTTCGACAGCGGCATTGGCGGACTGACCGTGCTGCGCGAGGCACGGGTGCTGATTCCTGAGCGGCACTTCATCTATGTCGCCGACGATGCCGGCTTTCCCTATGGCGGCTGGACCGACGAGGCGGCGCTGCAGGCGCGCATCGTCACGCTTTTCGCGGGATTGATCGCCGAACACGATCCGGAGATCTGCGTCATCGCCTGCAACACGGCCTTCACGCTGGCGGGCGCGGCATTGCGGGCCGCCTATCCGCAGATGCGCTTCGTCGGCACTGTGCCGGCCATCAAGCCGGCGGCGGAGCGCACGCGTTCGGGCCTCGTCTCGGTTCTGGCCACCCCCGGCACCGTGCGCCGGGCCTATACGCATGAGCTGATCCAGTCCTTCGCCGCGCAATGCCATGTCCATCTTGTCGGTGCACCGAGCCTGGCGCGCATGGCGGAGGCCTATATCCGCGGCGAGGCAATCGCCGACGAGGCGGTGCGCGCCGAAATCGCGCCCTGCTTCGTCGAGGAGGAGGGGCGGCGTACGGATATCGTCGTGCTTGCCTGCACGCATTACCCTTTCATGGCCAATCTCTTCCGCCGCCTGGCCCCCTGGCCGGTCGACTGGCTGGATCCGGCGGAAGCGATCGCCCGGCAGGCACGGCGTCTCGTGGCGCCGACGGAGAGCCTTCTGCCGCCGGCCGGCATCGACCCGGCGATCTTCACCTCCGGCGCGCCCGATTTTCCGACCCGTCGCCTGATGCAGGGCTTCGGCCTCAGCGTGCCGGCCGGCAACTCTCCTGTGGGTTACGCTGCGCCAAGCTCGGTGGCGTGAGCGTTTCATGATAGGACAGTCGCTTTCCGGCCCGCAGCGCGGCGCGGGGCCATCGAGACAGACGAGGGATGCATGAAGGTCGGCATCGACATGGGTGCGGCGTCCGACGGTAAGCCGGTGCCGCTCGATATCGAGGAACTGCTTGCCACGCGTCTTCTGGTGCAGGGCAATTCCGGCTCGGGAAAATCCCACCTGCTGCGCCGCCTGCTCGAACAGTCCGCCCCCTGGGTGCAGCAATGCGTCATCGATCCGGAGGGCGATTTCGTCACGCTGGCGGACAAGTTCGGCCATGTGGTGGTCGATGGCGAGCGATCGGAAGCGGAGCTGCTCGGCATCGCCTCGCGCATTCGCCAGCACCGCGTTTCCTGTGTCCTCTCGCTCGAAGGGCTCGATATCGAGCAGCAGATGCGCACCGCCGGCATCTTCCTGAACGCGCTCTTCGATGCCGACCGCGAATATTGGTACCCGATCCTGGTCGTCGTCGACGAGGCGCAGCTCTTCGCGCCCTCCGTCAGCGGCGATGTTTCGGAGGAGGCGCGCAAGCTTTCGCTCGGCGCCATGACCAATCTGATGTGCCGTGGCCGAAAGCGCGGGCTTGCCGGCGTGATCGCCACGCAGCGCCTCGCCAAGCTCGCCAAGAACGTCGCGGCCGAAGCCTCGAACTTCCTGATGGGCCGCACCTTCCTCGATATCGACATGGCGCGCGCGGCCGACCTTCTGGGCATGGACCGGCGCACGGCCGAAATGTTCCGCGATCTGAAGCGCGGCTCCTTCGTGGCGCTCGGTCCGGCTCTGTCGCGCCGCCCGCTGCCGGTGACGATCGGCACGGTGGAGACCTCGGCCCGCTCGACCAGCCCCAAGCTGACGCCGCTGCCCGAAGCCATGGCCGATGTCGAAGACCTGATCTTCACACCCGATCCGGACGAACTGATCCGGCCGTTGCCGCGCCGCGTCAGTGCCCAGCCACGCCCCTCGACCGACATCCTCGCCGAACTCGCCCGACCGCGGCCGGAGCCGGTGATGGCGGCCGAGCCGCGGATCTCCCAGCCGGAGATGGCGCCCGAAGAGCGCGAGGCGCTGATCGACGCGATCCTCGCCGATATTCTCGATCAGCCGGGTGCCGCCTTCCGGGCCGATGCCGAGCTCTTCCAGGATTTCCTCGTTCGCTGCCGCATCCGCCGCCTGCCGGGCGCTGCGCCGACGCTTGCCGCCTTCCGCCGCCGCATGGCAATCGCCCGGTCCGGCGTCGATGCCGATCTGGCGGCGACGGACGGCTGGGCACAGGCGCTCGATCTTTCCAGACGCGTGAGCGAGGACTTGCAGGGCGTGTTCCTCCTCGTGGCGCGGGCTGCGCTCGCGGGGGAGGCTTGTCCGTCCGATGCCATGATCGCCCGGGCCTACGGCACCCATTCCGCCCGCCGCGCCCGCCGCCTGCTCGGCTATTTCGAGGAACAGGGACTGGTGGTCGTTCACGCCGACGCCAGCGGCCGCCGCATCGTCGCCTTCCCTGACCTCGCCGCGGAGACGCTCCCCGGCGATCCCAACGCGGCCATGGACAGCGAAACGCGCAGCGCGGCGGAGTGATCAGGTCGGGATGAGGTAGAGGGCAGCCTCCCCGCCGACAACGCTCTCTGGCGAAATCCGGCGATCGAACGTCGCGAGCATGCCGCGATTGTGGACGGCGAGGGCGAGAAGATAGGCGTCAGTGATTTGCAGACCGGAGGTCAGGAGCGGTACGCGGAAAAGGCTCGTGTCGAGAAGACTGATCGACTCGGTCCAGAATGCGTGCCGGCCGCTTGCAAAGATCATGTTTTGTAAACGCGTGACCGCTTCGGATACTCCGATCCGCTGGGGATATTTTACGCCGGACACGACCCGGACCAAGCCATTCTCGGTAATGGGGCAGGTGGCCCAGTCCTGATTCTCCTGCTGCGCGAACCAACGGTGAGCCGGTTCGTGATGGACATGGTCCGGGTCGATCAGCGAGACAAGGACATTGACGTCCAGCAGGCGGATCATTCCGCGTCGTCACGCAGCGCGTTGACGAGGTCGAGCGTGATCGTCGTGCCGTCCCCGCGAGGCGGCAGCAGCGGAACGCCGTTCCGCGTTTCGAAGCTTCTCGCGGCAAGAGCTTCCCGCTCCAGGAGTTCCGAGACGAAGGTCTCCAGCGAGCTCGACTGCAGGTCCGCACGTGACTTCAACAGGGTTGCGGTGTCTTCGTTGATGGTAATCACCAGGTTCATATCCGATCTCCGCGCTCTGTCCCAAACATACTGCGTCTGCGCTGATCGCTCAACGCCTCCCCATGTTGACAAATCCATGACCAGCCCCTAAACACCGCGCCAACGCCGGGCCGCAATGCCCGGTGTTTTCGTTGACATGTCCCGTGGCGCCTGCATTTGCGTAATGCGAGGTGCCTGTCAGATCCGGCAAAATCCGGTTCAGAGGAGGGCGTGTTTCCTTGATCCGGTCTGGCAACAGGCCGGTGTTGTCCGTTGAAAGGAAATACGATGAGCAAGCGCGCGTCGTCCAAGTATAAAATCGATCGCCGTATGGGCGAAAACATCTGGGGTCGTCCGAAGTCCCCGGTCAACCGTCGCGAATACGGCCCCGGCCAGCACGGCCAGCGCCGCAAGTCCAAGCTCTCCGACTTCGGCGTGCAGCTGCGCGCCAAGCAGAAGCTGAAGGGCTATTACGGCGATATCCGCGAGAAGCAGTTCCGCGCGATCTACGACGAAGCCAACCGCCGCAAGGGCGACACCTCGGAGAACCTGATCGGCCTGCTCGAATCGCGTCTCGACGCGATCGTCTACCGCGCCAAGTTCGTTCCGACCGTCTGGGCAGCCCGCCAGTTCGTCAACCATGGCCACGTCACGGTCAATGGCGTCCGCGTCAACATCGGTTCCTATCGCTGCAAGGTCGGCGACGTGATCGAAGTGCGCGAGAAGTCCAAGCAGCTGACGATCGTCCTGGAAGCCGTTGGTCTCGCAGAGCGTGACGTTCCGGACTATATCGAAGTCGATCACAACAAGATGGTCGCCACCTTCGCCCGCGTTCCGGCTCTCAGCGATGTGCCCTATCCGGTCATCATGGAACCGAACCTGGTCGTCGAATTCTATTCGCGTTGATCCAGGCCTTCCGGCTTGCACAATCTTGGAAAAGCCGCTCATCTTGGGCGGCTTTTTTCGTTTCGGTCCGCTGCACCGCACGCGGCCCATGTTTGAGGATTGAGGGCGGACAGGATGATCGAGACGGAGCAGAGGACCCCGGACCTGCAGGCGATCCTCGACGAGGTCTACGCGGCGCTGGAGCCGCGGCGCGGCGAAGGCAAGGTTGCCGACTACATTCCGCAGCTCGCGCGGATCAACCCGCAGCATTTCGGCATGGCGATCGTCACGGTCGACGGCGCGGTCTACACCGCCGGCGATGCCGAGCTGCCCTTTTCAATCCAGAGCATCTCCAAGGTTTTCACCCTAACGCTGGCGCTCGGCAAGCATGGCGAGACACTGTGGAACCGGGTCGGCCGCGAGCCTTCGGGCTCCGCCTTCAACTCGATCGTGCAGCTGGAGCATGAGGGCGGCAAGCCGCGCAACCCTTTCATCAATGCCGGCGCCATCACGGTCAGCGATCTCATCTGCGCCGGCCATTCCCCGCGCGAGGTCATCGGCGAAATCCTGCGATTCCTGCGCTATCTCGCCGATGACGACGACATTTCGATCGATCCGGCGGTGGCGCGCTCCGAAGCCGCGACCGGCTTCCGCAATGCCGCTCTTGCCAATTTCATGCGCGCCTTCGACAAGCTCTCGAGCCCGGTCGATAATGTGCTGGGCGTCTACTTTCACCATTGCGCCATCGCCATGAGCTGCGTGCAGCTCGCCAAGGCCGGGCTGTTTCTCGCCAATGGCGGCAAGCAGGCGCTGACCGGGCGCACCGTGGTCTCGCGCGAGCGGGCGCGGCGCATCAATGCGCTGATGCTGACCTGCGGTCATTACGACGGATCGGGCGATTTTGCCTATCATGTCGGCCTGCCGGGCAAGAGCGGCGTCGGCGGCGGCATCATGGCCGTGGCGCCGGGCCGGGCAGCGCTCGCCGTCTGGTCGCCGGGGCTCAATCAGAACGGCAACTCGCTGCTGGGCTCCGTCGCTCTGGAAATGATCGCCCAGCGCACCGGCTGGTCGGTCTTCGGACCGTGAGTCTTCGGCGCCTTTCCGGCTTTTTCGGCGTGAGGGCGATTAGGTCTTGATCTTGACCGCCCCGGCGGGCAAGGCAGGGCCGATCCTGTTGCCGCGCCTTTTGCCAAAGCCGGAAAGCCCCGCCATGACCCTCGATACGCTCGCAGACCTCGAAGTCCTGGACGCCGACGACGCGTTGATGCGCGCCGATGCCGATGGCGCCGCGATCGATGCACCGTCGATCTTCCGCGCCATGCCGTCCTCCGTCTCCTTCCAGAAGCTGCGCAAGCGGCTGTTGCGTCAGGTGCGGCAGGCGATGGAGGACTTCGCCATGTTGAAGGGTCAGCGGCGCTGGCTTGTCGGCCTGTCCGGCGGCAAGGACAGCTACAGCCTGCTGGCGCTCCTGCTCGACCTGCAGTGGCGCGGCCTGCTGCCGGTGGAGCTGATTGCCTGCAATCTCGACCAGGGCCAGCCGAACTTCCCGAAGCATGTCCTGCCCGACTATCTGACGAGCATCGGCGTCCGGCATCGGATCGAGTACCGCGACACCCATTCGATCGTGAAGGACAAGGTGCCGGAGGGCACGACCTATTGCGCGCTCTGCTCGCGTCTGCGGCGCGGCAATCTCTACCGGATCGCGCGCGAAGAAGGGTGCGATGCGCTCGTGCTCGGTCATCACCGCGAGGATATCCTCGAGACCTTCTTCATGAACCTCTTTCATGGCGGCCGCCTGGCGGCCATGCCGCCCAAGCTCCTGAACGACGAGGGCGACCTGATGGTGCTGCGCCCGCTCGCCTATGCGGCGGAAGAGGAGATCGCCCGCTTTGCGAGCGCCATGCAGTTTCCCATCATCCCCTGCGATCTCTGCGGCTCGCAGGACGGGCTGGAGCGGAATGCGATGAAGGCCATGCTTGCCGATCTCGAGCGCCGCATGCCGGGCCGCAAGGACCGGATCCTGCGCGCGCTCGGCCACGCCAATCCGTCGCATCTGCTCGACCCCGCCCTTTTCGATTTCGCCTCGCTGTCCACGGAGCCCCGTCCATGACCTTCACTCTCGATATCGCCGCGCTCGCCAATCTGATGCAGGAGGCGGCGGCGGTCGAGATCCTGCCGCGCTTCCGCAATTTGGGTGGCGGCGATGTGCGCATGAAGTCGGAGGCGATCGATCTGGTCACGGAAGCCGACGAGTCGGCCGAGCGCCTGATGAAGGCGCGCATGCCCGACATCCTGCCGGGCGCCCTGTTCATCGGCGAGGAATCCGTGGCGGCCGACCCGGCCCTGCTCGAACGCCTTTCCGGCGCCGATCTGGCCGTCATCGTCGACCCGATCGACGGGACCTTCAACTATGCGAGCGGCCTGCCGCTCTTCGGCGTCATGGCAAGCGTCGTGGCCGGCGGCGAGACGGTGGCCGGCATCATCTACGACCCGATGGGCAATGATTGGGTGATCGCCGAGAAGGGCTCGGGCGCCTGGTTCTGCCGGGCGGACGGCACGCAGGAGCAGATGACCGTCACGCCCGCACCGGCCGCACTCGATGCGCTGGTCGGCTGCGCCTCGACCGGCTTCTATCCGCCGGAGGCCCGCCGCGAGATCATGGGGAACATGGCCAAGGTCCGCATCGCCACCAGCTATCGCTGCGCGGCCCACGAATACCGCGCCTTCGCGAGCGGCCACTTCCACTTCCTCATGTATCAGAAGCTGATGCCCTGGGACCACCTCGCCGGCTGCCTGATCGCAGAGGAGGCGGGCGCCACCGTCCGCCGCTTCGACGGAACGCCCTACCGCCCCACCCATACCGACGGAGGCCTCCTCGTCACCTCCGACGAATCCGCCTGGGACATGCTGCGGTCGGAGGTCTTTACGCGCTGACGCTGGCGCGCCCGTCGCTCGCTGAAAGAAAGGCGCCCGCCGGCCGGCAGGCGCCTTTTTTCGTCTGCGTTCTTGCGTGAGCTTCAATGCCCGCCCATGCCCGGCTCCAACGCCGGCTCGTCGCCAGGGTGGGTGAAGAGGTGGCCGCGTTCGGCCCAGAGGATGGCGAGGATGGAGATGAGGCCGAAGAGGGCGAAGCCGCCGAAGAGCGGGCGCACCGTGCCGTCGAACATCTGGCCGATGAGGCCGCCGAGAATGGCGCCGCCGGTGGTGGACACGAAGCCGGTCACGGCGGTGGCCGTGCCGGCGATGTGGCCCATGGGCTCCAGGCAGATCGCGGTGAAATTGGTGGCGATGGCCGCAAAGAACATCAGGATCAGGCTGATCATCAGATAGGTGAAAAGGAAGGGCGGCGTGCCGGCCAATGCCATGCCGAAGGCGATGACGGAAAGCGCGGTGAAGGCGAGCATGCAGGCATGCGAGATCCGGCGCATGCCGAAGCGGCGGACGAAATAGCCATTGGCGAAATTGGCGACGGCAATGCCCGATGCGGTGCCGGCAAAGGCGATCGGCAGCCAGTCGCCGAGCCCGTAGACCGTGCCGAAGATCTGCTGCACCGTGACGACAAAGGTGCAGATGACGGCGGTAAAGACGGTAAGCCCGATCATGTAGCCGCAGGTGATGCGGTTGGTCAGCACCGTGCGAAAGCCGCCGGTGATCGCTGCCACCGACAACGGCAGGCGCTCGGTGACGGGGAGCGATTCGCGCATGCGCATGCCCGCCCAGACGAGGAGGACGGCGCCGACGAGGCCGAGCAGCAGGAAGATCCAGTGCCAGCCGCCATAGAGGAGCACGGCCTGGCCGAAGGAGGGCGCGAGGATCGGCACCAGCATGAAGACGATCATGATGTAGGACATGACCCGCGCCATTTCGCGGCCGCCGAAGCAGTCGCGGGTAATCGCGGTCGTGGTGATGCGGATTGCCGCGCCGCCGATGCCCTGCGCGAAGCGAAAGACGAGCAAGGCGCCGAAGCTTTCGGTCCAGGCGGCGCCGAGGCTGGTGAGGACGAAGATGGCGAGGCCGAGCAGCAGGATCGGCCGGCGGCCGAAGGCATCGGCGAGGCTGCCGAAGATGAGCTGCGCCAGGCCGAAGCCGAGGAAATAGACCGAGATCACCAGCTGCGCATCATTGGGGTTCGGCACGCCGAGCGCGCCGGCAATGGCAGGCAGGGCCGGCAGCATGCTGTCGATCGCGAGCGCAATGCTGGCGGTCATGAGCGCGATGGTGATGACGAATTCGCGGAAGCCGAGCCCGATGCGGGCGGATCCGGTGGTGGGGGACGGACGGGTCATGGAACGGTCGCTTGCAACTATGCGGCATCGGGGAGGCTGCGCCGCGCGGAGAGTGGATTAGGTCCCGGTTCAGTGCCCGGGCTTCGGGTGATGATCGGTGGTGAACAGCCGCCCGCGCTCGGCCAGCAGCACGAAGAACAGGCCGATGATCGACACGCCGAGGAAGCCGAAGGCGAGCGGCGTCACCGATCCGTCGAAGGCCTGGCCGATCAGCGCGCCGATCGTGGCGCCGATGATCGTCTGCATGAAGCCGATGACGGAGGAGGCGGTGCCGGCCACATGGCCGAGCGGCTCCATGGCCATGGCGTTGAAATTCGCACCGATCAGGCCGAACTGGAACATGGCGCCGGAATAGAGAATGGCGAACAGCCAGAAGGGCAGGTGGCCGGCCGCGGAAAAAAGCGCCCAGAGCGCGCTGAAGCTGATGAAGGCAACCAGCGCGATATGGGAAAGCCGGTGCATGCCGTAGCGCTGCACAAGCTTGGAATTGGTGAAGGAGGCCGCCGCCATCAGGCCGGCAAAGCAGGCGAAGACCAGCGGGAAATAGTGCCCGAGCCCGAAGACCCCGACCATGATCTGCTGCGCCGAGTTGATGAAGCCGAACAGGCCGCCGAACAGGAAGGAGGCGGCCAGCGAATAGCAAAGCGCCGTGCGGTTGCCGAGCACGATGGCGAAGGAACGGCCGATATTGGCGATGGTGAAAGGCCGGCGGTTCTTTTCCGCCAGCGTCTCCGGCAGGTTGATGGCTACCAGCGTGAAGGTGACGAGCGCGAAGAGGCAGATGACGACGAAGATCATGTGCCACTCGGCAAACAGCATGATCAGCTGGCCGATGCTGGGCGCGATGACGGGAATGATCATGAAGACCATCATCACCAGCGACATGACCTCGGCCATCAGGCGCCCGCCATAGACGTCGCGCACGATCGAGACGCTGATGACGCGCGTTGCCGCCGCGCCGAGCCCCTGCGCAAAGCGCAGCGCCAGCAGCATGCCGAAGGTGGGCACGAAGACGATAGCCAGCGCACAGAGCGCGTAGAGCGCCAGCCCGGCCAAGAGCGGCAGCTTGCGGCCGAATCGATCCGAGAGGGGGCCGAAGAAAAGCTGGGCGCTGCCCATGCCGATCAGATAGGAGGTGATGACCAGCTGACGGCTGTTTTCATCGGTCACGCCCAGGCTGGCGCCGATCTCCTGCAGGCCCGGCAGCATGATGTCGATCGACAGCGCGTTGATCGCCATCAGCATGGCCATCAGCGCCACGAACTGGTTGCGGCTGAGCGGCATCGACAAGGCGGGTTCGGTGGTCGTGGTGGTCATCGGTCTCAATCCTCTGCCCGGCCGCGAGGCAACGCGCCGGACTGCGGCTCGGGCTGCAGAGAACCCGGCGCAGAAATGGTCTGAACATCCAATTGGTCGGAATCGGCCAAGGGGAGGAGGCGCGCACGCGGCTCCTCTGTCGTCAATCAGTTGAAAGGGTTTGCGCGCGACAAGTCCTTCCGGTTGCGCACACGCGCCAACATAGGCCTCTGACGAGCAGTGCGATATGGCATCCTTGCAACAGCCCCTTCACCTTAGCATCCTCTTTAGATAAGAATATTCTGATAGACTGCGGATGATGGCGGTCTTGCGGCGCTGCCGCCAGGCGTCTGCCAGGTTGGCGCTCGGCGTGTCAGCCGGCAAAGGAGGGTGAGGAATGGCACCTGTGGACCGGCTGGAAGAGGCGCGCAGCTTCCACGCCAAGCTGATGGCCGCGGCCAGCGGCACGGACGATCCGCGCCACGAGCGGGTCTTCCATCTCGTCCCCCGCGAGGTTTTCATGGGACCGGGACCATGGAAGATCGCGATCAACCGGCAATACATCGAAACGCCGAGCGCCGATCCGATCCACCTCTACCAGAACTCGCTCGTCGCACTCGACGCGAGCCGCAGCATCAACAATGGGGAACCCTATCTTCATGCCGCCTGGATCGGCGCCGTGGCGCCCCGAAGCGGCGAGACCGTGGTGCAGATCGGCGCGGGGACGGGCTACTACTCCGCCATTCTCGCCACGCTCGTTCTGCCGGACGGACATGTCTGGGCTTATGAGATCAACGAAGCGCTGGCGCGCCGTGCGACCGATAACCTCGAAGCGTTCGACACGGTGACCGTGGTCTATGCCGATGCGACGACAGCCGAAATGCCGCCCTGCGATCTGATCTATGTGAATGCAGGTGTCGTCTCGCCGCCCGCGCACTGGCTGCAAGCCCTGCGGCCCGGCGGGCGGATCATCTTCCCGTGGCAGTTTTCCGAGGCTGTCGGCGCGACGATGATCATGACCCGGCGCGAGGAAGGCTTTGCCGTTCGTCGGCTCGGATGGTCCTGGTTCATCCCCTGCATCGGCGCGTCCGATGCGGAGCTCTGCAAACTGGCGCCCACAGTTCAGCAGGTGCCGCTTATCACCGAAGGCTGGTTGACGAGCGAGCGCGCACCGGACGAAACGGCCGTGGCCATCTGCGCCTCGGTCTGGTTCACCGCGCAGGAACAGCCTTGAGCGGACGGTGACGGGCCGGCCTAGAAAAAGAAAAGCCCGGCGCAGGGGCCGGGCCGGGGATCGTCCGGGCGAAAAGGATCAGGCCGCGCCCTTGACGGCGATTCCTTGTTCCTCGAGATGCGACTGCAGCTCACCGGCCTGGAACATTTCCCGCACGATATCGCAGCCGCCGACGAATTCGCCCTTCACGTAAAGCTGCGGAATGGTCGGCCAGTTGGAATAGTCCTTGATGCCCTGGCGAAGATCCGCATCGGCGAGCACGTTGATGCCCTTATAATCGACGCCGACATAATCGAGAATCTGCACGACCTGACCGGAGAACCCGCACTGCGGAAACTGCGGCGTGCCCTTCATGAACAGCACGACATCGTTCGTCTTGACTTCGTTGGCGATGAATTCCTGGATACCGCTCATGGCTCACATCCTTTGTCTGGCCCGCTTCAAGGGCGGGGGTGGTGATGGTCTTTAGATAACATGCGCCAGCCGGGATTTCACCGGGCAGCATCGGAAAAACGGCGGGTCTCGGTCAGCTCCGCCAGGCCTTGCTGCGCGCTGCCGCCGTGCGGCGGCGGCTCACCTGCTTGCGGGCGGGCTTGCGCGCCGCCTTTGCCGCCGCCTTCACCCGCTTGAAGCGGCCGGAGGCCGTGCGGGCCTGCCGCTTCCTGCGCTTCGAGGTGCCGGTGGCCTTTTTCAGGATCTCGCGCAGCACCGTGTCGATGACGCCGGTGACGAGCGTTTTGACGAGGTCCGCCATCGGCTCCCCCTCACTCCGGTGCCGAGGTCTGCAGGGCGAGGGCGTGCAGAACACCGCCCATATTGCCCTTCAGCGCATTGTAGACCATCTGGTGCTGCTGGACCCGGCTCTTGCCGCGAAAGGCCTCGGCCACGACTTCCGCCGCATAATGATCGCCGTCGCCGGCGAGGTCGCGGATCACCACCTTGGCGCCCGGGATCCCCGATTTGATCATGTCTTCGATTTCGCCCGGCTTCATCGGCATGGCTCTGCTCCCTATTCCGTGGCCGGAACCTCGCCGGCCATGAAGTCAGGGAACCACGATTCATGGGCCTTTTGCAATCGCTCGATCGCGACCGGCGTCGCCGTGCCGAGGACAAGCGTTGCGCCGCCGGTAATGCCGATCTGCGGGGCGAAGATGCCGCGCGCCTCCGCGATCTCCTGAACTTCGTCGCGGTCGGCCTTCTTGATCGTCACGACGTAGCGGCCCTGATCCTCGCCGAAGAAGGCCTTGATCGGGTGGTTGCCCTCCGGCGCGTCGATGCGTGCGCCGATGCCTGACGCCATCGCCATTTCGGCGAGCGCGACGGCAAGACCACCGGCCGAGCAATCATGCACGGCCGTCGCGAGGCCGTCACGGATGAGCTCGCGGACGAAATCGCCGACCTTGCGCTCCTGGGCGAGATCGACCGGCGGCGGCGGGCCATCGGTGCGGCCATGGATGTCGCGCAGATAGATCGACTGGGCGAGATGGGTGCCGAGGCCGGCCGGCGCGCCGACGAGCAGCACCAGCTGTTCCTCGCCCGCAAAGCGGATGCGGCCCATGCGCGACCAATCCGGCAGGAGCCCGACGCCGGCAATGGTCGGGGTCGGCATGATCGCCTGGCCGTGGGTTTCGTTGTAGAGCGAGACATTGCCGGAGACGATCGGGAAGTCGAGTGCCGTGCAGGCCTCGCCGATGCCCTTGATGGCATGAACCAGCTGGCTCATGATCTCCGGCTTTTCGGGATTGCCGAAGTTCAGATTGTCGGTTGCGGCCAGCGGCAGGGCGCCGGTGGCGGTGATGTTGCGCCAGCATTCGGCAACGGCCTGCTTGCCGCCTTCAAAAGGATCGGCTTCGACATAGCGCGGCGTGACATCGGAGGAGAAGGCCAGCGCCTTGGTGGCATGCCCTTCGACCCGGACGACGCCGGCATCGCCGCCCGGCAGCTGCAGCGAGTTGCCCTGGATCAGCGTGTCATATTGTTCGTAGACCCAGCGGCGCGAAGACTCGTTGGCCGACCCGACGAGGGTGACGAGGGCTTCGGCGAGATCCGCCTCCGGCACGTCGTCCGATGCAAGCGGGGCAGGGGCCGAAAGCGGCGTCCACGGCCGGTCATATTCCGGCGCCTGGTCGCCCAGCTCCTTGATCGGCAGGTTGGCGACTTCCTCGCCCTGATGGATGACGCGGAAGCGCAGGTCGTCGGTGGTCTTGCCGACGATCGCGAAATCCAGCCCCCATTTGACGAAGATCGCCTTGGCGACCTCTTCCTTCGCCGGCTCAAGAACCATGAGCATGCGCTCCTGGCTTTCCGACAGCATCATTTCATACGCCGTCATGCGCTCCTCGCGCACCGGCACCTGGTCGAGCTGCAGCTCGATGCCGAGATCGCCCTTGGCGCCCATTTCGACCGCCGAGCAGGTGAGGCCGGCCGCACCCATGTCCTGGATGGCGATGACGGCGCCGGTCTTCATCAGTTCCAGGCAAGCCTCCAGCAGGCACTTCTCCGTGAAGGGGTCGCCCACCTGCACGGTCGGACGCTTCTCCTCGATCGTCTCGTCGAACTCGGCAGACGCCATGGTCGCGCCGCCGACGCCGTCGCGCCCGGTCTTGGCACCAAGATAGACCACCGGCAGGCCGACGCCCTTGGCTTCCGAGAGGAAGATCGCATCCGACTTGGCAAGCCCGGCCGCAAAGGCGTTGACGAGGATATTGCCATTGTAGCGGGCGTCGAACTCCACCTCGCCGCCAACCGTCGGCACGCCGAAGGAATTGCCATAGCCGCCGACGCCGGCGACGACGCCGGAGACGAGGTGGCGGGTCTTGGGATGATCCGGCGCGCCAAAGCGCAGCGCGTTCATGGCCGCAATCGGCCGGGCGCCCATGGTGAAGACGTCGCGGAGAATGCCGCCGACGCCGGTGGCAGCCCCCTGATAGGGCTCGATGAAAGAGGGGTGGTTGTGGCTCTCCATCTTGAAGACCACGCAGTCGCCATCGTCGATATCCACGACGCCGGCATTTTCGCCCGGACCCTGGATGACGCGCGGCCCCTTGGTCGGCAGCGTGCGCAGCCACTTCTTGGAGGATTTGTAGGAGCAGTGCTCGTTCCACATGGCCGAGAAGATGCCGAGTTCGGTGAAGCTCGGCTCGCGTCCGATCAGGTCGAGAATGCGCTGGTACTCGTCCGGCTTCAGCCCATGGGAGGCGACGAGATCCGGCGTGATCGGGCGGCTGTTCGAAATGGCCATGGAGCGGGCTTCCTACCGATGAAAATATGGCCGGTTCTTAACCGAAGCTTCCGTCTCGCGCGACAGGAAAATGCCGGTCTCCGCAAGGCTTTTGCGCGCCGCCACGGGCATCGACCCGGTGCGGCCAGGCGCCTCAGATGGCGCTGTCATAGGCGGTCAGGCCGCTCTCCAGCAGGCGGCGCAGCGTGAGGAAGCCGCGACGGACGTCCTCGCGCTGGTGGCTGGTGAAGGCGAAGCGCACCTTGTGGTGCATCTTCTCGGCCCGCCCCGCCTTGAACTCGTCCTCGTCATCGACCAGCACGCCGGCGTCGAAGGCTGCCGCCTTGAACGTGCCGGACAGCCAGGGTTCCGGCAGGCTGAGCCAGAGAAAGGGCAGGCGCGGGGAAGAGCGGAAGGATTGGCCGGCCAAAGTTTCGCGGGCGATCTGCTCGCGCGCGGCGAGTTCGGCAATGACATCGGTGCGGATCCGCTCGGCTTCACCGGACAGAACGAGGCGCGCCGTCGCCTCGGCAAGGAGGAAGGCCGTGCCGCCGGTCAGCATCTTGTGCGCCACCTTCACCCGGGCCGCCATGTGCGGCGGGCAGGCAGCCCAGCCACCGCGCAGGCCCGCCGTGACCGCCTTGGACAGGCCGGACACGACAAAGGTGCGCTCGGGCGCAAAGGCAGCCAGCATCGGCGCTTCCTGGCGGATCAGCACGCCGTAGATATCGTCCTCGATCAACAGCACATTGTGGCGCCGCGCGATCTCGGCGATCGCCTTGCGCCTTGGTTCGCTCATCACCGCCAGCGTCGGATTGTGCCCCGAGGGCATCAGGAAAGCGATCGCGGGATGCTGCTGCTGGCAGATGCGCTCGAATTCGTCGGGAATCAGTCCTTCCTCGTCGATCTCGCCGGAGACGATACGCCGTCCCATCAGGCCCAGCGCGCGAGCGACGTGGGTATAGGTCAGGCTTTCGAAGAGGATGCGGTCGCCGGGCACGGTGAAGGCCGCGACGATCGAGACGATGGCCGCATGGACGCCCTGCGTGCTCACCACATCCTCGCTCCGCGGCGACCAGCCGGCTCGCGCGATCCAGCGTGCGCCGGCTTCCTGCCAATGGGCAGGGAAGCTGCGGGAGTAATTGGCGATCTCGATCGGGTGGTCGTCCACCGTCGCGGCAATCGCCGCGCGGATCGCCGCCGCCTGCCCGACATCGGGGGCGCCGGTCGCGTCGAATTTCATCTTGCCGGCCGGCGCTTCGACCAGCCGCGTGCCGTGCATGGAGCGGATCGCCGCGGGCTCCATCCGTTCCGCAGCCGAGGGCTTGCCGAGAACGAAGGTTCCCCGGCCAACCTCGCCCGACACCAGGCCGCGTTCATGCACCAGCGTGTAGGCGCGGCTGACCGTGCCCAGCGTCACGCCGATATCGAAGGCGAGATTGCGCTGCGCCGGCAGGCGCTGGCCTGCAGCCAGTTCGCCCGCCTCGATCGCCGCTTCGATCGCATCCGCGAGCCGCAAATAGAGGGGACCGTCGCCGGCGTTCAGATCGGGAATCCAATTTGTCATGGTGACAAGAATGCCATTGTCGCAATTGCCTGTCAATTGTACTGATTGACATCAGAATTGTTCCGATTGATTTGCAATCTCATGAGCCACTGTTTTGAGCGAGCGATATCCCGATGGCAAGCTACATGGATACAAATGAGACAATGTTCCCCGACGGCTACGAGCGTGAGCGGCTGTTCCGCTCTGCGGGCGACATGCTGTCGCCTGCACGGTTGGAGGGTGCCGGCCTGTTCCGTCGAATCTACGCGTCGCTCCGCGACTGGCGGATGCGGCGCGCCGGGCGGCTGGTTCTGCGGGAAATGGACGAGGACCGCCTGCGCGATATCGGGCTCACGCGGGCGGAGGCCCAGCGTGAGGTGGCGAAGTCGTTCTTCTGGGATTAGCGGCGACGACCCGCTTGATCCGACGGCGCTGCAGACTGCGGCGGTTGTCGAGGGTCAGCAGGCCTTGTCGCCGGTCGACCAACGACGGATATCGCCGACCATGCGCGGGCCGATCGGTTCGGCAAACAGGGGGCCGAAGGCCTGAAGCCGGGCGGGTGAGCCTTCCGCCTGGATCACCGCCAGCGGCCGCGCTTCCGGCGAATGACGCTTGACGAGCAGGATGCGCGGTCGGCCGGAGAAGGAGTTGAGCTCCGGCGCCAGGCGATAGGGCTTGAAGGCCGGATCATTCGACTTGAACCAGCAGGCATTGGCCGCCAGCGCAACGCGCTCCATCATCGGCAGGGCCGCAACGCCCGCGCTGCTGCGCGGCGGCGGGCTCGACTGGCAGGCTGCGAGAAAGGCCGTGCCGGCGAGAACACTCACAGCAAGGGCCGAAAAAGGGGGACGAATGCGCATGCCGGGCCTCCGATGCTGCACCGGCCGAGGCGACCGGGAGAGGCCTGCTCTATAGGCTGCGCATGCTGAACAAGGTCTTAAATGGCCGGGGCCCGTAAGCCCCGGTCGTCGTACGTCTCAGGCCGCGATTACATCCAGCGCCGAAGCGAACAGGCCGCGCCCATCCGTGCCGCCATGCGCGGCTTCGATCAGGTTTTCCGGATGCGGCATCATGCCCAGCACGTTTCCGCGTTCATTGGTGACCGCGGCGATGTCGTTCATCGATCCGTTCGGATTGGTGCCGGCTGCATAGCGGAACACGACCTGGCCGTTGCCTTCGACCGCTTTCAGCGTTTCCTCGTCGGCGAAATAATTGCCGTCATGATGGGCGACGGGGCAGCGCAGGATCTGCCCGGCCTCATAGGCGCGGGTGAAATCGGTCGATGCGTTGACGACCTCGAGCTTCACCTCGCGGCAGACGAATTTCAGCGAGGCATTGCGCATGAGCGCGCCGGGCAGAAGTCCGGCCTCGATCAGGATCTGGAAGCCGTTGCACACGCCCAGCACCTTGACCCCCTGCTCGGCCTTGGCCTTGATCGCCTGCATGACCGGCATGCGGGCCGCGATCGCCCCGCAGCGCAGATAATCGCCGTAGGAGAAGCCGCCGGGAATGACGATCAGGTCGACATCCGGGATTTCGGTTTCTGTCTGCCAGACGGTGACGGGCGCCTGGCCGGAGATCAGCGTCAGCGCCGTGATCATGTCACGGTCGCGATTGAGGCCGGGGAGCTGGACGACGGCGGATTTCATGGGTGCGGTTCGAACCTTGCCTGGGCCTCGGCGAGCTCGCGCAGTTCGAGGCGGTTTTCGATGCGATCGAGGCGGCTCTCGTGCCGCCCCAACACGCAGTAGATGTTGTGAATGTCCTGCTGAACCGAGACAAGCGTGCCGCGCATGCTCTGCATCTCATTCTTCAGTTCACCGATGGCCAGATCGACCTTATCGAACCGCTGGTTCATCCGCTTCAACAGCTCATACATGAGCTCGCTGGTGACATTCGTCATTTCGGGCCCCCGTGAATATTAGGCGAGGGCGATAGTATAGTTCTCAATCACGGTGTTGGCCAGCAGCTTGTCGCACATGGCCTTTACGTCGGTTTCCGCCTTGGCCCGGTCGTCGGTGTCGATCGCAAGATCGAACACCTTGCCCTGGCGAACCTGGTCGACACCGCCGAAGCCGAGCGCGGTGAGCGCGCCTTCGATCGCCTTGCCCTGGGGGTCGAGCACACCGTTCTTCAGCGTCACGGTTACGCGTGCATGGATCACCTGAAACTCTCCAGCTTACTTGACCAGAACAGGGCCGGAGCCGCGCGGCGGCTCGTTCTCGTTCATGATGCCGAGGCGGCGGGCCACCTCCTGATAGGCTTCGACGAGACCGCCGAGGTCGCGGCGGAAGCGGTCCTTGTCCATCTTCTCCTTGGTCTCGACATCCCACAGACGGCAGCTGTCGGGCGAAATCTCGTCGGCGAGGATGATGCGCATCATATCGCCTTCGAACAGGCGGCCGCATTCGATCTTGAAATCCACGAGCTGGATGCCGACGCCCAGGAACAGGCCGGACAGGAAGTCGTTGATGCGGATGGCGAGCGCCATGATGTCGTCGAGTTCCTGCGGGCTTGCCCAGCCAAAGGCGGTGATGTGCTCTTCGGAGACCATCGGGTCGTCCAGCGCATCGGCCTTGTAGTAGAATTCGATGATCGAGCGCGGCAGCACGGTGCCTTCCTCGATGCCGAGACGCTTGGACAGAGAGCCGGCAGCGACATTGCGCACGACGATCTCGAGCGGGATGATCTCGACTTCCTTGATCAGCTGCTCGCGCATGTTCAGGCGGCGGATGAAGTGAGTCGGGATCCCGATCTTGTTCAGATGGGTGAAGATATATTCGGAGATCCGGTTGTTCAGGACCCCCTTGCCGTCGATGACGTCGTGCTTCTTCTTGTTGAATGCGGTGGCATCATCCTTGAAGAACTGGATCAGCGTGCCCGGCTCGGGACCCTCGTAAAGGATCTTGGCCTTGCCCTCGTAGATACGGCGGCGACGATTCATGGGAGTGTGTCTCTTAGTGTTCCGGGCGCATGGGGAGCCGCGCCTCTTGGGTGTTTCAAGGGGGTCCATAGCGGAAATGAAACCATTTCACAATCGGCCTCTCATTCGCTTTTCCTGAATAAGGCCGCGAAAGACCGGCTCTTTTCGCTCAGCCCGGCGGCTTCAGGCGGCTGAGGAACTGGGCGAAGACCATGGTTCCCTCCGGCCAGGGTCCGTGCCCCGATTCGGCATTGATGTGGCCGGATAAGCCCGCATCCACGAGCAGGGATCCCCAGGCATTGGCAATGTCGCCCGCATGGTCGTAGGTGCCGAAATGGTCGTTTCGGCTGGCGACGATCAGCGAGGGAAAGGGCAGGGGATCGCGCGGATAGGGCCCGAAGGTCATCAGATGTTTCGGGCGGATCGATGGGTTGGCGACATCCGGCGGCGCAACGAAGAAGGCGCCGGCGATCTTGCCGGCATTCTCCGGGGTGACAGCATGCACTGCCGTCGCGACGCCCAGCGAATGGGCGACGAGCACGACCGGCTTCACCGCGGCGTCGATTTCCTGTCTCAGCCGCTCCGTCCAGTCCTCGCGCACCGGCTTCGACCATTCCGCCTGCTCCACCCGCCGTGCCGTGGCAAGCTTGCCCTGCCAGCGTGTCTGCCAGTGGTCGGGTCCGGAATTGGTGTAGCCGGGGACGATGAGGATCTCTGCTTCTGAGGCTTTCATAGAGCGGCGATGTGATGCGCCGCTCCGCTCTTGTCAAGATCAGTCGAGAGTTGCGGCCGGTGGCGACCGGCTCAGCGGAAGTATTTGTGGTAGGATGCGAACTTGGCGGCCGTGTTGGACGAGAGGCTGAGGCCGACCTGAATACGGTCGCCGCGGGCCCACTGGACCATGCCGTTGAGACGCCCGAGTTCCGTGCTGTCGATCGAGACGGCCTGGCCCTCGGTCGCCTTGATGTCGTAGCTCAGGCGCAGGGTGATGGAGTTCGATCCAAGGTCCACGACGGCCGCGCTGCTCGTCTGGCCGCGGCAGGTAACCTTGCCGGTCAGCGCAATGCGTGCGGAGGGTTGAATGGATGTGGCGGTCTGCATGGTCTTAACTCCTCTTTCACGAGTGAGCATCGCAGACAGGTCTCATCCAATGATTGCCGCAGTCACTCGCATTTGAGTGACTGCGTTATTTCAGCCTAAGCAAACACGCGGCGGAAGATCGTATCCACATGTTTGGTGTGATAGCCGAGATCGAACTTCTCGCGGATCTCTTCTTCCGGAAGAAAGGCTCGAACCTCGGAATCGGCCAGAAGCTCCTCCAGGAAATCCTTGCCCTGCTCCCAGACCTTCATCGCGTTGCGCTGCACCAGGCGATAGGCGTCCTCGCGCGAGGCGCCGGCCTGGGTCAGAGCCAGCAGCACGCGCTGGGAATGAACGAGCCCGCGGAACTTGTTCATGTTGGCGGTCATGTTCTCCGGGTAGACGAGCAGCTTGTCGATGACGCCGGTCAGCCGGGCGAGGGCGAAGTCGAGGGTGATCGTCGCATCCGGGCCGATCATGCGTTCGACGGAGGAATGGGAGATGTCCCGCTCGTGCCAGAGCGCGACGTTCTCCATGGCCGGGATCGAGAAAGCGCGGACCATGCGGGCAAGCCCGGTCAGGTTCTCGGTCAGCACCGGGTTGCGCTTGTGCGGCATGGCCGAGGAGCCTTTCTGGCCCGGCGAGAAATATTCCTCGGCTTCCAGTACTTCCGTGCGCTGCAGATGGCGGATTTCGGTGGCCAGACGCTCGATCGAGGAGGCAATGACGCCGAGCGTGGCGAAATACATGGCGTGGCGGTCGCGTGGGATGACCTGGGTGGAGACCGGCTCGGGCTTCAGCCCCATGGCGGCCGCCACATGTTCCTCCACGCGCGGATCGATATTGGCAAAGGTGCCGACGGCGCCGGAGATGGCACAGGTCGCCACTTCTTCCCGCGCCGCGACGAGGCGGGCGCGGCAGCGCTCGAATTCGGCATAGGCCAGGGCCAGCTTGACGCCGAAGGTCGTGGGTTCGGCGTGGATACCGTGCGAACGGCCGATCGTCACCGTATCCTTGTGCTCGAGTGCCCGGCGCTTCAACGCGTCGAGCAGTCGGTCCATGTCGGCGAGCAGGATATCGGTTGCCTTGACCAGCTGCACGTTGAAGCACGTGTCGAGCACGTCGGAGGAGGTCATGCCCTGGTGGACGAAGCGGGCGTCCGGACCGACGATCTCGGCGAGATGGGTGAGGAAGGCGATGACGTCATGCTTGGTGACGGCCTCGATCTCGTCGATGCGGGCGACATCGAAGGTGGCCGCGCCGCCTTTTTCCCAAATGGTCCGGGCCGCTTCCTTGGGGATCACGCCGAGATCGGCCAGCGCGTCGCAGGCATGGGCCTCGATCTCGAACCAGATGCGGAACTTCTGCTCGGGTGACCAGATGGCGACCATTTCCGGCCGGGAATAGCGGGGGATCATCGGCTGTCTGCTTTCGTTGGGGAGGATTGGGCCTGCCTCTAGCAAAGATGCCGGAAGAGCTCAATCGCTGGCCGCGTGAAAGGGGCTTGCCACCCGACCTCGGCGGCGCGCGAGATAGAGGCTCATGCCGAGCAGCATCGGCAGGCCGAAGGGAAGATAGAGCCGGATGCCGATCGCGATGAACTGGTAGACGGCCGAGGCGGTGGTGAAAAGGAAGTGCAGCGTCCAGCCATAGGAAAACCGCGTCCCGTGCCACTGCGCGAAGAACAGCCGATACTGCAGGGCGAAGAGCAGGGCAGTGGCGGCGATGGTGAGCAGGGTGAGGCAGAGAAAATGGGCGGCGAAGCGCGTATCGCTGCGCCGTGCCCGCCGAAGGCGAAGCGTGAACTCGGCGGCGAGGATCGAGAAGGGGAAGGCAATCAGGCCGCCCGCGCCGTAAAGCAGGAGAATGGCGGGGAGATGCGGATCGAAGCGCCCGTGCAGGATCAGCGTGCCGCAGACCGAAAGCGCCATCAGCAGGCCCCAGAGCGGCGCCAGCCAAAGGACGGTGCTTGCCAGACGCAACCAGGAGGGAGGCTGGTCGGTCGCCTCGCCACCGCCCGCCGGCGCGAGCGGGCCGGAGACTGCCGGATCTTGCGAGGCGACGCCGTTTTGGGGGACAAGACGGCGCAGGGCCTGGTTCACCCACGCCCCCGCTCGGCCTCGGCGCGCAGCGCCGCGATCGTTCTGCTATAGGCCTCCTGCGACCGCCCGGAGAAGATGGCGGAGCCGGCCACGAACACAGTGGCACCGGCACCCGCCGCTGCGGCAATGGTGTCGATGGTGATGCCGCCATCGACCTGAATGTCGATCGGCCGGTCGCCGATGAGCGTCCGCAGGCTGCGGATCTTCTCCAGCGTTGCGCCGACGAAGCTCTGGCCGCCGAAACCGGGATTGACCGTCATGACCAAGACCATCGAGACCTCGTCCAGAACCGTCTCGACAGCGCTGATCGGCGTTGCCGGATTGATGGCGACGGCCGCCTTCATGCCGAGCGCGCGGATGGTCTGCAGCGAGCGGTGGAGGTGCGGGCCGGCTTCGGCATGGACGGTCACCCGGTCGCATCCGGCCTTGGCAAAGGCCTCGAGATAGGGATCGGCCGGCGCAATCATCAGGTGGCAGTCGAAGGTCTTGTCGGTGGCGCCGCGCAGCGCGCGGATGACGTCGGGCCCGAAGGAGATATTGGGGACGAAGTGGCCGTCCATCACGTCGAGATGGATCCAGTCGGCACCGGCTGCCGCGACATCCCGCACCTCGTCTCCCAGGCGGGCGAAATCGGCAGCGAGGATCGAAGGGGCGATCGTGATGGGCAGCGACATGAACTCTCTCCGGTGAAAACCGGCACCGAAATATCACCGCCACCCTGCGCGAACAATTGTTAAAGCGCGGTGACCAAGGGTCGTCCGTCTGGTCTTATGCTTTCCGCTTCCTCTCGCGCTTTCCGAGCTCAGCGCGCCGGCCGTCCGGCCAGATCCGACCAGCAGGGTTTGACATCATGAGGCGCCGGGCGTGCCGCGTGAACGCCGCGCGCGATGGCACGGGCCATGGTTGCGCCTGCCGCCGCACAAAGCGCCACCATCGTCGCGGGCTCTGCCGGCGCCGGTGCCTGTCCCGTCGAAACCGCGAAGATGAGATCGCCGTCGAGCGGCGTGTGCGCCGGCCAGAGCGCGCGGGCAAAGCCGTCATGCGCCGCCATCGCCAGGCGTCGGGCCTCCGCTTTGGTCAGCGCCGCGTCGGTGGCGATGATGCCGATCGTCGTGTTGCCCTGTGGCACGGGATCAAGCTTGGTACGGATCAGCCGGGCCTCGTCCGGCAAGGGGAAGGGCAGGCCAAGACCGCCGAACTCGTCCTGTTCCTCGAAGGGCGCAGCCCAGAAATGCGGACCGTCGCCCACTGTCGCCGAGCCGAGCGCATTGACGGCGACAAGCGCTCCGATCGTCACGCCATTCGGCAGAAGCGTCGAGGCAGTGCCGAGGCCACCCTTCAGCGTGGCCGTCAGCGCCCCGGTCCCGGCGCCGACACTGCCGAGCGCGACTGCGGTGCCGGACGCCATTGCGGCTTCGAAGCCGAGCGCGCGATAAGGCGGGTAGCGGCCCCAATCCTTGTCGCCGCCGTTCAGGAGATCGAAGAGAATGGCGGCGGGGACGATCGGCACCCGGACGGGGCCAACGGCGAAGCCGCGGCCTTGCGCTCTGAGCGCCGCCTGAACGCCGGAGGCGGCATCGAGGCCGAAGGCCGAGCCGCCGGACAGCACCAGGGCATCCACGGCCTGAACCGTCGCATCGGGCGCAAGAAGATCGGTTTCCCGCGTGCCGGGCGCGCCGCCGAGCACGCAGACGCTCGCCGTGGCCGGCGGGTCGCAGAGGAGAACGGTGACGCCGGATTTTAGCCGCTCATCCTGCGCGTGACCGACTGCCAGGCCGCTCACGTCGGTGATGGCGTTCAGCGGGCCCGCCTGCATCTTCATGCCTGCTCGGCTCACGGCGTGTTCCCGGCGGGGGCGGGCAGGGGCTGGAAGCGCCCGTCCCGCCATTCCATCAGCCGGAACGGGTTTTCCGCCAGCTCATGCCCGCCATCGAAGCGGATGGGGCCGAGCGCGGTGGCGTAGGGGCCCTTGGAGAGAGCGGCGGTCAGGGGCGAACCGTCCGCCTCCGCCTGGTCCTTCGCCTGTTCCAGCAGGCTCACGGCGGCGAAGGCCGGCAATACATAGCCATCGGGCTGCAAACCGGCCGCGCGCATGGATTGCACGGTCTCCGCCGCCGAGGGCAGGGTGGCAGGCTCGGGCCGCGTCACGGCGAGAACGCCATCTGCAAGCGGCACGGGCTGGTCCGGCGCATTCATCGCATCACCGCCAAGGATGGTGAGCGGCACCGATTCGCTTGCCGCATCGCGGGCGATGATGGCGATGTCGCTGCGGTCGCCGCCGACGAGGACATGGGTCGCGCCACTGCGGCTCAGGCGCCGCACCAGGCCGATCTGCTGGTCCTGCGCGGGACGGAACGTGTCGGTGAAGGTCGCCGTCACGCCGATTTCGCCGAGCGCCGTCCGCACGCTGTCGATGATCTCGCGCCCATGGATGGTCCCATCGTCGATCAGGGCCAGGGGTTCGCCCCGCCAGCGCCCGAGAATGACCTCGGACAAACGCAGCGATTCCATGCGGGCGGTGGGCGCGAGCCGCCAGAACGGCCAGCCATTCTTGAGCGCATCTTCCATCAGAATCTCGGAGCGCACGCTGAGCGTGATGGCGGGCACGGCCTGCGGGCCGAGGTCCGGCAACACCGCCTCCAGGCTCTCCGTGCAGAGAAAGCCGATCGCCGCCTCGGCCCCTGTGGCCTTGAGGGCCGCCTTCAGGCTTGCCGCATCGCTCGCCTCACAGGTTTCGGTCACCGGAACGATCTCGGTGCCGCGGGCCTCCGCTCCGAAGCGCGCGCCCTCCAGGATTTGCCGCCCAAGCGGCGCCAGCAACCCCTCCACCGGCGCCACGACCGCCACCTTCAGCCCGGCGGCGAAGGCGGACGGGACGAGAAACGGTGCAGCACTGGCGGAAAGAGCAAGAAAAACAGCGGCAAGCGGGCGGATCATATCAAGGTTCCAGTCTCCGGCCCATGTTGGGGAAGGAGGGGCGGGAGGTCAAAGGAAAAGTGGGGGTGGGTTGGTGATCAGTGAGTAGTGATCAGTGATCAGTGAGGAGTGATGAGAGAAGGGGTGTTTTAGGGGTGCTTCCAGCTGGAAATGGTGGTTGCTCCTGACGTATCGACGATTTGACGAAAAAATCATTGACGACCCCAACCGACCCCCGCGATCTTCTGCTCACTGCTCACTGCTCACTGCTCACTGCTCACTGCTCACTGCTCACTGCTCACTGCTCACTGCTCACTGCTCACTGCTCACTGCTCACTGCTCACTGCCCGAAAAAACCCCGCCACCCCCGCTTTTCAAATCAAGGTGAGCCTGTATGTCTAGGGGCCCATGCAGGAGATGCCGAATTTGGAGAAGAGCCGTCTGGAGCCGCCGCATTATCGGGAGGCGATGAGCCGGCTTGCCGGGCATGTGCATATTGTGACCGCCGGAAGCGGCGACGAGCGTCGTGGGGTGACGATCACCGCCGCCTGCTCGGTTTCCGATGATCCGCCTTCGCTGCTTGTCTGCCTGAATGCCGGCAACCCGCGCAATGCGATCTTCGCCTCGGCCGGCGCCTTTGCGCTCAATATGCTCGGCGCCAGCCAGCAGGCGCTTGCCGATATCTTTTCCGGGCGGGCGAAGATAGCCGCCGAGGAGCGGTTCGCGCATGGCGTCTGGCGCGTGGGCGAAACGGGCGCGCCTGTTCTCGACGAGGCCGTTGCCACCTTCGAGTGCCGGCTGACCGAGATGAAGACCATCTCGACCCATACGGTGCTGTTCGGCGCGGTCGAGGCGGTGCATCTCGGACCGCGCCAACCGGCCCTTCTCTATCACGAGCGGCTCTATCGCACCCTCTGACACAGGCTCTTTTCGTTCGAGCGCCCTGACGAAGCGATGGCGGGACCCTAGATCAGGGAGATCTCGAAAGGATCCGCCGTGCCAGAACCCGACAACGCCCCGCCACCCTCCGCACCTTCCTCCGCCGCCCGCTCCATTCCGGAGACCGCGCGAGATTGGTTGACCGCGGGCCGGTCGGTTGCGCTCGCGACTGTGATCGAGACCTGGGGTTCGGCGCCGAGGCCGGCCGGCAGTCATCTGGTGATCGACCAGGATGGAAGTTTCGAAGGGTCCGTGTCCGGCGGTTGCGTCGAAGGCGCTGTCGTGGCCGAGGCGCTCGAGGTGATCGAAACGGGCCGATGCCGCCTGCTCGAGTTCGGCGTGGCAGATGAAACGGCCTGGCGGGTAGGCTTGTCCTGCGGCGGGCGAATCACCGTCTTCGTCCAACGGCTCGGCGAGGGCTTTTCACACGACGATCTTATCCGGCTGGCGGATGCCGCGCGGGATCGGAAGAGCGCGGTCGCGCGGATCGACCTGACGAACGGCGCGACCGCGGTCTCGGTTGAAGGGGAGGAGGGCTTGCGCGACGATGGCCGGCTCGCGCGGCGCGAGGGGGACCTGTTCGTCTCGCCCTACCGGCCGGCGCCGCGGCTTGTCGTCATCGGCGCCGTCCATATCAGCCAGGCCTTGGCGCCGATGGCTGCGTTGGCCGGTTTTGCGGTCACCATCATCGATCCACGCAGCGCCTTCGCAACGCCGGAGCGTTTCGCGGGGATCGACCTTGTCGCCGACTGGCCGGACGACGTGCTGGCGGGGCGCCCGCTCGACAGGCACACGGCACTCGTGGCGGTGACCCACGATCCGAAGATCGACGACCCCGCTCTGACCCTGGCTCTGCGAGCCGGCTGCTTCTATATCGGCGCGCTCGGCAGCCGGAAGACGCATGCCGCGCGCGTTTTACGGCTGCAGGCCTCCGGTTTTGCGACCGGGGAGATCGACCAGATCGCCGCGCCGATCGGCCTGCCGATAGGCGCGGCGACGCCGGCAGAGATCGCGGTGGCGATCCTCGCGCAGCTGATCGCGACGCTGCGCAGCCCGGCCGAGGCGGCGCGCGTCGGTTCGGCGCCATGAAGTTCGGTTCTGTTCCGCTGCGTGATGCCTGCGGTGCCAGGCTCGCCCATTCGGTGCCGCTTGCGGCAGGGCGGCTCGCCAAGGGGACCGTGCTCGGCGAGGCCGAACTCAGCGCCCTAGCCGAGGTGGGCTTGAAGGAGGTGGTCGTCGCCCGGCTGGAGCCCGGCGATATCGGCGAGGACGAGGCAGCCGCACTGATCGCCGATGCCTTGCCGCAGGACGCTCTCCGCCGATCCCCGGCGGCAACAGGCCGCATCAACCTCCACGCCAAGGCCGATGGCCTGTTCGTCGCCGATTCGGTGCTGGTCGATGCGGTCAACCGCATCGATCCCGCCATCACGCTCGCCTGCCTGCGCGATCATGTGGCGGTGCGGGCCGGGGATATGGTGGCGACCGTCAAGATCATTCCGCTCGCCGTGGCGCAACGGCCGGTCGAGCAGGCCGCGGCGCGGCTTCGCGAGGCCCGGGCCTTTTCGGTCAAGCCGTTTCGCGCCCGAACCGTCGGGCTGGTGGCGACGGAACTGCCGGTGCTGAAACGGAAGACCATGGACAAGACCAGGGCTGTGCTGGAGGCTCGCCTGTCCCGCTCGGGCAGCCGACTCTCGGACGAGCAGCGCGTGCCGCACCGGGTCGAGCCTGTGGCCGCGGCCATTGCCGATCTCGCGCAACGGGTGGAGATGATCGTCGTCTTCGGCGCCTCGGCCGTGACGGATTCAGAGGATGTGATTCCCGCGGCAATCCGGGCGGCGGGCGGCATCGTCACGCGGGTCGGGATGCCGGTCGATCCCGGCAATCTCCTGGTGCTCGGCTGCGTAGGCTCGGTGCCGGTGATCGGCGCGCCGGGCTGCGCGCGCAGCCCGAAGGAAAACGGCTTCGACTGGATCCTCGACCGGCTGATGGCCGACGAAGAGGTCGGCGACATGGAGATCGGAGGGCTCGGCGTCGGCGGCTTGCTTGCCGAAATCGCCAGCCGCCCGCGCCCGCGCAATCTCTCGACGGACGCTTACGAGGCGGTGCAGCTTGTCGTGCTGGCGGCCGGGCAGGCGCGGCGCATGGGGCCGGGCGGTGCGCATAAACTGCTGGCGGAGTTCGACGGCGTGCCGCTCGTGCGCCGTAGCGTCGAGACGGCCATGGCCGCAAGCGCCGCGCCGGTCATCGTCGTCACCGGCCACCGGGAGACGGAGATCCGGGCGGCGCTCGAAGGCTGCCGCGTCCGTTTCGTCAGCAATCCCGATTATGCGAGCGGCATGGCCTCCTCGCTGCGCACCGGCGTTGCTGCGGCGCCACGGGCTGCCGGCATCATGGTCGTGCTTGCCGACATGCCGGCCGTGACCGCGCAGGACCTCAAGCGGCTGATCGCGGCCTTCAAGGCGGAGGATGGCGCAGCCGTGGTCAGGGCGGTGGCGGATGGCAAGCGCGGAAACCCGGTGATCCTGCCCCGCGCCCTGTTCGACGCCATTGGCGACTTGACGGGCGATGTCGGCGCGCGTCATGTGATCGAGACCGGCGGCCTGCCGATCGTCGATGTCGAGATCGGCCCCGGCGCCCATCTCGATCTCGATACGGTGGAGGCGATCGAGACGGCCGGGGGCGTGCTGAGGGGCTGAAGGCATGGACACTGCAGCGATCGAGGATCTGTTCAGCGCGCTCGGGCCCGTCAGCATCCGGCGCATGTTCGGCGGCAAGGGCATCTATTTCGACGGCGTCATCATCGCGATCGAGCTCAACGACGAGATTCTGCTCAAGGCCGATGCCGACAGCGCGCCGGCCTTTGCGGCGGCCGGCGCCCGGCAATGGGGCTATGAGAACAAGGCCGGCCGGCCGGTGCTCATGCCCTACTGGTCCATCCCCGACGAGGCGCTCGACGATCCGGAGACGCTCGCGCTCTGGGTCCGCCGCGCCTATGAGGCGGGACGGCGGGCTGACGCGCGCGCAGCCAAGCCCTCATCCGCCCGAACGCGACGGCGCAGCCTCGACGGCGAGTGACCGTGCGATCCGCCTGTCGGCCTGGAGGAAGAGCGAGATGGCCCAGAGCACGCCCGCGATCTGCAGGGACGCTCCGAGCGCCTCCGAGGGGAGCGGCAGGCGGCGCTCGAACAGGAACCCGTAGAATAGTCCGAACACGGTTTCGGCCACGATCAGCTGGGCGCTCAGCGTCAGCGGCAGGCGCCGCGCCGCCACCACCCAGGCCCAGGTCGCAAGCCAGGAGGCAAAGGCGCCCATCAGCACGGCCCAGGCGACGAAGGTCAGCGTTACCGCGACCGGTAGCTGCGCCGGCATGTCGAAGGAGGCGAAGGGCAGCAGGCAGAGGCTTCCTGCCAGCGCGCCCAGCCCCTGGATGCCCGTCCAGCGCAGCGGCGCCGGCGCGTCCGGGGCCCGCATCGTCTCGGCGTTCACCAGCGCATACGCCACCCAGATCGCCAGCGCTGCCAGCGATGCGAGAAGGCCGAGCAGCATCGTCCGGCGCGCGCCGAAATCCGCACCATGGAGGAGAGCCACATCCGTTACCGCGACGCCGCCGGCGATCAGCAGCAGCGGCAGCGCAAGGGCGCGCCAGCGCAGCGCCCGGTCCCGGCGATTGGCGATCAGGGCCAGGATCACCGGCATGGTTCCGACGATCAGCGGCGGCAGCGCCGGCCCCGCCAGCTTCACCGCCGTCGCAACGCTGGCGAAATAGCCGACATAGCCGAGCAATCCCATGAGAAAACCAAGCACCAGCCGGCGCGGCGCCATGCCGCTCGGCCGAAAGCGGGGGTCGATCATCAGCATGAGGCAGATGAGACCGAAGGTGGTGTAGCGGCCGACGACAAGATCCAGCGTCGTAAACGGCTCGACAACCCGGGCCGCAACGAAGGTGAGACCCCAGAGCGCGCAGGTGGTGAGGCCGGCGAGGATTCCGAGAAGCATACGGTCAGCTCCTGGTTGCGGCGGATAGGATACCGGGTTCCGATCGGCCCAGATCCCGGGCAGCGCGCGGCGGCGTCTGTCTCGAAGGCTGTCCTGGACAGTCGAAGTCGCCGGGTGGCCCGCCTAGACTTCGCGCGCGCGCAGAGCGCGGATGGCGTCCTTCGCGAAGACGGAGAGTGGCGAGGGGAGGGCGTCGAGGGGGAAGAAGGCGGTGTCGGCGAGCTTGTCCGGCTCGGTCAGCCCTGGTTCGCCTTCGGCATCGCGCGTCACGTAGATCAGCGAAACCCAGTGCTGGCGATCGGCCATGATGCGCTGTTCGCTGAGGCAAAGAAACTCGATCGCGCCGATCGAGAGGCCGCTTTCTTCCTCGGCCTCGCGTCTGGCAGCGTCTTGCGAGGCTTCCATGAAGTCGATCTTGCCGCCGGTGATCGTCCAGTGCCCGGCTTCGGGCGCCTTCAGCCGGCGGCAGAGCAGGATGCGATCGTCCCGCAGGATCGCCAGCCCGCAGCCGAGGCCGGGACTATCGAGACCGGGCTTGGCCACTTGAGGTCGCTCAGGCCTTGCCGGCGATCAGCATGAAGGCGGGAATGTCGTCGCCGAAGCCGACAGGGGTCGGGCCGTCGTCCTGGTCGCGCCGATGGCGGTTGCGGCGATCGCGATTGTCGTCGTTCGCCGGGTAATGAGAGGGCTGACGGTTGCCGGAACGGCCGTTGTTCTGCTGGCGGGTGTCTGCCTTGCGTTCTGCTCTCACGGGGTCCGTCCCTGTTGCGACCGATTCGGGTTCGGCCTGATGATCGTCGGCTTTGATGTCGGCCTTGTGACTGCTGTCGCGCAGCGCATCCTGCGGGACGGGCTGGCGCGATGCCCGGTCGCGATCGCGCTCCCGGCCACGGCCGCCGCGCTTGCTGTCGCGATCCCGCTCGCGGCCGCCCTTGCGCTCGCCGCGCCCGGTGTCGATGGTTTCCATCGGCGGCGGCAGGTCGTCGAGGCCGCCGCTCAGCCATTCGATCTTCTGGTCGATCAGCTTCTCGATCGCATCGACGAATTTCGTATCGCGGCGGGCGACCAGCGTGAAGGCGGCGCCCGAGCGGCCGGCACGGCCCGTACGGCCGATTCGGTGGACATAGTCTTCCGCGTGGATCGGCACGTCGAAATTGAAGACGTGGCTGACGGCCGGAATATCGAGGCCGCGGGCCGCCACGTCGGAGGCCACCAGCAGCGTGATTGCATTGTCCTTGAAGCCAGCCAGCGTCTTGGTGCGCGAGCTCTGGTCCATGTCGCCATGCAGCGCGCCCACCGAGAAGCCGTGGCGCGTCAGCGACCGGTGGAGGTCGGCGACATCGATCTTGCGGTTGCAGAAGATGATGGCGTTCGTCAAATCCGTCTGGGCGCGGATCAGGTCGCGCAGCACGGCGCGCTTCTCGTAGTCCTTGCCATGGCAGGCGACGAGGCGCTGCGTCACGGTCTTGGCGGTCGAGGAGGGCGGCGCCACTTCGATCCGCTCCGGGTTCTGCAGGAAGCGATCGGCCAGCTTCTGGATTTCCGGCGGCATGGTGGCCGAGAAGAACAGGGTCTGGCGGGTGAAGGGAATGAGCTTGGCGATGCGCTCGATGTCGGGAATGAAGCCCATGTCGAGCATTCGGTCGGCTTCGTCGATCACGAGGATCTCGACGCCGGTCATCAGGAGCTTGCCGCGCTCGCAATGGTCGAGCAGACGGCCGGGCGTGCAGATCAGCACGTCTGCGCCGCGCTCCAGCTTGCGGTCCTGCTCGTCGAAAGAGACGCCGCCGATCAAGAGCGCGATGTTCAGTTTGTGGTTCTTGCCGTATTTCTCGAAGTTCTCGGCCACCTGGGCCGCCAGCTCGCGGGTCGGCTCCAAAATCAGGGTGCGCGGCATGCGAGCCCGGGCGCGGCCCTTTTCGAGGAGGGTCAGCATCGGCAGCACGAAGGAGGCGGTCTTGCCCGTTCCTGTCTGGGCGATGCCGCAAATATCCCTCCGCATCAGGGCCGGCGGGATCGCGCCCGCCTGAATCGGCGTCGGCGTCGAATAGCCGGCGTCAGTGACGGCAGAGAGGACTTTTTGGCTCAGGCCGAGATCAGCGAATGTGGTCAAAGGGGAAACTGTTTCCGTTCCGGTTCGTGCGAACACAGGTGCCAAGGGCCGACTGGGCGGTCCGTTGCCCGGCTCCATAGGCGCGGAATGCGGGAAAGTCAAGAAATCCGGCGCTTTGCGAGGGGTCTCATTGCCGCAGGCGGGTCAGATGGCGGCTTTTGCCTGAAGAGCGTGCCGAAATGAGACAATTCCGCACGGATTCCTATTCGACATAGCTCTTCAGCTTAAGGCCGGCATTGAGGAAGCGCATCGGGTCGACGGCCTCGCCGTTCAGGCGGATCTCGTAGTGAAGATGCGGCCCGGTCGAGCGTCCGGTGCTACCCGATTTCGCGATCGGATCGCCTTCCTTCACGACGTCGCCGACATTGACGAGGATGGTTGAGAGGTGGGCATAGCGGGTCGTCACGCCTCGGCCATGGTCGATCTCGACCATGTTGCCATAGCCGCCATTTCGGCCGGCGACGATGACGCGTCCGGGAGCCGCCGCGGCGACGCGGCTGCCGACGCCCAACCGGAAATCAATGCCGGCATGCAGCGCCAGACGGCCGAGAAAGGGGTCGAGGCGGTTGCCGAAGCTCGAGGTGATCTCGCTTTGCGGGGCGGGATTGTCGAAGGGCAGCTTGCGCACTTCGCCGCGCACCGCTTCCAGCCGTTCCAGCGCCGTGTCGAGCGTGACGAGCGAGCGGTCGAAGTCATCCTCGCTCCGCGGCGCGACATAGGGGCCGCCGACGGCATCCTGGGCCTCGGCCGGCGCGGAAACACCCGCATCCACCGTCATCTTCAGCCCCGTACGGGCGACGATGGTCTCGATCTCGTCTGCCGTGTCGCGGGCGCCCTCGGTGAGCGCGGCGATGCGGGCCTGCTGCTCGCGCTCGAGATCCTTCAGCGACAGGGTCACCTTTGAAAACATCCGGTCGGCGCGATCGGAGATCGACTCGCCCGGCAGCGGGGCAGGGGCAAAGCCAAGCGCCGCGACGGTCTCCTGGGCCTTCGGCTTCAGCCCGATCAGCCGCTCGATCGCCTGGACGCCACGCGCAGCACCCGCTCCCGCATGGTCCTCCGAAAATGCAGGCATCGACGCGCGCGGCGCGGAAAGCCCTGAGTCTTCGGCCCGTTCGATCAGTGATCCCAGACGCCCGTGCCGCGAGGACAGCGCCTGCTGCTGCTTGAGCAGCGTCTCGACCTTGTCTTCCACCACCTGCTGGTCGAGAAGCTGGCGGCTCGTGACACGGTCGACCTGGGCGCGCAGCGCGGAAATGCGGTCTTCATAATCATGCTGCATGCGGGCCTGGCGTGCCATGGTGCCGCCGATCAGATCGTCGCGCAGGACGAGATAGGCGGTTGCGGCGAGATAGCCGAGGCTGAGAAGGCCGACGAGGCAGAGTGCCGTTGCCGTCATCCAGGGCCGGACGCGCATGTGGCGCACGTCCTCGCCACGGGCGAGGATCAGGATAGGCAGTTCCTTGCGCGTTCCGAAGATGCGGCTTGCCGATCCCTGCGACACGATTCGACCCTCTTCCCGCTTGCCTGATGCGAGGGGATTAGAGCCTGTTAAGGTTAACGATCCGTATACGGATGGACGGCGGTCGCGCCGTCTCAGATATTGGTGGAAGCGGTCATCGAGCGGTAGAAGGAGGGGGTCAGACCGGCCTCGGCGCGCGCGACATCGTTGAAGGGCGCCTTGAGCGGGCCGCGAAAATTGGCCCGCACCAGCGCCTGGAACGCGGCGGCCGGATCGCGCTTCTCCCGCGCGCAGAGAAAGCGGAACCATTTTGCGCCCACGGCGACATGGCCTTTCTCGTCCTCATAGATCACGTCCAGCACGGCGGCGCTCTCATGGTCCCCGGTTTCGCGCATCTTCGCCTGCAGGGCCGGCGTCACGTCCAGCCCGCGCGCTTCCAGGATCAGTGGCACGACGGCCAGGCGCGCCGTCAGGTCGTTGCGCGTGTCATGCGCCGCCTGCCACAGGCCGTCATGGGCCGGCAGGTCGCCATAGTCGGCGCCGAGTGCCTGAAGCCTCGCCCGGACCAGACGGAAATGCTTCGCTTCCTCGAAAGCGACCTTCATCCATCCATCGAAGAACGAATTCGGCACCCGTGCGCCGGCGAAGCGGGCAACGATATCGAGGGCCAGGTCGACCGCATTGAGCTCGATATGGGCGATCGAATGCAGCAGCGCGATTCGCCCGCGCAGCGAATGCAGGGAGCGGCGCGGCACCTGCTGCGGCGGAATGAGGGTCGGCCGCGCCGGCCGCCCCGGACGATCGGGGACAGCGTGGTCGAGCGGTGAACGGAGCGACAGCCGCCGCTCCATCCAGCGCCTCGCCGCGTCCTGGGCAAGCTCAGTCTTGAGGTCGAGGTCATCGGCCGCAATGGCCCGCGCCGCCCCGTCCCGCAGCGAATGGAGGCGGACCGGCGGTGTCGGCTGCGCCGCGATCATTCCGCCTGCGCCGCGGCCAGGACCTCATCGACATGGCCCGGCACCTTGACCTTCTCCCAGACCTTCCGGACCGTCCCATCCGGGCCGATCAGCACCGTGGTGCGCTCGACGCCCATATATTTGCGGCCATACATGCTTTTCTCGGCCCAGACGCCATAGGCTTCCAGTGTCGACTTGTCCTCGTCGGAGGCGAGCACGATGCCGAGGCCGTGTTTCTTGATGAATTTGTCATGCGCCTTGACCGGATCCGGCGACATGCCGATCACCACGGCACCGGCCTCGGCGAAATCTTCGACCTTGGCGGTGAAATCGATGGCTTCCACGGTGCAGCCGGAGGTGTCGTCCTTGGGGTAGAAATAGAGCACCACGGTCTTGCCGCGATAGTCCGAGAGGGACACGGTGCCGCCACCGTCGCGCGGCAGAGTGAAGTCAGGTGCGGCAGTGCCTTCGGCGATGGCTGTCATCAGCAGATCCTCGTCGTCAATTAGAGGTTTCGACCACTTCTCGCCGCAGTTATATGGTGGAGGAAACGCTTCGTCCAAGCCTGCTTCGCGCCGGCTGGAAAGGCCGTGCGCTGGCGCTTCGTCCCGTATGGCCGTCTCCCCGTTGACGGGATCGTTCGCAACGCCCGCGCCTGCAAGGCTCGGGCAGGATCGATCCGGCACGATCGCTTGAGCCGCGGGCCTGCTCCGCCAAAAAATGGAACGACGACCCTGCAGTATCCTCCGTTCACTCCGGTCCATTCCATTGATCCCCGAAGGCCTTGCCGATGAGCGAGATCCGCGGCGAAAAAGTCCGGTTCCGCAAGCAGGACATCGTGGCTCTGCATGCCTTGCCGTCGGCGCAGGCGCATGATCCCTGCATCGTGCACTCGCCCAACCCACGCAGCCTGACGCGACGCTGCGCGACAGGAGCGGTCTGGCTGGTGGCACTCGTGCTGATGCTGGTGGCCGGCGTGGTGGTGTCCGTCGAGAGCGGCATGCTTGACCGTGCGCTGAACGAACGCGCGGAAACCGCCCTGAACGCGGCGCTTGGCGAGGGGTATCACGCCGATGTGGGGCGCACCGTGGTGCGGTTGACGAGCTCCGGCGCGCTGGCCCTGAAGGCGAACGACGTGACGCTGAAGCGCAGCCAGGACCAGGCGCAACTCCTGACGACCGATTCGGTGTTCATCGAACTCGACCTGCTCGGCCTGCTGTCCGGCCGGCTTGCGGTCTCGCGCATCGAGGCGGAAGGCGCGACGCTGGCCTCCGCCCTCATGCCGCGCGGCAAGCCGCTGGACCTGACCGCCCTGCAGATCCGCAACTTAGGACCTGGCGTCGACGGCATCTTCGAGCAGATCGACGCGATTGCGGCGCTGATCGCCCGCAGCGGCACCGAACTCGTACGGATTGCCGATGTCTCCGTTCCCCTGTCCGGCCCTAGAAACCGCGTCGTCAATCTCGATATCCACGCGCTCGACTTCCGCCGGACCGCGGAAGGCGCGATGCGGATCGATGGCGCCTTCGCCGTCGATGGCCGGGGGGCGGAGCTGCATCTGACGGCAGCCCCGGTCAATGGCAAGATCGTCCGGCTCGGCGGCTTCGCGAGCGGCCTGCCGACCGCTGCCCTTCTCCTGCGCTCCGCAACGGCCAACGAGCCGGCCTTCGGTCTCGATACGACCGCCACCGTGTCGGTCTCGCTGGCGCGCGCCGGCGAAGGGGTCGATCCGGAGCTGAAGATGACGGCGCAGATCGACGAGGGCACCTTTGCCGCCGCCGGCATGACCTCCGAGGTCAAGCCCTCGGCGATCAACATCGTCTATGATTTCGCCCGCGGCGACATCGACGTCGTTGGATCGACCGTGACTGTCGCCCGGTCGGTCTTCCCCTTCAGCGGCACCATCAACGACCTCGACGCCGCATCCGCGGGCGCCGAGAAGGGTTTTGGTCTTGCGCTCGATTTCGACAAGGCAGTGGCCTCGCCGATCGATGTGTCCGATCCGCCGCTTCCCTTCAAGGCCCGTATCAAGGGGCAGTTCCTGTCCGAGGCGCACCGGCTCGTCTTCCAGGAACTCGGCGTCGACAGCCCGCTCGGCGGGCTTGCGGGATCGCTGGCGATCCAGTTCGGCGAGACCTCGCCGCAAATCAATTTTGCTGCCGTCACCGACGCGGTCGAGACCTCGGCCGTCAAGCAGCTCTGGCCCTGGTGGGTCGGCCGCAAGGGCCGCGCCTGGGTCATCAACAATATCGTCGGCGGGACGGTAACCAATGCCAAGATCGGCGTTTCGATCGGGCAGGGGCGGCTTGCCGCCACGCCGGGACCGGTGGATCTCAACGAAGAAGAGCTGACGATCGGCTTCGACATTGCCGACGCCCGGGTCAATATTGCCGGCGATATCCCGCCGCTGCGCGACGCGGCCGGCCATTTCTCGCTGCGCGGCCAGGCGATGGATGTCGCGATCAAGGGCGGAACCGCCTTCTTCCCTTCGGGCCGGCAGGTCGCCGTGAACAGCGGGACCTTCGCCATCCCCGTCACCTCCGCCAACCCACTAATGGCGGAGATGAAGATCCAGGTGGCGGGCGAGGCGGATGCCATTGCCGAGCTGATCAGCTACCGGCCGCTCCAGGCGCTGCAGAAGACACCCTTCAAGGCTGAGGACTTCGCCGGGCCGATGACCGCCAATGTCGGCGCGCGGTTCGGATTGATCAAGGACCAGTCTCCGCCCGCGCCGCAATGGCAGGCGGAGATGCTGCTGAACGGCGTGACCCTGAAAACGCCGATCGCCGGCCGGTCGATCTCCGCAGTGGACGGCACCCTGCGCGTCGATCCGCAGAAGGCCGTGCTCGACGCCAAGGCAGCGATCGAAGGCGTGCCGATGACGGTCGATCTCGTCGAGCCTGTCGGCGCCGACAGCCCGGCCGAGCGCAAGCGCGTCATCACCGGCACGATCCCAGGCGACGCGGTGGCGAAGTTCGCACCCGGCCTCGACGGCATCGTGTCCGGTCCGATCGGTCTCGACCTCACGCTCGGCACCGAGGACCGGCAGGTCGTCAAGGCCGATCTGCAGGAGGCGACAGTCTCTCTCCCCTGGATCGGCTGGAGCAAGGGGCGCGGCATTCCGGCCCTGCTCACCGTCACCGCCCAGGCACGGGATGGGGTGACTAGCCTCAGCGACTTGAAGCTCTCCGGCGACAATTTCGGTGCGAGCGGCGGGTTGACGTTGGACAAGGCGGGCCTTGCCAGCGCCGACTTTACCTCCGTCAAGCTCGCTGCCGGCGATGACTATGCCGTTTCCGTCAAGCGGCAGAAAGCGGGCTACAGCGTCTCGGTCAACGGCAGCGCGGCCGATCTGCGCCCGGTGATCGACAGCATCAAGGCGCCTGCCGGCGGCAGCGGCGGAACGGAGACGCCGAAGCGGATCGCCGTCGAGGCAAAGCTCGCGCGCGTGCAAGGCTTCCACTCCGAGGCCTTGACCGGATTCGACCTCCGCTACACGGCGCGTGGCAAGCAGATCGAGGCGGTCAATGTCTCGGCCGTGACCGAGAGCGGACAGGCAGTGGTGGCGAAGCTCGTCCCGTCGGGTCCCGATTCGATCCTGCAGCTGACGAGCGGAGATGCCGGGGCGCTCGCCCGCTTCGCCGACATCTATGGCAACATGCGCGGCGGGCTCCTGAACCTGAAGCTGCGCGACCGTGGCGCGGGCTCGTGGCGCGGTACGCTGGACCTGCGGAAATTCTCGCTCGTCGATGAGGCCCGGCTGCAGTCGATGGTGTCGGCCCCCAGTGCCGACGGGCGCAGCCTGAACCAGGCCGTGAAAAAGAACATCGATGTCAGTACGGCGCGCTTCGAGCGCGGCTTCGCAAATCTGGCGCTTGATGGCGGACGGATCGAGGTCGCCAATGGCGTGGTGCGCGGAACCGATGTCGGCGCCACCTTCCAGGGCATCGTGCGCGATCCCGATGGCCAGATCAACATGACCGGCACCTTCATGCCGGCCTACGGGCTGAACCGGCTGTTCGGTGAATTGCCGCTGATCGGGACGCTGCTCGGCAATGGGCGCGATCGCGGGCTGCTCGGCATCACCTTCAAGGTCACCGGCTCCTTCGCCAAGCCGAACCTCGTCATCAACCCGCTCTCGATCATTGCCCCCGGCGTCTTCCGCAACATCTTTGAATTCCAATGAGGCGAGCGGGCGAAACGGGGCGGTCGCGGCACATTGATCGATACTTAGCTGACTGGCAAAGTTTTTTCTTGCCTCTTGTTGGCGGCGGATCGATAGTCCGCATCATGAGCCAGCATCACCCCGATCTCTCGCTGATCTTCCGTGCCTTGGCGGACCCGACACGCCGGTCGATCCTGACGCGGTTGATGCTGGGTCCGGCAAGCGTGAGCGATCTTGCCGGACCGACCGGGTTCAGCCTGCCCACGGTCATGCGTCACCTCGATGTGCTGGAGGAGGCGGGCCTGATCACCAGTGCAAAGGATGGGCGCATCCGCACATGTGCCGTCAGGCCGGAAGCGCTGACCCCGGTCCGCAGCTGGCTCGATGACCAGCGCGCTGTCTGGGATGCCAGGCTCGACAGGCTGGAAGCGACCGTAATGTCCATGATGAAGGATGAGGACGATGAGCGAGAGTGAGCGAGCATCACCGCGCGAGGCATGGGCGGTGGGAGAAGAGTCAGGGGGAAGCGGGTCGTTCCACACCTCCACCCTGCATGACGAGCGGCTGAGCAGTGCCTCGCTCGAAACGCTCTGGCAGGCCTGGACCGCACCGGCCGCCCGTCGCCTGTGGGCAGTATTGACGGGTGAGGCGACGGTCCTCGATGAGCGCGATGTCGGCGGACCGCGGAACGCCGTTCGCCAGCCGGAGGGAGAGGAAGAGCTGCGCTGCACGCACACTTGGCTCTCTCTACGGCCCGCGAGCTTCAGCGTCAGCGCGGCGACGGAAACCGTTGGCGGCCGCTTTCTCTCCGCCTCGCTGATCACCGCAACCTTCTCGTCCGACCAGACAACGAGCCGCGTGCGGCTCACCGTGCAGCGCTCGGCGGCATGCGGCGAGACGGATGAGGGTGCGGCATCGCGCCTTGCCGCCGGTCTCGATGCTCTGGTCGATGTGGCCGCACGCACCATGCTGATCGAGCGAGTGATTCCCGCCTCACGCGAGCGGGTATGGAGTGCCTGGATGAACGAGACAAGGCTGCCGACATGGTGGGGCCCGGACGGTTTCACCTGCCGCACGACGCGGATCGATCTGCGCCCCGGCGGCGAATGGGTGTTCGATATGATCGGGCCGGACGGTACGGTCTTTCCGAACCACCACCTGTATCACGAGATCATCCCCCACGAGCGCTTCGCCTACAGCCTTCTGTGGGGCGAGAACGGGCCAAAACATGCCGACGCCTGGGCCTCGTTCGAACCGACAGAGGGCGGAACGCTGGTGCGCCTCGGCATGGTGTTCAGTTCGGTCGCGGAGTTTCAGACGGCCGAGGGGTTCGGAGCGCCGGCGCTTGGGCATCAGACGTTGGGCAAGCTCGAGCGCGCGCTCTTGCAGCCCTGAGACCTGCGACCCGCCCTGTGCCGGCTGCAACCGGCGTGCATGCCGGTCGCTGCAGAAAACGGACCGTGCTTAGCTCGGGCGAACGAGGATGTGCTTCTTCTTGCCGAGCGAGAGTTTGATCACCTGATCGCTCGTCACCTCGCCACTGCCGATCAGGGCGCGCTCGTCGCCGATCGGTGTATCGTTGATGCGCACCGCGCCGCCCTGAACATGACGGCGGGCTTCCCCGTTCGAGGCGGCAAGGCCGGCGCGGACGATGAGGCTGAGAAGGCCGATGCCGGCCTCCAGCTCGGCGGCAGGAATGGCGATCGAGGGCAGGTCGGCGGCCAGCGCGCCTTCCTCGAAGGTCTTGCGCGCCGTCTCGGCAGCGGTTTCGGCTGCGGCCCGGCCATGCAGAACGGCAGTCACCTCGGTCGCCAGCGTCTTCTTCGCCTCGTTGATCTCCGCACCGCCAAGGGCCGCCAGCCGGGCGATCTCGTCCATGGGCATTAGCGTGAAGAGCTTGAGGAAGCGCTCGACATCGGCATCCTCGGTGTTTCGCCAGTACTGCCAGAAATCATAGACCGGCAGCAGCTCGGCATTCAGCCAGACGGCACCCGAGGCCGACTTGCCCATCTTCGCGCCCGAGGAGGTGGTGAGCAGCGGCGAGGTCAGCGCGTAGAGCTGCGGCGTGCCCATGCGGTGGCCGAGATCGATGCCGTTGATGATGTTGCCCCACTGGTCCGAGCCGCCCATCTGCAGGCGGCAGTCATGGCGCTTGGAGAGCTCCACGAAATCATAGGCCTGCAGGATCATGTAGTTGAATTCGAGGAAGGAGAGCGACTGTTCGCGATCGAGCCGCGTCTTGACGCTGTCGAAGGCCAGCATGCGGTTGACCGAGAAATGCCGGCCGACATCGCGCAGGAATTCGAGATAGTTGAGCGGGCGCAGCCAGTCGGCATTGTTGATCATCATCGCGCCGTTGCCGGGGCGGTCATAGTCGAGATAGTTCGCAAAGATGCGCTTGAGCGAGGCGATGTTCTCCTCGATCGTCTCGATCGTCATCAGCTTGCGCGCTTCCTCCTTGAAGGAGGGGTCGCCCACCATGCCGGTGCCGCCGCCCATCAGCGAGATCGGCCGGTGCCCGGTCTCCTGCAGCCAGCGCAGCATCATCACCTGGGTCAGGTGGCCGACATGCAGGCTCGAGGCGGTCGGATCATAGCCGATATAGGCCGTCACCATTTCCTTCTGGAACAGCTGGTCCAGTCCGGCCTCGTCGGAGACCTGGTGGATGAAGCCGCGCTCGTCGAGCGTGCGAAGGAAATCGGACTTGAACCTGGACATGGCCTCACTCTTTCTTCAACCCGTCTTTTGCCGGCGCCTGTAGCATTGTTTTTTGCGCTGTGCATCCGTCTCGGTCATCAATGGACGCGGGACGGCACAGATTCGAAGGAGGCGGGATGAGCAGGATACGCACGGCGATCGGCCTGATGAGCGGCACGAGCATGGACGGCATCGATCTCGCCATCCTGCGCAGCGACGGCGAGGACCAGGTGGCGCGCGGTGCGAGCCTGTCGATTCCCTATCCGGAGAGCTTCCGGGACCGCCTGAAGGCGGGGCTGGTGCAAGCGAAAGCGATGAGGCGCCGGGAGGACCGCCCTGGCCTGCTTCACCGGCTCGAACGCGACCTGACGCTGCTGCATGCGGTGGCGGTTCATGATCTTCTGGCGGAAGCAGGATTGTCACCGGCCGATATCGACGTGATCGGCTTCCATGGGCAGACGGTGCTGCACCGGCCCGAGACGGCGCTGACGGTGCAGCTGGGCGACGGGCCGCTGCTGGCGGCGGAAACCGGCATCGACGTCGTCTACGACATGCGCGCCGAGGATATGCGCCACGGCGGGCAGGGGGCGCCGCTCATTCCGGTCTATCACCGTGCCCTGGCCGCCGGGCTCGATCCGGCGCTTCCGCGGCCCGTCGTCTTCGTCAATATCGGCGGAATCTCGAACCTCACCTTCATCGCCGAGGACGGCACGTTGACGGCTTTCGATTCGGGGCCGGGAAACATGCTGATCGATCAGTGGGTGGAGGCACACGGGCAAGGCAGATTCGATGAGGGCGGGGCGATCGCCGCTTCCGGCTCGCTGGTGCCGTCGCTCGCCGAGCACTACCTCGGCGCTCCCTTCTTCAGCGCCAACACGCGCCGCTCCCTCGACCGCGGCGATTTCCTGCCGCCGCCAAAAGGCGCGGTGTCTCTGGATGACGGGGCGCGCACGCTCGCCTGGCTGACCGGCGCCGCCATCCTGCGTTCGGCCGAGCATCTGCCGGCGCGGCCAAAGACCTATCTCGTCTGCGGCGGCGGGCGGCTGAACCCGATCATCATGACCGAATTCGCGTCGCTCGCAGCAGTGCGGGACGGGGCTCGGGTCATCGCGGCGGAAGCTCAGGGTTTCGACGGCGGGGCCATGGAGGCCGAAGCCTGGGCCTACCTCGCCATCCGCGCCCTCGACGGAAAGCCGTTGACGTTTCCGGGGACGACGGGGGTTCAGGAGCCGGTGTCGGGCGGGGTGGTGGCGAGGGGAAGGTGAGCGCTTGGGTCCTGCCGGACGCCGAGCACGCGCAACACGAGGATCGAGGTTGGCAAGACCTCATAATAGATCACGTGTTGGCGGCAAAGCAGCCGGCGCGTACCGGCTCTTACGCTGGAACGGTCGGCACCGAGGTAGGGGTTGTCTTGCAGCGACCGGAACGCTGTCGTCAGCGCCGCACGATAACGGGACCAGACTGACGCACCGAAGCTTTCCCGCGTATAAAGCTGAACAGCAAGAAGGTCGGCTTCGGCATCGCGCGTGAAGCGGAGTTCAACCACGGCGCTTTGCGCGCTGCTCACCAAGCTGGAAGATCTGCTCCAGAGAACGATCGCTCACGCCGCTTCTGGCCGCAGCGTCGAGCATCTGACCCAGAGCCGCATCATCGGCCGGCTCGATGCGCTGGTCGCGGGCCACGAGATCGGCAAGATAAGCAGCAGGCGAGGCGTAGCCCTCTTCCGCCATGCGCTGGTTCATGACCCTGTCGAGCGACTCGGGCAGTTCGATCACATGCTGCGGCATTGGCTGTCCCTTCGCCTTGACGCTGATCCGCTCCTGATGATGCGCGTGCTCGCAGGAATTGGCAATGCGTCAAGCCCCCCACGAGCTCCGACGATGGATTGATCGTCCTCGATGCTTGGCCGATCAGGGCTGTCTCTTGAACACCGAACGCCCTGAGCCTTCCGGCACCAACAGTTGTCAAGCCGTCGATGACGACCCGCAACCCCTACCGAATCCGCTTGGCCGCGGGCTCAGGCACAAGGTCGCCGGCCAGGCGGCGGTCCAGATAGTCTTCGCATTCGGCCATCAGGGTCTCCGTCTGGCCGTTGAAGAAGTGGTTGGCGCCCGGCACGGTTCGGTGCGTGATCAGGATGCCCTTCTGCGTCTTCAGCTTCTCGACAAGGTTGTTGACGTCCTTTTCCGGCGCCACCTTGTCCATCTCGCCGTTGATGATCAGGCCCGAGGAGGGGCAGGGGGCGAGGAAGGAAAAATCATAGGTGTTCGGCTGCGGGGCGATCGAGATGAAGCCTTCGATCTCCGGCCGGCGCATCAGCAGCTGCATGCCGATCCAGGCTCCGAAGGAATAGCCGGCCACCCAGCAGCTTTTCGAATCTGGGTGCATGCTCTGCACCCAGTCGAGCGCCGAGGCGGCATCCGACAATTCACCGGCGCCATGATCGAATTCGCCCTGGCTGCGGCCGATGGAGCGGAAGTTGAAACGCAGCGTGGTGAAACCGCGCTTCTGAAACATATAGAACAGCTGGTAGACGATCTGATTGTTCATCGTGCCGCCGAATTGCGGATGCGGATGCAGCACGATGGCGATCGGGGCGTTCTTCTGCTTGGAGGGCTGATAGCGTCCTTCCAGACGGCCTGCGGGTCCGTTGAAAATGACTTCGGGCATGGATTCTCCGGCATGATGCGATGGTTTTGAAACCGGCAATTGGGGCCGAGCAGTCTTGACGAAAGCACTCAGCTTTTCTAGAACCAGTTTAGAACCATTCAAAACTTGGACACGATGAGCGTGCGGGTGTCGTCTCTTACGGCAAGCCACGCAAGACATTCAAGGAAAATGCGGCAGCAGCGTCCGGATTGACCGGCGGCCGACTGCCTTTTCGCTCGCAGCCCCTCCCGGGCACCAATGGCAGGACAGATGGCAGCTCCGCGCATCTATATGGACTGGAATGCGACCGCGCCGCTTCTTCCCGAGGCGCGCACGGCCATGCTGGAGATGCTCGACCGAACCGGCAACGCCTCGTCGGTCCATTTCGAAGGTCGCGCTCTGCGCGCCGCGATCGAGGCCGCGCGGCGCGATATTGCCGCCCTTTGCGGCGCCGCGCCCGGTGCGGTGATCCTGACCAGCGGGGCCACCGAGGCCGCCAATCTGGTCCTCACCCCGCAGTTTCGCATGGGGCGCACGCCGCTTCGCATCGGCCGGCTCTATGTTTCGGCCATCGAGCATCCCGCCGTGCGGGAAGGCGGCCGGTTTGTGCCGGAGAATGTCGTCAGCCTTCCGGTCGATGGCGATGGCGTGCTGGACTTGGCTGCACTCGACGCCGCGCTGTCGAGCCACGATCGCGCATCCGGCCTGCCCATGGTGGCGGTCATGCTGGCCAACAACGAGACCGGCGTTCTTCAGCCCATCGCGGCGATCGCGGCGCGTGTGAAGGCCGCTCATGGCCTGCTGGTGGTCGACGCGGTGCAGGCGGCCGGGCGCGTTCCGCTCGATCTGCCAAGCCTCGGCGCCGATTTCCTGATTCTCTCCTCCCACAAGATCGGCGGGCCGAAGGGCGCTGGCGCTCTTGTTGCGGCGGGCGAGGTCTTGATGCCGGCGCCGCTGATCCGCGGAGGCGGGCAGGAGCGGGGCCACCGTTCGGGCACGGAAAACCCGATGGCGATCGCCGGATTCGGCGCGGCGGCGCGCCATGCGGCAGGCGAAATCGACGGCCGGATGGCACGCGTCGCTGCGCTCCGCGCGACGCTCGAGACCGGCATGCGGACTTTGGCGCCGGATGTGGAGATCCATGCGGCGGGGGTTGCGCGTATTGCCAATACGAGCTTCTTCAGCCTGCCGGGCCTGAAGGCCGAAACCGGGCACATCGCCTTCGATCTCGAAGGCATCGCGCTTTCGGCGGGATCGGCCTGTGCCTCGGGCAAGGTCGGCAGGAGCCATGTCCTGTCGGCGATGGGGCGCGATGAAGGAGAGGGCGGGCTGCGGATCTCGATCGGCGAAACCACCAGCGCGGCGGAGATCGGGCGCGTGCTGGAGGTCTTCGGCAAGATCGCCGCGCGGCGACGGCCGGCAGGCGCTGCCGCTTGAGATTGATGGGCGAAAAGATGGGTTTTCGCCGGGCCTGTGGGGTGCAATTGCCCCAGGCTATTCTTAGATAAGGGGCACACCCACCTGTGCCGAACGAAATGGCCGGAGCCTTGACCTCCGGCGAGACGGGAGAATGCTATGGCTGCTGTGCAGGAAACGATCGATCAGGTCCGCCAGATCGATGTCGACCAGTACAAATACGGGTTCGAATCGTTGATCGACATGGACAAGGCCCCGAACGGCCTGTCCGAGGAAATCATCCGGCTGATCTCCGCCAAGAAGGACGAGCCCGACTGGATGCTCGAATGGCGTCTGGAGGCCTATCGCCGCTGGCTGACGCTCGAAGAGCCGAACTGGGCGCGCGTCGACTATCCGAAGATCGACTTCAACGCGATCTCCTACTACGCCGCACCGAAGAGCCAGAGTGGCCCGAAGTCGATCGACGAGGTCGATCCGGAGATCCTGAAAATCTACGAAAAGCTCGGCATTCCGCTGCGCGAGCAGGAGATCCTCGCCGGCGTCCAGACGTCGAAGATCGCCGTCGACGCCGTGTTCGATTCGGTCTCCGTGGTCACGACCTTCAAGGAGGAGCTGAAGAAGGCGGGCGTGATCTTCATGTCGATCTCCGAAGCCATTCGCGAGCATCCGGATCTGGTGCGCAAATATCTTGGCACCGTCGTGCCGACGACCGACAATTATTATGCGACGCTGAACTCGGCCGTCTTCACCGATGGCTCCTTCGTCTTCGTGCCGAAGGGTGTGCGTTGCCCGATGGAGCTCTCCACCTATTTCCGCATCAATGAGAAGGGCACCGGCCAGTTCGAGCGCACCCTGATCATCGCGGAAGAGGGCGCGTATGTCTCCTATCTGGAAGGCTGCACCGCGCCGCAGCGCGACGAGAACCAGCTGCATGCGGCGGTGGTCGAGCTCGTGGCGCTCGATGACGCCGAGATCAAATATTCGACCGTCCAGAACTGGTATCCGGGCGACAAGGACGGCAAGGGCGGCATCTACAACTTCGTCACCAAGCGCGGCGATTGCCGCGGTGCGCGTTCCAAGATCTCCTGGACGCAGGTGGAAACCGGTTCGGCGATCACCTGGAAGTACCCGTCCTGCATCCTGCGCGGCGACGAGTTGCGCGGCGAGTTCTATTCGATCGCGGTGTCGAACGGCCACCAGCAGATCGACAGCGGCACGAAGATGATCCATCTCGGCAAGAACACGTCGAGCCGGATCATCTCCAAGGGCATCGCCGCCGGCGTTTCGCAGAACACCTATCGCGGACAGGTCTCGGCGCACCGCAGGGCGACGAATGCGCGCAACTTCACTCAGTGCGACTCGCTGCTGATCGGCGACCGCTGCGGCGCCCATACGGTTCCTTATATCGAAGCGAAGAACTCGACTGCCCAGTTCGAGCACGAGGCGACCACGTCGAAGATCTCGGAAGACCAGCTGTTCTACTGCCTGCAGCGCGGCATTCCGGAAGAAGCGGCGATCGCGCTGATCGTCAACGGCTTCGTCAAGGAGGTCATCCAGGAGCTTCCGATGGAGTTTGCGGTCGAAGCGCAGAAGCTGATCGGGATTTCGCTCGAGGGAAGCGTCGGCTGATGCTCGTCTGGCGTCATCCTCGGGCTTGTCCTGAGGATCTGCTGAGCCAAGCGGAGAACTCGGCACTCGCGGGGGCGTGGTTCGATCCTCGGGTCAAGCCCGAGGATGACGAAGTGCCTCAGTATGACCGAAGGCCTAAGTACGACGGAGAAAGGTAGATGCCGTGGTGAACACGGCTCGTTCTCACTCGGAAAAGTCCATCGCCCCGGTGTCAGCATTGCAGAAGTCGATCGCGACGTCATGAAAGGTTCGGTGGCCGATCGACCCGCCCGGCGTCATCCTCGGGCTTGTCCCGAGGATCTGCTGAGCCAAGCGGAGAACTCGGCGCTCGTGGAGGCTTAGTTAGATCCTCGGGACAAGCCCGAGGATGACGAAGGACCCGAGGAAGACGGAAAAAAGGTTGATGCCGCGGTGGACAGGGCTTTCCGTCACTCGGAAAAGTCCATCGCTCCAGTGTCAGCATCGCAGAAGTCGATTGCGGCGTTGTGAAAGGTTCAGTGGCTGAGCTACCCGCCCGGCGTCATCCTCGGGCTCGTCCCGAGGATCTGCTGAGCCAAGCGGAGAACTCGGCGCCCGCGGAGTCGTGGTTAGATCCTCGGGACAGGCCCGAGGATGACGGAAAAGGATGAAGACTAAGGCTGACGGGCTTCGTTTACATGATGAGCGACAGGCCACGCGGCGTCATCTATACCGGCGTCACGTCCGATCTTGTTCAGCGCATTATCGAACACAAGACGCACGCCAGACCGGGTTTTACATCGAGGTATCACGTGAGGAACCTCGTCTGGTTCGAGCGTCACCCGAACATCGTGCTGGCGATCCGACGGGAGAAGTCGCTGAAGCGCTACCTTCGGGAGTGGAAGATGGAGTTGATCGAAGGGTTCAACCCGACGTGGAGCGACCTCTCAGAAGAGATTTATGACTTGGACAACCCGTTTCGTCCTCCGCCTGGGTCTCCAAAATGGGACGACTATGAGTGAGAGACGACTTGTTGATCGTACCGGTCTTCGTTCGGCGGGGAGCGATGCGGGAACAAACTTTGAATAGCGGCCATGGCGCGAATGCGCATCGTCGCCTAAGGACATAGGAGCGATCCGGCCCGGCCGGTGACGCATTGAACAGGAAAACCACCATGCTTGAAATCAGAAACCTTCATGCCCGGATCGCCGAAGACGGGACCGAGATCATTCGCGGCCTGAACCTGACGGTGAAGGCGGGGGAAGTCGCGGCGATCATGGGGCCGAACGGGTCGGGCAAGTCGACGCTGTCCTATATCCTCTCGGGCCGCGAGGACTACGAGGTTACCGAAGGCGATATCCTCTACAACGGCGAAAGCATTCTCGAGCTGGACGCAGCCGAGCGGGCGGCCAAGGGCATTTTCCTCGCCTTCCAATATCCGGTCGAAATTCCGGGCGTGGCCACCATGCAGTTCCTGAAGGTGGCGATGAACGAGCAGCGCAAGTATCGCGGCGAGGAGGAGTTGAAGACGCCGGACTTCATGCGTCGCGTCAAGGAGGCCGCCGCCGAGCTCAAGATCAACCCGGACATGCTGAAGCGTCCGCTCAATGTCGGTTTCTCCGGCGGCGAGAAGAAGCGGGCCGAAATCCTGCAGATGGCGCTGCTCGAGCCGAAGCTCTGCGTGCTCGACGAGACCGATTCCGGCCTCGATATCGACGCGCTCAAGATCGTCGCCGACGGTGTCAACGCGCTGCGGTCGCCCGATCGCGCCGTGATCGTCATCACCCACTACCAGCGCCTGCTCGATTACATCGTGCCGGACACCGTGCATGTCCTCTACAAGGGTCAGGTCATCAAGACCGGCGACAAGTCGCTGGCGTTGGACCTCGAGGCCAATGGCTATGCCGACATCATCGGCACGGCGGCCTGAGCGGAGCATCTCATGACCATTCAGAACCCCATCACCATGACGGCGGCCGAAACGGCGCTGGTCGAGGCCTATGGCGCGATGATCGGCGATCTGCCGGGCGATGGCGCCGTGCTTTCGGCGCGCGATCGGCTGCTGTCCGATCTGCGCCAGGCCGGTCTGCCGACGCGGCGGCTCGAAAGCTGGCATTATACGGACCTGCGCGCCCTGCTGCGAAACGTCCCGCCGGTGGAGCTCGAGCGCCATGGAGAGCCGGTGGCGCCGCTCGTGGTCGGCGCGGCGGTGCTCACCGTCATCAACGGCCAGGCGGATGCCGCCGGCGCGCCCGAGGGCGTGCGCGTCAAGCGCTATGCGGAGAGCCTCGTTGAAGGCGACGCGGCGGGCGACCTCGCCGAACTCGGCCCCGAGGATGCGATCGGCCGCATCAACGGCACCTTCGTGCGCGACGGGTTGGAGATCGAAATCGCCGCTGAGACCGCGCTTGCCCAGCCGCTCGAACTGCAGATCCTGCAGAGCGGAGGCCAGAGCCACAGCCGCTTTCCCGTCACCTTCGGACCGCGGTCCAAGGCGGTGGTGATCGAGCGGCACCTGTCGACCGGCGAGGCGCAAAGCTTCGTGTCGAGCGTGACCGATCTGATCGTCGAGGACGGGGCCGATGTTACCTGGATCCTGCTGCAGGAACAGGGCGCCGCCGATACGCATCTCGGCCAGATCCAGTTCGAGCTCGGCGCCGAGGCGCAGCTGCGCATCTTCGTCATCAATGCCGGCGGCAAGCTGGTGCGCCAGGAAATCCACGGCGTCGTGACCGGCGAAGGCTCGGACTTCAAGCTGCGCGGCATCAATCTGATGGGCGGCGAAACCCATACGGACATGACCTTCACGCTCGGCCACGACGTGCCGAACACCACGTCCACGGAGATCATCCGCAACGTGCTGTTCGACCGGGCGCGCGGCGTCTTCCAGGGGCAGATCCGCGTGGCGCAGGATGCGCAGAAGACCGACGCGAAAATGGCCTGCAACACGCTGCTGCTCTCCGATGACGCGGATTTTGCCGCCAAGCCGGAGCTGGAAATCTTCGCCGACGACGTGCAGTGCGGCCATGGGGCAACGGTTATCGACCTTAACCCGACGCATCTCTACTACCTCAACGCCCGCGGCATTCCCGAAAGCCGTGCCCGCGCCATGCTCGTCAACGCGTTTGTCGACGAGATCGTCGAGGAGCTGGAAGACGAGGCGCTGATCGAGCCGCTGGAACTCATCATCGAGGCCTGGCTGGCGCGCCACGCCTGAAGCTTGGCCTCTGAAGCTTGGCCCCTTAAGCTTGAAATGGCATGAGACCCTGAAAAGGGAAAGGACAGGTCATGGACCAGACGGTTTCTTCGCCGGCTTATGATGTCGAACGCATTCGGCGGGATTTCCCGATCCTGTCGAAGACCGTATACGGCAAGCCGCTCGTCTATCTCGACAACGGCGCCTCGGCGCAGAAACCGCAGGCGGTGATCGACGCTGTCTCGAAGGCCTATGCCAACGACTATGCCAATGTGCATCGCGGCCTGCACTTCCTGTCCAATGCCGCCACAGACGCGTTCGAGGCGGCACGCGAAACGGTGCGTCGGTTTCTCAATGCAGGCTCGGTGGACGAGATCGTCTTCACCAAATCCTCGACCGAAGCGATCAACACGGTCGCCTATGGTTACGGCATGCCGGAACTCGAAGCCGATGACGAGATCGTCCTGTCGATCATGGAGCACCACTCCAACATCGTGCCCTGGCACTTCATCCGCGAGCGGCAGGGGGCCAAGCTTGTCTGGGCGCCGGTCGACGATGAGGGCGTCTTCCATATCGACGATTTCGTGAAATGCCTGACGCCGAAGACCAAGCTCGTGGCGATCACCCATATGTCGAACGCGCTCGGCACGGTGGTGGACGTCAAGGAGATCTGCCGGATCGCGCATGAGCGCGGCATTCCGGTTCTGGTCGATGGCAGCCAGGGTGCCGTCCACATGCCGGTGGACGTGCAGGATATCGACTGCGACTGGTATGTCATGACCGGCCACAAGCTTTATGGCCCGTCGGGCATCGGCGTGCTCTACGGCAAGAAGGAGCGGCTTGCCGCGATGCGCCCCTTCATGGGCGGCGGCGAAATGATCGTCGAGGTGACCGAGGACCTGGTGACCTATAACGAGCCGCCGCACCGCTTCGAAGCCGGCACGCCGCCGATCGTTCAGGCGATCGGGCTTGGCGCGGCGCTCGACTACATGGACGGCATCGGCCGCGCCCGCATCGCCGCGCATGAAGCGGATCTGGCAGCCTATGCCGCGGAGCGGCTGTCGGGCGTCAATTCGCTGCGGATCATCGGCAATGCGCCGGGCAAGGGCGGCATCTTCTCCTTTGAACTTCAGGGCATTCATGCCCATGATGTCTCGACGGTGATCGACCGCGCGGGCGTGGCGGTTCGGGCCGGAACGCATTGCGCGATGCCGCTCTTGAAACGGTTCGGCGTGACCTCCACCTGCCGGGCATCGTTCGGGCTCTACAACACGCGTGCGGAAGTGGATGTTCTGGTCGATGCGCTGGAACAGGCGCGCAAATTCTTTGCTTGAAGGAGTGCCAGGATGACGGCGCACACGACGACGACCACCGAGACCGCGGCCCCCGCAGCAAGCGGCGATGCGCGCGAAGGGCTCGTCCATTCGGCCATTCCGGCAGACGAACTGGCCCGGCTCTCCGACGATATCATTGCCGCGCTGAAGACGGTCTATGACCCGGAAATCCCGGCCGATATCTTCGAACTCGGGCTGATCTACAAGATCGACATCGAAGACGACCGGATGGTGAAGATCGCCATGACGCTCACGGCGCCCGGTTGCCCGGTGGCAGGCGAAATGCCGGGCTGGGTGGAGAACGCCGTCGGCGCGGTGGAAGGCGTCTCTGGCGTCGAGGTGAGCATGACTTTCGATCCGCCATGGACGCCGGACCGCATGTCGGAAGAGGCGCAGGTGGCGATCGGCTGGTATTGATCGCGCAAGGTTGCGCGCTTACATCAATCATGGAACGGCGGGATCTTGACCCCCGCGCGGGACAGGGAGACGAGCCGATGGGCTTTGCAGTCATGAGCCTCACCGAGGCAGCCGCAGACCGGGTGAAGGCGATCGTGGACAATGCCGGCGGCGACGCCAAGGGCATTCGCCTGTCGATCAAGAAGGGCGGCTGCGCCGGCATGGAATATGCCATCGACATGGTGACCGAGCCGAACGCCAAGGACGACCTGATCGAGCTCGGCGGTGCCCGCGTCTGGGTCGCGCCGGAGGCGGTGCTCTATCTGCTCGGCACGCGGATGGATTATGAAGTCACGACGCTGCGCGCCGGTTTCACCTTTACCAATCCGAACCAGACCTCGGCCTGCGGCTGCGGCGAGTCGGTGGAACTGAAGCCCGCGGATCTCGCGGCGCTGGCCGCCCGTGGCGATGCGGTTGTGAGAACAGCCGGGTGAGCTTTTCGGCACTCGCGTCCGTTTCTGACGTACGCAATCGCGAAGCTCCGAGTTCCCTTTTGTCGGTACTGCGTTAAATTAGAAGCCCTGCCCAACGCTTCATCAGGCGCTTTTCATGCCGACAGCCGACAAGCATGTTCTCCTGGCGATCTATGACAGCCTGCCCGATCCGGTGATCATCCTGGACGAGGCAGACAGCATCCTCTCCGTCAACAGCGCCGCCGTCTCGGCCTTCGGCTATGCGCGGGAGGAGATGATCGGCCGAAGCCGCGAGATCCTGCTGGCGACGGCCGCGATCGAAGCGGAGGACGGGATCACCCTGTTCCGCCGCAAGAACGACAGCCTCTTCCCCGGCCGTACGGCGAGCCGTGTGGTCGAAGCGCATGATGCGACGCCGCTCCGGCGGATCGACTTCATCCATGATATCAGCGATGTCGCCAACCTGCAGGCCGCGCAGCGCGAGGCCGGGCGAATTTTCGCGACCGCGCTCGACGCCATCCACGAAGGCATCGCAATTTTCGACGCCAAGGAGCGGCTGATCCTCTTCAACAAGACCTATCGGACGCTTTACGGCAGCAATGCCCAGCGTCTTTCGCTGGGCATGAGCATGGATGAGGTCGCCGAACTGGCGATCGGCGCGGTCGATTCCGCCCCGAGCGCCGTCGGCTCGAAGGACACGCGCGATTGGGTCGAGCGCCTGACGACGATGATCCGCGAGGCGAGCGGCGAGACCTCGATCATTCGCTATGGCCGCGGCCGCTGGATGCGGGTGCAGAACAGCCGCGCCAGCGATGGAAACATCGTTGCGCTGCGTGTCGATGTCACCGATCTGCAGGAAACGCAGCTGGCGCTGGAACGCCAGCGGCTGGACTATGCGGCGCTTGTCGAAAACATGCCGGATTTCATTACCCGTGCCTCGCCCGACCTCACCTTCACCTTCGTCAATCGCAGCTATGCCGCCTTCGTCGGACTGCCTCCGGAGGCGCTGATCGGCCAGCCGATGCTCGACTTCGTGCCGAAGGCCGATCGCGAAATCGTCGAGGAGACGCTGCGTTCGCTGACGGCCGACCATCCCGTGACGCCGCGCGAGCAGCGCCGGACCTTGAGCGACGGCACACATCGCTGGATCCTGTGGTCCAACATTGCCGTCTTTGAAAAGAACCGGCTGGTGGAATATGTCACGGTCGGCCGGGATATCACGGAGATCAAGGCGCAGCAGGCGCGCATTGCCGACCAGAGCGCCGAGCTCGAGCGCAAGAATGCCGCGCTCAGCCAGTTCACCGCCACCGTCTCGCACGACCTGAAGGCGCCGATCCGCCACATGTCGATGTTCGCCCAGATGATGGCGGAGGATGTGGCCAGCAAGGATTATTCCGAAATCGGCCTCTATGCCGAACATCTGCGTGAAAGCGCCCGGCGCATGGAGCAACTGATCAACAGCCTTCTCGATTACGCGCAGATCGCCGACCGGATCGTCACCTGGCACCGCGTCTCCGCGCGCAAGGTGGTGGACGATGTGCTCTACGATCTGGAGAGCCTGGTGGAGGAAACCGCAGCGCGCATTACCATCGGTCCACTTCCCGACGTGCGGGGCGATCCCGAACTGCTCAAGCGCCTCGTGCAGAACCTGATCGGCAATGCCATCAAATATCGCCGCAAGGACGAGGCGCCGGTCATCCGCATCTTCGGGGAAGAGCGGGACGGGAGAGTGGTTCTGACCTTCGAGGACAACGGCATCGGCGTCGATCCGCGTCATGCGGAAAAGATCTTCGACGTCTTCCAGCGCCTGCACCGCGACGAGGCCGTCTATCCTGGCACCGGCATCGGCCTTGCACTGGCGCGGCGCATCGCCACCAGCCATGAAGGCACGATTGCCCTCGACAAGACCTACGAAAACGGCGCCCGCTTCCTCGTCACCCTGCCGCCGGCGCTGTAGCGTCTCGCAGCGGTTCCCGCACTGCCCCACGCTGAGCGGGAGCACCCCGGCGCGCGAGGCGCCGGGGTCTCGGTCCGGGCCTACTCCGCCGCCTCCGCATACTCCTCAAGCGGCGGGCAGGTGCAGATGAGGTTGCGGTCGCCGTAGACATTGTCGACGCGGTTGACCGGGGACCAGTATTTGTCGACGCGGAAGGCGCCGGGGGGGAAGCAGGCCTGTTCGCGCGAATAGGGGCGGTCCCATTCGCCGACAAGATCCTCCACCGTATGCGGCGCGTTCTTGAGCGGGTTGTTGGTCCGGTCGAGACGGCCTTCCTCGATGGCGCGGGCCTCCTCGCGGATCGCCAGCATCGCATCGCAGAAGCGGTCGATCTCCGCCTTGGTCTCCGATTCCGTCGGCTCGACCATCAGCGTGCCGGCCACCGGCCAGCTCATGGTCGGCGCATGGAAGCCGCAATCGATCAGGCGCTTGGCGACGTCGTCGACGCTGACCCCGGCGCTCTCCATCAGCGGGCGCGTGTCGATGATGCATTCATGCGCCACGCGGCCGGTCTTGGAGGTGTAGAGCACGTCATAGGCGCCCTTCAGACGGGCGGCGATGTAGTTGGCGTTGAGGATCGCCACCTTGGTCGCCTGCGTCAGCCCTTCCCCGCCCATCATCAGGCAGTAGCTCCAGGAGATCGGCAGGATGGAGGCCGAGCCGAAGGGGGCGGCCGAGACCGCGCCCGTGCCTTCGCTCATCTCGTCGGCCGGGTTGCGCGGCAGATAGGGGGCGAGATGCGCCTTGACGCCGATCGGCCCCATGCCCGGCCCGCCGCCGCCATGCGGAATGCAGAAGGTCTTGTGCAGGTTGAGGTGGCTGACGTCCGAGCCGATATCGCCCGGACGCGAGAGGCCGACCATGGCGTTCATGTTGGCGCCGTCGAGATAGACCTGGCCCCCGTGCCGGTGGGTGATCTCGCAGATCTCCCGTACCGTTTCCTCGAATACGCCGTGGGTCGAGGGATAGGTGATCATGCAGCAGGAAAGATTATCGGCATGTGCTTCCGCCTTGGCGCGGAAATCGTCCATGTCGATATCGCCGTTGGGGCTGACCTTGACGACCACCACCTTCATGCCGGCCATCTGCGCGGAAGCCGGGTTCGTCCCATGGGCCGAGGTCGGAATCAGGCAGATGTCGCGATGTGCGTCGCCGTTCGCGAGGTGATAGGCGCGGATCGTCAAGAGTCCGGCATATTCCCCTTGCGCGCCGGAGTTCGGCTGCATGGAGATCGCGTCATAGCCGGTGACCGCGCAGAGCTTGTCGGAGAGATCGTCGATCATCCGCTTGTAGCCGCGCGCCTGGTCGGCCGGCACGAAGGGATGAATCTCGGCGAATTCCGGCCAGGTGATCGGCAGCATCTCGGCGGTGGCGTTCAGCTTCATCGTGCAGGAGCCGAGCGGGATCATCGCCCGGTCGAGCGCGAGGTCGCGATCCGACAGCCGGCGGATATAGCGGGTCATCTCGCTTTCCGCCCGGTTCATGTGGAAGATCGGATGGGTCAGGAAGGCCGAGCGGCGGAGCAGCGGCTTCGGCAGGCGATAGGCCGGCTCGAAATCCGCGACCTTGAAATCGCCGCCGAAGGCACGCCACACGGCTTCCAGCGTCACCGGGCGCGAGCGCTCGTCGAGGCTGATGCCGATACGGTCGGACCCGATCTTGCGCAGGTTGACGCCTTCGGCGACGGCCGCCTTCAAAATGACGGCCTGCAGGCGGCCGACATTGACAGTGATCGTGTCGAAGAACACCTCTGGCTCGACGGTATAGCCGAGCTTTTCGAGACCCATGGCAAGCCGCACGGTCTTCTGGTGAATGTTCTGCGCGATTGCCTTGATGCCTTCCGGCCCGTGGAAGACCGCATACATGGAGGCCATGACCGCCAGGAGAACCTGGGCGGTGCAGATGTTCGAGGTCGCCTTTTCACGGCGAATATGCTGCTCGCGCGTCTGCAGCGACAGGCGATAGGCGCGGTTTCCGCGGCTGTCGACCGAGACGCCGACCAGGCGGCCAGGCATGGAGCGCTTGTGGGCGTCCTTGACGGCCATATAGGCCGCATGCGGACCGCCATAGCCGACCGGCACGCCGAAGCGCTGGGTGTTGCCGATGGCGATATCGGCGCCCATTTCGCCCGGTGCCTTCAAGAGCGCCAGCGCCATCGGGTCGGCCGCCACGACGGCAATGGCGCCCGCGGCGTGGAGCGCCGAGATTGCGGCGGTCAGGTCGCGCACATGGCCATAGGTGCCGGGATACTGGAAGATCGCGCCGAAGACATTGGAAGCCTCAAGCGCGCTCTCCGGATCGCCGATGACGATCTCCCAGCCGAGCGGCTCGGCGCGGGTCTTGAGCAGCGCAATGACCTGCGGATGGCAATTCTCGTCGACGAAGAAGGCCTTCGCCTTGGACTTCGAGACGCGCTCGGCCATGGCCATGGCCTCGGCCGCCGCCGTGGCTTCGTCAAGAAGCGAGGCATTGGCGACGTCGAGGCCGGTCAGGTCGCAGACCATGGTCTGGTAGTTGAGCAGCGCTTCGAGGCGGCCTTGGCTGATCTCCGGCTGGTAGGGCGTATAGGCCGTGTACCAGGCCGGGTTTTCCAAGATGTTGCGCTGGACGACCGGCGGCGTGATCGTGCCGTAATAGCCCTGGCCGATCAGCGAGACGAGCGCCGTGTTCATGTTGGCCGTCTCGCGCAGCGTGTCGAGCGCCTCGCGCTCGGTCATCGGCGCGCCCCAGGCAAGCGGGGTCTGCTGGCGGATGGACGGCGGAACGGTGTCGTCGATCAGCGCATCGAGGCTGTCCGCCCCGATCACCTTCAGCATCGCCTCCATTTCGGACGGCGAAGGGCCGATATGGCGGCGGTTGGCGAAGTCGTAGGGCTGGTAGTCGGTAAAGGTGAAATCGGCGTCGGTCATTACGCGATCAGCTCCTTATAGGCATCCTCGTCGAGCAGGGCATTGGCGGCAGAGGGGTCGGAGAGCTTCAGCTTGAAGAACCAGCCATTGCCCTGCGGGTCGCTGTTGACGAGCGCCGGATCGGCGACGATCGCCTCGTTGACCGCGACGATCTCGCCATCGAGAGGCGTGTAGACATCGGAGGCAGCCTTGACGGATTCGACGGTTGCCGCCGTGGCGCCCTTGGTCAGCGCCGTGCCTGCATCCGGCAGTTCGACGAAGACGAGATCGCCGAGCTGGTCGGCGGCATGGCGGGTAATGCCCACGGTTGCAACGTCGCCTTCGATCTGCAGCCACTCATGTTCGTCGGTGAATTTCAGCATGGTCGTTCCTCTCGGGGATTGTGATGTGTGGGATCCGGCGCCGTCGTTTAGCGCTTGTAGGTGGGGGAGATGAAGGGCAGGGCCGCAACGGTGACCGGCAGATATTTGCCGCGCACTTCCGCGAAAAGAAGCGTGCCGGGCGCCGCGTGCTCGGTCGCCACATAGCCCATGGCGACGGGACCTTCGACGCTGGGGCCGAAGCTGCCCGAGGTGACTTCGCCAACCGGCGTGCCGCCTTGCGCATCCGCAAAGAGCGCGGCATGGGCGCGGACGGGCGCCTTGCCGTCCGGCTTCAGGCCGACGCGACGGCGGCTGGCGCCCGCCTCGAACTGGCGCAGGATGACGGCGCTGCCAGGGAAGCCGCCGACCCGCGCGCCGCCGCTGCGGCGCACCTTCTGCATCGCCCATTCGAGCGCCGCTTCGACAGGGGTGGTTTCGACATCCAGATCATTGCCGTAGAGGCAGAGGCCGGCTTCGAGCCGGAGCGAATCGCGCGCGCCGAGGCCGATCGGCAGGACATCGGGATGGTCGAGCAGGCGACGGGCGACATCGGCGGCGCGGTCGGCGGGGATGGAGATCTCGAAGCCGTCCTCGCCGCTATAGCCGGAGCGGGAGATGATGCAGGGCACGTCGTGGATCTCGGCCTCCACCACATCCATGAATCGCATCGAGGCGACATCCGCCCAGAGTTCGGCGAGCACACCCTCGGCGCGCGGCCCCTGGAGCGCCAGCAGCGCCCGATCCTCCAGCCGATCGATCTCGCACAGCGAACCGAGATGGGAGGAGAGATGGGCGAAATCCTCGTCCTTGCGCGAGGCATTGACGACGATGAAGAAGCGATCGCCGAGCCTTGCGATCATCAGATCGTCGAGCACGCCGCCCTCGTCATTGGTAAAGACCGCATAGCGCTGGCGACCATCGGCCAGGCCCAGCACATCGACCGGAACAAGCGTTTCCAGCGCGAGTGCCGCATCCTCGATCCGGCCGGTCTTCGCCTTCAGCGAGATCTGGCCCATATGCGAGACATCGAAGAGACCGGCAGCCGCGCGGGTGTGGAGATGCTCCTTCATCACGCCTGCGGCATACTGCACCGGCATGTCATAGCCGGCGAAGGGCACCATGCGTGCGCCGCGCTCCAGATGAAGGTCGTGAAGCGGCGTGCGCTTCAGGGAAGTCTGTTGATCCACGTCCGGTCTCCAGGTTGGCGCACAAGCGCCGGCTCAGAACGGCGGACGCAGTGCGACCGCCTTATGTGAGCCCCCTCTGTTCCTGTGCCTGAGATTGTTATCCCTTCGGCGAGCGGAATGCTTCTCTCCAGAGTCCTGCCGGCATCCTGCTGGTCCTTTGGCCTGAGAGTTTCCGGGGCGGTTGCTCCTTCGGCACCGGCGCGACGGCCGGATTCTCCCAACAAGATCGGGCTCAGATAAGAAGGATAGGGCGGGCTTGGCAAGGAGAAAATGTCGCGCCGGGAAAGATTTCCGTCGCTTGTCGCATCCTGCCGCTCCACCCTCGGACGTGCGACCTTTGCCAGGCGCCGCTAATCGGCTAGGGAGGTCGTCAGAGCAGGGCTGATGCGACAGCCCTGACGAGGAGAGGACGATGGCAAGACCAAATTTCGCGACGGCGGGCCTGCTGGCGCTGCTCGTTTCACTCGCAGCACCGGCTTTGGCGGCGGATGGGGGACGCGTGGCGAACGGCGCGATCACGCTGACCGACGCGACCCTCAAGGCCATGGTGCCGGGTGCCAAGGTGGGCGGCGGCGCAATCACGATCGCCAACAAGGGCAGCGAACCCGACCGGCTCCTCTCCGTTTCGAGCCCCGCCGCCGGCATGGTGGAGCTGCATGAGATGACGATGGAGGGGGAGGTGATGCGCATGCGCCGGATCGAAGGCGGCATCGCGATTCCCCCCGGCGGCAGCGTGACCCTGAATGGCGCGCAGCACCTGATGTTCATGAAGGTCGCGAAGCCGTTCGAAACCGGCGAGCGCGTGCCCGTGACGCTGACCTTCGAAAAGGCCGGTCCGATCGAGACGATGTTCACCGTCGGCAGCGCCTCCGGCCGGTAGGGCGCCTCTACAGCCGCTTCTAGCGGGCCATGGCGGCTGCCCGCGGCGCCTGCCGCGCGTCCTGCCCGTCTCGCAGCTCGGCACGCAGACGGGGCAGGGCGGCGGGATAGGCCTCGGCGACATAGGCGACGAGCTTCTCCCGCATCTCGCAGCGCAGGTCGAAGGCGCGGCCGGCATTCGACGCCGAACAGAGAACCCGGATCTCGACCGTCTCGGGCTTGAGATCCGTCACGGCGACATTGATCACCTGGCCATCCCAGAGCGGCGAGGCGCGGGCGATCTCTTCGGCCTTGGCGCGGATCCGGTCCACCGGCACGCTGTAATCGAGATAGATCATGACCGTGCCGATGAGCGATGCCGTTTCGCGCGTCCAGTTCTGGAACGGCGTTTCGATGAAATAGGAGAGCGGCAGGACCATGCGCCGCCAGTCCCACAGCTTGACCACGACATAGGTGGCGGTGATCTCTTCCACATTGCCCCACTCGCCTTCCACCAGCAGCGCATCGTCGAGCCGGATCGGCTGGGTGATGGCGAGCTGGATGCCGGCGACGAGGTTCTTGAGGATCGGCTGAAGGGCGAGACCGAGGACGATGCCCGCGACGCCGGCGGAGGCGAGCAGGCTGACGCCATATTGCTGCACGGCCGGAAAGGTCATCAGGCAGGCGGAGGCGGCGAGGAGGATGATCAGGAGACCGGCGATGCGCTCCATGATCCGCGACTGCGTGACATGCTTGCGCGCCAAAAGGTTGTCTTCCGCATCCAGCTTGAAGCGACGCAGATAGACCGTCATCCAGATATGGAGCGTCGTCTTGGCGATCCAGGCCGTGACGAGGATGAAGGCGATCAGCAGCACATGGCGGATCAGCTCCGCCTGGTCGCCGGTCAAGGGCGCGATTGTGGCACCGAAGGAGAGGGCGAGGCAAAGGATGAGCAGCCGCAGCGGGCGGCGCGAGCGCGCCACCAGCGAACGCCAGAAAAGATCCCGCTCCGCGACGATCCGCGTCGCCGCCGTGAAGACAAGGCGATGCAGGCCGAGGCCGATCAGGAACAGCATCGTCAGGATGATCAGGCTCGCCGCCCAATCCGGTAACCAGCGCAAGGCGCCGTCGATCGTCATCGCCAATTCGCTCATGCGAAAAGGGTAGAGTGCGCTGCAGCATTGGGAAGGGCCGCTCGGCGTTTTTCCGACTACGCGCCGGGCAGGTCTCCCCAGGCGGAATCCCAGCGGAGCCCTTCCGAAAGCTCGACGAAGATCGGCGCGGTCGCGCGCGCATGGGTCCGGGCCAAGGTGAAGGCGGCGTCGGGCTCCATCTCTTCGCCGGGAAAGATCACGTCATCGCCGGGCGCCTCTGCGGCGGTGCGAACATAGCCGCGGATCTGATCGCCGGAATGGTAGAGCCGGACGATGATATCGCCGGGGCGGGTACTGCTGGGGGTGAAACGGACGAAGGGTGGCATAAAACGGTCTCCAGGTTCGCCGGCAAAACTGGCTTGGGCGAGGAGGGTTCCGACCGGCGGCCCCGATCATGGCAATGGGCGCACGCTTAGCGAAAGATTAACCCTGTAGCGCGAAGGCTGGGGCGGGGCGTCCGTGCGTGCGACGACTCCTCGCCATTGGACACAACTTCGTCGCGATCCCACTGCATGGAGGCCGCATGCCATCTTCGCTTTCCCCAGCCTCCCGCCCCGGCCGCGGGATCCGCGCCATGGTCTCGCGCCTCTCCGCCGTTCTCCTTGTCGGCGCAGCCTTGAGCGCCTGCACGACGCTGGACGACCTTGCCGATGCACCGCCGACGCTCACCAACAAGATGGTGGCGCAGATGCGCGCCAAGGGCATGAAGCCGGAAAGCCCAGTGCTCGTGCGCATCTTCAAACAGGAGAGCGAGCTGGAAATCTGGAAGGTCGACCGCGGCGGCAGCTATGCGCTGCTGAAAACCTATCCGATCTGCCGCTGGTCCGGCCAGCTCGGCCCGAAGCGCAAGAGCGGCGACCGGCACGCGCCCGAAGGCTTCTACCAGGTAGGCAAGGGCGCGCTGAACCCGAAATCGCAATATTACGTCTCGTTCAATCTCGGCTATCCGAACCGGTTGGAGCGCGCGCTCGGCTATACCGGCGAAGCGCTGATGGTGCATGGCGCCTGCTCCTCCTCCGGCTGCTACGCGATGACCGACCAGGGCATCGGCGAGATCTACGCGATCGTCGCCAAGGCGCTCGAAAGCGGCCAGCCGAGCTTCCAGGTCCAGGCCTACCCCTTCCGCATGACGGCGGCGAACATGGCGGCCCATCGGGGCGAGGAGGACATGGGTTTCTGGACCGATCTGAAGACCGGCTACGATGCTTTCCAGATGACGAAGCGCGAGCCGAAGGTCTCCGCCTGCGGCGGCCGCTATGTCTTCAACCGCGATTTCGGCGGCGCCGAGCCTGCTGATCCGCTGGCTGCCTGCCCGCCCTCGACCAGCACGCTGGACGGCGCACTGACGGCGAAGCTCGAAGCCGAACAGGCCAAGACCGCAGCCCTTTCGAGCGGCGAGATCACCGGCAGCCTGCCGACCACGAGTGCGGCCAGCGCCTATCTCGACGGCGGCATGCATCCAAGCTTCCGCGCGCTCCTGCGCCAGAAGGGGCCGCAGAAACTCGCCGCCAGCATTTCCGGCACCAAATATCCGATCAGCCGTCCGGAAGCGGCGCTTGCCGATCCCTTCGCCGGCCAGTGACGGCGCTCAGGCGGGGCGGGCGAAGAACCGCTCGGTCTTGCGAACGATGTCCGGGATCTCCCGAAAGGGCGGGCAGGGCACGAAGCCTGCCGCCTCATAGAGCCGGATCGCGCCCTCCATATAGACCGTGGTCTGCACCAGCACCGTCGGCCGCGCGGTCGCGGCCGCGAAGTCGACCACGGCCCGAATCAGCGCCGTGCCGACCCCGAGGCCGCGGGCTGACGGATCGACATAGAAGGAATGCAGCTCCATCCGCGTCTCATCGAAAGGCGTGATGCCGAGGCAGCCGATCGGGCGGTCGTTTTGCCGAGCGAGGATCAACTGCGTGTCGGGCGCTCCGAACTTGCGCGCGAGGCTTTCCGCGGTGTCTCCATGGAAGAGCGAGATGACCGTATCGGGCGAGAGACCGACCGCGGCACCTTGGGCGGCATCCCACGCGGCGAAGGCGGAGAGGAGGGTTTCGGCGGCGGCGAAATCGGCGGGGGTGGTGGCGGGGCTAAGCTTAAAGGCAGGCATCGGCGCATCCTGTAGCGGGAGCGCGCGACATAGCATGGGGACAAGTGTGGCTCCAACCGTATCACTGTGGCAGCTGCGAAGTGCTAACGCACGTCGCAGCTGCGAATTTCTACGGCAAACTATTGGACAATCGATGCTGTCAACTTCTCAATCACATTCTCGGACTGAGCCTAGATTGCGGGACGGGGCTTGGGTTCGTCTAGGTCCGGCGATGCAGGGAGACCCAGTTCTACCCTCGCGGTCGCGAATTGCATGTCCAGCAATTTGAGGAGGCGCTCCCCCAAGGCCCTTGTGTCGCGATCGGCTTCAGACCATCGGTAGAGCGTTCGGTTTCTGAGCGAGAGGACTGCAAAGTCATCCGGTCTGATGTCAACCGGGTAACGGGCAGCGACGGTACTCAGCATAGCTCGCACCAGTCGGCCGTCGAGCGGGTGTTTAGTGTTCCAGAGATGAACCGCAGTTCGGCGACCGTCAATCTCGATCATGAAATCTGGCTTGAACTCTACCTTGTAAAACCCGCCAGGGCTGAGGAAGGTAATGGGCGCATTCTGCTCGAATGTACCGCGGTACTCGTCTTTCCAGGCGAAAAACTGCTGAAGAGCTTGTGCTGCAGAATTTCGTTCTGGCAAACGCTTGATGCTAAGCGTCGATTCTAGAGCCTCTTCCCTGGACATTCCATCGAACGAGACTTGTCGGACTCGATGTCGCAGGCTTCTATGAAAATCATATCCTCCGGAGCTGGGACCGCAGCGTTCCCTAACGCTGCTTCGCTGAGGGCGAGGGTTGGCGTTTATGATCTTCAGAAACGCCGAGAAACCAAACTTGGGAACAGACATACCAGGACCTTCTAATGATGAAGCGGAAGCTGCCGACCTTGCGTAGAAAACTGGCAGAGAGATAAGTCGATGCCGCAATTCCACATTTGGAGGCTGTGAGGAGGGGACGCCAATGATGGCGCCCCCCCATTCACTTGCGACGGCTTGGCTGGCCCTTGGTGTCCCCATAGCCGGACTTCGGAACTCGCTCGACGGTTGTCGAAGCAGGGCGGCGAGTTGCTTCCTTTACGGTAATGAACTGACCCGATTTTGAGTCACGTCCGACATCGAATGTTTTCCTATCACCCATTTTGCATACCCTTTCGGCATGTATAATGACTGGTCACCTCGACACCGAATTCCGAATCCTCCATAGTGCCTTTGCAAAGTGGCAGAGGATTTCGGTCCGCGTGCCCTGCGAATACCAGACTGTTGTTCGCAAGATGTCGTAGCCGAGCTCGAACTCGGCTACGACACTCTGGAGGATATTGACCTCCGGAGCCCTAGTATCTGTTTGCGACCCAAACGAATCGCAGAGATGATTCGAAAGTATTCCCCCGCTCTATTAAAGTAAAGCATGACAAATAGTCGGCTTCGTAGCTGACCGATTGGTAATTGAAGCGAGATCGGTAATCCATGGTGCCGAATTCGCCTCGCTTCAATTGTCCTTGCTCATCTTCTCCCCAGGCGGATCGTGCCTGGGGTTTTGCTGTGACGGCATGGAGGACTCTACCCTCCATCTCTCAGCTGCACCCGCTCGTCGCGCCACATGTGTCGCACTTCTCGCAGGTGCCGTTGCGCACCATGGTGAAGTTCTGGCACTCGGAGCACATGTTGCCGGTATAGCCTTGCGCGATCGAGCGGGCGCGGCGTTCGGCTTCGAGCTTCTTGGCGTCCGCCTTGGCGGCGGCGGCTTCGGCGGCGGCCTTGTCGGAGAAGAGGGCGGTCACGTCCTGCGCCTCTTCGGTCGCCACCTCCTCGATCGCTTCGATCCGCTCGGCAGCCCGTTCCTCATAGTCGCGCTTGAAGGCGACGATCTCCGAGGTGGAGATGGCAACCGTCGGCTCGAGCTTGCGGGCTGCGGCACCCGCAAACGGCGTGACGGAGCCGCCGGCCGAGGCGCGGGCCGGGGCGGCTGTGGCCGAGCCCTTGGGCTCGCCGGCCGCCCGGTCGTTGCCGGACACGAGCGTCGGCTTGTGGCCGCGGGTCCAGCCGGTCGAGATCAGGTTGGTCTTGCCTTCCTGGATGCCCTTGCCAAGCGCGGTGTTGCCGAAGTCGGAGGTGTCGACATGGGCGAGGTCGTGGCGGTTCAGGTAGGAGACGGCAAGTTCGCGGAACACATAGTCGAGGATCGACGTGGCGTTCTTGATCGCATCATTGCCCTGGACCATGCCGGCTGGCTCGAACTTGGTGAAGGTGAAGGCGTCGACATATTCCTCGAGCGGCACGCCATATTGCAGGCCGATCGAGATGGCGATGGCGAAGTTGTTCATCATCGCCCCGAAGGCGGCCCCTTCCTTGTGCATGTCGATGAAAATCTCGCCAAGCCGGCCATCGCCGAACTCGCCGGTGCGCAGATAGACCTTGTGTCCGCCGACGATCGCCTTCTGGGTGTAGCCCTGGCGCCGGTTCGGCAGCTTTTCCCGCTCGCGGGTGATGCGCTCGATGACGCGCTCGACGATCTTCTCGGTGACGGTCACGGCCTGGGCGGCCGCAGGCGCCTGGATCAGTTCCTCGACGGCATCCTCCTCGTCCTCGTCCTCGATCAGCGAGGCATTGAGCGGCTGGGAGAGCTTCGAGCCATCGCGATAAAGCGCGTTGGCCTTCAGCGCCAGCTTCCAGGACAGCATATAGGCGCTCTTGCAATCCTCGACGGTCGCTTCGTTCGGCATGTTGATCGTCTTGGAAATCGCGCCGGAGATGAAGGGCTGGGCAGCCGCCATCATGCGGATATGGCTTTCGACCGAGAGGTAGCGCTTGCCGATCTTGCCGCAGGGATTGGCGCAGTCGAATACCGGCAGGTGCTCGGCCTTGAGGAAGGGCGCGCCTTCCAGCGTCATCGCGCCGCAGACATGGATGTTGGCAGCCTCGATCTCCTTGCGGCTGAAGCCCAGATGGTCGAGCAGGTTGAAGCTGATATCGGCGAGCTGCTCGTCGGAAACCTTCAGCGTCTCCTTGAGGAAGTCGGCGCCGAGCGTCCACTGGTTGAAGACGAACTTGATGTCGAAGGCAGCCTTGGTGGCGGCGTTGACGGCTTCGATCTTCTCGTCCGTGAAGCCCTTGGCGCGCAGCGTGCCCGGGTTGATCGACGGGGCCTGGTTGATGTTGCCATGGCCGACGGCATAGGCCTCGATCTCGGCGATCTGGCTTTCCGAATAGCCGAGCGTGCGCAGCGCTTCCGGCACGGCGCGGTTGATGATCTTGAAATAGCCGCCGCCGGCAAGCTTCTTGAACTTCACCAGCGCGAAGTCGGGCTCGATGCCGGTCGTGTCGCAATCCATGACGAGGCCGATCGTGCCGGTCGGCGCGATGACAGAGACCTGGGCGTTGCGATAGCCATGCGCCTCGCCGAGCGAAAGCGCCTTGTCCCAGGCGGCGACGGCATGGGTGATCAGCGCCTGATCCGGGCATTCGCCGTGCTGCAGCGGCACGGGATCGACCGACAGGCCTTCATAGCCCTGGGTTTCGCCGCGGGCGGCGCGGGCATGGTTGCGGATGACGCGCAGCATGTTCTCCCGGTTCGGCTTGAAGCCGGGGAAGGGGCCGAGCTTGGCGGCGATTTCGGCCGAGGTCGCATAGGAGACGCCGGTCATGATCGCGGTGAGCGCGCCGGCAATGGCACGGCCTTCCTTGGAATCATAGGGAATGCCGGACGACATCAAGAGGCCGCCGATATTGGCATAGCCGAGGCCGAGCGTGCGGTATTCATAGGAGAGTTCGGCGATCTGGCGCGAGGGGAACTGCGCCATCATGACCGAAATCTCGAGCACCAGCGTCCACAGGCGCACGGCATGTTCGTAATCGGCGATGTCGATGTTCTTAGTCGCCGCATCCTTGAACTGCAGCAGGTTCAGCGAGGCAAGATTGCAGGCGGTGTCGTCGAGGAACATATATTCCGAGCACGGATTGGAGGCGCGGATCGGGCCGGCCGCCGGGCAGGTGTGCCAGTCGTTCATCGTCGTGTTGAAATGCAGGCCCGGATCGGCGGATGCCCAGGCGGCGTAGGAGATCTGTTCCCAGAGCTCGCGCGCCTTCAGCGTCTTCATCACCTTGCCGTCCTTGCGGGCGGTCAGGTTCCACGGGCCATCGGCTTCGACAGCGCGCAGGAAGTCGTCCTTCAGCGAAACGGAATTGTTGGAGTTCTGGCCGGAAACGGTCAGATAGGCTTCCGAATCCCAGTCGGTGTCATAGGTCTTGAACTCGATGTCCTTGTAGCCCTGGCGGGCGAACTGGATGACGCGGCCGATATAGTTTTCCGGAACCTGGTCCTTCTTGGCGGCCTTGATCTCGCGCTTGAGCGCCGGGTTCTCGTTCGGGTCGAAGCAGGCGCCGTCCGGGCCGTCGCAATTGACGCAGGCCTTCATGATGGCCTTGAGATGCCGGGCGACGATCTTCGAGCCGGTCACGAGGGCTGCGACCTTCTGCTCTTCCTTCACCTTCCAGTTGATGTAGTCCTCGATATCCGGATGGTCGATATCGACGACGACCATCTTGGCGGCGCGGCGGGTCGTGCCGCCCGACTTGATGGCGCCGGCGGCGCGGTCGCCGATCTTCAGGAAGCTCATCAGGCCGGAGGACTTGCCGCCGCCGGAGAGCTTCTCGCCTTCGCCGCGCAGATAGGAGAAATTGGAGCCGGTGCCGGAGCCATATTTGAACAGGCGCGCCTCGCGCACCCAGAGGTCCATGATGCCGCCTTCGTTGACGAGATCGTCGCCGACCGACTGGATGAAGCAGGCATGCGGCTGGGGATGCTCATAGGCCGACTTCGACTTCACCAGCTTGCCGGTGAAGGGGTCGACATAGAAATGGCCCTGGCCGGGGCCATCAATCCCATAGGCCCAGTGCAGGCCGGTGTTGAACCACTGCGGCGAATTGGGCGCCACGCGCTGGGTGGCGAGCATGTAGGCAAGCTCGTCACGGAAGGCCGCCGCATCCTCTTCCGATGCAAAGTAGTTGCCCTTCCAGCCCCAATAGGTCCAGGTGCCAGCCAGGCGATCGAAAACCTGGCGGGCATCGGTTTCGGAGCCGTAGCGTTCTTCGGCGGGAAGGCTGGCGAGCGCGGCCTCGTCGGCAACCGAGCGCCACAGCCAGGAGGGGACGGAATTCTCCTCGACGCGCTTCAGCCGCGCCGGCACGCCGGCCTTGCGGAAATATTTCTGGGCGAGAATATCGGCGGCAACCTGGCTGAACTGGGCGGGAACATCGATATCGGCCAGCCGGAAGACGATCGAGCCATCCGGGTTCTTGATCTCGCTCACCGCCTTGCGGAAGGCGATATCGGCATAGGCGGACTGCCCGGCTTTGGTGAAACGACGCTCGATCTTCATCTGTCCCGATCCTTGTTCTCGCATGGCAGGCTCGGCCTGGCACGCACTGTCCCTGTCCGACAGGAAACCTGCCGGCTCGCATGATGGAAGCGCAGCAATAATGCGCTCTATTTAGTTAATTTTTCAGAGCGGACCACTATATGTAGTGGCAACTGTGCCTTTGGCCAATGGTTCCATGGGCGGTGAAGTTTTTTTGTCTCTCATGCTCACCCATGCGGCGCACCGTCGCTCCGGTGCCTGGTCCATCAGTTCTCAAGGCTTGGCAAGCGGTCGCCGCGGTGGCGATCCCTGTCGCGCCCGTCGTCATGCGAGCGTGGAAAAGATTAATCGCGAGTCTGACCGGAGCGTCAAGACCTTGTTATCCATCCGTCCACCGTCGCTAGATGTTGTGGATAAAGGTCAGAATCTAGGTGACTCAAGGAAATCAAAACCTTGGCGGGGTCGCAGCCAGACCCGGCTCTTTGTTCCCCAATTTCTTGTGGAGAAGAAATTGGTAGGAGCAAGGCCCTCCACCCACAAGATGTGGGAAACGAAGACGGCCGCCCTTTGAAAGAGGCGGCCGCGGGAGGAGGGAGGGGAGGGGGACAGCCTTAGCCGCGGGAGCCCTTGGCGATCGGCTCCTGATAGGTGAATCCCATGTCCCAGGGGAAGTAGATCCAGGTATCCTGGCTGACCTCGGTGACGAAGGTATCGACCAGCGGCCGGCCCTTGGGCTTGGCATAGACGGCGGCGAAATGCGCCTTCGGCAGCATGGCGCGCACGATGGCGGCGGTCTTGCCGGTGTCGGTCAGGTCGTCGACGATCAGAATGCCTTCGCCGTCATTCTCCTTCAGCTCGTCGGTGATCCCCTTGATCACGTGCATTTCGCCCTGCGACGAATAGTCGTGATAGGAGGCGACGCAGACGGTTTCGATCATTCGGATGTTGAGTTCGCGCGAGATGATGGCCGCGGGGACAAGGCCGCCGCGGGTGATGCAGACCATGCCCTTCCAATCGGTGTTCGCATCCGCCAGCCGCCAGGCCAGCGCACGGGCATCGCGGTGGAACTGGTCCCAGGAAACGGGAAAGGCTTTATCGGGGAGGGACATCGGCATGGGCTCCGGCTGGCGTTCGACGGGCTCTGGTTCTGATCCAACTGCAAAGGAATTTCAAGCGCCCGGCGCCGGCCCCGATTCTGCCAGGCATGGGCCCGGCATGGTGCGGGCGGCGGGGATCGAACCCGCATGACATAAGCCGAGGGATTTTAAGTCCCTTGCGTCTACCAGTTTCGCCACGCCCGCAGCGCCTCTTCGCTGTAGCCCGGCCGGAAAGCGAGGGGAAGGGTGGGGCGTGCAAAAACCTGGCCCATTCCCCGGACAGCCAAGAGCGAAGTACAAACAATTCGAGCGAAATTCGAGCGAGTTGGTAACCTTAAGCAGCAAGCTTAACAGAGGGTTACACTTGAATCGCGACGAAACAACGGGCTTACTGTTTTTGCCGGCGCCGACCGCCGCGGCTTTTCATTACGTAAAAATCTACCCCCCTTGCTGTTAGGCAAGGGGGGCCCAAAATTTTCAACTTCCGTTTTCACTGACGCAGGCTGTGCAGTTTTCGCACGGCATCAGGAGGCGTGCGGCTCGTCCACGACAACTTCGGGACGGTCGCCGCCTTCTGCATGTTCATAGTGCCAGTTTCCCTTTTCATCCTGGAAACTGATCTCCTCGTCCTCGCCGCCGACCTGCTGCTCGGCCGCCGCGGTCTTTGCGGCCTTCAGCGCCAGCTCGCTCGTGGCGAACGGCTCGGAATAAACGTCGCCGAGCTTGTAGGCCCAGCCGCCGTCATGTTCGACGATGTGGTAGGTGAGCTTGACCATGGTGTTTCCCTCTCCTCAAACGATGGGTTCACGCCGGCAGGACGGGTCTTATGCCGCCAGCCTGTCGAAACGTCGCGCGCCGCTCTTTCGTTCCTTTTCGCGTCGCTGCGCTTCTCCGCATGGTCGGAAGAGGCTACCCTTCTTCCTCAGCGGGAACGGAGTGGGGAGCGAGCGGGGATGGCGAGCGTAAAGAGCGGGATTCTGGTATGCCTGGCTTTGGCGGGGCTGGCGCAGGCGGCGCGGGCGGACGAGGCCGTGACCTTCCTCTTCGCGACCGATGTGCATGCCTGCCGCATGGCGGAAGGACTGTCCCCCGACTGCGCGCAGGAGGGCAAGACGGATGAAAACCTGCTCCGCCACATTCGCGCGCTGAACAGCCTCCCGAACGTCTCCTGGCCGAACGATCTCGCCGGCGTCTCCTTCTCGCAGGCCGGGCGCCCGATCGGGGTGCCGCGTGGTCTGGTCATGGGTGGCGACCTTACCGATGATGGCGGCGGGCAGGTCGTGCTGCCGGGCGAGGGGTGGCAGCTTCGCCAGTTCAGCCAGCGCTACGTGCAGGGCACGGACGAGGCGCATGTGCACATGCCGGTCTATGTCGGCCTCGGCAATCACGATCTCGACCAGGATGGGCCACCGTCGCATCCCGACTGGTACCGCCGCGAACTGCGCGACTATGTCGAGGTCAATCATCGGCCAAGCGTCTTCTTCACACCATCGCTGCCGGCCGACAATTATGATGTGGAATCGGACAATTACTCCTGGAACTGGGGCCGGCTGCATCTCGTCCAGCTGCAGCGCTTCGGCGGCGATACCCGCAAGGGCGCGGTCAGCGGGCTCGACTGGTTGAAGCAGGATCTGGAGGCCAACGCCGCCGATGGTCGTCCGGTCATCCTCTTCCAGCATTACGGCTGGGACAGCTTCTCGATCGAACGGTGGGACGCCGGCCATACGACCTTCGACGACAGCGGCACGGGCGAGCCGCATTGGTGGAGCGAGAGCGAGCGGGAGAGCCTGCTGGCGGTCCTGAAGGACTACAATGTGATCGGTCTGTTCCACGGACACGAGCATGATACGCCCATGGCCTACCGGGTGGAGGGAGTTGACGTCTTCAAGCCCAAGGCCGCCTTCAAGGGCGGCTTCGCGCTGGTGCGGGTGTCGCAGACGCTGCTGGAAGTGGCCCTTGGCGAGGCGTCCGACGCCAACGGCCATGTCCGCTTCACCACCGGCTTTACCAAGGCCCTCCCGGTCAGGTGATATCGCCACATAAAAAAAGCCGCCCCGGCGAGGGCGGCTTCGTGTTTCCGACGGTCGCGTCGCGACAATCAGGCCATCTTGGCCGTGATCTTGGCGACGTGGCCGCCCTGGAAGCGGGCACCGGCCAGTTCGGTTTCCGACGGCATGCGCGAGCCGTCGCCGCCGGTGATCGTTGCCGCGCCATAGGGCGAGGAACCGAGGATTTCGTCGAGGCCCATCTGCGCCTGGAAGGAATAGGGCAGGCCGACGACGACCATGCCGTGATGGAGCAGGGTCGGGATGAAGGAGAGGATGGTCGATTCCTGGCCGCCATGCTGGGTCGCGGTGGAGGTGAAGACCGAGCCGACCTTGCCGATCAGCGCACCCTTGGCCCAGAGGCCGCCGGTCTGGTCGATGAAGTTGCGCATTTGCGAGGCGACCGTGCCGAAGCGCGTGCCGCAGCCGAAGATGATCGCGTCGTAGTCGGCCAGCTCGTCCGGCGTTGCAATCGGGGCGGCCTGATCCATCTTGTAGTGCGAGGCCTTGGCGACATCCTCGGGCACGAGTTCGGGCACGCGCTTGACCGTCACCTCGGCACCTTCCGCGCGGGCGCCTTCGGCCACGGCATTGGCCATGGCTTCGATATGGCCATAAGCCGAATAGTAAAGGACCAGAACTTTTGCCATCGTCTTCTCCTGTGGGCAGCACGCGTCGGCGCTGGGTTGCATATGGGTGATGTAGCAGCTCGCCATCGCCCTGTCAGAAGGGCGCGCGGCGACAGACTGTTTAGGAAAGTTTGACAATCAACGTAAGTGCGGATCGACGATTTGAGTTCGATCCGCCGAACGAGACGAGGAGTGACGCATGGACAGTGTAGAGGCGGGCGCAGAGACCCAGTCGGAGCCCGTGACGGCGGCAATGCTCGCGATCGGTGACGAACTGCTCTCCGGCCGCACGAAGGACAAGAACATCGGCCATCTCGCCGATCTGATGACGCTCTCCGGGATTGACCTCAAGGAGGTGCGGATCGTGGCGGACGAGGAGGAGGCGATCGTCGAGGCGGTGAATGCGCTGCGTGGCCGCTACACCTATGTCTTCACCTCTGGCGGCATCGGCCCGACCCATGACGACATCACCGCCGACGCGATCTCCCGTGCTTTCGGCGTGGAATGCGTGCACGACCCGGAGGCGATGACCCTGCTCGGCGACATGTATGCCCGACGCGGACTCGAATTTACCGAGGCGCGCCGCCGCATGGCCCGCATGCCGAACGGCTCCACCCATATTCCGAACGCCGTGTCCACGGCGCCGGGGTTCATCATCGGCAATGTCCATGTCATGGCTGGGGTGCCGCAGGTCTTCCAGGCGATGATGGAGGCCGTGCTGCCGTCGCTCACCAAGGGTGCCAGGATCCTTTCCGCCTCGGTTCGCTCCCCCTTCGGCGAGGGCGATATTGGCGGGCCGCTCGGCGCCGTCCAGAAGGCCCATCCGGACACCAGCATCGGCTCCTATCCGAAGTTCGACGGCCAGTCCTTCTCCACCGAACTCGTGATACGCGCCCGCAAGCAGGAGGCGCTCGACGCGGCGGAAGCCGCGGTCCGCTCCATGCTGCAGGAGGTTGCGGCCGCGAAGGGGCTAGCCGCACCCGACCTCGGCTGAGCCGGACGGCCTTCCGAGATTTGGGACTCAGCACAGATGAAAACGCCGGATGGGATCTCCATCCGGCGTTGCCTCAAGACGAGAAAGACTGAAGTCAGTGCCCGGCATCCTCGGCATTGCGCGAGGCCTCATACAGGAACCAAGTGCGCTTCTCCGACTGGTCGATCCACTCTTCCAGCATGCTGGTGGTGGTAACGTCCTTGGCGTCGCTGGTCTTTTCGTGCAGGGCGCGCATGTTGGCGGTCAGCGCCTTGTTGTCGTCGCGCAGCTCGGCCAGCATGTCGCGGGCGCCGACATAGTCGGCATCGTTGTTCTTGATGCGCGTCAGCTTGCCAACCTGGCCGACCGAGCGCAGCGTGGTGCCGCCGATCTTGCGCGCGCGCTCGCCGACATCGTCGACGATCGAGAAGATCTCGGCGGATTGCTCGTCGAACATCAGGTGGTAGTCGCGGAAGTGCGGGCCGCTGACATGCCAGTGGAAATTCTTGGTCTTTACATAAAGGGCCAGCAGGTCGGACAGGAGAACGGTGAGTTCCTGCGCGATTTCGGCCGTCGCCTTCGGGTCGAGATCGGTCGGGGTATCCAGACGATCATTGACCGAAGCGAGATTGAGCTTGCGTTCCTTCATGGCGGGTTCCTTTGGGCGTTGGCGCGCCGGTCCATAGGCAGCGCTTTTCAGAAAACGGCGCGGGCGCCGCTTCGGTTCCGTCACCAAGCGCTAAAATTATGAAAGGAGAGGCGCCTTCCGACGTCAGGGTTTGACGGCGATCGTGAAAGGGAGATCGACGCTTGCCTGACGGCTGCCGTGCAGGTCGTTGAAATGGTAGCGCAGGACATAGTCGCCGGCAGTGGCGCCGGAGAGATCGAGCGTCAGGGTCGCGAAGATCTCCTGGTTGCGGGCGAAGCCGGCGAAGGTAAAGTCTCCGAAACCCTTCTGTCCGGCCAGCACCTGCCCCTTCGGATCGAGAATGTCGAAATCCACGGTGAAGTGGGTTTCCATCTTGCCGGCACCGGCTGCCGCCGGCTTCCAGGTAAGTCCGACCGGCTCGACATAGGACACAAGCTGCTCGCCAATCGCGAAGGGCTTGGTCTCGCGCGGCTGATACATTTCGTATCCAGTCGGCTCGGCCGAGACGAAGACCGCCTTGCCGATGGCAAAGGGCAGGCTGGCGGAAAAGTCGGACAGCGCGGTGCGCATCAGCGTGCGGGCGCCGGTCGCATCGCCGCTCGCGGCCATCTGCTCGGCCTTGGTCGCCGCATCGGCGAGCGATCCGGCCACCGCGAGGGTGGGGCCTGACAGCGCCAGCAGCACCGACAGAATGAGTGGGTTCTTCACGCGCGCTCTCCTCCCGGATCGGCTCCGGCCGCTCCTCCTGCCGCCTGGCGCCGATCCCTTGTTGCGGGCTTCATCCATCGCTCCATCGTCGATTGAAGGACGTTGAAAGAATTGCCAGTTTCGGCATTTCCACCCCCCTGTCAAGCGCGCCGCCCGCACCCTTTCGCACCCTTCTGGTCAGCCCGCGATGGCCTCTCGCGTGGCCTTGTGGCATGAGGAGCGAAAGCAAAGACAAGGAGCAAGCCATGACCGCTCACCCCGCAGGCCAGTTCAGCCCCGGCCAAGCGACGGCCGCGGAGCGCGATTTCATCGCCGGCGTCGACGCGGCACAGGAGGCGCTGCGGGCGCTGTTCGCGCCGACGCCGCTGCAGCTCAACGAGCATCTCAGCGCCCGCTACGGGGCGCAGATCTTCCTCAAGCGGGAGGACCTTTCACCTGTCCGCTCCTACAAGATCCGCGGCGCCTTCAACTTCTTCCGCAAGGCGATTGCGGCTGGCGCCGAGGGGCGGGTGTTCGTCTGCGCCTCCGCCGGCAATCACGCGCAGGGCTTTGCCTTCGTCTGCCGCCATTTCGGCGTCCACGGGGTGGTCTTCATGCCGGTCACCACGCCGCAGCAGAAGATCGACAAGACCCGCATGTTCGGCGGACCCTTCATCACCATCCGCCTGGTCGGCGATATTTTCGACCAATGCTACAAGGCGGCCCGCGACCATGTGGAGGCGACGGGCGGCGTGATGGTGCCGCCCTTCGACCATGCCGACATCATCGAAGGGCAGGCGACCGTGGCTGCCGAGCTCGTCGCGCAGCTGCCGGAGGGCGTGACGCCGGATCTGGTCGTCATGCCGGTCGGCGGCGGCGGGCTTTCGGCCGGCATGACCGGTTACCTCGCGGACCGGGTGGACCCGTCCGGCTTCCTGTTCTGCGAACCGGAGGGTGCGCCCAGCCTGAAGCGAAGCCTGGAGAGCGGCCATGTGGTGACGCTCGATCAGGTAGACAATTTCGTCGACGGCGCAGCGGTGGGGCGCATCGGCGACCTCAACTTCGAACGCCTTCGCCGCTTCTCCGCCGAGCAGACCCTGCTTCTCCCGGAGAACGCCATCTGCGTGACGATCACCGAAATGCTCAATCTCGAGGGCATGGTGCTGGAGCCTGCGGGCGCGCTGTCGATTGCGGCGCTGGAGGAACTGGGCCACGACCGGCTGGCCGGCAAGACCGTGGTCGCCGTCACGTCCGGCGGCAATTTCGATTTCGAACGTCTGCCGGATGTGAAGGAGCGAGCCATGCGGCATCTGGGCTTGAAGAAATACTTCATCCTGCGCATGGCGCAGCGCCCCGGCGCGCTCAAGGACTTCCTCGCCCTGCTGGGCGAGGAGGATGACATTGCCCGCTTCGAATATCTTAAGAAATCGGCCCGCAACTTCGGCTCGATCCTGATCGGCATCGAAACCAAGCGGCCAGAAAATTTCGTGCGCCTCAAGACCGTCTTCGACGAGGCGGGGCTGCGCTACCAGGACATCACCGACAACGAAATCCTGTCCAATCTCGTCATCTGACGCGCCATGACGCCGCGCCCCGCGAAGGGGCGCGGCACGTTGCCATTCGAGGATCAGACGCCGATCTTGCCGCCGTCCTGTCTGGTGATCGCCACCACCGAGGGACGGACCGGCATGCTGTCCTTGAAGTCCGGCCAGCGGGTGGAGAGATCCTCGTAATAGGAGAGGCGGCCGAAGCCTTCCCAGTCATCGCCGCCGTCGCCCGGATGCTGCACGGCCACGAAAGCGGTTTTGAGATCGGGCAGCATCAGCGGGCCGCACATTTCGGCGCCGACGGGCACGCGGAAAAACAGCTTGGAGGTGCCGCGCGCCGCGCCTGCCGTATCGACCGCCCAGAGGCCATCGGTGCGGCCGGTCCCGGAGGGCGAGTTGCCGTCCGTCGCAACCCAGAGACGGCCGTCGGCATCCACCGAGCAGTTGTCCGGCATGCCGAACCAGCCATTCTTGGTGGTTTCAGTCGAAAAGGTTGCACCGACCTCGGCAACGGAGGGGTCGCCGCACTTGAGCAAAATCTCCCAAGTGCCCTTCGTCGCTGCGAAATCGCCATTCTCTTCTGCGATTTCGATCAGGTGGCCGAAGGCGTTCTTCGCGCGCGGATTGGCGGCGTCGATCTGGTCGTCCTTGCGCTTGGTGTTGTTGGTCAGCATGACATAGACACGGCCATTGGTGCCGTTCGGCTGGATGTCTTCCGGACGGTCCATCTTCGTGGCTTCCAGCAGGTCGCCGGCCCGGCGCGCCTCGATCAGCACGTCGGCCTGGCTCTTGAAGCCGTTCGCCTCCGTCAGGGGGCCTGTGCCGTGGGTCAGCGGCATCCAGGTCACGGACCCATCCTCGCCGAACTTCGCGACATAAAGCGTGCCGTCATCGAGCAGGTCCATATTGGCCGCCCGATCGTTCGGGTTGAACGTGCCGGCCGTCACGAATTTGTAGACATAATCGAAACGCTCGTCATCGCCGAGGTAGAAGACCACGCGGCCATCCTTGGCGACGATCGATTCCGCACCCTCATGCTTGAAGCGGCCCAGCGCGGTGCGCTTCTTCGGCGTCGAGGTCGGGTCCATGGCGTCGACCTCGACCAGCCAGCCGAAACGATTCGCCTCGTTCGGCTCCTTGGATACGTCGAAGCGCTCGTGGAACTGGCCCCAGGCATAGGTGCCCTCGGGGAGGCCGAGCCGCTTGTAGTTCTGCGCCTCGGGATGGTTCGCCGGCAGAGTGCCCATGAAGTAGCCGTGGATGTTCTCCTCGGCCATGACATAGGTGCCCCAGGGGGTGACGCCGCCGGCGCAATTGTTGATCGTGCCAAACACGCGTGTTCCCGTCGGGTCGGCCTTGGTCCGGAGGCGCGGATGACCGGCTGCAGGGCCGTGGATCGCCATCTCGGTCATCGCGGTGATGCGGCGGTTCATCTTGCCGTCGCGAACGACCTGCCACTTGCCGTCCACCTTGCGGATCTCGACGATCGTGCCGCCATGAGCGGCCATCTCGATGTCGACGCGCTTCTGATCGGCCGCAGCGATGTCGAGCGCCTTGACCATCTTGCTCGGGTCCTTGCTGTCGGCTTTCTCTACAACCTTCACGATGCCCGGGAACATCAAGTGTTCGTTCGTATATTCGTGATTGACGACGAGGAGGCCGTGCTCGGAGGAGCCGTCGAGCGGGATGAAGCCGACATAGTCGTTGTTGTAGCCGAACTGGCGCGCCTGGGCTTCTGGCGACTGGTTCGCGGGATCGAACTCCGGCGAATCGGCAAACAGCGGATCGCCCCAGCGCAGCAGCACGTCGGCATCATAGCCGTCGGCGACGTGATGGGTCTGATCGACGCCGGCCTCGACTTCCGGGAAGGTGAAGGCCGAGCCTCCGGCAGCGCGGGCCTCATCGGCCGTCAACAGCGCCAGCGGGCTGACCGTGGCCGAGATGGCGGACACCGCGAGACAGCCCTTCAGAAGGCCGCGCCGGGAGAAGCGCCGCGAAATGATCTCGCCCATCGTCGGATTGGCGGTCTCGTTGTGACCGTCGTGGTCGGCTTCTTCCAGCTGGGAGGTCGGGAACATGCTTTGGGACAGCAGATCGGCCATATCGGTTCTCCTGATCGTTGAAACGGCGGCACGACGCGCCGCGGACATGCCCGCAGGGGATCAAGGCTTGCGATGTCTGCCGTCGCGCCCCCGCTCTGGCAATGCGCAAGGCCATACGGTGCCAAGGTCACAGTTTTGCGACATGCGAGCGGCGCAAGGGGTGTGCCCTGGCTTTGACTTCCGGCGCGAGCGCCGCTAGATCAAAGGCATGGCTTCTTTCTTCTCGCGCCTTTTCAGCCGGTCCGGCACCGGCGACACGACAGACACCGCGGCGGCCGGCTCGACCGAGCGCTATGGCGACTGCCTGATCCGGGCGGCGCCGATGAAGGAGGCCAGCCAGTACCGCCTTGCCGGCGCGATCGAGAAAGAGGTGGATGGAGCGCTGCGCGTGCGCAGCTTCATTCGCGCCGATCTGTTCGCCTCGCTCGACGACGCGACCGAGGCCAGCCTGCGCAAAGGGCGGCAGATCGTCGACCAGACGGGCCCCTCGCTCTTCGCCGATCCGGAGCCCAAGCGGCAGGTCTGAGCTTCATCATCCTCTGAGCGTTCGCTCACAAGGCACTGTTATATCCCGACATTCGGCCGGTCGATCACTTCGCGCAGAGAAAAGCTGGAGTTGATCCGCACGACATGCGGCAGGGCGGAAAGCCAGTCTCGGTGGATGCGCTCGTAATCCTCCAGGTCGCGGGCGGCAACGCGCAGGATATAGTCATACTCGCCTGACATCAGGTAGCAGACCAGCACGTTCGGACAGAGCTTCACCGCCGCTTCGAACTCCGAGAGCGTGCGGGCGAACTGGCCGGACAGCGAGATATGGACGATGGCCATGATCTTGTAATCCAGCGCCTTGTGAGACAGGCGGGCGTGGTAGCCGGTGATGACCCCCGATCGCTCCAGCATGTCGAGCCGACGCGAACAGGCGGAAGCGGAGAGGCCGACACGTTCGGCGAGCTCGGCGTTGGAGATCCGGCCCTCTCGCTGCAAGGTGCGTAAGATGGCCTGATCGATGCTGTCGAGCGCACTCATGTGTGGATCCTTCGACGAATGTCCCATTTCACGCAAGAAACGATCATTTGCGCTGGTTCGCAAGCGCATCTTTGCAAGGACATGAGGCGTCGAAGCTGCTTGACTGTCGGACGAGGACACGCAGGAGGACAGGATGCGCGTTGGTTGCCCGAAGGAAATCAAGAACCATGAATATCGCGTCGGGCTGACCCCCGGCGCAGTCCGTGAATATGTGGCCCATGGCCATGAGGTGGTGATCGAAACCAAGGCCGGGGCAGGGATCGGCGCGGAAGACGATGCCTATCGCGCGGCCGGCGCCAAGATCGTTTCGTCGGCTAGGGAGATCTTCGAAAAGGCCGACATGGTCGTGAAGGTCAAGGAGCCCCAGCCGGAGGAATGGGCGCAGCTGCGGGAGGGGCAGCTCCTCTACACCTATCTGCATCTCGCGCCCGATCCGCGTCAGACGGAGGGCCTGCTCGGCTCCGGCGTCACGGCGATCGCCTATGAAACGGTCACCGACGAGCGTGGCGGCCTGCCCTTGCTGGCGCCGATGTCGGAAGTGGCCGGCCGCCTGGCGATCCAGGCCGGGGCGACGGCGCTGCAGAAGGCCCATGGCGGCCGCGGCATCCTGCTCGGCGGCGTGCCGGGCGTTCTGCCGGCCAAGGTCACCGTGCTCGGCGGCGGTGTCGTGGGCCTGCATGCGGCGCGCATGGCCGTCGGCCTCGGCGCGGACGTGACGATTCTCGACCGCTCCCTCCCGCGTCTTCGCCAGCTGGACGAACTTTTCGCCGGACGTGTCCATACCCGCTATTCGACGATCGACGCCCTGGAGGAAGAGGTCTTCTCGGCCGATCTCGTGATCGGCGCGGTGCTGATTCCGGGCGCAGCGGCACCGAAGCTCGTGACGCGCGAGATGCTGTCGGGCATGAAGCGCGGTTCGGTCATCGTCGACGTGGCGATCGACCAGGGCGGCTGCTTCGAAACCTCGAAAGCCACGACCCATTCCGACCCCACCTTTGAGGTCGACGGTGTCGTGCATTACTGCGTGGCGAACATGCCGGGCGCCGTGCCGGTAACGTCCGCGGCAGCGCTCAACAATGCGACGCTGCACTACGGACTGCAGCTCGCCGACCGCGGCCTCGCCGCGCTGACCGAAAACCGCCACCTGCGCAACGGCCTCAACGTCCATCGCGGCCGCGTCACCAACCTCGCAGTCGCCGAAGCCCTCGGCTACGAGGGCCATGCGCCGGAGACGCTGCTGAAGAGCGCGTAACGGCTCAGCCGTCCATCAAAGCCCGCGTGCGAGCGCGAGGAGTTCGGCGTCGGTCAGGGGTGCGAGCTCGGCCTGGTGGGTGGAGATGGGGTTGAAGCCGAAGCGTTGGTAGAGTTGCAGGGCGCGGGGATGGTCGAGATCGTTGGTCTCGACCGTCACCCGCTTGGGCCCATAGCTCCAGCAGGCATAGAGCGCCTGCAGCAGAAACCACTTGCCAAGGCCGAGGCCGAGCGCGCGCTCGAACAGGCCGAAATGGGTCAGCTCGACCGTGTCCTCGTCCTTGTGGAAGATCTCGAAGAAGCCGGCCGGCGCGCCGTTGACATAGAGAACGGTCACGCAGTTGCGCTTGTCGTGGAGATGCGCGGTCAGCGCCTCCTCGCTCAGCCGCAGCCGGTCCACCCACTGCCAGCGGCGGCCGACCTGCAGATAGAGGAAGCGGTAATAGGCGAGCGGAATTTCCGGCACGCGCATCAGGGCAGTCTGGATATTGGCCGGAAAGGGCAGGCTCTGCTTGGGCGGCGCCACCATTTCCAGCCTGGTGATATGGACCGCGATGGGGTCCGGCGTTGCATCAATCGCCCCATCATCACCCGCAAGGCCCAGAGCCTCGCTCGCATCTGCATTGTCCGTCACGTCAGCCCTTTCCGTGCATCGCTCCGCCGTCAGGCCTTGCCTGTGACGACCTTGGTCTCCGGCCGGCTGCCCCATTCCGACCAGGAGCCATCGTAAAGGGAATTGTTCTTGTGTCCAATCGATTGCAGCGCCAGCGAAAGCACCGCGGCGGTGATGCCGGAGCCGCAGCTTGTCACCACCGGCTTCGTCAGGTCTATCCCCGCCTCTTCGATCATGGCCTTCAGCGCGGGCAGAGGCTTCAGCCGCCCCTGGTCGGCAAAGGCGGTGGCCGGCAGGCTGCGTGCGCCCGGCATATGGCCGGACCGCATGCCGGCGCGGGGCTCGGGCTCCTCGCCGGTGAAGCGGCCGGCGCTGCGCGCATCGGCGATCTGCCGGCTCTGGTCGTCGACGATCCGGGTCATCTCCTCGAAGGAGGTGACAGCCGTTTCGTCGAAGCGGGGCGTGAAGGTCGCGATGTCGATGACGGTGCGCTCCGCCGTCACCGGCCGCCCTTCCGCCTTCCAGGCATCGAAACCCCCATCGAGAAGATAGACCGTCTCTGCCCCCATGGTGCGCAGCATCCACCAGACGCGCGGCGCGGAGAACAGGCCCGGTCCATCATAGACGACGATCGTATCCGTCTCCGACAGGCCGAGCGCGCCGACGCCGCCGGCAAATCCGACGGGCGAGAGCAACGTATGCGGCAGGCCGCTGGTGGGGTCCGACAAGCCCTCGTGGTCGAAGAACACGGCGCCCGGAATGTGGCCGGCATCATACTCCGCCTTGGCGTCGCGCTTCTGGGCCGGGAGGTACCAGGACGCATCGACGATCCGAAGGTTCGGAGCGCCCAGCCTCTGCTGGAGCCAATCGGCAGACACGACGAAGGGGCTTTTCTCGGCAGTCATGGCAGTCTCCTCCTCAAAAGACGGGGCGGGCGCGGTCAGGCGGCGGGGGTGCCGAAGCGGATGCGCAGCCGCCGGCTTTCCTTGCCCTTTTTCTCGATCTTGGAAATGTAGATCTCGCCCACTTCCTGCGTCTCCGACACATGGGTGCCGCCGCAGGGCTGGCTGTCGATCGCGGAGTCCTCGCCGATGCACACGAGGCTGATCCGGCCGAGGCCCATCGGCGGGCGGACGTTCTTGGAGCGGACGATGCCGGGATTGGCGGCCAGCTCCCCATCGGTGATCCACTTGAGAAAGACCGGATGATTCTCGCGCACCAGCTGCATCAGCCGTTGGGTGATCTCATCCTTGTCGACGAGATCGCTGAGGTCGAAATCGACCCGGCTCTCCTCCTCGCCGACAGCCGCGCCGGTAATGGGGTAGGGGAGCACGACGGAGAGCAGGTGGCAGGCGGTGTGCATGCGCATCAGCCTGTAGCGGCGGGGCCAGTCGATATGCAGCGTCAGCGCCTCGCCGACTTCCGGCCGCGCTGCCCCCTCGGCCGGCATATGCACGATGTCGTTCTTGGTCTCGCCGGTGCGCGTTGTGACGATTCCGATCATCGACCCGTCCGCGCGCTCCAGCGTGCCGCTGTCACCGGGTTGGCCGCCGGAGGTGGCGTAGAAGCAGGTGCGGTCCAGCACGATGCCGCCATCCTCCAGCACCGCCACCACCCGCGCCTCCGCGGTCGAAAGATAGAAATCGTCGCGGAAAAGGGCATCGGTGGCGGTCATGCGGCGGGTTATCCAACAGGCTCGTAAGGGACGGTGATGGTCGACGCCCGGGTGAGCCAGGACGGGACCGGCAGGCTCTTCGACCGCAGGAAGTCCGGGTTGAACAGCTTCGACTGATAGCGATTACCATAGTCGCACAGGATGGTCACGATCGTGTGGCCGGGCCCGAGATCCTTGGCGAGGCGGATGGCCCCGGCGATGTTCACGCCCGAGGACCCGCCAAGGCACAGGCCTTCCTGCTCGATGAGGTCGAAGACGAGCGGGATCGCTTCGCTGTCGGCGATGCGGTAGGCGTAATCAGGCGTAAAACCTTCTAGATTGGCCGTGATCCGGCCCTGGCCGATACCTTCGGTGATCGACGAGCCGGGGGAGGCGAATTCGCCGGTCGTGTAATAGGAATAAAGCGCAGCGCCCTCCGGATCGGCGAGGCCGATCTTCACGTCCGGCTTGACGCGGCGAAGGCCTTCCGCAACCCCGGCCAAGGTGCCGCCCGAACCGACGGCGCAAACGAAGCCGTCCACCTTGCCGTCTGTATCGCGCCAGATCTCCGGTGCGGTCGAATCGATATGCGCCTGGCGATTGGCGATATTGTCGAACTGGTTCGCCCAGATCGCGCCGTTCGGTTCGCTTTCGGCCAGTTGGGCGGCGAGACGGCCGGAGAGACGGACGTAATTGTTCGGGTTCTTGTAGGGCGCGGCCGGCACCTCGACGAGCTCGGCGCCGAGCAGGCGCAGCGCATCCTTCTTTTCCTGGCTCTGCGTCTCCGGGATGACGATGACGGTGCGATAGCCGAGCGCCTGGGCCACGAGAGCCAGCCCGATGCCGGTATTGCCGGCCGTGCCTTCGACGATGACGCCGCCCGGCTTCAGCTTGCCCTCACGCTCCGCCTGCCGGATGATCCAGAGCGCCGCACGGTCCTTCACCGATTGGCCGGGATTGAGGAACTCGGCCTTGCCGAGAATCTCGCAGCCGGTCGCCTCGGAGGCAGCCTTGAGGCGGATGAGCGGCGTGTTGCCGATGGCATCGAGGACGGTGGGCAGGGCAGACATCGGGCGGGGAACCTCACGAAAGAAGCGCGGTTAGCGCAGGGCAGGCTGGGTGTGACATAATCATGCACCTGGGTGGCGGCAAGGCCGGACGGGACGGCGCTGAAGATGAGGAGCATGGTCACGCGACCAGATGGGGATCATCAAGGGAATGACGCATTTTCGACGCGGCCGGCAAAGACTTCAAGAAATTCTGTTTCGCAGCCGTGAAGTCTCAGGGTAAAACAAACCGCGTTCTTCGGAAATGCACCGTGCGATGATCCGCTCGTCCATCCGCATCGTAGGGAAGGGAAGACCAGGAAAGGGGCCCATGACACGACAGGAGTTCGATACGGTGGATGCGTTGCTGGCGCATTATGCGGCGGGCATGCTGCCTGAGCCCGTTCGTGTGCTCATTGAGGCACATCTCGAGATCAAGCCGGACAATCGGCCGGTCGTGGCGAAGTATGAGGCTGCGGGGGGGGATATGCTGGATCGGGTCGAACCGGCTGCGCTAAGCAACCGCGACGCCCTTCTGCGCCAGATCCTCGAAGCGCCGCCGCTGACGATCGACCTGCCGCGCGCGCCCCCCTCGAAGGGTGCCGTCCTGCCGCAGGCGATTCGAGATTTCGTCGGCCGTGATCTCGACGACCTCGCCTGGAAGACCAAGCTGCCGGGTCTCAAGGAGCATGTGATCGGCAAGATGGACGGCTGCGAAGTCGGCTTCTTCTGGATCCGTCCGGGCCGCGCCGTGCCGGCGCATACGCATGAAGGCTTCGAACTGTCGCTGGTGTTGACCGGTGCCTTCAACGATGCGCGCGGACGCTTTGCGCGCGGCGATATTTCCGTTGCCGATGACGGCCTCGACCATCGTCCGGTGGCGGAAGAAGGCGAGCCGTGCATCGTCTTTTCCGTCACCGATGCACCGCTGAAACTGACCGGATCGTTCCGCCAGCGCCTGGGCGACCTGATCGGGTGAAGCCGCGTGTTCCGGCCCGCGAAGCGCAAATGTGATCGGGTCGGAGGATCGAAGCCGGGGCATTGCACGCTAGGTTTCCCCGGTAGATGGCCGAATGGGAGACGCCTGACATGACCGACTTCACCGCACGCCCGGATCATGGCCTCGCCTGGGTCACCGGCGCGAGTTCGGGGATCGGTCGAGCTCTGGCACTGAAGCTGGTGGAAAAGGGGTTCTCGGTCGTCGTCACGGCGCGCGACCACGATAAGCTCGTCGCCCTTCAGCATGCGGCCAAAGGCCCGGGACGGATCATCGTGCTCGACGGCGATGTCACAGACCCCGAGGACATGGAGCGCCTTCTCGCCGCGATCGAATATGAGCACGGGACGCTGGCGCTGACGGTGCTGAACGCCGGGGTCTATCTGCCCGTCCATGGCGAAGACCTGCACCGCGAGGATTTCGAAAAGACCTTCTCGGTCAACCTCAACGGCGTCGTCAATTGTCTGCTGCCGGCCATCCGCCACATGAAGGCGCGCGGTCAGGGGCAGATCGCCATCGTCTCATCGGTAACGGGCTATGGTGGGCTGCCGACCAGCGCGGCCTATGGCGCGACGAAGGCGGCGCTGATCAATCTGGCCGAGAGTCTGAAGTTCGATCTCGACAAGCAGGGGATCCGGATCCAGATCATCAACCCGGGCTTCGTCGACACACCGGCCACGAAGAACAACGCCTTCCCGATGCCGGCGCTGGTGACGCCGGAGGTGGCGGCAGAGCGGATCGTTGCCGGCCTCAACGCCTCCGGCTTCGAGATCACCTTTCCGAGGCGCTTCACCTATGTGCTGAAGCTGCTCCGGCTTCTCCCCTATGGTGCCTATTTCTGGGCCATCAACCGGGCAACCGGCTGGAAGACGCGCCCGCCTGTCACGAGCCGAGGCGCTCCCGACGCTCACACTCCTCCTGCCGAATCGCGAGAGGCAAGCTAGGTCACGACGGCCGTCATGGCCGCGGCGACCCTCTGCCGATGCTCTGGCGCAGGTCGCGCTGCATGCGTTCGTCCAGCGGGAAATTCCACATCAACGCAACGGCGACCAGCTTGAGAGCGACCGGCAGCCAGGCATAGATGGCCGCCAGCGTGAACAGGCTGCTTTCGCTGTTTCCCGCCCCCCGTGCCGGATCGAAACCGGCTGCAGAGAGCAGCGGGAAGACGATGCCGGCGCCGAGCGCGAGCGCGAGCTTGGTGGCAAGCCCCCAGGCCGCGAAATAGAGACCGCTGCGCTGGGCGCCGGTCGCGGCCGTATCAGCGTCGATCACATCCGCCTGAATCGAAGGCGGCAGCGCGAGATCGAAGCCCAGCAACACGCCGGTCATCAGGGTGATCGCCCCGAAGCCGTAGAGACTGCCGGGCGGCAGCAGCGGCGCGAGCGCGAAGATTGCGCAGGCGGCAGACATGGCCAGACACCAGGCGCGGTGCTTGCCCCACCGGCGCGCCGCGACCGTTGCCAGTGGCACGCCGGCGATGGCGCAGAGAAAATAGAGAAACAGCAGCGGCCCCCGCATCTCCGGAAGATCGAGACGCGCCGACACGAAGAACAGGAACAGCGTGGCCGGAATGCCATTGGCAAGCCCGTTGGCGAGGTAGGCAGCAACGAGCCTGCGGAACGGCCGGTTGGCGGCGAGGAACCGCAGGCCCGGCAGCAGCCCGAGGCGCACTTTTGTCCGATCATCGGGCTCGGGAACCCGCAGGACCGTGAGCCCTCCCAGCAGCAGCAGAGCGACACTGACGGAAAGGCCCAGAACCGCCAGTCCCGAGAAGCCCAGCGCTTCGAAGCCGATGGCGAAGGGAAGGACGATGGCGATCAGCGTGCCCACCAGCGTCGCCCCCTCGCGCAGGGCGGAGAGAGCCGTGCGTCCATGATAGTCGCTGACGAGTTCTGCGCCCCAGGCGGAGTAGGGCACCATGGCAAGAGTGAAGCCGAGCGAGGCGACCGATCCCCAGAGCAGCAGATAGCCGGCCCCGGCGCCGTCACCCGGCCAGTAGAGCATGAGCGCCGCGAGAGCCGCGATCGGCAAGGCGCAGAGAAAGAGCAGGCGGCGCCGCCCGAAGGACGGCCGGATGCCATCCGCCAGAGCCCCGACCAGCGGGTCGGACAGGGCATCGACCAGGCGGATCAACAGCACCACCCATCCGGCCGCGGCGATCGGCACGCCCAGCGTCTCGGTATAATAGGTCGGCACCAGCGTGTAGAGCGGCAGGCCGAGGGCTGCGAGCGGCGCGGCGGGGAGGCAATAGAAAAACGCCGTCCGCCGAGGCAGGGCGGCCGCCGGGGCTGGGTCGGCCGCCGTGCGACGATGGGGAGCAGGGGACGTGGTCATCGCGAAGCCGGAAGGAGGTGTGAGGATTGCCTATCGACCCTCTCCTACGCCGGACAGACGCGCGCGGATGCCTATTCGTAGACGACCTGCCGCACATCGATGTTGCGGGCGCGGAAGCCGGCCTCGCAATAGAACAGGTAGAACTCCCAGAGACGCCGGAAGCGCAGATCGAAGCCGAGCGGCTCGATCTTGTCCCACACCTTCCAGAAGCGCAGACGCCATTCGGCAAGCGTGCGGGCATAGTCGAGACCGAAGCCCAGATCGCCGACCATGGCGAGGCCTGCCTTGCGGCCGAGATCCGTCAAATGATCGCGCGTGGGCAGCATGCCGCCGGGGAAGACATATTTCTGGATGAAATCCGGATTGGCGCGGTAGTCGCGGTAGGATTCCGGCTTGATGGTGATGATCTGCAGACCGGCACGCCCGCCCGGCTTCAGGCAGCGGCGAACCTGCGAGAAATAGGTCGACCAATATTTCTCGCCGACAGCCTCGAACATTTCGATCGAGACGATCCGGTCGTAGAGGCCGGTCTCGTCCCGGTAATCCTGGAACTTGATGTCCACCTTGTCGGAGAGGCCCTTGCTCTGCATGCGGGCCCGGGCAAAGTCCAGCTGTTCGCGGCTGATCGTCAGACCCGTCACCCGGCAGCCGATCTCGCTTGCCGCATATTCGGCAAAGCCGCCCCAGCCGCAGCCGATCTCGAGCACATGATCGCCCGGACCGATCTGCGCCGCCTGCGCCAGCGCCTGATACTTGGCCCGCTGCGCGTCCTCCAGATCCTTGGCCCCGTTGGCATAAAGCGCGGAGGAATAGGTCATCGAGGGATCGAGCCACAAGGAATAGAAGGCGTTGCCGAGGTCGTAATGGGCGGAGATGTTGCGCTTCGATCCGGCCTTGGTATTGGCATTGCGCCAATGGCGGAGCTTTTCGACGAAGCGAAGGACGCCGCGGGCACCGTTCGGGAAGCGGCGGCCGAGCTCGGCATTCACCAGAAAGAGTTCCAGAAACGTGCCGACGTCCGGGCTTTCCCAGTCGCCGTCCATATAGCTTTCGGCGACGCCGATGGTGCCCCCGGTCAACGCCCGCTGCGGCAGGTTCCAGTTGTGAAGCGTCGCTTCGGCCGCAGGCCCCGGAAGGCGGCCCTTGATCAGCACGGTGCGGCGGTCGGGAAGCGTCAGCGCCAAGGTGCCCGCTTCCATGTGAACGAGGCCCTTCAAAACCATCTGCGCCTTGGCGGGCAGGCCCGCCATGTAGCGGGTCACATTGTCCTTGGAGAGCCGCTCGATCTTCGACTCACTGCTGCAAAAGGCGTCCGCTGAACTCATTCTCCACCCCCGACAATCATTGCCGCGTACCACAAAATAACCTTATTCCGCCGCCTCGCAAGCCTCGTGATCCTGGCGACGCCCCTGTCGCCAGAGGCTGCTGCGGCCGGGCGGAGCCGGTCTCGGGATATAACGGGCGCCCTTGACCCAGAGTTTCAGCGCTTCCCAGTGGATTCCGGCCAGGATCTTGATCGTCAGGTTCGGAATGCGCGCGACGGAACCGAGGATGCTCCCGCTCGTCAGCGGCAGGAGGCTGCCGGAAAAGGTCGCCGCCAGCATCGGGCCTTCCGCATCCGTCTCCAGGATTCGCCAGCGGATCTGCGACCCCGGCTCGCTGATGCGGAAGTGGTAGCGCATCGCCATCGGCATGAAGGGGGAGACGTGAAAGATCTTGTCGCAGCTCTGCCGGATGCCAGCCGCAGACTGCTCGCCTGCTTCGAGCGGGCAGACATAGGTGTGTCGCTCGCCGAAGGTGTTGCGCACCTCGTAGATCATCGCCGCCAGCCGATCGTGCTTGTCATAAACGTAGTAGAGCGCGATCGGGTTGAACACCCAGCCGAGGATGCGGGGATAGGCGACGAGCACGATGCGCCTTGCTGCGATCTCCAGCTCCAGACCTTCGAGAAGCGACTCGACATAGCGCCGCAGCGGCACGCCCGGCCGATCGCTGTGATCGGCCTGGTGGAAGGAGAGGAGATTGAAGCGATCGACCGAAAAGAGCCGGCTTTGACGGTCGGCTTCGGCGAGGCGGTCGAGATCGAGCCGCAGCGAGAAGACCGAGTAGCGGAACCGGTGCCCGAGCGGCTTCATCCGCTGATGCATGACATGCCCGCGGTAAAGCGCCGCCGCGGCGCTCGTTCTCCCCTCTTCTGCCCGATCCTGCGACGCCATAAGCGTGTCCTATTCCGCCGCTTCCGCGAAGGGAAGGGCAGGCGGGCGCCGCCAGGGGATAATTCCCCCCAACAGTTCCGCTGCCGCAAGACCGGATGCGAGACCGTCTTCATGGAAGCCGTAGCCGGTCCAGGCGCCGGCAAAGAAGGTGTTGCGATCGCCCTGGATCCCGCCAAGCCGCCGCTGCGCCTCCACAGACCGCGCATCGAACTGCGGATGATTGTAGGAAAACTCGGCAAAGACCTTGTCGGCCGCCGGCTCGCGATCCGGGTTCAGCGTGACGAACAGCGGGCACGCCGGGTCGATCGCCTGGAGACTGTTCATCCAGTAGGTGACGGCAACGCTCTGGTCCGCGCCGGGCTTGGTCGAGCGCAGATAGTTCCACGAGGCCCAGGCCTTCTCCCGCTTCGGCATCAGCGCCGGATCGCGGTGGAGAATGACGCGGTTCGGCTGGTAGGGAACGGCGGACAGCAGGTCCCGTTCCTCGCCCGTAGCATCCTGCAGCAGCGCCAGCGACTGGTCGCTGTGGCTGGCGAGGATGACCTTGTCGAACAGGCGCAGGGTGCCATCCGCCTCCGTGACCGCGACGCGTCCGCCTTCGCGACGAATACCGCGAACGGGCGCATTGAGCTTCAGCCGGTCGCCGAGCCGCGCCAACAACTTGTCGAGATAGACACGGCTGCCGCCCGCCACCGTCCGCCAGGGGTGTGGCTTGGCATAGATCAGGCGATGATTGTCGAAGAACTGCACGAAGCGCTCGGCGGGGAAATCCAGCATGCGGGCGGCCGGCGCCGACCAGATGGCGGCTGCCATGGGGATCAGGTAGTTGTTGGTAAAGCCGGGCGAGAAGCCGCGCCAGTTCAGATAATCCCCGATCGAGCGATCTCCGAGCACGCCGGCGCTCCGGTCTGCCAGGCAGGTGCGGTTGAAGCGCAGGATTTCGCGCAGCATCAACAGGAAGGAGGGGCGCAGCATATTGCGCTTCTGCGCGAAGAGGCCAGAGAAGGGTCCTCCCCGCCATTCGAGCGCGCCTTCATCGAGCGAGAGGGAAAAGCTCATGCTGCTGGGATGGGTGACGACCCCGAGCTCGGCAAAAAGCGCGGTGAGGTTGGGGTAGTTCGCCTCATTGTAGACGATGAACCCGGTGTCGACCGAAATCGGCGTTCCGTCATAGTCGATGTCCACGGTCGCCGTATGGCCGCCCGGCCGGTGGTCCTTCTCGTAAAGGGTTACGTCATGGACCGGGGCCAGCGCCCAGGCAGCCGAGGTGCCCGAGACGCCCGACCCGATCACCGCGATCGACAGTCGTCGTCCCGTGTCCGCCGAAGGGCCGTTGCTCGAAAAGGCGAGGGGCGGAGACAGTGTCATGCGGCGTCCTTGAGAGTGCGATAAGCGGCCAGCGCACGATCGCGGGCCTTGGAATGATCGACGATCGGCGAGGGATAGGTTTTACCGAGCGTGATGCCGGCTTCCTTCAGCACCGATGCCGGTGCCTCGGCAGGCCGGTGGATGTATTTGTCGGGGAGGCGGGCCAGTTCCGGCACGTGCTCGCGCACATAGCGGCCCTGCGGGTCGAACTTCTCGCCCTGCGTGGTCGGATTGAAGACCCGGAAGAAGGGGGCGGCATCGGCGCCGCAGCCCGCCACCCACTGCCAATTCATGGCATTGCTGGCCGGGTCCGCATCCACCAATGTATCGCGAAACCAGGCCTCGCCGCGCCGCCAGTCGATCAACAGGTCCTTGACGAGGAAGGAGCCGGTGATCATCCGCACGCGATTGTGCATGATCCCGTGCCGCCAGAGCTGGCGCATTCCGGCATCGACGATCGGATAGCCGGTGAGGCCCTTCGTCCAGGCGGTAAAGTCTCCGGAGTGATCCTGCCAGCCGAGCCGGTCATATTTTCGGTTGAGATTCTCCCACCGCATGTCCGGATTGTGGACCAGAAGGTGGTAGGCGAACTCGCGCCAGACCAGCTCCTTGCGGAAGGTGACGACCTCGCGCTCGGGCGCGTGCTTGAGGCCGCGGGTGGCGTGAAAGACGCGGCGAGGCGAGAGTTCGCCCAATGCCAGATGGGGCGAGAGGCGGGAGGTGCCGTCCTCCCAGGTGTTCTCGCGCGCTGCCGTGTAGCCACCGATGAGATCGTCGAGGAAATGTCTCAACCGGGCTTGAGCGGCCTTTTCGCCCGGCGTCCAGAGGTCGGAAAAGGCGTTGGCCCAGTCAAGCCGCGGCAGCAGAGCGAGAGCCTCGAGCGCATCGGACTTCGGCAGATGTTTTGGGGCGGTGATCGATCGCGGCGCCTCGATCGGCTCCTCCGGCTCGCCCGCAGCTTCGAGCGCCCGCCAGAACGGGGTGTAGACGCGGTAGGGCCCGCCCGTCTTGGTGCGGACCTTGGTAGGTTCGTGGAGAAGTGCGCCGGCAAAGCTTTCCGTTTCGATGCTCTTCTCGCGAAGCGCAGCCTCCAGCGCCGTATCAATCTCTGCGCCCGCCGGGTCGTAGCGGCGGTTCCAGTAGACGGCGGACGCACCGGTTCGTTCGACCAATCTCGGCACGATGTCGATCGCCTCGCCACGGCGCAGGATCAGCGGCGCGCCAAGGCGTTTCAGGTCGTCGCTGAGGGCGGCGAGGGAATGATGCAGCCACCAGGCCTGTGCCTCGCCCAAGGGGCCGGATTCGCCAGGCTCGAGGATGTAAAGAGGGAGGACGGCGCGCCCGGAAGCGACCGCGGCGGCGAGCGCACGATTGTCATCGGTCCGCAGGTCCTTTCGGAACCACAGGATGACCGTTCCCGTCTCCGCCCGCTGTGCCTTCGCCATTGTCCCCGCCATCCTCTATCCGCCGCTGTCTACGGCAGACGAGAAGGGGTGGATCAGGGATCACGGAAAAACAAGATGTTGCTGCGTTTATCCGAAACGACTTTTCAAGAATGATGCCGAGCTCACTGAGACGGCAGACGTCAGAGCGCCCCGCCCGTCACAGGGTTGACCACTGGTCGTTCCGCCTCGTCCGGTGTGCCGCTGGGGACTGCGAAAGGAGGTGCGACAGGCGCATCTTCTTTCTGCTCGGCCTCATCCGCTCGCTCAATCACGTCTTTCGGCGACGATTGTTCGACGTCCGTCCGCTTCTCATCCACCATCGTCCACCTCCGTCAAAGACAAGAGGAAGGCGGGACTGCACGGATAGTTCCCGGAGAGGATGGATGAAGGGATTAGGGAAGGAAAGAGCCAGTAAATGGCTCCCCGGGCCGGATTCGAACCGGCGACCTGTCGATTAACAGTCGAATGCTCTACCGCTGAGCTACCAGGGAACATCTGCGCCGCAGAAGTGATGCTGCTATTACAAACGCTTTCTCGATTTGCCAAGCGCTTTTTCAAAAAAACTTGCCGCCCTGTGGATGAATGCCCATCTTCGCTGCGCATCCCGCGCGGCCCGAGAGACGGGCTATTGCCGCGCGAGACGGCGGCGCGCCCACGCAGGCGCGGGATGCCGTGTGAAACGAAATGAAAGGAAGAGGCATGTCGGATGCCGAAAACCGGGTTCGTCCCGCGGCGCCGCCGCATCTTCAGCTGGGGTCATGGCGGATTCGCTTGCCGCGCTCCCGCTGGCTGCGGGTGCTGATCGGGGTCCTGTTCGTGCTGTTCGGCTGTCTCGGCTTCCTGCCGATCCTCGGCTTCTGGATGATCCCCGTCGGCCTGATCGTCCTGTCGCACGACTTCGCCAGCGTCAGGCGCCGACGCCGCCGCTTTGCCGTCTGGTGGGGTCGACGCCGGCAGGCGAAGGAACAGGCATCGTCATAAGTCACCGATTGAAGCGCTGAAAAGGCAATGGCCCGCACGAGGCGGGCCATGTGAGACTTCACGACCGTAGCTGCTACGGGCCGGTGTACCCGTCAACCAGAGAGCTTACGGCTGCTGCGCCGCGCCGCCGCTCCCGGTCTGCGGTGTAGGATCGCGATCGGCGGGAGCCGGCTGCATGGCTTCGCCAGCCGGCGGCGTATTATCGACCGTGCCTTGGTTCGGGGTTGTGGCGCTCGTATCGTTCGGTGTCGCTGCCGGAGCCGTCTGCCGCGTGGTCGCGGCGTCGTTGTCGACGCTTTCGCCGTAAAATTCCGCGATTCCCCACGCGAGGGCTGCGAGCACCAGTCCGCCGATCAGCACCTTCAAGACCGGCGAACCCTGTCTGCCCTGCCGGGCTTCCGTCGGGGAAAGGGTCACCTTCTTGTTCAGTTCGCTGGTGTTGCGCACGTCGCCGCGCTCGTCGACTACCTTGGCCATGATGTCTCCTCAGGCCGGCTCAGCCGGCGGTTTGATTGCTGGAAGAACGCAACCAAGCCTGTTGTGTTCCCGCAGGCCTCGGCATCGCGAGTCTCTCTCCCTTCCCATTTCGTCGCGACTCGATTCGTGATAGAGAAAGCATGTCGCTGATTTGCGGAGGAGCAAGCGGGCGACCTGTCTGCATTCGGGAGGACGACATGCAGTATTCCGTTCAATTCTTTACATGGACCCCGCGCGAGGGCGTGCACCAGGTTGGCCAGACCATTGCCGTCGAGGCGGTCAACGCCAAGCTCGCCGCTGTCACGCTGCTCGGCGTGCCCCTCGACGAGACGGGCGCCAGCAACAGGCTGGCGGCGCGGGTGTGGGGACGCGAGAATGAGGAGAGGGCGGACTGCGTCTGCTTTTTCTACCATTAGCGTCGGCCGGTGCTCGTGGGCTCGAAACGCGATCCGTTTTTCGCTGATTGAGGGCCTTGTGGAACACATAAGGAACAGCTAGTCTCGTTCTTGATTTGTTTCCAGCGATTCCGGAGCCTCGCCATGCTGACGCGCAAGCAACAGGAACTCTTGATCTTCATCCATGAGCGGCTGAAGGAATCCGGTGTTCCCCCCTCCTTCGACGAGATGAAGGACGCGCTGGCGCTCGCTTCCAAATCCGGCATTCACCGGCTGATCACCGCGCTGGAGGAGCGCGGCTTCATTCGGCGTCTGCCGAACCGGGCTCGTGCGCTGGAGGTGATACGGCTGCCGGAGGCCTATGGCGCCCCGAGCAAGGAACCGCGCCGCAGCTTTTCGCCGAGCGTCATTCAGGGAAGCTTGGGGCAGGAGCCGGCCGCGCCCGCCGCCGCACCGTCCGCGCGGGGTCGGCCCGTTGCGCCGGGCAACGACAACAACAGCGTCTCCGTTCCGGTCATGGGCCGGATTGCAGCGGGTGTGCCGATCTCGGCGATCCAGAACAACACGCATGACATCGCCGTGCCGCTCGACATGATCGGCGTCGGCGAACATTACGCGCTCGAGGTCAAAGGCGATTCGATGATCGAGGCCGGTATTCTCGACGGCGATACGGTCATCATCCGCAACGCCAACAGCGCGAGCCCCGGTGAGATCGTCGTGGCGCTGGTCGATGACGAGGAGGCGACGCTGAAGCGCTTCCGCCGAAAGGGCGCCTCCATCGCACTCGAAGCCGCCAATCCGGCGTATGAGACGCGAATCTTCGGCCCCGAGCGGGTCAAGATCCAGGGCCTTCTGGTCGGCCTGATCCGCCGCTACCACTGACGGTTCACGGGAAAAGGGCAGGCAGGCCGTGCCTGCCTCCCAGCCTGCTCGGTCCGCCTTTCAGACCGTCACCGTCGGTCGATATCGCCATCGCCGCGGATGAACAGCATGCCAACGGCGCCGAAGACGACGACGGCCTGCAGAATAAACATTGGCCATTCCTGTGCCATGCCGAACCTCCCGGGCGCGCCTGCTGCTGCCTACTGCTTACGATCGCGGCGCGCTCGCTCCTCGACCAGACCTAGCGCGCCGTCCGTCCCTTAGAAGGGTGGCGCGGGTGATGGCGATCTCCGCGACCGATGCTGGACGAGAGAGCCTGCGTTTCGCCTTCCCGGCATTGCGGGCTTTGCGACCGGTCTCCCGCATCCACTCTCGCGCCCGTCCGTCCGCGCTCATCGAAGCGAGCCATTCGCTTGTTGCACGGCAAGCTTGTGCAGGGATCGTGCCTGGCTGCGGAACCGCAAGCCCTTTGGCACGTTTGCTGCTCGAATTCGAACGGCGGACATGATGATCGCCGGATGGGGACATGACCATGCCCGGCACAAACGCCGTCCTAGAAGTGCTTGCCTTCGACCGCGCCCCGGATGGCGGCTTGGCCCTGGTCGAGCCGACGATTTCCGCGGCGAGCGAAGATGAAGCGAGGCACGTTGCCCTTCGCCTGGCTGACCAGCATGCCGGCGCTGTCGCGCTGCGCCGGGACACGAGCCCGGCCGTCGGTGAAAGCAGCGCGCCCGTCGTTCTGTTCCAAGCCGGCGAGATCGGCGATTTCGACTAGCGGGATCGTCCCGATCCACTGCTGCCGTTCGCTTCTTCAGAACACGACCACACACCATTCCAGTTTGCCTCCCGCTGCCATCCCTGGCGCGGCCTGCCGAAAGGGTATCTCCATGCGTTTCATCTTCGTTGGCATGATCGTCTCCGTCCTTTCCATCCTTGCGCTGAAATACGCCAACAACGACATCGGTCAGGCAGTGCCGCTGATGAACCCGCAGGCGGTTTCGAGCCTCTGATCCGTCGCGTCATGGGCGAGGAGACGCGGGCGGGGAAAAGTGCGGCCCGCACCGGCTTGCCTCTTGCGATTTCTCGCGGATGGCTCTAAACGCACGCCACGGCTTGTTTATGAGCCTGTGAGGCCTCGTGGCGGAGTGGTGACGCAGAGGACTGCAAATCCTTGTACCCCGGTTCAATTCCGGGCGAGGCCTCCAAAACTCTCCACATCATGATAGAAGTTTGATTGTTGCCATCGTTTGGCCGCGCCATCCGCGAAGGGGACGGCGCATCTCCCGGCTCCGCAAACGATGCCCGCCAGTCCCGTTCAATTTGCGTGTTTTTTTCGTAATTTGACGAAGATGGTGAGCGCGCAGGGATTCGAACCCTGGACCTACTGATTAAAAGTCAGTTGCTCTACCGACTGAGCTACGCGCTCTTCCAGATCCGGCACGGCCGGCGAAAGTGGGCGGAGATATGCATAGGCCGGCCCGCGGGGTCAACCCATAAAAGCCTCTTCGCTGTTTTTCCATCGGCCTCTCTCGGCAGCGACCGAGCGCGACTCCCCAGCAGCATTCCGCCGGCGGACCTTCGCGACGCCGTTCATCCTGATCGTCCAATCCCTCGTCGCGCGATCCCCGGTCGTGTTGCCGCAGGGAGGGTGAGACGGTTTCCAAGGGGCGATGGGAGCGGTAGAGGGGAGGGGCTGGCAGGGGTGCGGCCATGGTCGGTCCCGCCAGTGACTTCATGCCGGCGCGGGCTTGGCGCGGCGCGACGTCGGTTCGATTGACATGCCAGGAGTTGCCGGTGGCCATTGCCGAAATCCCGATCGTCTATGCGCTTCTCGCCGGGGCGCTCTCTTTCCTGTCACCTTGCGTGCTGCCGCTGGTCCCGCCCTATCTCTGCTATATGGCGGGCGTATCGATGGATCAGTTCCGCGAAGGCGGCGGCCCGGCGGCTGCGGGTCAGGTGCGGCGGGCGGTGTTCGTCACCGCGGTGCTGTTCACGCTCGGTTTTGCCACGGTCTTCGTCGCGCTCGGGGTCGGTGCGTCGAGCCTCGGCATGCTGCTGCGCCAGCACATGGACGTGCTGTCGCGGCTCGGCGGCTTCGTCGTCATTCTGATGGGTCTGCATTTTCTGGGCGTCCTCCGCATCCCCCTGCTTGCCCGAGAGGCCCGATTCCAGGGCGCAGGCAAGCCGGCGACGCTTTCCGGCGCCTATGTGATGGGTCTCGCCTTCGGCTTCGGCTGGACGCCGTGCATCGGTCCGGTTCTCGGCACCATTCTCGGCGTTGCCGCGGCACGCGACACTGTGGGGCAGGGTGCCGCGCTTCTCGCCGTCTATTCGCTCGGCCTCGCCGTTCCCTTCTGGATCGCGGCCGGGTTCTCCGGCGCCTTCATGGGCTTCCTCACCCGCTTTCGCCGACACCTGGGACTGGTGGAAAAGATCATGGGCGCTTTGCTGGTGCTTTCCGGCCTCGCCTTCCTGTTCGGCTTCGTCAGCAGCGTCGCGATCTGGTTCCAGGAGAGTTTTCCCATCCTGATGAAAATCGGGTGAGGCGACCGTGGCCTCGCTTCTCGCGCTCGTTCTCCCGTTCTTCGGCCTCATCCTGCTTGGCTATCTCGCCGCGCGCTTCACGCCGCTGCGCCATGCCGGGGCCGATGGTCTTGCCTGGCTGAACGCCTATGTCCTCTACCTCGCCCTGCCGGCCCTGTTCTTCACGCTCATTTCCCGTACGCCGATCGAGGAACTCGCGCGGTTCGATTTCATCGCGGTCGATCTGGCGGCCACCTACGCTGTCTTCCTTCTGGTCTTTCTTCTCTCCCGGCTGGTGCGCGGCAATGGAATCGCCGGATCGACGGTTCAGGGCCTGGCCGGCTGCTATGGAAATATCGGCTATATGGGACCGGGTATTGCGCTGCTGGCGCTTGGCGAGAAGGCGGCCGTGCCGGTTGCCCTCATCTTCTCCTTCGAGAATGTCGCCCATTTCATCGCCGCTCCGGCGATGATGGCGCTCGCCGGCGGAGAGACCGCTCGCCCGCTTCGGCTGGCCGGCCAGGTGGCGCGGCGCATCCTGCTGCATCCCTTCATCCTGGCGACCCTGATCGGCGTCGGCGCCGCCGGATTGCACCTGCAGCCGCCGGCCGCTCTCGACCGGCTGATTGCCATGCTCTCGCCAACGGCGGCACCCTGCGCGCTGTTTGCCATGGGCGTGACGCTGGGCCTGCGGCCGCTGACGCGCGTGCCGGCCGAAATCTTCTACATCGTCCCGGCCAAGCTGCTCCTCCACCCGATCCTCGTCGGTCTCGCTCTGCTGCTGGTCGGCGGCTTCGACCCGCTCTGGGTTGAGGCGGCGGTGCTGATGGCCGCCCTGCCGACGGCGGCCAGCGTCTATGTCATCGCCGAGCAATATCAGCTTTGGCAGCAGAGAGCCTCGGCGACCATCCTCATCTCGACCGGTCTCTCGGTCGTCACCGTGAGCGGGCTGATCTATCTCCTGCATGCCGGCATCTTGCCGACCGCGCTCCGCTAGGCGCGGCGCGAGAAGCGGGGAAGGGCGTCGCGCAGCGTGCGACCAATCTCCTCCAGCGCCGCGCCAGGCCGGAGCCCTTCGCGCATCAGCAGGTTGCGCAGCGGCGGGGCCGAGGCCAGCGCCTGCAACCCGCCGGCGCGCAGAAGCTGCACGGGCAGCAGGCCGGTCAGAAGCGAGCGATTGAGCAGATCGACGCTCATGGTCCGACTGACGACATCGGCGCGGCGGCGCGCATCGTAGCGGGCACCGAACTCGGCGCCGAGCTGCGATGTCTGCGCCACGAGCTCGCTCAGCGCCGTGACATCGCGGAGACTGAGGTTGAGCCCCTGCGCGCCGATCGGCGGGAAGGCATGCGCCGCTTCGCCAATAAAGACGGCGCGGCCGGCACCGAGACGTTGCGCCGTCAGCCCGGAAAGCGGGAAGCTTTGCGGCGCAGCCTCGACTGTCACCTTTCCGAGCATGGACTGCATGCGCCGCTCCACGGCAAGCGACAGCTCTGTCAGCGGCAAGGCGGCGATGCGCGCGGCATCGAGCGGCTTCATGACCCAGACGAGGCTCGACCGATCGCCCGGCAGCGGCACCTGCGTGAAGGGCCCATCGGCCGTGTGGAACTCGGTCGAGACGGTCATGTGCGGCTGCTCGTGTGCGAAATTCATGACCAAAGCCGTCTGCGGATAGGACCATTCCCGCGCCTCGACGCCCGCCGCCTTGCGCACCTTGGAACGCTTGCCGTCAGCACCCGCCACCAGGTCGGCCGAAAGAAGCTGCCCGTCGCTCAAGTGCAGAACGGCCTTTTCGTCCGTCAGGTGCAGGCAGGACAGGGCGGCGGTGATGCGGGTGACGGAAGGGGTCGCCGCAATTCGCTCTTTCAGAACGCGGTTGAAAGCTGTGTTGGGAATGTTGATCCCGAAAGCGGGCAGGCCGATCTCGCTTGCGCGGAAGGTGACGACCGGCGCGCGCAGCAGCCGGTCCGTCCCGTCGATGATGCGCATGGAGGAAAGCGGCGCGCCTGCCTCTTCCAGCGCCTCGGCCAGGCCGAGAGTGCGCAGGAGGCCGAAGGCCGGGTCCATGACCGCCGTCGTCCGCCCATCTTCCGGGCCGGCCTCCGGCGCCACGAGCGCGATGGAGCGGCCCGTTGCAGCCAGGCTGAGCGCGGTCAGCGCGCCGGCAAGACCAGCGCCGACGACGACGATGTCGAAATGATCCATGGCGGCCTCCAAGCTCAAGGTTGGGCCTCGCAGCGGCGAAGCCATGCTCTATCTAGGCGCAGGCTCGTGGAATGGGAATGGGGCGCGATGGCGCAGCTGCCATGCCCTGCGTCCACAGGCGAAACGGCACCTGACGGCGGCAAAAGCTTGCTTTCGCTTCCCTGCTGCGGGAAAGGGTGCATAGTGGCGGAATGGCGGAGGTCGCAGGGCGCGGGAGCGTCAAACGCGGATGGCTTGGCAGGGAGCGGAATGAGGTTCTTCAATTACAGGCGGGTTCCCTATGCGGAGATCCGCGCCTTTTCCGTCCATGTTCTGACCGCCTCGGGTTCGTTCCTGGCCTTTCTCGGCGTCGTGGCCGCGGCCGAGCATCGCTTCGTCGACATGTTCTGGTGGCTGGCGCTGGCGCTCGCGGTCGATGGCATCGACGGGCCGATCGCCCGCAAGGTCCGGGTCAAGGAAGTGCTGCCGAACTGGTCGGGCGACACGCTCGACAATGTGATCGACTATGTGACCTACGTTCTGTTGCCGGCCTTTGCGCTCTATCAGAGCGGCATGATCGGGGAACCCTGGTCCTTCGTCGCCGCAGGTGCGATCGTCGTCTCCAGCGCGATCTACTATGCCGATATGGGCATGAAGACCGACGAATACTTCTTCTCCGGCTTCCCCGTCGTCTGGAACATGGTCGTCTTCACGCTTTTCGTCATCCAGCCGAGCGAGATGGCGGCCTCGATCGTCGTCTTCGTCTCCGTGATCCTGACCTTCCTGCCGATCAACTTCCTGCATCCGGTGCGCGTGGTTCGCTTGCGTGCCTTGAACCTGACGGTTTTCGCGCTTTGGTCGGCGCTAAGCATCACCGCCCTGTTCATGCATTTCATCACGCCGGCCTGGGTGGTCTGGGGCGTGGTGATCACCGGGCTCTACCTCTATGTGATCGGATTCATTCTGCAGATCTTCCCCAATCTCGGAAAATGAGAGGAGTGCCGCGATGGCCGAGGCAATCGTCATCCGCCAGCTGGGCGGGCCGGAGGTTCTCAAGCTCGAAGGCGTGACCCTGCCGCCGCCGGGCCCCGGCGAGGTGCAGATCCGGCAGGAGGCGATTGGCGTCAACTTCATCGACGTCTATTTCCGCACCGGGCTGTACAAATCCGAAAGCCTGCCCTTCGTGCCCGGCAAGGAGGGCGCCGGCATCGTCACCGCGCTTGGCGACGGTGTGCGGGAGTTCGAGATCGGCGATCGCGTGGCCTATGCGACGCTCGACAGCGCCTATCAGAGCGAGCGCAACGCCGATGCGTCCCAGCTCGTCAAGGTGCCGGACGAGATCGGCCTCGATACGGCGGCGGCGATGATGCTGAAGGGCATGACCGCGCAATATCTGCTCAACCAGACCTTCCCGGTCGGCCCCGGCACCGTGCTGCTCTTCCACGCGGCCGCAGGCGGCGTGGGGCTGATCGCGGGCCAGTGGGCCAAGGCGCTCGGCGCAACCGTCATCGGCACGGCCGGTTCGCCGGACAAGATCGCGCTGGCGCTCGCCCACGGATACGACCATGTGATCGACTACAGGACGGAAGATTTCGTGGCGCGCGTGCGCGACATCACGCACGGCAAGGGCGTCGACGTCGTCTATGACTCCGTGGGCCGGGATACATTTCCAGGCTCGTTGAACTGCCTGAAACCGCGCGGGCTCTGGGTCAGCTTCGGCAATTCCTCCGGCGCGGTCGATGCCTTTCCGATCGGCCTTCTGGCGCAGAAGGGCTCGCTCTTCGCCACGCGGCCGACGCTCTTCACCCATGTCAGCACCCGGCCGGCGCTGGAGGCGTGTGCAAACTCGCTCTTTGATGTTGTGCGGAGCAACAAAGTGCGTATCAATATCAACCAGACCTATGGGCTGGCCGATGCGGCACAGGCCCATGCGGATCTGGAAGCACGAAAAACGAGTGGAACAACGCTTCTCATTCCCTGACCAAAGCCGGGCCACGGCGGCGGGAACGAGGCATCATGCGAGGAACAGGCGTGCCGAGTGAGGGACGACCCGCGGACAGCCCCCTTTTGTCCGTCAAAGATCTGACGAAGCTGTTCGGTTCGTTCGCAGCCTGCAATGCCATCGATCTCGATATCGCGCCCGGGGAAATCCATGCGCTTCTCGGCGAAAACGGCGCCGGCAAGTCGACGCTGGTGAAAATGCTGTTCGGCGTTCTGGCGCCAAGCAGCGGGCAGATCCTGTGGAAGGGCGCGCCGGTGCGCATCGCCAGCCCCTTCGAGGCGCGTCGGCTCGGCATCGGCATGGTGTTCCAGCATTTCTCGCTGTTCGAGGCGCTGACGGTGGCGGAGAACATCGCGCTGTCGCTTCCCCCCGGCATCTCGCTTGCAAAGGTGGCCGACGAAGCGGCGGCGCTTTCGCGCAGCTACGGCCTGCCGCTCGATCCCCATGCCCATGTGGCGGACCTTTCCGTCGGCGAGCGCCAGCGCATCGAGATCGTCCGCGCGCTCCTGCAGAACCCGCAACTGATCATCCTCGACGAGCCCACCTCGGTGCTGACGCCGCAGGAAGCCGACCGCCTGTTCGAGACGCTGAACACGCTGCGCGGCGAAGGGCGCTCGGTTCTCTACATCAGCCACCGGCTGGAGGAGGTGCAGCGGATCTGCGACCGCGCCACGGTGCTGCGCCATGGCAAGGTGACCGGCGCCTGCGACCCGAAACAGGAGACGCCGGCCTCCCTCGCGCGCATGATGGTCGGCGCAGAGGTCGCGCATGTTTCCGCTGCCGGCACCAGCCTGCGCGGCGACGTCCTGCTCGAGGCGCGCGCCCTCTCCGCGGACGCCCGCACGCCCTTTGCCGTCTCGTTGAAATCGGTCGATCTGAAGGTCCGGGCCGGCGAGGTGCTGGCGATCGCCGGGGTTGCCGGCAATGGACAGGGCGAGCTCTTCGATGCGCTATCCGGGGAATATCCGGTGGAGGACGATCAGACGGTGCAGATCCGCGGCCAGTCGGTCGGGCGCAAGGGCATCAATGCCCGCAGATCGCTCGGCGCCGGCTTCGTGCCTGAAGAGCGGCACGGCCATGCCGCCGTGTCCGCGCTGTCGCTGTCCGACAATCTCGTGCTTTCCCGCTACTGGTCGGATCGCAAAGCGTTCCTCAAGAGCCCGCTGGGGCTGATCCGCATGAGTGCCGTGCGCAGTGCCGCCCGGCGCATCGCGGCCGCCATGGATGTGCGCAAGAGCGGCGAGGATCCGGCCGCGGGTTCGCTGTCGGGCGGCAATCTGCAGAAATTCATCGTCGGTCGCGAGCTCGACCGCCAGCCAGCCGTGCTGATCGTCAACCAGCCGACCTGGGGTGTCGATGCCGGCGCTGCAAGCCGCATCCGCCAGGCGCTCGTCGATCTCGCCAAATCGGGGTCCGCGGTCCTGGTCATCAGCCAGGATCTCGACGAGATCTTCGAGGTGGCGACCGAGATCGCCGTGATCAGCGACGGACGGCTCTCGCAAGCCTTCCCCACCGGTGACATGACGCGCGAACGGATCGGGCTGCTGATGGGCGGCCTCAACGGGCAAACGGAGAGCGCCCATGCGCATTGAACTCGAAAAGCGCGCTGAGCCCTCCCGCCTCTTCTCGCTGCTTTCCCCCGTGATCGCGCTGGCGCTGACGCTGGTGGCCGGCGCCATCCTGTTCGCCGCACTCGGCAAGGACCCGCTGCAGGCGCTCACCGTGCTCTTCATCAGCCCGCTGACCGAGGTCTGGTCGCTGCACGAGCTCGCGGTCAAGGCTGCGCCGCTGATCCTGATCGGGGTCGGCCTCTCGGTCTGCTACCGCTGCAACAACTGGAACATCGGCGCCGAGGGGCAGCTGGTCATGGGGGCGATCGCCGGCTCCATCGTGCCGGTCTTCTTCAACGACTGGCATTCGCCGCTCGTGCTTCCCCTGATCCTCGTGATGGGCATGATCGGCGGCGCGCTCTATGCTGCCATCCCCGCCTTTCTCAAGGCGCAGACCAACACCAACGAGATCCTGACCAGCCTGATGCTGGTCTATGTGGCGGAGCTCTTTCTCGACTGGCTGGTGCGCGGGCCCTGGCGGGATCCGCAGGGCTTCAATTTTCCGGTAACGCAGCAGTTCCAGGACGAGGCGATCCTGCCGGAGCTCTTGTCCTCCGGCCGCGCCAACCTCGGCATCGTCTTCGCCATCCTCGCGGCGCTCGCGGTCTGGTTCATGATGCGCTACACGCTGAAAGGGTTCGAGATCAAGGTGATCGGCGCCTCGGAGCGGGCAGGGCGCTTCGCAGGGTTTTCGCGCAAGGGCATGATCTGGTTCTCGATGATGCTGTCCGGTGCGCTCGCCGGGCTTGCAGGGATCTGCGAGGTGTCCGGCACCATCAACAAGCTGCAGCCGGAGATTTCGCCCGGTTATGGCTTCACGGCCATCATCGTCGCCTTTCTCGGCCGCCTCAACCCGCTCGGCGTCATCGTGGCGGGCGTCGTGCTCGGCCTGACCTATCTTGGCGGCGAGGGGGCGCAGATCGAGCTCAACGTATCGGACAAGGTGGTCCGGGTTTTCCAGGGCATGCTGCTGTTCTTCGTTCTGGCCTGCGATACGCTTGCCACCTACCGTCTGCGCGTTGCGGCCGCTGCGCCGGCGAAGGAGGCCTGAGCGCCATGGGCATTTTCGAAAGCGTCCTCCTGACGATCGCGACCGCCGCCACACCGCTGCTGATCGCGGCGATCGGCGAGCTGGTTGTGGAGCGCTCGGGCGTCCTCAATCTCGGCGTCGAGGGCATGATGATCATGGGCGCCGTCTGCGGCTTCGCCGGCGCCAGCCTTTCGGGCTCCCCCTGGGTCGGCCTTCTCGCCGGTGTCGCGGCCGGTGCGCTGTTCTCCCAGCTCTTTGCGGTGTTGACGCTTTCCATCGCCACCAACCAGGTGGCAACCGGCCTGTCGCTGACCCTGCTCGGCCTCGGCCTGTCCGGCATGATCGGCGAACCCTTTGTCGGCGAGGCGGGATCGAAGCTGCCGAGCCTCTTCATTCCCGGCCTTACCGAGCTGCCGATCGTCGGCCGGCTGGTGTTCGGGCAGGACCCGATCTTCTACCTGTCGGTCATTCTCACCATCGGGGTGGCCTGGTTCCTGTTTCGCACCCGCACCGGCCTGACGCTGCGCTCGATCGGCGACAATCCAGGCTCGGCGCATGCGCTCGGCATTCCGGTCATCCGCTACCGCTATCTGGCGGTGCTGTTCGGCGGCGCCTGCGCAGGACTTGCCGGCGCGCATCTGTCGCTCGTCTATACGCCGCAGTGGGTCGAGAACATGACCGCGGGGCGCGGTTGGATCGCGCTGGCGCTCGTCGTCTTCGCCTCGTGGCGGCCAGCCCGCGTCGCCATCGGCGCCTATCTGTTCGGCGGCGTCACCATCGGCCAGCTGCATGCCCAAGCGCTCGGCTTCGGGCTGCCTTCGCAGTTGCTCTCCGCCATGCCCTATCTTGCCACCGTCGTCGTTCTCGTGCTGATGTCGCGCAACAAGCGGCTGATGATGGTCAATACACCGGCCTCGCTTGGCCGACCCTTCGTGCCGGATCGCTGACCGCGACCCAAAAAGACATCGAACAACCCTCGAGAGGAACGAAACCATGAAAAAGCTGATCTTCGGTCTTGCGGTCGCGCTGGCGGCCTCGACGGCGGCGGTCTCCGCCCAGGCCCAGGACAAGACGAAGGCCTGCTTCGTCTATATCGGCCCCAAGACGGACGGCGGCTGGACGCAGGCCCATGACGTTGGCCGGCAATATGTCGAGAAGGAGCTGGGCGACAAGGTCGAGACGGCCTTCGTCGAAAACGTTCCGGAAGGTCCCGACTCCGCCCGCGCCATCGAGCGCTTCGCACGCTCCGGCTGCTCGATCATCTTCACCACGTCCTTCGGCTATATGGATCCGACCCTGCAGGTGGCGAAGAAGTTCCCCGACGTGAAGTTCGAACACGCGACCGGCTACAAGACCGCGCCGAACGTCACCACCTACAATTCGCGCTTCTACGAAGGCCGCTACATCATCGGCCAGATCGCCGCCAAGATGTCGAAGACCGGCGTTGCCGGCTACATCGCCTCCGTGCCGATCCCGGAAGTCGTCATGGGCATCAACGCCTTCGAGCAGGGCGCCAAGTCGGTCAACCCGAATTTCAAGATGAAGGTCGTCTGGGTGAACACCTGGCATGATGCCGGCAAGGAAGCCGATGCCGCCAAGGCGCTGATCGACCAGGGCGTCGATATCCTGACCCAGCACACCGACTCCGCCGCCCCGATGCAGATCGCCGAAGAGCGCGGCATCCATGCCTTCGGCCAGGCCTTCGACCAGATCAAGGCTGGCCCGAAGGCGCAGCTGACGGCGATCATCGACACTTGGGGTCCCTACTACGTCAAGCGCATCAAGATGGTGATGGATGGCAGCTGGAAGGGCGGCGAATCGTCCTGGGACGGCCTGAAGGACGGCATCCTGACCATGGCGCCCTATACCAACATGCCGGACGACGTGAAGAAAATGGCCGAGGAAACCCAGGCGAAGATCGAATCGGGCGCTCTGCACCCCTTCACCGGCCCGATCAACAAGCAGGACGGCTCTGCCTGGCTGAAGGAGGGCGAAAAGGCCGACGACGGCACGCTGCTCGGCATGAACTTCTATGTCGAAGGCATCGACGACAAACTTCCGCAGTAAGGTCCCGGAGGACCAGGCAGCGGAACGAAAGAGACAGTGACCCGGCGGGAAACCGCCGGGTCACTGGTTTCCGGCATGGGAGAACAGGCTCGACAGCTTTTACGTAAGCGAAATAGAACGCATGTTCCGCACAAGCTGGCGCTTATAATAGAAATTCTGTATGCAATGGTTAGTCCAGGTTTACTCTAGTCATATTATATGATTTTTTAGAGGGGTCCGTGGAGGAGCCGGTGACCGCCGGCGGGACAAACGCCATCAGCCGATATCTCGGGGGAGAGACCATCATGAAGAAGGGGCCGCTGCAGACCGTGATCACCGGTGTCGACACGCGCACGAGCCATTCCCAGGTGGTGGACGCGCTGGGCCGGGCGATCATCAACGGCGAATTCCCGGTCGGCTCCATCCTTCCGGGCGACAGCGAGCTGGCGCTGCGCTTCAACGTGTCGCGCACCGTTCTGCGCGAGGCGATGAAGACACTGGCGGCGAAGGGCCTGATCGTGCCCCGCGCCCGGATCGGAACGCGCGTCACGGCCCGCAACGAGTGGAACCTCTTCGACAGCGATATCCTCACCTGGCATTTCCATGACGGCATGGACAAGATGTTCCTGCAGCACTTGAGCGAAGTACGCATGGCCTTCGAGCCGCATGCCGCAGCGCTCGCCGCCGTCCACGCCAGCGAGGCCGAGATCGCTCATATGATGCGGCTTGCCGTGGCGATGGGCGATCCGAACCATACCGCGGAAACGCTGGCGCTCGCCGATCTCAAATTCCATCTGGCCGTCGCCGAAGCTTCGGCCAACCCCTTCATGCGCACCGTCGGCAGCCTGATCGAGGCGGCGCTGGTCGGCGTCTTCAAGCTCAGTTCGCCCGCATCCGAGCGGGACCGGATCGGCGATGTGTCGCGCACCCATATCCGCATCGTCGAGCAGATCTCGCGCCGCGACGAGGCGGGCGCGCGTGCGGCGATGGAGGCGGTGATCCGGGAAGGCCATGATCGCGTGCAGCGCGCCATCGACGGGGAGCGTTGAAGGGTCCACGACAGCGGAAGGGATGTCACCGCGCGTCAAGCCTGTCGGCCAGCAAGTTTTTCGCAACTGCGAAGCACGAAACAGGGCATTTCTTGGTCCGGCCGCTTGCTGGTCCTGGCTGTTCCGCCTATTTCATAGAGATACCGCGATGCGCCCCTTGTGAACCACACTAAGGCGGGCCGCCGGTTTCTGAGGGTTCATGTCCGAACTGATCGTTATCTTCGTTCTTCTGCTGATCAATGCCTTCTTCGCCATGTCGGAAATGGCGATCGTCTCTGCCAGCCGCCCCTTGCTGCGGCAGATGGCCAAGCAGGGGAATGCCCGCGCCGAACTGGCGCTCAATCTTGCGGAAGATCCCGGCAAATTTCTTTCCACCGTTCAGGTCGGCATCACGCTGGTCGGTACGCTGGCCGGCGCCTATGGCGGTGCGACCATCGCCGACAAGCTGGCGCCCATTCTCAACGAAATCCCGTGGATCGCCCCTTACGGCAGCACCGTCGCCGTGGCGCTGGTCGTCTCCCTGATCACCTATCTCTCCGTCGTCATCGGCGAGTTGATCCCCAAGCAGTTCGCGCTGACCAATTCCGAAGCCATTGCCATGTTCGTGGCGCGGCCGATGCTGCTCCTGTCGAAGATCGTGGCGCCGGTCGTCTATCTCTTCGAAGGCTCCGCCAGCCTCGTCATGCGCATCTTCGGCGTGTCCCGCAACAAGGATGCGGTGACCGAAGAAGAGGTGCAGGCGATCATGGCCGAAGGCGTCGAAAGCGGCGCAATCGAAAAATCCGAGCACGAGATGCTGCGGCGGATCATCAGGCTCGGCGATCGCAATGTGAAGTCGATCATGACCCACCGCACCGAGGTCAGCTTCTTCGAGGTGCATGACACGCTGGAGACCGTGCAGGAAAAGGTCAAGGAAACCTCGCACTCACGCTATCCTGTCATGGACACGGCGAGCGGCGAGGTTCTGGGCGCAGTTCTGGTCAAGGAAGTGCTCAACGCCAATTCGGGCGCCTTCGACATCCGCAGTTTCGTGAAGGAACTGCATACGCTGCCGGAGACGGCGTCCTGCCTGAAGGCGCTGGAGGCGTTCAAGTCGTCACGCATCAACATGGCGATGATCGTCGACGAATATGGAAGCATCGAGGGCATCATCACCATCGCCGATATTCTCGAGGCGATCGTCGGCGTGCTGCCGTCGAACTATGACGATCTCGAACATGCGCTGATCCGCCAGCGGGAAGACGGCAGCTTCCTGGTCGACGGGCGAACCCCGATCGACGAGATCCACTTCACCATCGGGCTGGAGGAAATCGATTCCGACGGCAATTACGAGACCATCGCCGGGTTCCTGGTGCAGGAACTCCGCAAGACGCCGGAAGAGGGTGACGTGACGGAAGCCTATGGCTACCGCTTCGAGGTCATCGACATGGATGCGCGGCGAATCGACAAGATCCTGGTCTCGAAGGTCGACGCGGAGTAGGGTCGAGCCCCGGCTCCGCCCCCTCATTCTCATCATCCGGACAATAAAAAACGGCGCCTCGTGGGCGCCGTTGGTCGTTTCAACAGAGGCTGCTGCGCTTTAGCGGAAGGAGCGCGCTGCGATGTTGCGGATGTCGAACCGGGTGATGCCGATGTCGGACAGGGCCTGGTTCGACAGGCTGCCGAGTTCGGAAACGGTGCGGCGATAGTTCATCCAGTTGCGGGCGATACGGATCGGATTCATGTCGGTTGTCCTTGTTCTTGCACGGTTCGAACCGCACCCCACCGGGCCGGTTCCTTGAGCGTTGTTCTACGCCTGTTATCGGGAAAGCTGCAGTGCAAAAAATGTGCGACTGCCATGCGTTTGTGCAGGTCATTGCACAGGAACCACGCAAGCGTCGCATTTGCCCAAAATCCGACCGTTCGTCCCAAGGGCTCCTTCAGACACGCCGTCCGAGCAGAGCGGGTGCGCGAGGCCCGCACACACAAACGCCCCGCTGCAGGCGCAGCGGGGCGTTTCAAAACTCAGATCCGGCAGCGGCCGGTCGACCGCCGATCCTTAGCGAGAGGCGCGGCGGGCGACGCTGCGGATTTCCGAGCGGCCGATGCCGAGGTCGCTCAGCTCGCGGTCGCTCATGCGGCTCAGTTCGTCCACGGTCTGCCGATACTTGCGCCAGGAGGTGAGAGAGCGGGTGATGTTCATGTCCGGTTCCTTTCCGTCAGGGGTGCCGGCAATCCAAACCGGCCTTCGTCGATGGCTGGAATGTAAGCTCTTGAAGGCCTCTTCTCCAGACGGGATTCCGCACTGCACCTATGCACAGTCCGCAGATCTCTCGGTCAGCAGAATCGACGGGGAAGCGGAGCGACCGATGGACCGAAAGCGCGACGCGGCCCGCAGGTGGCAAGCGTTAAGCACGGCGACGATGTTCGAAGTAACCCCCAAAACAGACAACGCTCGCCGGGGGAGGAGGATCCGGCGAGCGTTGCTAAACTGACCGACGACCGGGAGGAGGAGGTGTCGTCGATCCCAATCGAGCGGCGTTGGGAGGAGGAGGGCGCCGTCTCGATATGTCTATAAGATAGGAGAGTGGTTTTCGTTCCGCCAGCGCTCGCTGCGAATGGCACCCATGCCGGATATGCATGGCTCGACGAGACGAACGGGCGGTCTGCCCAAGAAACAGTCGCGGGGCGCAAGCATGTGCACAGCCTGGAAATGGCGCCGGCCGACCGGGGACACAAGGGCCCAAGGCGCCCGCATGCCTGGTGCGTGCCGTTGCGGAACCCGATTCTGCTTGAATGCGGCGCTGTCGGTGCTATAGAGACGCCGCGCCTGGGACGGCCTTTTCGAAGGGCCGCAGTCCCGCGGGTATGGTGAAATTGGTAGACACGCCAGATTTAGGTTCTGGTGCCGCAAGGCGTGGGAGTTCAAGTCTCTCTACCCGCACCAGGCGAGGATCAAGGGGCGCGCCGGCCCGGCATATGGCACAGGCGAAGCGCCGTGCCAGACCTGACCGGAGGCGCCGCGCGGAAGCTGCAGACGGAGAGGAGCCGGCGCAAGTTTCTGCCCAGAACATCGGTCTTTTCGCCATTTTGCTTGCAAAACGGCGCTCGGTTTCAGTAAAGCCACTCCCGGCACATGGATCGGCCCGTCCGCGGACGGCGCCCCGGCAACGTGAAATGAAGGTTTGAACATGCAGGTTATCGAAACGCTCGCGGACGGGCTGAAGCGCGAATTGAAGGTCGTGATCCCGGCCAAGGACATGGAGGCGCGGATGAACGAGCGTCTCGCCGAAACCAAGGATCGCGTCCGCATCAACGGTTTCCGCCCGGGCAAGGTGCCGGTCGCTCACCTCAAGAAGGTCTATGGCAAGTCGATCATGGCCGAGCTCGTCAACGAGCTGGTGCGCGACAAGCCGGTCGAAATCCTGCAGGAGCGCGGCGAAAAGTCGGCGACCCAGCCGGACATCGCCATGACCGAGGATCAGGCCGAGGCCGAGAAGATCCTGAGCGCCGAAGCCGATTTCGAATTCACGCTCGCTTATGAAGTCATTCCGACCTTCGAACTGAAGGACGTCAGCGGCATCAAGGTCACCCGCGAAGTCGTCGACATCGCCGACGAGGAAGTGACCGAGCAGATCCTCAAGATCGCCGAAAGCGCCCGCACGTATAGCGACAAGGACGGGGCTGCCGAAAACGGCGACCGCGTCACGATCGACTATCTCGGCAAGCTCGACGGCGAGCCCTTCGATGGCGGCAAGGACGAGGACGCCGAACTGGTTCTCGGCTCCAACCGCTTCATCCCCGGCTTCGAAGAGCAGCTGGTCGGCGCCAAGGCGGGCGACGAGAAGGTGATCACGGTGACCTTCCCGGCCGAATACCCGGCTGCCAATCTGGCGGGCAAGGACGCGACCTTCGACATCAAGGTCAAGGCCGTCGCAACCCCGGCCGAGGTCGAGATCAACGACGAGCTCGCCACCAAGCTCGGCCTCGAATCGGCCGACAAGCTGAAGGAAGTCGTGCGCGGCCAGATCGAAAGCCAGTACGGCTCGATGACCCGCCAGAAGGTCAAGCGTCAGCTTCTCGACCAGCTCGACGAACTCTACCAGTTCGACACGCCGCAGGGCCTCGTCGATGCCGAGTTCGACAATATCTGGCGCCAGATCAACACCGACCTCGAACAGGCCGGCAAGACCTTTGCCGACGAAGACACGACGGAAGAAGAGGCGCGCGCCGAGTATCGCAAGCTCGCCGAACGCCGCGTTCGCCTCGGCCTGGTTCTCTCCGAGATCGGCGAGAAGGCTGGCGTGACGGTCAGCGACGAGGAAATGCAGCGCTCGCTGTTCCAGCAGCTGCGCCAGTTCCCCGGCCAGGAAAAGCAGATCATCGACTATTTCCAGAAGACCCCGGGTGCCGCCGCATCGCTGCGCGCGCCGTTGTTTGAAGAAAAGGTCGTCGACCACCTGCTCGGCGAAGTCTCGGTCACCGACAAGACCGTCAGCAAGGACGAGCTGATGGCCGACGACGAGGACGACAGCGCCGAGAAGCCTGCCAAGAAGGCTGCTCCGAAGAAGAAGGCCGCCAAGGCCGAGACGGCCGATGCCGCTGAAGGCGCTCAGGCCGAAGAGGCTGCCGCGCCGAAGAAGAAGGCAGCCTCCAAGAAGAAGGCAGCTGCCGAGGACAGCGCCGAGTAATCGGCGCACCCGCAGCAAGACACGAAAGAACCCCGCCGGTGCAAGCCGGCGGGGTTCTTTTTGTCTCAGCGACGGGCGAGCTTGAACAGATGCCGCCTCGGCGGGACCGAGGCAGGCGCTGCCCCGGGTTCAGGCGATCTTCGCCACCACGTCTCCCATGCGGTTGGAGGCATCGAGGCCCGCAATCTTGTAGGCTTCCGCGAGCGTCGGATAGTTGAAGGTGTTCTCGACGAAATATTCGACCGTCCCCTTAAGGTTCAGCACCGCCTGGCCGATGTGCACGAGCTCGGTCGCGCCTTCGCCGACGATATGGACGCCGAGCAGCCGGCGCGTCTTCAGCGAGAAGATCAGCTTCAGGAGGCCGGAATCGAGACCCATGATGTGGCCGCGCGAGGTTTCGCGGAAGCGCGCAATGCCGCATTCATAAGGAATGCCGCGGGTCTTTACCTCTTCCTCGGTCAGGCCGCAGGTCGAGATTTCCGGAACGGCATAGATGCCATAGGGAAAGAACTTCGGCGGCTCCTTGGCGATTGCGCCGACGGCTACGCGCGCGGCGATGCGGCCCTGCTCCATCGAGGTCGAGGCAAGGCTCGGGAAGCCGACGACGTCGCCGGCCGCGTAGATGTTCGGCACCGCGGTCTGGAAGGTTTCCGGGTTGACGCTGAGCCGCCCGCGATTGTCCGCTTCGAGCCCCGCGGCCTGCAGGTTCAGCGTGTCGGTGGCGCCCATGCGACCGGCCGCGAACAGCACCATTTCCACCGTGATCATCCTGCCGGAATCAAGCTTGATCTGCACTTTGCCATCTGGCATCCGCGTCACGGTTTCGGCTTTCTGGCCGAGATGGAGCTTCATGTTCCGGTCGCGCAGCTGGTAGGTGAAATCCTCGACGATCTCCTTGTCGATGAAGTCGAGCATGGTCGATTTCGGATCGATCAGCGTCACGGCCGTATCGAGCGCGCTGAAGATCGTCGCATATTCGATGCCGATGACCCCTGCGCCGATGACGGCCATGGAGCGGGGCAGCTCCTCGATTTCGAGAAGCTCGTCGCTGTCCAACACGGTCTTGCCGTCGAAGGGCATGTAATCGGGGCGGAAGGGCTTCGTGCCAACGGCAAGCAGGATGCTCGTCGCGCTGACCTGCAGGACCTCGCCGTCATCCTTGGCGATCTGCATGGTCTGCGCATCGAGAAAGCTCGCGCGTCCCCGCATATGGGCCACGCGATTGCGCGCAAACTGGTGTTCGAGAACCTCCACCTCGTGGTCGAGCGTGATCAGCAGGCGGCGGCGCAGGTCTTCCGCCGAAATCTCTTCCTTCACCCGGTAGGCGCGTCCGTAGAAGCCGCGTTCCCGCCAGCCGGTCAGGTTCAGCGCCGTCTCGCGCAGCGTCTTGGAGGGAATGGTGCCGGTGTGAACGGACACGCCGCCGACGCGCTTGCCCTGTTCGACCACCAGCACCTTCTTTCCGAGCTTGGCAGCCTGGATTGCGGCGCGGCGGCCGGCAGGACCGCTGCCGACGACGAGGAGATCATAGTGAGCCATGAGGAAACCACTGAATCGTTGTGCGTTGCGGGAGTGTTGCGCTCCCGCCCATAGCAGGTCAATTGCGCAACGCATGTGAACGACCCCGAAGCCGCCGAAAACGACATCGGCGCAAGGCCCGCATCAGGTCAGATCAGCTTCATGCCCTTCAGGCTCGCATGTCCGTCCTTGCCGACGATGATGTGGTCGTGCAGCACGACGCCAAGCGGCAGAATCGTCTCGGCAATCGTCCGTGTCATATCGATATCGGCCCGGGAGGGGGTCGGATCGCCGGAAGGATGGTTGTGGACGAGGATCAGCGCCGTCGCCGAGAGTTCGAGCGCGCGCCGCGCCACTTCGCGCGGGTAGACCGGCGTATGGTCGATCGTCCCGGTCTGCTGCACCTCGTCGGCGATCAGCTGGTTGCGCTTGTCGAGGAAGAGGATGCGAAACTGCTCGCGCGTCTCGTGCGCCATGGCCGCGTGGCAATAGTCGATCACCTGCGCCCAAGACGAGAGCATGGTGCGGTTGCGCAGCTCGCTCTTCAAGGTGCGGTGGCCGATCGTCGCGATCAGCTTGAGATCGAGCGCCACCGAGTCTCCGATCCCCTTCACCTCCTGCAGCAGGGCCGGCGGCGCGCCGAGCACGCCGGCCAGCGTTCCGAATCGATCGAGCAGCGCCTTGGCGATCGGCTTGGTGTCGCGGCGGGGAATGAGACGGAAGAGCAGCAGCTCCAGGAGCTCGTAATCGGCCAAGGCGGTATCGCCATTGTCACGGAACCGGCTGCGCAGGCGCTCGCGATGGCCATGGTAATGCTGGTCCTCGGTCGGCGGGCGCAAGGAGGCCGGCGTCGCACGGCGGGTCGGCTGGTCGGCTGGTCGGCGAAATAGCCGCGCTCGTCGGGCGGCGCGGCGTCGTCGTCCTCCGGGGGAGGCGGCGGATCGGGAAAGCGAGGTGGCTTGCCCGTCATCCGCGGTCACCCGGCCAGGGCAGTCGGGCGCGCCGGCAGCCCGGGGCGGTCCAGTCCGGCCGGCGAGAGGGTAAAGACCTCGCAGCCCGTAGCCGTCACGCCGATTGCATGTTCGTATTGCGCGGAGAGCGACCTGTCGCGCGTGACCGCCGTCCAGCCATCCGCCAGCACTTTCACATGCGGACGGCCGAGATTGATCATCGGCTCGATGGTGAAGATCATGCCTTCCCGCAGCTCCGGTCCGTCGGAGGCGCGGCCATAATGGAGGATGTTCGGTGCGTCGTGGAACAGGCGGCCGACGCCATGCCCGCAGAAGTCGCGCACCACCGAGCAGCGCTCGGCTTCAGCAAAGCTCTGGATGGCTTCGCCGATCGCCCCGGTTCGCACGCCCGGCTTGACCACCGCGATGCCGCGCATCAGGCATTCATGCGTCACCTCCAGAAGCCGTTCGGCCGCCCGCTTGATCTCGCCCACCGGATACATCCGGCTCGAATCGCCATGCCAGCCATCCAGCACATAGGTGACGTCGATATTGACGATATCGCCTTCGCGCAGCGGCTTGTCGTTCGGAATCCCGTGGCAGACGACATGATTGATCGAGGTGCAGGAGGATTTCGTGTAACCGCGATAATTCAGCGTCGCGGGCAGGGCGCCGTGATCCATGCCGAAGGTGAAGACGAAGCGGTCGATCTCGTCCGTGGTCACGCCCGGCTTGACGATGTCGGCGAGCGCATCGAGGCAGCGCGCCGTCAGCTGGCAGGCGCGGCGCATGCCGTCGAAATCGTCCGGCGTGTATAGCCGGATGACGCCGGTGTTGCGGCGCGGCGCAGCCGCGGCTTCGATATAGGTGACCATTCCCGGGCCCTTGTTGCGTTCTGCCCTGTCTTAGATCAGAGAGGCACGCGCCGTCCACCGAAACAGGCTGTCAGAGGACGACGGTCGGCTTCCCAATGGACGTTCTCAGCTGGCCCTTGTCCGGACATAGGATCCCGGTGCTTCCTCCAGCGTGTTCATGGAGCCGCCGGTGCGCCGCGCCGGAACGCGGGTCGCATCCTGCGCTTCGATCCACTGGTGCCAGTGCGGCCACCAGGAGCCCGGATGCTCGTCTGCCTGCGGCAGCCAGTCCTCCAGCGCTCCCTCGGCCTTCGGACCGGTCCAGAACTGGTACTTGCGCTTGTCCGGCGGATTGACGACGCCGGCGATGTGTCCCGACCCGGAGAGGACGAAGGTCACCTCTCCGCCGAACAGCCCACAGCCATGGAAGACGGACTTGGCCGGGGCAATGTGGTCTTCCCGCGTCGCGAGATTGTAGACCGGGATCGTTACGTCCTTCAAAGACACGGTCTTCCCCGCGAGCACCATCTCGCCACGGCTCAGCGTGTTGTTCAGATAGCAGTTGCGAAGATAGAAGGAGTGGTTCGCTGCCGCCATCCGGGTCGAATCGGCATTCCAGAACAAGAGATCGAAGGCCGAGGGCTCGACGCCCTTCAGGTAATTGTTGACGACATAGGGCCAGATCAGCTCGGTCGGCCGCAGCATGTTGAAGGCGAGCGCCATTTTCGAGCCGTCGAGATAGCCGGTCTCGGCCATGCGCGCCTCGATGGCGCGCACCTGCGGCTCGTCGACGAAGACCTTCAGATCGCCGGCATAGGTGAAGTCCACCTGGGTGGTGAAAAGCGTGACCGAGCGGATGCGCCGATCGTTCTCCTGCGCATGCAAGGCCAGCGTCGCGGCGAGCAGCGTTCCGCCGACGCAGTAGCCGACGGCATTGACCTCGTCCTCGCCGGTCGCCTGGGCGATCGTGTCGAGCGCAAAGTCGATGCCCTCCCGCGCATAGGATTCCCAGTCCTTGGCGGCGTGGCGCTTGTCGGGGTTGACCCAGGAAATGACGAAGACCGTGTGCCCCTGATCGACCGCCCATTTGATGAAGGACTTCTGCGGATTGAGGTCAAGCACGTAGAATTTGTTGATCCAGGGCGGGCAGATGAGGAGAGGGCGCTTGAGCACGGTCTCGGTCGAGGCGTCGTACTGGATGACCTGGCAGACCTCGCTCTGGGCGAGAACCTTGCCCGGCGTCATGGCGATGTTCTCGCCGATCGCGAACTTCGTCATGTCGCTCTGGCGCAGCTTCAACTCGCCGCCGCCCGCCGCAATGTCTTCCGCCAGCATGCGCATGCCGGCAACCAGGTTCGCGCCGCTCTGGGCAACCGTCTCGCGGTAGACCTGCGGATTGGTGGCGACGAAATTGCTGGGCGAAAGCGCGCTGAGAACCTGCCTTGTGTAGAACTGGGCCTTGTGGCGCGTGTGCGCGTCGAGACCCTCGGCCTCCTCCACCAGCCGCTCCGCCCAGTCCGAAACAATGCCATAGGCCTGGCGCAGAAAGTCGAAGAAGGGGTTGTCCACCCAGTCCCGATCGGCAAAGCGCTTGTCGGCGGGGAGCGGCTGCGGCTCCGCTTCGCTGTTGATGCGATCGACGCTGCGCGCCCAAAGCGAGACGAGACCGGCTATCAGCTGCGTCTGCGCCTCGACGGAGCGGCGCGGGTCCGACATCCAGTATTCGGAGATCTTCGAAAGAACCTTGACGAGATCGAGCAACGGCTCGGCCAGCACGTCGGTCTTTTCGCCCCGCTCGCGCGGCGCGAGCCAGGCCGAGGCCGCCTTGCCCGCCTGCTCGACGGCGCGGGCGAGGTTCATCGTCAGCGCCTGCGGATCCTTGACGATGTAAGGCTCGATGGCTTTCGGATCGATTCCATGGAAACCACCTGCCGTACCCTCGCGGGATCCAGCATTCTCGCCGCTGCCGTGCTTCACCCGGATCCTCCGAACGCCTGCTTTGATTTGGCTTTTTACATTCTGCCCTAAAACAACTACAAGGACCAGCGCATGTTGCCGCCTTGAGGGCGGGCGAAGCATGCGCAGTGATCAGAGCGGGCCGCGGCACGCCGGGCAGGGGTTTTCATGAAGAGTTTGTCCCGTTTCACCCTTCTTCTCGCGGTGAGCGCGCTCGCCGGCTGCACGAGCTATGAGGGCGAGCGTCAGCAGAGCTATACCTCCGCCATGGCCCGTCCGGTGCCGACCGATGTCTATCCGGTGATCGAGGGCCGGCGTCCGACGGCGGCTCCGCAGATGAGCAATGAGGAAGCGGCCGCGCTCCAGGCGCGCATGACGGCCCTGTCCGGCCGCCGTGCCGCGGGGCAGATCACCGAGGCCGAATACCAGCGCCGGCTGAAGGAACTGGAAGCCCTTGCGGCCAATCACGGCAGCGAAACGCTCGCCGAGATCAAGAATTAGCACTTGCCTTTCAGGCCGATTGGCCGCAAAGCCAAGGCGATCACGGCGCGGTTGTCGAACCGCGCCATGCCAGTCCGCGCGTGGCGAAGCCGGTCCGAAAGCCTGTTCCGTCGCGGCTCACGAGGTCGAGAAAGATGGAAGAGTTTCATAAAGTCCGCCGCCTGCCGCCTTACGTCTTCGAACAGGTCAATCGCCTGAAGGCCAGCGCGCGAGCGGGTGGAGCCGACATCATCGACCTCGGCATGGGCAATCCGGACCTGCCGACGCCGCAGGCCATCGTCGACAAGCTGTGCGAAGTGGTGCGCGATCCGCGCACCCACCGCTATTCCTCTTCCAAGGGCATTCCGGGCCTGCGCCGTGCCCAGGCCGCCTATTACGCCCGCCGTTTCGGCGTGAAGCTCAACCCGGAAACGCAGGTCGTGGCGACGCTCGGCTCCAAGGAAGGCTTCGCCAACATGGCGCAGGCCATCACCGCGCCGGGCGATGTCGTGCTCTGCCCGAACCCGACCTATCCGATCCATGCCTTCGGCTTCCTGATGACCGGTGGCGTCATCCGCTCGATCTCGGTCGAGCCGGACGAGACCTTCTTCCCGCCGCTCGAGCGCGCCATCCGCCATTCGATCCCGAAGCCGATCGCGCTGATCATCAACTATCCGTCCAACCCGACGGCCCATGTCGCGACGCTGGATTTCTACAAGGACGTCGTCGCCTTCGCGAAGAAGCACGACATCGTCATCCTGTCCGATCTCGCCTATTCTGAGATCTATTTCGGCGACACGCCGCCGCCCTCCGTCCTCGAGGTTCCGGGCGCGATGGACAACACCGTCGAGTTCACCTCCATGTCGAAGACCTTCTCCATGCCCGGCTGGCGCATGGGCTTTGCCGTCGGCAACGAGCGGCTGATCTCGGCGCTTACCCGGGTCAAATCCTATCTCGATTACGGCGCCTTCACGCCGATCCAGGTGGCCGCCACCCATGCACTGAATGGCGACGGGTCCGACATTGCCGAGGTCCGCGCCATCTACAAGCGCCGCCGCGACGTGCTGGTCGAAAGCTTCGGCAAGGCTGGCTTCGAGGTGCCGCCGCCGGAGGCCACCATGTTCGCCTGGGCGAAGATCCCGGAGAAGTTCCGCCATCTGGGCTCGCTTGAATTCTCCAAGCTCCTGGTGGAAAAAGCCGATATCGCGGTGGCGCCCGGCGTCGGCTTCGGCGAACTCGGCGACGATTATGTGCGCATCGCCCTTGTCGAGAACGAGCACCGCATTCGCCAGGCCGCCCGCAACCTGAAGAAGTTTCTTTCGGCTGCCGACGACACGCTGCACAACGTCATTTCGCTCAACGCTCGCCGCTAGGCCAGCCGACCCCTTCGATTTGCTTTGCCGAACTTTTCGGCGGAGCCCAAAGACACGCATAGGACAGGACATATGGCAGAGCCCCTCAGGATCGGTATTGCAGGGCTGGGTACGGTGGGCGCTTCGCTGGTACGCATTCTCAGCGAACGGCACCTGCAGCTGGCAACCACCTGCGGCCGGCCGATCGAGATCGTCGCCATCACCGCGCGCTCGCGGGAGAAGAATCGCGGCGTGCCGCTTGACCTTTATGCCTGGCACGAAGACGCCGTCTCGCTGGCGCAGACGGCCGAAATGGATGTCTTCGTCGAGTTGATGGGAGGGGCCGGCGATCCGGCCTATTCTGCGGTCAAGGCGGCGCTGTCGCGCGGCATCCATGTCGTCACGGCCAACAAGGCGCTGCTGGCCGCGCACGGCATCGAACTCGCGGGCATCGCCGAGGCCCATGGCGCGCTGCTGAACTACGAGGCCGCCGTGGCCGGCGGCATTCCCGTCATCAAGGCGCTGCGCGAATCGATGACCGGCAACACCATCGCCCGCGTCTACGGCATCATGAACGGCACCTGCAATTACATCCTGACCCGGATGGAAAAGGAGGGGCTGACCTTCGAGGCGTGCCTCAAGGAAGCGCAAAGACTCGGCTATGCCGAAGCCGATCCCGCCTTCGATATCGAGGGAAACGACACGGCGCACAAGCTCTCCATTCTCACCAGCCTTGCCTTCGGCACGGCGATCGCGGCGGATGATATCTATCTCGAAGGCATCACCAATATCTCGCCCGAGGATATCCGCGCCGCCTCCGATCTCGGCTATCGCATCAAGCTGCTGGGCGTCGCGCAGCGCACCGAAAGCGGCATCGAGCAGCGGGTGCACCCGACCATGGTGCCCTTCGATTCCGTGATCGCGCAGGTGGATGGCGTCACCAATGCGGTGGCGATCGAATCCGATATTCTGGGTGAGCTCCTGATGGTCGGCCCCGGCGCCGGCGGCAATGCGACCGCCTCCGCCGTGCTGGGCGACATCGCCGACATTGCCAAAAGCCGGCCGGGCGCCCAGCACGTTCCGGCCTTCGGCCGTCCGGTCGACAAGCTCCTGCCCTATACCCGCGCCCAGATCCAGAGCCATGAGGGCGGCTATTTCATCCGTCTGGAAGTGGTGGATCGCACCGGCGTCTTTGCGAGCATCGCCGGGCGCATGGCCGAACAGGGCATCTCGCTCGAATCGATCATGCAGCATGCCAAAACGGCGAGCGAGCCGGGCGCGCCGCAGACGATCATCCTCGTCACCCACGCCACCAGCGAGCACTCGGTGCGCGACGCTGTCCAGGCCATCAAGGGCGAGGGCTATCTGGTCGGCGAGCCGCAGGTCATCCGCATCGAGCGGCCGAAGGAATACTGACATCGGACCGTGGCACGATGCGACGGCTAAGGGCAGGGCGCGGTCTGACGGCCGCGGGCTGAGCGTGTCGGCGCCATGAACGACTTCCCCGACCCGATCGTCCGCCCGTTTCTCGGCGTCGAGCAGTCGGCCACGGGCCAGCGATGGATGGCGCGGCTGGATCCCGCGGGCCAGAACCGCGCCTTGGCGATTGCCCAGGTGCATGGCTTGCCGGATCTGATCGCCCGGGTGCTGGCCGGCCGGGGCGTCGGCCAGGACGAGGCGATGGCCTTCCTCGACCCGACGCTGCGCAGCCTCATGCCCGACCCCGACCAGTTGACCGACGCGCCGAAGGCGGCGGAACGACTGGCCGATGCGATCGCCCGGCGCGAGACGGTGGCAATCTTCGGGGACTACGATGTCGACGGCGCGGCGTCCTCCGCCATCCTCTGCCGTTTCCTCCGGCATTTTGGCCTGGATCCGGACATCTACATCCCTGACCGGATTTACGAAGGCTATGGCCCGAATCCGCCGGCAATCGACCGGCTGATCGATGGCGGCGCCACGTTGATCGTTACGGTCGATTGTGGCTCGACCAGCCATGAATCGCTCGCCCGCGCCGCCGAACGTGGCGTGGATGTTGTCGTCATCGACCATCACCAGGTAGCGGGAGAGCTGCCGCCTGCGGTCGCGCTCGTCAATCCGAATCGCGAGGACGATCTGTCTGGGCAGGGGCATCTGTGCGCCGCAGGCGTCGTGTTCCTCGTCCTCGTCGGCCTGCAACGCGAATTGCGACGGCGAGGGGACCTGCGCGGCGGCAGCTTCGATCTCCTGACCCTGCTCGATCTCGTGGCGCTCGCCACCGTGTGCGATGTCGTGCCGCTGAAGGGTCTTAACCGCGCCTATGTCGTGAAGGGGCTGATTGCTGCGCGTCATATGCAGAACCCTGGTCTCGCCGCGCTGTTTCGCAAGGCCGGTCTGAGCGGTCCCGTGACGCCCTATCACTTCGGTTTCCTCATCGGCCCGCGCATCAACGCCGGCGGTCGGATCGGCGATGCCGGTCTTGGAAGCCGCTTGTTGACGCTCGATGATCAGGCCGAAGCGGAAGCAATCGCCGAACAGCTGGACGGGCTCAACAGCGACCGGCAGGCGATCGAGAAGGCGATGCTGGAGGAAGCCGAGGCCGAAGCGCTGCTGGAGTATGGCGATGGCGGCGGCGCCTCCGTCATCCTGACGGCGCGGGACGGCTGGCATCCGGGAATTGTCGGGCTGATCGCCGCGCGGCTGAAAGAACGGTTCCGCCGGCCGGCCTTCGCCATTGCCTTCAACGCCAGCGGCCGCGGCACGGGATCGGGGCGCTCGATCAGCGGTTTCGACATCGGCCGCATGGTGCGCGCCGCCGTGGAGGAGGGCCTGCTCATCAAGGGCGGCGGCCATGCGATGGCTGCGGGGCTGACGGTGGAGCGCAGCCAGCTCGGACCGCTGCGCGCCTTTTTCGAAGCCCGCGCCGAGCGCGTGGTGCAGACACTGGTCGACTCGCAGGTGCTGAAGATCGACGGTGCGCTCTCCGCCTCCGGTGCCACGCTCGGCCTGATCGACCTGCTGGAGCGGGCCGGACCCTATGGTGCGGGCCATTCCCAGCCGGTCTTCGCCCTGCCGGCCCACCGCATCCGCGATGCCCGCCCCATCGGCACCGAGCATGTCAAGGTGACTTTGGAGGCACCGGATGGCTCCCGGCTGGACGCAATCGCCTTTCGCGCCATGCGCAGCGCACTCGGAACCCTGCTTCTCTCCGGTCGCGGCACAACCATCCATGCGGCCGGCTGCCTTTCAGCCGAGATCTGGCAGGGAACACGCCGGGTGCAGTTCCGTCTCCTCGACGCTGCGCCCGCTCTGTAAGGGAGAACCGGCCGAAAGTGGCACGCCCTAGGGGAATCGAACCCCTCTTTCCAGAATGAGAATCTGGCGTCCTGACCGATAGACGAAGGGCGCGTGCGGCCCGCATGTGGGCTCGCGCGGTCGGGTACGCAAGAGGGAGAAAGGAGAAACCGCGAAGTGGCACGCCCTAGGGGAGTCGAACCCCTCTTTTCAGAATGAAAATCTGACGTCCTAACCGATAGACGAAGGGCGCGTGCTTTCGCGGTGGGCGCCTTATAGTCGGACGCCGGAGAACCGGCAAGAGGAAATCGACGAGCGAGCGAAGAAATTTCGCGAGGCAAAGCGTGAGCAAAGACAATTGCCTAAACGGCTCTGTTCAAGCGATTTCGAGACCAGGAAGAGGAAGCAGGTGGCACGCCCTAGGGGAGTCGAACCCCTCTTTTCAGAATGAAAATCTGACGTCCTAACCGATAGACGAAGGGCGCGTGCGCTGTTTGCGTGGGGGTCTTATAGTCAGAGCACTTCTCGCCCGCAAGCCGCAAACGTCATTTTTCTGCAAAATTTCCACACGTTGATGAAGAAGGAGAATTCCAAGCGATTACAGTACGTTACGCATCGCGCGTCCGGCAAGGCCAGTTCCAGTCGCGCTGGCGACCGGTGTCGACGTGGACGGATTCGGTATGACAGTAGGTGCCGACGCCGCCGCGGCCCGGGACGCTGCGCAGGTAGCTCGCGAGCTCCCACTTCGAGACGCCGGGCACCTGGATATCTGCGGCTTCGCAGGTGAGGTGATGCGACCGTGTCGCGCCGCCGACCGCCACGTTGTGGGCGAGGCTGCGATGGCCAGAGGTGACGATCAGTTTGCGACCGAACCGCGACTCGACCCCCTTCAGAATCTGCAGCAGATCGGGTTTGAAGCAACCGGTCTCGACCGTTTCGGTCTGCACGATCAAGCCATTCGGCGCCAGGCGGGCGAGACCGGTGAGCGAGGCGAGCTTGATGCGCGGGCTGCGGTCGTCATGGTCGGCGGCTTCGTCATCGACGGTGGCGAACATCGATCGGGCGCGAATGCCGGGCAGGGCGCCGTAACTCAAGACCGCAACCTGCTGCGGCGAGAGATTGGCGGCGAGCTCCAATGCCTTCGGGTCGTTGCCTTTGCCCTTCGCCGCCGTCTTGCGGGCGCCGGCAAACAGGCCGACGAGTGAAAGGGCCGGGTCCGCCGCAGCGGCAAGCTCCGGCGCTGTCTTCTGCTTCAGCTCCGCGCCCTGCTGCGGCATCTCCACCTGCGGCGCGGCCGGCTGCTGAACGGGCAGGCTGACAGGTGCGGCCTGGGGGGTGAGCGGCAAGGGCGCAGCTTGCGCCGGCGGCATCGGCTGCGGCTGACTGCGGAACAGGCTGCCTCCGGCGGGGCCGCTGGCGCCGGGCGCAATCCCGGCTGCCGGCTGTCCGACCGAGAAGATGCTGCTGGACATGGCCTTCAGCCCGGTTCCTTCCATGACCACCGAGCTGCCGTCACCGCCCACCATGGGCGCCGCCGGGGGAGGGGCCGCCGCCTGCCCCGGCGCGGCCGCCATCTGCTGCGCCGCGCCGCCCGGGTTTGCGGATTGCGCGCTGCCTGTCTTGGTGGCCGCAGCGGCAGGATCGACCAGCGAGGCTGCCGTCGCCGGCACCTCGGCCTCGTCTCCCGCAACGCCCTCCGTCAGGGTCTCGATCGCCGGCTTGTTCGTGACGCAGCCGGCCAGAAGCAGCGTGGACACGGAGGCCGCCAGAGCGGCGAGGCGGAGCGGATGAGATAGGCCGGAATGGCGCAAGACAGTCTCCCAACGAGCGATGGCGGCAGGAGAACGCGCCATCATGGCCGGAGGCCTGCGAGAAACAGGCCGTCATGAGGGAGACGATGCCACGAGCGGCGTGCGCGGAGCTTGCGGGAAGCGCGGAGGGCGGCGCTGGAAGGGCGGAGGGCTGCGCGGGAAGGGCGGAGAGCCGCCGGTAGCGGCTCTCCTGCTGTTTCGGAGCAGCTTACCAGCTGCCGGTGTTTTCCATCGACAGCCAGGGCTCCTGCGGCGCCAGCCTGTCGCCCTTCTGCAGAATCTCGATCGAAATGCCGTCCGGCGAGCGCACGAAGGCCATGTTGCCGTCGCGCGGCGGGCGATTGATGGTGATGCCGCTGTCCATCAGCGACTGGCAGAAGCCGTAGATGTCCTCGACCTCATAGGCGAGATGGCCGAAATTGCGCCCGCCCGTATAGTCTTCCGGATCCCAGTTGTACGTCAGTTCCAGGCATGGCGCCATCTTGGCTCTCGCTTCGTCGAGATCGCCGGGCGCAGCGAGGAAGACGAGCGTGAAGCGGCCTTTCTCGTTCTCGCTGCGGCGCACTTCCTGAAGCCCGAACACAGTGCAGTAGAAGTGAAGAGAGGCGTCAAGATCCTTCACGCGGACCATGGTGTGCAGATAGCGCATCGGATACCCTTTCGATGGAATGCAATGGCGCGTCATCTAGAGCTGCGAAAGCCAGGCGCAAGGCTGGTTTTTTAGCCTTTTCTTGCTGCGGCAGAGCGACGGCAAAAAACCTTCGGGGTCTTGCCTCATCGCACCGGGACGATGTTATGGTGATCGTCAAGAATCAATTAACCGCAGCGATCGTGATGCGTGGACGAGGGGCTGAAGGGTATGGCGGACAGGATTTCGACTAAGGGCATCGATGCGAGCGAGGAGTTCGGCGGCGATGCGCTGGATCTGATCGAGATCACCGGCGTCATCAAATGGTTCGACGTGGCGAAGGGCTTCGGCTTCATCGTGCCGGACAACGGCATGAAGGATGTTCTGCTGCACGTGACCTGCCTGCGCCGCGATGGGTATCAAACCGTTCTCGAAGGCGCCCGCATCGTGGCTCTCGTTCAGAAGCGCGACCGCGGCTACCAGGCCTTCCGCATTCTCTCCATGGACCAGTCCACTGCGGTGCATCCCTCGCAGCTGCCGCCGGTCAAGACGCATGTGCAGGTGACGCCCACGAGCGGGCTTGAGCGCGTCCTCGTCAAATGGTTCAACCGGACCAAGGGTTTCGGCTTCCTGACGCGCGGCGACGGCACCGAGGACATCTTCATCCACATGGAAACCCTGCGTCGCTTCGGCCTGACCGAGCTGCGGCCGGGCCAGACCGTGCTGGTGCGCTTCGGCGATGGCGACAAGGGCCTGATGGCTGCCGAGATCCATCCGGACGTCCCCGCGCCGGCCGGCCGTTCCCATTGACCCGGCCTGCGGCCAAGCCGGCTTCGCGAGCGAAGGCTGCGAATGCGCGCCGAAAGCGGGCTTTCGGCTTAAAACTGCCTGCGCTGGTGATGGCGTCTGTTCTCTGCCTGCCCCTTGCCGCTGATTTCCTGCCCGGCCAAGCGCAGGCGCAGCAAGGCACCGGCAAGGTCACCTTCGAAACCGGCGCTCTCACCCTTCAGACCACGGATGGCAAGCGCCATTCCTTCACCATCGAACTGGCGCTCGATAGCGACCAGCGGGCTCAAGGCCTCATGTTTCGAAAGAGCATGGCGGCCGATCACGGCATGTTGTTCGACTTCGGAACGACGCGTCGGGTGATGATGTGGATGAAGAACACGATCCTGCCGCTCGACATGCTCTTCGTGTCCAAGGAGGGCAGGGTGGAAACCCTTCACGAGAACGCCGTTCCGCAATCGGAAGCGATCATCGATTCGCAGGTGCCGGTCGCCTATGTGCTGGAACTGAACGCCGGCACCATCAAGCGCCTCGCCATCACCCCCGGCGCCCGTCTGGAAACACCGCAGATCGGCCCCTCGGCAAAGCCCGTCGAAGCCGACTGACGCGCCGTGCGTGCGAAGCATGCCCGTCGACGCCTCCCTTGATCCGTCATGGAACCCTGTGCGCCCATCGCTGTTCGGTCGTCGGCAACCAGCAAGGAGACCAGATATGATCACTCGGGCCATGACCAACAAGGACCCGAAGGGCGAAAACACCAGCGGCGGCGGCCATCTCGGCGGCACCCATCTCGGCCAATCCCCCGACGCCAAGACCACCTCCACCACATCCAAGAAGGGCGACAAGGCGCGCCCGAACAACGGCAAGAACTGACCTCGACCAATTGCACCTGCGTCGGTCGCCTTAACCGGGCTACCGGTGCAGACTGGGATCGGCCTGGACGCTGACCGGCATTCCCAGCAGCGCGAGGAGAGAAGCCGCGTCAATCTGCTCTTATCTTGGTTTTGTTCGTTGGAAGCAGGCGAGGGGCGCTACAGGAAAAAGTCGCCACTCTTCAGCACGATCGGATCGTCGAACTTGACTGAAAAGTCGGCGATCTTGTCGCCGTTCGTGTCGCCTAACAAAACAGTCTGCCCTTTCACTGTTTCGAAACGCAATTCGCCGGCCTTGCCATGAAAGGCAGACTCCTTGATGAAGCTGAAAGCCTGATTTCCGGACAGCTTTGTATTCGCATCGATGTCCGACAGGTCCAGTTTGTCGCGCTGGCGAGCGTTGAAGTCGGTGATCAAGTCCTGTCGGCCACGCGATGCCGCGCTGTCGGAGACCGACGAGAATTCGAAAATGTCTGCGCCGAGCCCGCCCGTGAGCTTGTCGGCGCCGGCGCCGCCATTCAGTCTATCATTGCCACCGCCGCCGATGAGCTTGTCCGCTCCGGCCAAGCCCAGCAAATAGTCTTTCCCTAGGCCGCCCGTGAGCGTTTCGGATTTCGCGGTTCCCTTCGTGGTTTCAAGGACGTCGCCCACAGACACGGACATGGTGGCGACAGTCGCGGCCCCGTCTGCGTCCGTTGCCGTAAACTTGAACTTGAAGGACTTTGCGGTCTCATAGTCGAGGGCGCGAAGCAGTATGACCTTGTCGCCCTTCAGCTGCACCAGCCCTTTCGCATTATCCGCCAATGCAAATGTCAGCGCACCGCCGTTGTCGTCGCGTGCGGAAACGGTGCCGATGACCGAGCCAACCTTGGTCGCTTCGGATACGGAGGCTTTGCTGAAGGAAAGCTTGCTCGGGGGCTCGTTCGACGTCAGGAATTTCGTTCCGGTCGCCGTAATGTCGATGATCTTGTCGGCGAATTGCAGAACCTCGACGTTGTAGAATTTGTCGGTTCCGTCCGGGCTGCCTGGGCGATTGTCATGGACCATCACTGTCGCGCCCGAGACGGGCGAATAGGCGATTGTGTAAGTGTAGTCGCTTTCTTTCCCACTGAAGAGGACAGCATCCTTCCCGCCGAACGCGAAAACCAGCTGATCCCCGGAACCAGCGTCGAAGGGATCGTTCCCAGATGTACCATAAACATAAGTCGCCATCGAAAGTCCCTCCATCTTTCGGGCAAACCGCCCGCTCACCTTTCATAGCGGGAACCTCCAGTTCAGCAAAGACCAGATTGCGGCGCGTGGCGGCAGGAATAAGCGTGACGGTCTACGACCGCGGAACCCGATAACGAGTGTTCGAAGAGAACAATCTACCGCTTTTTTCTACCGCCTTACAGGTTGCTCTGAAGACGGCGCGGCAGAACCGTGTCAATCTACGATGCCTGACAGAAATGAAGGCGAACAGGACCAGACGGAAGACGATGGTCGGAGTGGAGAGATTCGAACTCCCGACCCTCTGGTCCCAAACCAGATGCGCTACCAGACTGCGCTACACTCCGAACGCGGCCTCAATCGTCCGCTGGAGTGCGAGATACACGCTGGCGGGACGGGCCGCAAGCGGTTTCGAGCGGGGATTGGCCTTCAATCCGGGACGAAGAAAAAAGGGCTGGGCTTGCGTTCGCCTTATTCCGTTTTGCCCGCCGCTGCGGTATGGAAAGACTGAACGCCGGAGCCGCATCCCGGCGCATTTCGACATGCTTGGAGTTTGAAACGGATGTCCGCCAAGATCTATCGCCCGGCCAAGACCGCGATGCAGTCGGGCAAGGCCAAGACCAATCTTTGGGTTCTCGAATTCGACGCGGAAACGCCGCGGACGATCGATCCGATGATGGGCTACACCAGCTCCCGCGATACGCGCCAGCAGCTGAAGCTGACCTTCGACAGCGCCGAACTCGCCGTCGCCTATGCCGAGCGCAACGGGATCGATTACCGCGTGATCGCGCCCAAGGACCCGACCCGCAAGAACGTGTCCTACAGCGACAATTTCCGCTTCAACCGTCAGCAGCCCTGGACGCATTGATCCCGAACAGCCAGTCCGCCCATCCGGCGGCTGCATTTCTCCGCGTCGGCGGAGCAGGGCCCCTTAGCTCAGCTGGATAGAGCACCTGCCTTCTAAGCAGGTTGTCGCAGGTTCGAGCCCTGCAGGGGTCGCCAATCTTTACAATGCTTCACGCCTACCATCTGCAATGCGATTAGACCCCGTTTACAGCTTCTATTCTGCGTTTACAGGAATTATTCGCGCGATGTTCTCTCCATACGGAGAATGACGGCATCGCTCGTCTGCTGGTCATCCGCCAGGTAGTGCTTTTCCAGCACCTTCCCGACCTCGGAAATCGAATGGCCCGTCACGGAAGCGATCTGCTCTACCGTCGACCCCTCGCGCCGCCGCTCGGTGATAAACGTTCCTCGCAAGTCGTGGAACGTCACCCCAGCTATGCCCAGGCAGCGCACCGTGCACACAGGGGACAGGCCCGCTTCGCTGCACTGCTTGCGCGATCTGTCTGCGGTAATGCGCGTCTTTACCTTGATCGGTAAGGTTATCTTGACCTTCTCGCACGTCAATCAAAAGGTTGTGCTAGCGAAGGGCAGGGTGAATGACCGGCGACGCGACAAGCTGAGGCCGAGACTGCAGAGAGTCTCTTGATTTCAGGTGTGGCGAAGCGCGAACCTGGCTTCAGGAGCGGCGTTGCCTTGCTTCGTAAGTCTATGCCGAAATATTAACTGAATATTTTCTCTCTTGTATTTTTCTTGAAAGACATTGCAGGCCGCATGGGGTGGAGTTTTGCTGCGGCCATTTTGGAGGGTTGCATGACGCTGTTGTTGAAGATGATAGTGCCGCTGGTTTCGCTCTGCTTGGCGGGGTCTGCTTCTGCCGAGTTTCGTATTACCGAGGATCAGGACACGCTCTCGCGGCTTCGCCAGCGCCTGACGCTCGAGGATCTGGCCATTTCCGAACGGGGGATCGTTCCTTCGCTCGCGGCCTGCAGCCGCGATGGCACCCTCTTCGTCAGCGGGCGCAACTATCTCCTGGAGACCGCGCCGACAGAAGGCCTCGTCTGGCGGGTCAAGCGACTGCAGGGCGACAAGGTAACGGTCTCCGTCACACGCGGTACTCAGAGCAGCGTGTCGATGCGCACCGCCTTGGCGCAGTCCATGCTGTCCGCCATCGTCAACGATTGTGAACAGCTTCGATTTGCGAGCGCACCGCTCTATCAGATCGAGAGCATCAACGGCGAAGCGACCTCAGCCGCACTCCTCGTCGCCACGCCGTGAATGCATGGCGTCAGTAGCGGTTCATGCTCGCGTGCATCGGGCTTTGCAGGCCCGGAAAGGCGCGGTGGGGCACGAGGGAAATGGTGAGAACGACAGCAACCAGGCAGGCGATGAAGATCATCCCGAAGGGCATCGATTGCAGTTTCATCGCGTCGTCGTCTCCATCTCGTCTGTTCTGATCATGCACCGTCAATCTGTCCATAGCCTGTCGGATTGGTTAGCGACTGCAAACCCACGCCAATCTTGGCCGACTCACGCCTCGTGAGACATTAGACATAAAAAGATCGCTTTCGGAATAGGGCCGCGAAACATCTTGTGGGACATTGCGTTTCTCCCCACATGACTGTGCCGAGTTGGAGCGAGACGATGTACCGATTCATGATGAAGGAATTGATCGTGGTGATGGTGGCCCTGACCCTGGTCTCCGGGCTGACCTTCTTCGTGCTGCAGGCCGTTGCCTAAGCGCCCCAGGCGATCGAAAACAGCACTCTCGATGCGGAATCATCTCCCCGCCACGGCTGAAAATCTTCCACGCCGCGACGAGACGTCCCTACAGGACAAGAAATCCGATGAGCGCGGCGATCGGAACGGGAACGCCGATCAGCCAGACCATCAGTTCCCTGATCATGAACCGTTCATAGTTTGTGTCCCGATGGTCGGGCAGCCGCTGCTTAAGTTGGCGCATGTCGCCCTCCGCCGAGTGCCGTGCGGGCCGGTGTATCCCCCAGCCGGCGCTTGAACGCTGCAACTGCACGTTCGTTCCACCCGCAACCGGACGCGTCGGGTTCCGCGCGGAACGCGGCAAGACCATGGTCCGCTGATCGCACGGGGAGTGCTGAGTGGGCCTGTCAATTGCAGACGGTTCGACAGCGCCCGACATGGGCTTATGGCGGAAGAGGTGGGATTCGAACCCACGGTACGGTTTCCCGCACGCCGGTTTTCAAGACCGGTTCCTTAAACCACTCGGACACTCTTCCGTCTCATGTTCCGGATTAGCGGGTCGCCGCTGGGGCGTCAATGCCGTGCAACGCGGGCTCATGAGGTTGAGGACAGGGGTGCGGTGGCCGCATCGTGTGGCTGATTGTGAAGGACGCGGAACAAAGTCCGAAAACGTGTGTTTTCTGCTCGAAACCAACCTGTTCGAGGTCGTTCAAGACAACGATCGCCACCCTCGGGAGTGCATGATGCGCGCAACCCTGACCTTCGCAGCGGCGGCCATGATGGCCTTCGCTGCGGCCCCTTCCTTCGCCGCCCTCGGAAGCCCGAGCGAGAACAAGATCGTGGGCGAAGAGCTCGCCGTCGCGGGGCTCGAGACCGGCAATCCCGGCATCGATCCGATGGTCACCGGCTCCGCCTGCGTGCCGCCGGAGGAGCAGTATATCCCCTCCTTCATTCGCGACAGCGCCGGCGAGATTGTCGGCATCCACTACACGATCATCGAATACGAGTGCTGAGCGCGAAGCGATCGTCGCGCGTCGCACGACATTAGGCTTGTGCCGGTTTGAAACACAACCGGCGTTAAGTCCTTGTAAACCATAAAAGTCAATTCCCCAGGGATCGCGAGGTGCGCGCTCCCATTTCCGCCATGTTGCTGTCATTTTTGCACCTGGTCACGGGCTCCGTGACGCCGGATCGTTGCGCGCGGGGACTGCGTGGGCGAGCCGGGAGGCGCGTTGATTGGCGATGTGAACAGTATGACGGAAACGACCTTTGCGGCCGCTTCGGCCACACCCCGCGGACGTGGAAACGGCACGGGGAATGGCCGGAAGAGCAGGCGATTGCCGGTGTTTGGTTTGGCGGCATTGCCGCTCCTCTGCCTTGCCCTCGCATCCTGCGGAACGACGCAGTCGGCGGAGAAGCCCACCAAGCGGTCGAAAGAATACTTTCCCGAGTCGGTTTATGGCGTCAAGGCGAGCCCCCGTGTTGCCACCGGCAAGAACATCCCCAAGGGTGGCGGACGCTTTCAGGTCGGCAAGCCCTATGTCGTCAAGGGCAAGGTCTATACGCCCCGCGAAGAGCCGGGCTACAGCAAGACCGGCATGTCCTCCTGGTACGGCTCGGCCTTTCATGGCCGTCTGACCGCCAATGGCGAGGTCTATGACGACCAGCACCTCTCTGCCGCACATCCGACCTTCCCGCTGCCGAGCTATGCGCGCGTCACCAATCTCGAAAACGGATCCTCCGTCATCGTGCGCGTCAACGATCGCGGTCCCTATGAGTACGGCCGTATCATCGACGTCTCTTCCAAGACAGCCGATCTCCTGGACATGAAGCGCAAGGGCAGTGCGCAGGTGCGTGTCCAATATGTCGGCCTGGCGCCGCTCCAGGGGAACGACATGCCCTATCTCATGGCCTCCTACGCCACGAAGGGCAGCCGCGTTCCGGGCATCGCGCCGGAAGGACAGATCGCCAGCGGCGTCATGGTCGCCTCCAACGAACCGGTCCGCAAACAGGTCCGCGATCTTGGTATCCTGACGGTTCCGCCGAAGGCGAAAGTACAGACGCAGGTCGCAGCCCTCGATGTCGCCGCTCCCGTCACCGCTCTGGCCGAGCCGGAGCATGTGCTCCGCGCGCCGGATGCGACAGCGAGCTTCGACAGCTTCGTCATGCTGCCGGAAATCGGCCCGATCCCTGTCGAGCGCCCGGGCAGCTTCGGCCGGGACAATGCCGTGCGCTATGCGGCCGCCTATGCGGAAGTGCGCTTCAGCACGGCGCCAAGCGCCTTCGATGCCGTGATGGTCGATCCGCAGCAGATGACCTCTGCCGACATCGCCGCGCATGCCGCGCGCACTGTCACAAAGGGGCGACACTAGGTCCGCGATCGACGGAATTGTCGCTTCGCGGCCACCAAGCCGCGTTGCGACGAAACCGGCGTCTCTGCTACTCTCGACAAAATCTGTCAGTACACACAACCTCCGACTGTAGAATGACCCTTTATCGGGACGGTCGGGGAGGGAGATGCCGCTTGACGAGGCTCGAACCGGACCGCCGACCTCCTTGCGACGACCTAAGTGCATGCCCGCGTCTTCACCAACAGAGGCGACACTCTGGGCAACCCGTCCGAAGGCTCGCGGCAAGTCTGCTGGCAGGCTTGATGCTGGTCGCGAGCCAGGTGCAGGCAGCGGAGCCGTTCGAGACGAAGGCGCGGCAGATCCTGCTGGTCGACGACAAGACGGACACGGTGCTCTTATCGAAGGACCCGGACGTGCCGGTGCCGCCGGCCTCGATGGCCAAGATGATGACCGTCGAAGTGGTCCTCGATTCGCTGAAGCGGGGTGAGATCACCCGCGAGACCAGCTATCCGGTGAGCGAGCATGCCTGGCGCACGGGCGGCGCGCCCTCCGGCACCTCGACCATGTTCGCGCCGATCAAGTCCAGCATCGCGGTGTCGGATCTTCTGCAGGGCGTCGTGGTGCAGTTTGCCAATGACGCCTGCATCGTGCTGGCCGAAGGCATGGCCGGCAGTGAAGCGGCCTTTGCGCGGTCGATGACCGAGCGAGCCCGCGCCCTGGGGCTGAACGCCTCCACCTTCGCCAATCCGACGGGGCTGCCGGACCCAGGCAATGTCACGACGCTGAGGGACCTTCTGTCGCTCGCCCGTCATCTGCGCCGAACCTATCCAGAGGTCATGCCGCTTTACAGCCAGCCGGAGTTTGAGTGGAACAAGATCCGGCAGCGCAACCGGAACCCACTTCTGTCTTTGAACATCGGTGTCGATGGCTATGTGGCAGGCTTCGCCGAAGGCTATGGCTACGGACTCGTCGCCTCGATGCAACAGAACGGCCGCCGCGTCGATCTGGCGATCAACGGGCTCGCCAACGAGAAGGAGCGGGTGTCTGAAGCGCGCCGCGTGCTCGACTGGGCCATGGCCAACTTCGCCGAGAAACGGCTGTTCGAGCCGAACGAGACGATCGCCGAAGCCAGCGTCTATGGCGGCGCGGTTGCGACCGTGCCGCTGTCGATCGCCGAGCCGGTGGATGTGCTCCTCCCGGTGGGGGTGGATGCGAAGCTTAAGGGGCAGGTGATCTACCGCTGGCCGGTGTCGGTGCCAATTGCGGCGGGGCAGCCGCTCGGCACGCTGAAGATCTGGAACGGCGACCAGTTGCTGCGCGAAGTGCCGTTGAAGGCGGCCCGCGCCGTGGAGGGCGGCACGCTGACCAGCCGCGCCGCCGATGCGCTGCAGGAGTTGTTGTTCTTCTGGCTCTAGACGGCTTTGCCTGCCGAACGCCGATGCGCAGTTTCCTCGCGCCGTGCAATCGGGTAACAGGTCCGCGAACACGGGCTCGCAGGCGTTGATGGCGCTTTGTGCAGCCCGCGAAGGAACGAGAGGAAGCGCCTTCCGCGCTTTCCAGGTGCTGGTCCCTCAGGACGAGCCGTGCAGGACAGAAGGCGGACCGCGTGGCAGCTGGCGGATTGTTCGTGACATTCGAGGGCGGGGAAGGGGCGGGCAAATCCACCCAGATCCGGCGCCTGGCGGAAGCGCTGCGGGCGCGGGGCCGGAGCGTGCTCATCACCCGCGAACCCGGCGGCTCGGCCGGGGCGGAAGCCGTTCGCCATGTGCTCCTGTCCGGCGCCGCCGAGCGGTTCGGCATCCGCATGGAGGCGCTGCTCTTTGCCGCCGCGCGCAACGACCATGTGGAAAGCGTGATCGGCCCCGCCATCACCAGCGGTCAGACGGTGCTGTGCGACCGCTTCATGGATTCCTCGCGCGTCTACCAGGGGATCACCGGCAATCTGCCGCAACCGTTGATCGATGCGCTGGAGCGCGTCGCCGTGCACGGCCTGCGCCCGGATCTGACAATCGTCCTCGATCTTCCGGCCTCGCTCGGCCTGGCGCGCGTGCGCCAGCGCCTTGGCCAGACCGCAGATGGCGAAAGCGACAAGAGCGGGCTCGATCGCTTCGAGAAGGAAGAGCTCGATACGCATGAGAAGCGGCGCGAAGCCTTCCTCGATATCGCCGCGGCAGACCCGGCGCGCTGCCGGGTCGTCGATGCGGCGCAGGACGAAGCGCGTGTGGCGGCGGATGTTCTTCTGGCCTTCGACGAGGTGGTGGCGGGCCGCGGCAGCGCGCGGGCGCGGCGCAGCGGGGAGGGCGGAGCGTGAGCGAACCCCGCGCCGACCAGCTGGATGGGGCCATCGCACCCTCGGAAAACACCGCACTGTTCGGCCATGAGGAGGCCGAGGCCTTTCTCGCTGCCGGCTATCGTTCGGGCAAGGGTCATCATGCGGTCCTGATCGAGGGGCCGCAGGGCATCGGCAAGGCGACGCTCGCCTTCCGTTTCGCCAATCACGTGCTCAGCCATCCCGAGCCGGAGACGGCGCCCTCGACCATGCAGGCGCCGGATCCGACCTCGCTGGTCAGCCGTCAGATCGCCGGCGGCGCCTCGCACAACCTTCTGCACCTGACACGGCCGGTCGACGAGAAGACGCAGAAGATCAAGAGCGCCATCACGGTGGACGAGGTGCGGCGCGCCGGCCGCTTCTTCGGCCAGACCTCCGGCACCGGCAACTGGCGGATCGTCATCGTCGATGCGGCCGACGATCTCAACCGCAATGCCGCCAATGCCATCCTGAAAATCCTGGAGGAGCCGCCGAAGCGCTCGCTCTTTCTGGTGTTGACCCATGCGCCGGGACGGCTGCTGCCGACCATTCGCTCGCGCTGCCTGCCGCTGGCGCTGAAGCCGCTCAACGACGCGGCGATGGAACAGGCACTCGGCCATCTCGGCATCCGTCCGGCGGAAGACACACTGCCTGGCGTGCTGAAAGCGGCGCGAGGCAGCGTGTCGGAGGCCATCAAGCTCATCAATTACGGCGGCGCCGATATCGTCGAGGCCTTCGAAAGCATCCTTGCCAAGGAGCCGGCGCCGGCGCGGCGCGAGGCCCACAAGCTCGCCGATGTTCTCTCCGGCCGCGACGCCGAAACGATCTACGACTTCTTCACCGAGCTCGTCTCCCGCCACGTGACCGCGCAGGCGCGCGCCTCGGCGCTCTCGGGCGATCTGGAGCGTGCGGAGCGGCTGGCGCGGCTTTCCTCCGATCTTTCCGAACGCGTGACGCTCGCGGAAGCCTATAACCTCGACCGCAAGCAGACCGTCCTGCAGATCCTCGACGACATTCGCGCAGCCTGAGCCGGGCTCCGCCGGCTTTTTGCCGGTTCCGCATTTCCACGCCCGCCGCTATGGGCTAAGAGCAGGCGCACCGCTCTTTCGCACGCGCAACATCCAGAGTCTCCCGCCGCCATGTCCGACACGTCGCCCTTCTACATCACGACCGCCATCGCCTATCCGAACGGCCGGCCGCATATCGGCCACGCCTATGAACTCATCGCCACAGACGTCGTCGCCCGCTTTCAGCGGCTTGACGGGCGCGATGTGTTCTTTCTCACCGGCACGGACGAACATGGCCAGAAGATGCAGCAGACGGCGCGCAGCCAGGGCCTGACCGCCCAGGAGCTGGCCGACCGGAACACGGCCGAATTCCAGAAGATGGCGGTGCTGCTGAATGCGTCGCACGACGACTATATCCGCACCACCGAGCCACGCCACCATGCGGCGGTGACCGAGATGTGGCTGCGGATGGAGAAGGCGGGCGACCTCTACAAGGACACCTATGCCGGCTGGTATTCGGTGCGCGACGAGGCCTACTACCAGGAAGGCGAGACCGAGCTGCGCGCCGACGGCGTGCGCTACGGGCCGCAGGGCACGCCGGTCGAATGGGTCGAGGAATCGAGCTATTTCTTCCGTCTTTCCGCCTATCAGGACCGGCTGCTGGCCCTTTACGAGGCGCAGCCGGATTTCATCGGTCCGGCCGAGCGGCGCAACGAAATCATCTCCTTCGTCAAGTCGGGCCTGAAGGACCTTTCCGTCTCCCGCACCACCTTCGACTGGGGCGTGCCGGTGCCGAATGACGACGGCCATGTCATGTATGTCTGGGTGGATGCGCTCACCAACTACGTGACCGCCACCGGCGTGCTGACCGATCCGGAGAGCCCGCGGGCGAAATACTGGCCGGCGTCGATCCACATGATCGGCAAGGACATCATCCGCTTCCACGCCGTCTACTGGCCGGCCTTCCTGATGTCGGCCGGGCTGCCCCTGCCGGAGCGGGTCTTTGCGCATGGCTTCCTGCTCAACAAGGGCGAGAAGATGTCGAAGTCGCTCGGCAATGTCGTCGACCCGATCAACCTCGTCGAGCACTTCGGTCTGGATCAAATCCGCTATTTCTTCATGCGCGAGGTCTCGTTCGGCCAGGACGGCAATTACAGCGAGGAGGGGATCGCGGTTCGCATCAACTCCGATCTCGCCAATGGCATCGGCAATCTCGCCAGCCGCTCGCTGTCGATGATCGTGAAGAACTGCGACGGCCGGATCCCGCCCTGCGGTCCGCTCACCGCAGCGGACGAGGCGATGCTTGCCTCCGTCGACGGGCTTCTGGCGATCGCGCGAAGCGACATCAACGCGCTCGCCATTCACAAGGCCGTAACGGCGATCATTGCCGTCGTCTCCGAGGCGGACCGTTATTTTGCCGGTCAGGAGCCCTGGGCGCTGAAGAAGACCGATCCGGAGCGCATGGGCACGGTGCTCTATGTCACGGCCGAAGTCGTCCGCCAGATCGCCATCCTGCTGCAGCCGATCATGCCGGCATCCTGCGAAAAACTTCTGGATCTCGTTGCCGCGCCGGCCGACAAGCGGGACTTCGCGGCGCTCGGGCCCGCCGGTCGTCTCGTCTCCGGTACGCCGCTCGAGGCGCCGAAGCCGGTCTTTCCACGCTACGTGGCGCCTGAGGTGTGAGGATGGCCGTGCCCATGCTGATCGACACCCACTGCCATCTGGACTTTCCCGACTTCGAGGCGGAGCGCGATGCCATCGTCGCGCGGGCAGGCGAGGCGGGCGTGCGGCAGATGATCACCATCTCGACCCGCGTCCACAAATTCCCTGCCATCACAGCCATCGCCGAGCAGTACGACAACGTCTTCTGCTCCGTCGGCACGCACCCGCACAATGCGGATGAGGAGCTGGACGTGACGGTGGAGGACCTCGTCCGCCTTTCGGCACACCCGAAGTGCGTGGCGATCGGCGAAGCGGGGCTCGACTATTTCTACGACAACGCTCCGCGCGAGGCGCAGGCGACGGGGCTGCGGCGCCATATCGCCGCCGCGCGGGAAACCGGCCTGCCGCTGGTGATCCACAGCCGCTCGGCCGACGACGACATGGCGGCGATCCTAACGGAGGAGACGGAGGAGGGCGCATTTCCCTTCCTCCTGCACTGCTTCTCCTCCGGGCCCGAGCTCGCCCGCGTCGGACTGGAGCTCGGCGGCACGCTGTCCTTTTCCGGCATTCTCACCTTCCCGAAATCGGAAGAGCTGCGCGCGACCGCCAGGACCGTGCCGCACGACCGGATGATCGTCGAGACTGATGCGCCCTATCTTGCGCCGAAGCCCTTCCGCGGCAAGCGCAACGAACCGGCCTATGTCGCCAAGACCGCCGAGGTGCTGGCCGAAACGCTGGGCCTGACGCTCGACGCCTTGGCCGAGGTGACGACGGAGAACGCTTTGCGCCTCTTCTCCAAGATGCCGCGCCTGTGAGGCCTGAACGATGAGCGCTCGGCTGGTTTTCACCATTCTCGGCTGCGGCTCTTCGCCGGGCGTGCCCCGCATTTCCGGCGATTGGGGCGCCTGCGACCCCAAGAACCCGAAGAATGTGCGGCTGCGGGCATCGCTGCTCATCGAACGGATCGCCGAAGATGGGGGGCGGACGACAGTGCTCGTCGATACGGGGCCGGATCTTCGCCAGCAGATGATCGCCGCCCGCGTCCGTCATCTCGATGCCGTCGTCTATACCCATTCCCACGCCGATCATTTGCACGGCATCGACGATCTTCGCGGCTATTTCATCGACGCGAAACGCCCCGTGCCCATCCATGCGGATCACGCGACGATGGAGCGTATCCGCGACGGCTTCCGCTATTGCCTGGATGGCGCACAGGCCGGCGGCTATCCGCCGATCGTTGAAGGACATTTGATCGATCAGGCGCTGTCACCGATCGATATCATGGGCGAGGGGGGCCGCCTCACCCTCGTCCCGCTTCTGCAGATGCATGGGCAGATCCACTCGCTCGGCTTCCGTGTCGGCAATTTCGCCTATTGTACGGATGTAAGCGACTTTCCGGCCGAGACTTTGATCAAGCTGACCGGGCTCGAAACGCTGGTGATCGACACGCTGCAATATCGCCCGCATCCGAGCCATCTCTCGCTCGAACAGTCGCTTGCCTGGATCGAGCGGATCGGCCCGCGCCGGGCGATCCTCACCCATATGCACACGCCGCTCGACTATGCGACCGTCATGGCCGAGACGCCCGATCACGTCGAGCCGGCCTATGACGGCATGGTAATCGAGTTCGAGCTCGATCAGGCGAAGTAGACGCGCAGGTTGTCACGCACGCGGTCGAGAACGCTCGCTCCGCTCAGGTCCGGCTCGAAGGTGCGCCCGGTGATCGCCTCGAAGGCCCGGATATAGACCCGCGCCGTCTCGGCGATCAGCTCCGCCGGGATCGGCGGAATCGGGTCGTGATAGGGATCGCAGCGCTCGCTCACCCAGGCGCGCACGAAATCCTTGTCGAAGCTCGCGGGCCGGCGGCCGCTCGCAACCGCCTCGGCATGATCGGCAGCGATCCAGTATCGGCTGCTGTCCGGCGTATGGATCTCGTCGGCCAGCACGATGCGACCCTCGGCATCGGTGCCGAACTCATATTTCGTATCGGCAAGAATGAGCCCGCGCTCGGCGGCGCGCCTCTGTCCGCGTTCGAAGAGCGCCAGCGCCGCGCGCGACACGGTATCCCATTGCTCGGACGTCAGCAGTTTCTGGGCAAGGATGTCGTCGGCGGACAAGGGTTCGTCATGGCCGCCGTCGAACGCCTTGCTGGTCGGGGTGATGATCGCCTGCGGCAGCGCCTCGTTGTCGCGCAGCCCATCGGGCAGCGTCAGCCCGTACATGGTCCGCTCGCCCTTGCGATATTTGGTCAGGATCGACGTGCTCGTCGTTCCGGCGAGATAACCGCGCACGACGATCTCGACCGGCAGGATATCGAGCCGCGTGCCGATCACCACATTGGGATCGGGATAGGCGATGACATGGTTTAAGCAGATGTCGGCGGTTTCCTCGAACCAGTAGCGCGCCGTCTGCGTCAGCACCTGGCCCTTGAACGGGATCGCGGTCAGGATCTGGTCGAAGGCGCTCAAGCGGTCCGTGGCAATGATGATCCGCCGCCCATCCGGCAAGTCATAATTCTCCCGCACCTTGCCCTTATAACGACCCGGCAGCTCGGGGATGAAGGCGTCGCTCAGGACACGGGGGTCATCGGCAGGATCGAAGCGCATCGGCGTCAGCTTTCGGAAACAGGGCAGCACTGCCTTTGGCTTAGGATGTCAAGGCAGCCAGGGTCAAGGCGGCGGGCCGATGAACGGAACCACGTCCGGGTCGCACCCCGTCGAGACGATTGTTCCATAATCTATCTTATGCAACTAGTTCTTGTAGCTGCAAAGTTGGAGTGTCCTGTTCTCCTCGAGCCCCCAGCTTCGCCCTCCTCCGAAGCGGCCACCTGCGCAAGGCTGCAAACCGCTTTATCTCCGACCCCGTGTCGCGTTTTGGAGCAGGTCTTCCCAAACCGGGCAATCGGCGTAATCTCCTTGTTGACAGCTGTCTCTTGGGAGGTGCGCATGCGGTGTCTTGGATTCATTCTTGCAGGGTTGGTTGCCGGTGCGTCGCTGGCCTCCGATCCGGCTTCTGCCGAACCGGTCGGTGATGCGCGGTCGATCATCTCGCGGCAGATCGAAGCGTTTCTGGCCGATGACAAGGCGACCGCCTATTCCTTCGCCTCGCCGCAGATCCAGACGCTCTATCCCAACCAGGATCTATTCTTCGAGATGGTCAAGCGCGGCTACGCGCCGGTCTACCGGCCCGGCAACTTCGCCTTCGGCCGCTCGAAGATCGAGGCTGGCCAGGTGCTGCAGGAGGTGCTAATCCGCGCGCCCGACGGGAAGGACTGGACCGCGCTCTACACGCTGACACGTCAGCCGGACGGCAGCTACAAGATCAATGCCGTCCGCATGCTGCAGCAGGCGCCGGGACCGGAAATCTGAGCCTCCCAAGCCCGCAGAACGTTGCCGGTCGGCATGGGTAGGGTGCGCAATCATGACGGGGAACGATTGGGCTTGCCCTGCCCGGTTCTCGTCCGACCTACGATGACGCCGTGTCAAACCGGCGCAAGATCGCCGCGCCGCCAGTTTTCCTGGGTTTCTTCCATGAAGGACTGATAGCGGCCTTCCTCGATCGCTAGGCGGATGCCGGCCATCAGGTCCTGATAGTAGGACAAGTTGTTCCAGGTCAGCAGCATGCCGCCGAGCGACTCGTTGGCGCGCACCAGATGGTGGAGATAGGCGCGGGAATAGTCGCGCGCCGCCGGGCAGGAGGATTCCTCGTCGAGCGGCCGCATGTCCTCGGCGTGGCGGGCGTTGCGCAGGTTGATGCGCCCGCGCCGGGTGAAGGCCAGACCATGGCGGCCGGAGCGGGTCGGCATGACGCAGTCGAACATGTCGATCCCCCGCGCCACCGATTTCAGAATATCGTCCGGCGTGCCGACGCCCATCAGGTAGCGCGGCTTCTCGACAGGCAGCTCCGGGCAGGTGGTGTCGAGCATGTCGAGCATGACCTCCTGCGGCTCGCCAACGGCGAGACCACCGATCGCATAGCCTTTGAGATCGAGGCTCGCGAGCCCCTGGGCGGAGCGGACACGCAGCGCCGGCTTGTCGCCGCCCTGTACGATACCGAACATCGCCTTGCCCGGCTGGTCGCCGAAAGCGAGCTTGCAGCGCTCAGCCCAGCGCAGCGAAAGATCCATGGCCCGGGCGATCTCCTTCTCCTCGGCCGGCAGCGCCAGGCATTCGTCGAGCTGCATCTGGATATCGCTGTCGAGCAGACCCTGGATCTCGATCGAGCGCTCCGGCGACATATGGTGCAGAGCGCCGTCCACATGGCTCTTGAAGGTCACGCCCTGCTCGTCGAGCTTGCGCAGGCCGGAGAGCGACATGACCTGGAAGCCGCCGCTATCGGTGAGGATCGGCTCCGGCCAGCGAATCAGCTCGTGCAGGCCGCCGAGGCGTGCGACGCGCTCGGCGCCGGGGCGCAGCATCAGGTGATAGGTGTTCCCGAGGATGATATCGGCGCCGAGCTCGCGGACCTGGTCGAGATACATGGCCTTCACCGTGCCGACCGTGCCGACCGGCATGAAGGCCGGCGTGCGCACCTGCCCGCGCGGCATGGACACGGTCCCGCGCCGCGCCTTGCCGTCCTGCGCGTGGAGGGTGAACTGGAAGGTTTCAGACATCGGGGTCTTTCCGGAAGAGAAGGCTGGAATCGCCATAGGAGTAGAAGCGGTAGCCGCTCTTGATCGCGTGGTCATAGGCGGAGCGCATCGTCTCCAGCCCGCTGAAGGCGGAGACCAGCATGAAGAGCGTCGATCTGGGCAAATGGAAGTTGGTCATCAGCACGTCGACGGCGCGGAAGCGATAACCGGGCGTGATGAAGATATCGGTGGCGCCGGACCAGGGCTCGATCATGCCATCCGGGCGCGCCGCACTTTCGAGCAGCCGCAGCGACGTGGTGCCGACGGAGACGATGCGCCCGCCCCTCGCCCTGACGGCGTTCAGCGCCGCGGCGGTCTCGGCGGTCACCTGGCCGATCTCGTGGTGCATCCTGTGATCGGCCGTGTCTTCGGCCTTGACCGGAAGAAAGGTGCCGGCGCCGACATGCAGGGTGACGAAATGCCGTTCGATCCCGGCCGCGTCGAGGCCGGCGAAGAGCCGGTCGGTGAAATGCAGGCCCGCGGTGGGCGCGGCGACGGCGCCGTCCTCGCGGGCATACATGGTCTGGTAGTCCTGCCGGTCCTGCTGGTCCTCCGGCCGCTTGGAGGCGATATAGGGCGGCAGAGGGATATGACCGACGGCCAGGATGGCCTCGTCGAGCGCCGGCCCGGCGAGATCGAAGGCAAGCTCCACCTCGCCCGCCTCGCCGCGCGCCACCACGCTCGCTTCCAGCACGCCGAGCTGGCAGACGTTGCCGCCCTCGCCGAAGCGCAGGCGGTCGCCCGCCTTCAGCCGGCGCGCGGGCCTTGCGAAGGCCATCCACCGGTCGGGCGCGATGCGCATGTGCAAGGTCAGCGAAACAGGGGTTTCGATGTCGGCGCCGCGTCGGCGGATGCCCTCGAGCTGCGCGGGGATCACGCGGGTGTCGTTGAAGACCAGCGCATCTCCCGGGTTCAGGAGGCCCGGCAGATCGAGAACGCCTTTGTCCTCGCGCCGGCCATCCGGATGAACGACCAGCATCCGCGCCGCATCGCGCGGGACGGCGGGGCGAAGGGCGATGTTGTCGTCCGGAAGATGAAAGTCGAAAAGGTCGACGCGCATGGGCTGGGCCAGTTGAGTCTGGGGAGGTTTTGGTAAAGGGGCGAGCGCTACAGAAGGCCGGCGACCCGATCGGCCAGCGGCCAATGCGTCATCTTCGGGCTTGACCCGAGGATCTGCCAAGGCCAGCCAAGACCTAGACGTCCGGTTTTCCGAAGCGCGGGCAGATCCTCGGGACAAGCCCGAGGATGACGTTCGCGTTGAGAACGAGCACCGCCATCACCGGCGGTGCCCTGCCCTTGATTGCTTACGCCGCCGAAGCGAGCTTCATCGATACGATGCTGTCGGGATCCTTGACAGGCTCGCCGCGCTTGATGGTGTCGATGATGTCCATGCCGTCGACGACCTTGCCCCAGACGGAGTACTGCTTGTTCAGCCAGGGCGCGTCGGTGAAGCAGATGAAGAACTGCGAGTTGGCGGAGTTCGGCATCTGGCTGCGGGCCATGGAGCAGGTCCCGCGGACATGGTTTTCCGAGGAAAACTCGGCCTTCAGGTCCGGCTTGTCGGAGCCGCCCATGCCGGCGCGCGCTGGGTTGAAGTCCGCGCCGCCCTGCTTGCCGAACTTGACATCGCCCGTCTGGGCCATGAAGTCCTCGATCACGCGGTGGAACACGACGCCGTCATAGGCGCCTTCCGCAACCAGTTCCTTGATGCGCGCGACATGGTTCGGTGCGAGATCCGGGCGCAGTTCGATGACCACCCTGCCCTTCGTCGTTTCCATGATGATCGTGTTTTCCGGATCCTTGATCTCGGCCATGGTCTCTCTCCTGTTTTCAGCTTAGTCCTACTTGCCGACCTTGACGCTGATCATCCGGTCGGGGTCGGAGACGGAGCCGTTATTGGCCTCGTCGCCCTTCTTGATCTTGTCGACATTCTCCATGCCCGAGACAACCTGACCGACGACCGTATACTGGCCGTTGAGGAAGGAGCCCTCGTCGAACATGATGAAGAACTGCGAATTGGCGGAATTCGGATCCTGCGAGCGTGCCATGCCGACGGTGCCGCGCTTGAAAGGAACGTCGGAAAACTCGGCCGGGAGATCCGGCTTGGACGAGCCGCCCATGCCGGCCTGCTCCGGCTGGAAGTTCTTTTCCATATTGCCGTACTGCACGTCGCCGGTCTGCGCCATGAAGCCCGGGATCACGCGGTGGAAGGCGACATTGTCATAAGCGCCTTCGGCAGCCAGTTCCTTGATCCGCTCCACATGCTTGGGCGCGTGCGTGCTGTCGAGTTCGATGACCACCGGTCCGCTCTTCAGAGTGATCGTCAGAAGGTCCTTGGCCTGGGCAAAGGCCGTGCTGGAGAGACTGGCGAGGGCGAAGGCGCCGGCAAAGGCGAGATGAAGGATTTTCATGGAAGCTCCGTTGCAAGAGAAGGATCGGCTCAGGCTCGGCCGGCCGCGGCAGGCTGCGCGCGCTTTTCGGCCAGGGCCTGTTTGACAGCCGAAGGCACGAAGGCGCCGACATCGCCGCCCATGGCCGCGATCTGGCGGACCAATGTGGCGGTAATGGGCCGCGACGCCGTGCCGGCGGGGATGAAGAGCGTCTGGATATCGGGGGCCATTTGGCGGTTCATGCCGGCCATCTGCATCTCGTAATCGAAGTCGGTTCCGTCCCGCAGGCCGCGAATGAGGAGTGTCGCGCCATGGGCGCGGGCAGCATCCACGACCAGACCTTCGAAGGCGACGACGGAGACATCCGCGCTGCGCTGCGAAAGACAGTCGGCCAGCGACTGATGGATCAGCGCGGCCCGCTCCTCGAAACCGAACAGGGGTGCCTTGCCTGGATGAATGCCGATCGCGACGATCAGCCGGTCGGCGACGTTCAGCGACTGGGTCAAAACATCCAGATGGCCGTTGGTCATGGGGTCGAAGGAGCCGGGATAAAAAGCTGTCGTCATGCGCTCAACGATCCGCCTCGCCGCCATCCACCGCCGCGACGCGTCTCGCGCCTCGGCCTTTCAATCCGCAGCCTTTTGTCACGGACGGCCCGCAACCGCAAGGGAGGCATAGCTCATTGGTTCGGCGCCGCGCACTGTTCCCTCCGATACATGCGCGACGCGCCGGCGACTATAGAACGCCGAGCAACAGCGCAGCTCGCGACCTTTCGGCAACAGGCACAGGGGGGCATTCACCTGTGGAACCTTTTGTCAAGCGTCTCGTTCTTCACACCGAAAGGATGACGACAATGGCTCTGATGCTCTTCTCGATGGTTATGTTCTTTGCGATGATCTTCGCGACGCTGAATGGTTTGCGCAGGGAGACGACGATCTCCCGCTCCCGTTCGCGTTTCTCCATGATCGCCAAGTAAGGACATTGGTCATGGCAGTTACCATGATGCTTCTGTCGGCCGTAATCAGTATCGTGTTCCTGGTCGATTTCACCAAGACGATCCGCGAACTCAAGCGCGAGCATGTTGCCGTCCGCGATCAGCGCACCCATCAGGGACCCTTCGGCGTCTGATCAGGCAGTTCCCTCCCCGCTGTCATGACCTCCAGTCGCAGCGGACTCAAAAAGCCGGACGGTTCCCTCCCGTCCGGCTTTTTCATGTCTCGACCACGCGGGGGATCGAGGTGGATCCCCTACTCCATCAGGCGCCGTCGCCGTCCGGCGTTGCAGGCCCGGCCTCGGTCGTCACGGCGGTTTCCGCCTCGACCTCCGCCACGGCGTCCTCGTCCTCCGGCTCGCTGATCCGCTCGACGGAAACGACCTTTTCGTCCTTGGCGGTCGAAAAGATCGTGACACCCTTTGTCGCGCGGCTTGCCAGCCGGATGCCGCCGACGGGCACGCGGATCAGCTGTCCGCCATCGGAAACGAGCATGATCTGGTCTCCGTCCTCGACCGGGAAAGCCGCGACGAGATCGCCGATCTCGGCCGCCTTGGCGGTATCGGTCGCCCGGATCCCCTTGCCGCCGCGACCGGAGGTGCGGAAATCATAGGTGGACGAACGCTTGCCGAACCCCTTTTCCGAAACGGTGAGCACGAATTGCTCGCGCGCCTTCAGCTCTTCGTAGCGCTCGTTGCCGAGATCGCCGACTTCGGTCACCTCTTCACCGACCAGAGCGATCTCCTCGTCCTCGCCGGTCATGCTGCGGCGCTCGGCGGCAGCACGCTTGAGATAGGCGGCGCGCTCCCACGGCTCGGCATCGACGTGGCTGACGATGGTCATCGAGATGATCCGGTCGCCTTGGCCCAGCGAAATGCCGCGAACGCCGATCGAGTTGCGGCCGGCAAAGACACGCACGTCATCGACGGGGAAGCGGATGCACTGGCCGAGCGCCGTGGTGAGCAGCACGTCGTCGCGATCGGTACAGGTCTCCACGGAGAGGATCTCGTCGCCCTCCTCGTCGAGCTTCATGGCGATCTTGCCGTTGCGGTTGACCTGGATGAAGTCGGAGAGCTTGTTGCGCCGCACCGTGCCACGCGTCGTTGAGAACATGACGTCGAGATCGGCCCAGCTCGCCTCGTCCTCGGGGAGCGGCATGATGGTGGTGATGCGTTCGCCCGCTTCGAGCGGCAGCATGTTGATCAGTGCCTTGCCGCGTGCCTGCGGCGTGCCGATCGGCAGGCGCCAGACCTTCTCCTTGTAGACAATGCCGCGCGAGGAGAAGAACAGGACCGGCGTGTGCGTATTGGCCACGAACAGGCGGGTCACGAAGTCCTCGTCGCGCGTGGTCATGGCCGAGCGGCCCTTGCCGCCACGACGCTGCGCGCGGTAGGTGGCGAGCGGCACGCGCTTAATATAGCCGAGGTGCGACACGGTGACGACCATGTCCTCGCGGGCGATGAGGTCCTCATCGTCCATGTCGGGACCGCCTTCGACGATCTCGGAGCGGCGCGGCGTGCCGAATTCGTCGCGGATCGCGGCCAGCTCGTCCTTGACGATCGTCATGATCCGCAGGCGTGAGCCGAGGATCTCGAGATAGTCGCTGATCTCCAGCCCGATCTTGCCGAGCTCGTCGCCGATTTCATCGCGTCCGAGCGCAGTCAGGCGCGCAAGGCGCAGTTCGAGGATGGCGCGGGCCTGTTCCTCGGAAAGATTGTAGGTGCCGTCCTCGTTGATCCTGTGGCGCGGATCGTCGATCAGGCGGATCAGCGACTCGACGTCCTGGGCCGGCCAGCGACGCGTCATCATCTGCTCGCGCGCTGTCTGCGGGTCCGGCGCTTCGCGGATCAGCTTGATGATCTCGTCGATATTGGCGACGGCGATCGCGAGGCCGACGAGGACATGCGCCCGTTCGCGGGCCTTGCGGAGCAGGAACTTGGTGCGGCGGGAAACGACCTCTTCGCGGAAGGCGACGAAGGCGCGCAGCATGTCGAGCAGGGTCATCTGCTCGGGCTTGCCGCCGTTCAGCGCCACCATGTTGCAGCCGAAGGAGGTCTGCAGCGGGGTGTAGCGATAGAGCTGGTTGAGGATGACCTCGGCATTGGCATCGCGCTTCAGCTCGATCACCACCCGATAGCCCTGCCGGTCGCTCTCGTCGCGCAGATCGGAGATGCCTTCGATGCGCTTCTCGCGCACCAGCTCGGCCATCTTCTCGATCATCGTCGCCTTGTTCACCTGATAGGGAACTTCGGTGATGATGATCTGCTCGCGATCGTTGCGCATCGGCTCGATATGGGCGCGGCCGCGCATGATGACGGAGCCGCGGCCGGTCTCATAAGCCGAGCGGATGCCCGAGCGGCCCATGATCAGCGCGCCGGTCGGGAAATCCGGACCGGGAATGATCTCCATCAGTTGCGGGAGCTCGATCCCCGGCTCGTCGATCAGCGCGATGCAGCCGTTGATGACCTCGGAGAGATTGTGCGGCGGAATGTTGGTCGCCATGCCGACGGCGATGCCGCCGGCGCCATTGACGAGCAGGTTCGGAAACTTCGCCGGTACCACGACCGGCTCGGAGAGCGTGCCGTCGTAGTTGTCGCGAAAATCGACGGTTTCCTTGTCGAGATCGTCGAGCAGCGCATGCGCCGCCTTTTCCAGCCGGCACTCGGTATAGCGTTCGGCCGCCGGCGGATCGCCGTCGATCGAGCCGAAATTGCCCTGCCCGTCGATCAGCGGCAGGCGCAGCGACCAGGGCTGGGCCATGCGGGCCAGCGCATCGTAGATCGCCAGGTTGCCGTGCGGATGGTACTTACCCATCACGTCACCGGTGACGCGGGCGCATTTGACGTATTTCTTGTTCCAGTCGATTCCCAGTTCGCTCATCCCGTAGAGGATGCGGCGGTGCACCGGCTTCAGACCATCTCGAACATCGGGAAGCGCGCGGCTGACGATGACGCTCATCGCGTAATCGAGGTACGAGCGCTGCATTTCCTCCATGATGGAAATGGGCTCGATGCCGAGTGGGGACTTGCCGCCGCCGGGGGGTGTTTGCTCAGTCACTATGGATCACGATCGTTATCAGACTCAAAGAACGCTGACTTATAGCGGAATGCACGAAGGCACGCCAATTCAGCGACCGGTTTTAAGCAGGCTTTCACAGACAAGGCCAGCATAAAGCAGCGTTTGGCCGGAATCGGGCCGCTTTCCACCGCGATCGGCTTGCGCGGCAGGCTTTTCGTCGCCTACCACTATCAAAGGCGGACGCGAAGGCCGCGCAAGGGGGAGCCGGAATGGACGCGATCATCAACGCCTTGACGACGCTGCTCGTCACGATCGACCCGCCGGGCCTCGCGCCGATCTTCCTCAGCCTGACCGCCGGCATGCAGCGCAGCGAGCGCCGCCAGGTGGCGATCCGCGGCACGCTGATCGCGTTTGCGATCCTTGCCACCTTCGCCGTCTTCGGCAGCGGCATCCTCCACCTGCTCGGCATCTCGATCGGCGCCTTCCGCATTGCCGGCGGGCTGCTGCTCTTCTGGATCGCCTTCGAGATGATTTTCGAGAAGCGCAACGCCCGCAAGGAAAAGACCGGCGAGACGGCGACGATGCGCGACCACATCGAGAACATCGCTGTGTTTCCGCTCGCCTTGCCGCTGATTGCCGGCCCGGGCGCCATTTCGGCGACCATCCTTCTGTCCGGCTCCTTTCCCTCGACCCTGGAACGCCTGCTGCTGCTCGCCGTCATCGCCGGCTGCCTGGCGCTGCTCTATGCCGCGCTCGCCATCGCCGACCGCATCGACCGTTTCCTCGGCCAGACCGGCCGCGCCATCCTGACCCGCCTGCTGGGCGTCATCCTGGCAGCACTCGCCGTGCAGTTCGTGGTGGACGGGGTTCGCTCGGCGTTCATTCTGTAACAGGGTCGGTTCTAAGAAGTCGGCTCACCGCCGGATCGCCTGACCCCTTCCCGGCCCTCCTGTGCGGGCCGGGTTCGGTTTCCGATGCCCGCCTCAGAACGGAATATCGTCATCCAGGTCGCGCGAGAAGCCGCCGGAGGCGCCGCCCGATGCGCCGCCCGAGCGGCCGCCGCCGGAGGACTGGGCGGGACGGTCGTAGTCGTCGCCATAATTGCCGCCGCCACCACCGCCGCCGCCGAAGTCGGAGCCGCCGCGGGCACCGCCGCCGCCGCCGTCACGCCCGTCGAGCATGGTCAGTGTCGAGTTGAAGCCCTGCAGCACGACTTCGGTCGAGTACCGGTCGTTGCCGGTCTGGTCCTGCCATTTGCGGGTCTGCAGCGCGCCCTCGATATAGAGCTTGGCGCCCTTTTTCACATATTGCTCGACGACCTTGCACAGACCTTCGTTGAAGACGACGATCGTGTGCCACTCGGTCTTTTCGCGGCGTTCGCCCGAATTGCGGTCGCGCCAGGTCTCGGAGGTGGCGAGGCGGATATTGGCGATCGGTCGGCCGTCCTGGGTGCGGCGGATTTCCGGATCCGCACCGACATTGCCAACCAGGATCACCTTGTTCACACTTCCGGCCATGTTCTCTTCCTTGTCTATTGTGCGGCGGGTCGATTTCTGCGGCGGGCCGCCACTCATGGGTGGCGCGCAGTGTAGCGAGGCGGGTCAGCAAATGCGCCTCTCTTCGCCCCTCCATCCACAGCTTCGCAGGCCCCTCGCCTTCGTTCTTTTTTTGTTCTAATAGTTGCGGCGATCGTCGTCAACCGAGTCGCGGGCGGGCGGAGCTTTCTTCGCGCAGTTCGCCTCGACATGCCGTGCAGCATGATTACATACGAGACCAGACACGCGCCGGCTCCGGCCGCGGCTGCTCCTTCGAGCCTGTCGCAGCTCCCGTCGGCCTTTCCGAGACACGCCCTTCCGAGATTGAAGCGATGAGCGACCTGAAAACCATTTCGATCCGCGGCGCGCGGGAGCACAATCTGAAGGGCGTCGATCTCGACCTGCCCCGCAATTCGCTGATCGTGATGACCGGGCTTTCCGGCTCGGGCAAATCGTCGCTCGCCTTCGACACCATCTATGCCGAAGGGCAGCGCCGCTATGTCGAGAGCCTGTCGGCCTATGCGCGCCAGTTTCTGGAGATGATGCAGAAGCCGGATGTCGACCAGATCGACGGCCTCTCGCCGGCGATCTCGATCGAGCAGAAGACCACGTCGAAGAACCCGCGCTCCACCGTCGGCACGGTGACCGAGATCTACGACTATATGCGCCTGCTGTTCGCGCGCGTCGGCATCCCCTATTCGCCGGCGACCGGTCTGCCGATCGAAAGCCAGACCGTCAGCCAGATGGTCGACCGGGTGCTCGCGCTCGAGGAGGGCACGCGCCTCTATATCCTCGCGCCGATGATCCGCGGCCGGAAGGGCGAGTACAAGAAAGAGCTTGCCGAGCTGATGAAGAAGGGCTTTCAGCGCGTCAAGGTCGACGGGCAGTTCTACGAGATCGCCGAGGTTCCGGCGCTCGACAAGAAGTACAAGCACGATATCGATGTGGTGGTCGATCGCCTGGTGGTGCGCGGAGACATTGCGGCGCGGCTGGCGGACAGCCTGGAGACCTGCCTTCGGCTGGCGGATGGGCTGGCAGTGGCGGAGTTCGCGGACAAGCCCCTGCCCGAGAGCGAGACCTCGGCCGGCGGCTCTGCCAACAAGTCGCTGAACGAGACGCATGAGCGCGTGCTGTTTTCGGAAAAATTCGCCTGCCCGGTGTCCGGTTTCACGATCTCGGAGATCGAGCCGCGGCTCTTCTCCTTCAACAATCCCTTCGGCGCCTGCCCGACCTGCGACGGTCTCGGGAGCCACCAGAAGATCGATGCGGCGCTGATCGTGCCTGAGCCGGACAAGACGCTGAAGGCCGGAGTGATCGCTCCCTGGGCCAAATCCTCCTCGCCCTATTACAACCAGACGCTGGAGGCGCTGGGGAAGGCCTATGGCTTCAAGCTGACCTCCAAATGGACGGAGCTGAGCGAGGCGGCGCAGAAAGCGATCCTGCACGGGACGGAGGAAAAAATCCTCTTCCACTATGCCGACGGCGCCCGCTCCTACGACACGACCAAGACCTTCGAAGGCATCATCCCCAATCTGGAACGCCGGTGGAAGGAAACCGAGTCGGCCTGGGCGCGCGAGGAGATCGAGCGCTACATGTCGGCCGCCCCCTGCCCGGCGTGCAAAGGTTACCGGCTGAAGCCGGAGGCGCTGGCGGTGAAGATCGACAGGCTGCAGATCGGCCAGGTGAGCGAGATGTCGATCCGCGTGGCGCGCGACTGGTTCGAAGCGCTGCCCGCCAAGCTGACCGACAAGCAGAACGAGATCGCTGTCCGCATCCTGAAGGAAATCCGCGACCGGCTGCGCTTCCTCAACGATGTCGGGCTCGATTATCTCAGCCTCTCGCGCAATTCCGGCACGCTGTCGGGCGGAGAGAGCCAGCGGATCCGGCTGGCCTCGCAGATCGGCTCGGGCCTCACCGGCGTGCTCTACGTGCTCGACGAACCATCGATCGGCCTGCACCAGCGCGACAATGCCCGCCTGCTCGACACGCTGCGTCATCTTCGCGATATCGGCAACACGGTCATCGTCGTGGAACACGACGAGGATGCGATCCTGACGGCCGATTACGTGGTCGATATCGGCCCGGCGGCCGGCGTCCATGGCGGCCGCGTCGTCGCCTCCGGCGCGCCGCAGGAGATCATCGCGCACCCGACCTCGCTCACCGGCAAATATCTCTCTGGCGAGCTTTCCGTTGCCGTGCCGTCCGAACGGCGCAAGCCGAAGAAGAAAAAGGAGCTGACGGTCGTCGGCGCGCGGGCGAACAATCTGAAGAATGTGACGGCGTCGATCCCGCTCGGCGTCTTAACCGCCGTCACCGGTGTTTCCGGCGGAGGCAAGTCGACCTTCCTGATCGAGACGCTCTACCGCGCGGCTGCGCGGCGGATCATGGGCGCGCGCGAAATCCCGGCCGAGCACGACCGGATCGACGGGTTCGAGCACATCGACAAGGTGATCGACATCGACCAGTCGCCGATCGGCCGCACACCGCGCTCGAACCCGGCCACCTATACCGGCGCCTTCACGCCGATCCGCGACTGGTTCGCCGGCCTGCCGGAAGCCAAGGCGCGCGGCTATCAGCCCGGCCGCTTTTCCTTCAACGTCAAGGGCGGGCGCTGCGAGGCCTGCCAGGGCGACGGCGTCATCAAGATCGAGATGCACTTCCTGCCGGATGTCTACGTGACCTGCGATGTCTGCCACGGCAAGCGCTACAATCGCGAAACGTTGGACGTGACCTTCAAGGGCAAGTCGATCGCAGACGTGCTTGACATGACGGTGGAGGAAGGCGTCGAGTTCTTCGCCGCAGTTCCCGCCGTGCGTGACAAGCTGGCAACGCTGAACGAAGTCGGCCTCGGCTATATCAAGGTCGGACAGCAGGCGAACACGCTTTCGGGCGGCGAGGCGCAGCGCGTGAAACTGGCGAAGGAGCTTTCCAAGCGCTCCACCGGGCGCACGCTCTACATTCTCGACGAGCCCACCACCGGTCTACATTTCCACGATGTCGCCAAGCTGCTCGAGCTGCTGCACGAACTCGTGAACCAGGGCAATACGGTTGTGGTGATCGAGCACAACCTGGAAGTCATCAAGACAGCCGACTGGATCCTCGACTTCGGCCCCGAGGGCGGCGATGGCGGCGGTCAGGTCGTGGCCGAGGGCACGCCGGAGCAGATCGTCAAGATCGAGGCGTCCCACACGGGCCATTTCCTGAAGGAACTGCTGGAGCGCCGCCCGATGCGAAAGCAGGAGGCGGCGGAGTAGAGGTTACCAGAGGATCTCGATCGGGAACTCGGCGAAGGCTGGATCGATGGTTATGAGGGTTAGATCTTCGGCATGGGCTTGCGCAGCGAGAATGCGATCAAACGGATCGCGGTGGGTCATTCGGAACTGCCCCGCTCGAATGGCGTGGTGCATGGTGAAAGGCAACGGAGTAAAGCGCTCTGCCGCCAGCAGATCGTCGAAATGCTCCACCAGCTGATCGACCTCAGGCCACTTGCCGAGCCGGTTCTTCCTTGCAATCTCGAAGGCCGAAACAGCGCTGACAAAGATCTCGTTGCTCCGCTCCGCGATAGTTGTGTGTGCTCTCCTGCCCAGCTCGTTGACATCCATTAGCCACCAAACGAGGGCGTGTGTGTCCAGAAGATATCTCACTGGCCATTGTCGTAGGGAAATGAATATTTACCCTCCCACGCCTCGATCTCTTCTTCGGACATGGGTTCAAGGAACAAGTCGCGAGGGAATCGGTCGCGAAGATGGGCGAGGGAACCGGCGCGGCGGGGGCCTTGCTTGGCGGCATCGCCGTCGATCTCACCTTCCACTTTCTGTTCGAGACGGAGATGCCCCAAACTACCAGAGGCACGCCGAGCACTGCCTAGGCTCTGCACCGGCTCCGCGACGGGGACGATGCGGAACGCGGTGTTGGTCTCACGAGTAATAAGAATCACTTCGCCGGCCTGCGCTCGGTCGAGGAGACTCTCCAAGTCAGCCTTTGCCTGGCGAAGCGATATTATGGTCATCGGCACATCCGGACATTGGGATAAGCCAGTCAAAGACGACCAGAGCTGCAACAAAGAGAGGACAGCCCTATGACGAAATCTGGCACCATACGCGTCGGCATTGGCGGCTGGACCTTCGAGCCTTGGGACGGCACCTTCTATCCGGATGGCCTGGCGAAGAAGCGGCAGCTGGAACACGCATCCCGAGCGCTGCGCGTCATCGAGGTCAACGGGACCTATTACAGCACGCAGAAGCCGGAAACCTTCGCCAAATGGGCGTCCGAGATCCCCGACGACTTCCTCTTCACCCTGAAGGCCAGCCGCTATGCCACCAACAAGAAGGTGCTGGGTGATGCGCTGTCCTCGATCGAGCGGTTCGTGGACCAGGGTATAGCCGAGCTCGGGGGCGGACTGGGGCCGATCCTCTGGCAGTTCATGCCGACGAAGAAGTTCGACAGGACGGACTTTGCCGCCTTCCTCGCCCTGCTGCCGCGCGCTGTGGATGGTCTTACGCTGCGCCACGCCGTGGAAGTCCGGCATGAGAGCTTCATGGTCCCGGACTTCATCGCTCTCTTGCGCGACCACAATGTCGCGCTCGTCTGTGCCGACCACGCAGAGTATCCGATGATCGCCGATGTCACCGCCGATTTTGCCTATGTCCGCCTGCAGACGGGGCGGGACGACGTTGCGACCTGCTATGAAGAGGAGCGTCTCCACCTCTGGGCCGAACGGCTGCGCAGCGTGGCGGCCGGCGGCGTGGCGGGTGATCTGCCGCTGCTGGCCGATCCTTTAAAGACCGCGCCGCGGGATGTGTTCGCCTTCTTCATCACCGAAGGCAAGGTCAACGCGCCTCAGGGGGCGCAGGCGTTGCAGGCGCGGATCGACAAGTCGTAGAGCAACCCCCGCCCGTCACTCGTCGAGGCGCGGCAAAGGGGCGATCGCGCGCAAGAGATCCTCGGCGGTCATGCCCTCGCCTGCCCGCACCGCCGCCTCTCCATGGCGCCAGACGGCGCTGGCCGCGGCATCGAAGGGTGGCATGGACTGCGCCAGGTGGGCCCCGACAAGGCCGGCCAGCACATCGCCCGTGCCGGCCGTTGCCAGCCAGGGCGGCGCATTGCTGTTGATCGCCACCCGTCCGTCCGGTGCCGCGATCACCGTGTCGGCCCCCTTCAGGACGATGACGGCATTTGCGCGGCGGGCGGCCTGAAAAGCGCGGTCGATCTTGGACAGCGACTCGTCGCCGGCAAGATCCGGGAAGAGGCGGGAGAACTCGCCGTCATGCGGAGTAAGGACAAGGCGAAGTTCGCCGCTGAAGGCGTTGAAAAGGATCTCCGGCGCCTCCTTGAAGGCCGACAGCCCGTCGGCGTCGAGAACAAGCCGCCGCCCCTCCCTTGCCACGAGAGCGGTGAAGGCGCGTGCCCTGTCGGCATTGCCCAGCCCGGGACCGATCACCAGCGCATTGTAGCGCGCATCGGACAGCAGCGCGGCAAACGCCTCCTCCCCGTCGGCCGGCTTCAGCATGACCGCCGTCAGATGGGTGGCGAGCACCAGCAGCGCGTTGCGCGGCGCGGCCATCGACACCAGCCCTGCCCCGCCCGCCAGCCCCGCCGTCGCCGACATGCGGGCCGCGCCGCTCGACACCGGTCCGCCCGAGCAGACGAGGAGATGGCCGCGACGGTATTTGTGCGCCGAAGGATCGAGCGCCTTGACGGCGTCCCGCCAGAGCAAAGGGCCATTCGCGAAGATGGGGCTCGCATGCGCAGCCACGATCCGCCGCGGGATGCCGATCTCGGCGACCTCCAGCGCGCCGCACAGGGTGCGACCCGGAAGGAGAAGATGGCCCGGCTTGCGGCTGACGAAGGTGACCGTGCGGTCCGCCTCGAAGGCCGCCCCCAAGACGGCGCCGCTGCGCCCGTCGACGCCGGAGGGAAGGTCGATCGCCAGAACCGGCAGTCTGGCATGCTGGACCGCCTCGATCACGCGTTGCACCGCCTCCGGCACGGAGCGGGTCAGCCCGGCGCCGAACAGCGCGTCGATCACGACATCGCCCGGCTGCGGCTGATACTCGGCAAGCGCTGCAGCATCCATGGCCGCATCCTCTGCCGCGGTCTTCGCATCCCCCTTCAACCCCTCGACAGGGTAAAGCGCATACACCGCGACAGCGGCGCCCGCCTGCGCAAGAACACGCGCGGCCACCCATCCATCGCCGCCATTGTTGCCGGGTCCCGCCAGCACGACGAAGCGCAGCGCCTGCGGAAAATGGGCGAGCGCAGTGGCCGCGACCGCATGCCCGGCCGCGCGCATCAGGCCATAGGAAGAAAGGCCGGAGCGCGCCGCGGCGCGATCGATCTCGGCCATGGCAGCGGGTGTAATCAAGGCTTCGGGAAGACGATGGGGCATGGTCTCAGAGGATGGCATCGCGGTGGCCGATATCAAGGGCGGCGGGAGAAGTTCTGTTGACTGTTTCTAATGCATTTGCATATATTTGGCGCTCAAATATCATGCTGATGACTGACGATTCCGTATCGCGTTCCATAAATCGCCGTAAACCGTGCCGTTTTCACAAGAAATAGGCACAGTCCACCGGTGGTGGCTCCGAAACCCGACGCGGCATTCCGGTCGCCGGCCCCGCGCAGTTTGTGCTGTGACTGGCGAAACATGGCATGCTACATGCATATGGTGGGCAGCGGGGATCAGCCCGCCACAACGGGAGAAGCGGAGAGTCATTTTCTCATGAAAAAGATCGAAGCGATCATCAAGCCTTTCAAGCTGGACGAGGTCAAGGAAGCCCTGCAGGATGTGGGCCTTCAGGGCATCACCGTCACGGAAGCGAAGGGCTTCGGACGTCAAAAGGGGCATACCGAACTCTATCGCGGCGCCGAATATGTCGTCGACTTCCTGCCGAAGGTGAAGGTGGAGGTCGTGCTGGCCGACGAGAATGCCGAAGCGGTCATCGAAGCCATCCGCAACGCCGCGCAGACCGGCCGGATCGGCGACGGCAAGATTTTCGTTTCCAACGTCGAAGAAGTGATCCGGATTCGCACGGGCGAAACCGGGGTCGACGCCATCTGAATTCCCTCGCCACTCTGCGTGGCGAATTAACGCGTCACAAAGAAGGACATGTCCGACATGACGACTGCCAACGACATTCTCAAGCAGATCAAGGACGACGACGTAAAGTTCGTCGACCTGCGCTTCACCGATCCGAAGGGCAAGCTGCAGCATGTGACGATGGACGTCACGGCGGTCGACGAGGACATGTTCACCGACGGCGTCATGTTCGACGGCTCCTCGATCGGCGGCTGGAAGGCCATCAACGAGTCCGACATGGTGCTGATGCCCGATCCGGAGTCGGTGCATATGGACCCGTTCTTCGCCCAGTCGACCATGGTCGTCGTCTGCGACATTCTCGATCCGGTCTCCGGCGAGGCCTACAACCGCGATCCGCGCGGCACGGCCAAGAAGGCCGAGGCCTATCTCAAGTCCTCCGGTATCGGCGATACGGTCTATGTCGGCCCGGAGCCGGAATTCTTCGTGTTCGACGACGTCAAGTACAAGGCCGATCCCTACAACACCGGCTTCAAGCTCGACTCGAACGAACTGCCGTCCAACGACGACACCGACTATGAGACCGGCAATATGGGCCATCGTCCGCGCGTCAAGGGCGGCTATTTCCCGGTTCCGCCGATCGACAGCTGCCAGGACATGCGCTCGGAAATGCTGACCGTGCTCAAGGAAATGGGCGTGACGGTCGAGAAGCAGCACCATGAGGTGGCGGCCGCCCAGCACGAGCTCGGCGTGAAGTTCGACACGCTGGTGCGCAGCGCCGACCAGATCCAGATCTACAAATATGTCGTGCACCAGGTTGCCAATGCCTATGGCAAGACCGCGACCTTCATGCCGAAGCCGATCTTCGGCGACAACGGCTCGGGCATGCATGTGCACCAGTCGATCTGGCGCGACGGAAAGCCGACCTTTGCCGGCGACGAATATGCCGGTCTGTCGGAAAACTGCCTGTACTACATCGGCGGCATCATTCGCCACGCCAAGGCGATCAACGCCTTCACCAACCCGACGACCAATTCCTACAAGCGCCTGGTGCCGGGCTATGAAGCGCCGGTGCTGCTCGCCTATTCGGCGCGCAACCGCTCGGCCTCCTGCCGTATTCCCTTCGGCTCGGGCCCGAAGTCGAAGCGCGTCGAGGTCCGCTTCCCCGATCCGCTCGCCAACCCTTATCTCGGCTTCGCCTCGATGCTGATGGCCGGTCTCGATGGCATCAAGAACAAGATCCATCCCGGCAAGGCCATGGACAAGGATCTCTACGATCTGCCCGCCAAGGAGCTGAAGAAGATCCCGACCGTGTGCGGCAGCTTGCGTGAAGCGCTCGACAATCTCGATCGCGACCGCAAGTTCCTGACCGCCGGCGGCGTCTTCGACGACGACCAGATCGATGCCTATATCGAGCTGAAGATGGCGGAAGTCATGCGCTTCGAAATGACCCCGCATCCGGTCGAGTTCGACATGTACTATTCGGCCTGATCGGCTGTTCATCCTTCGACTTGGAAAGCCGGCGCCAGCGCCGGCTTTTTTGTTGCCCGGCGAAATCTCGGCCTTGTCATGAAAGTGACGGATTGACGCGCGGGTGATGGAACCAGACGGCGTCGCAAGTCTTGATCTGTCGATGGAAATTCCCACATATCCGGGGAAAGGACGACAGCCATGATGAAACAGAGAGACGCAAAGTTTTCAATCGGTCAGGTGGTTCGCCACAAGGTGTTTCCATTCCGCGGGGTCGTGTTCGACGTGGACGCGGAATATGCCAACACCGAGGAATGGTGGAACTCGATCCCTGCTGAAGTTCGCCCGAGCCGCGACCAGCCCTTTTATCATCTGCTGGCCGAAAACGACGAAACCGAATATGTCGCCTATGTCTCGGAGCAGAATCTGATCCCGGACGCGACCGGCACGCCGCTCCGCCATAGCCAGGTCGAGACCTTCTTCGATCCGGAAACCGTGGGACAGTACAAGCCGAAGGCCGTGGTCACCCACTGACGGCGCCCTGCGCGGTGAGCGGATATGAAAAAGCCCGGGACGGACCGACCGTACCCGGGCTTCTTCGTTCTGATATCAGGCGATCCGCTCAGTTCTGCTTGGCAGCCTTCTGGGCTTCTTCCAGCTTCTTGCGCGCTTCCTCGGCCTTCTTCTGCATTTCTTCCTGCAGCAGGCGCTGGCGCTCCTGCAGCTTCGACTGCTCGATCGGCTGGCCGTCGAACACGCCGGTAAAGCCCTCGAGCGACATCTTGATCGGGTTCGGCGCGCGCTGGAAGTTGATCGAGGTGAACACCACCTCGCCGCCCTTCTTCAGGCTGGCGATCATCGCGTCCGTCAGCGGCGCTTCGGCGACGCATTTGTCGGGCATGCAGACGCCATAATCGAGCTTCATCGGCTTGCCGCCATCGATCTGCACCTGAACGCCGGCCGGGATCAGGCGGGCAGAGGGGACGGAGACCTGGATGATCTTGCGGTTCACCTTGCCCTGGACGCTGATCAGGCCTGCGGCGGTGATCAACTGGCCATTACCGGCGGTCAGCAGGTTCTGGACGATGCAGACATCGTTGTCTTCCTGCTTGGTGCAGACCTTGAACCAGCCCTGCGGCGGGCGCTGGCCGGCAGCAGCCTGCTGCGCGAAGGACGCGGACGGCAGAGCGGCGACAGCAACGGCGCCGGCAAAGGCCGAAACCACGGCCTTTTTCATACGGGTGGGCTTGAAGGTCATAACGTGTTCCGTCTCCTCAAAGATCGTGATCGGTGGATGCGGCGGGCGCCGCGGGTCCCCTTGTCAGCCGCCGCTGCTCTGTTCAGCAAATGAGGCATTTGCATGACTCCTGCGCGACCCGGCCCCCGCCAGTTCTGCAGGTCTGTTACAATGTCAAGGCGACGATATCCAGCCTCCCCGCTTCATTTTGACGAATGTCCGTGCAGCAGAGGCGGCTTTTGGCGCGCTGTGATTGCAGCGCCTGCGTCGAAGCCGCTTTTTAGCGATCGGCTGTTTCATTCGAAGCACATCATGTTAATTTGCCGGGAATCACGACGACCGATTTAGGAGAACAGCTTGCGCGCACTGGTTCTAGGGCTCGCCCTTCTTGCCGCGGCGATCGCCCCACGCGGCGCCTCGGCCGATCCCGTCCACGCCATCGCCATGCATGGCGCCCCTGCTTTGCCGGCCGATTTTAAGGCCTTTCCCTATGTCAATCCCGCGGCGAAGAAGGGTGGCCATGTCGCCTACGGCGTCGTCGGGACCTTCGACAACTTGAACCCCTTTATCCTCAAAAGCATGCGCACCACCGCGCGCGGCATGCTGGACCCGGAATATGGGAACCTGGTCTATGACAGCCTGATGAGCCGGTCGCGCGACGAGCCCTTCTCGCTCTATGGCTTGCTCGCCGAAACGGTGGAATGGGACGAAGACCGCACCTTCATCCAGTTCAATCTGAACCCGAAAGCCAAATGGGCCGACGGGCAGCCGGTGACGCCGGAGGATGTGATCTTCACCTTCGAGCTGTTCCGCGACAAGGGGCGCGTCCCGTTCTCGACCCGGCTGGACAAGGTTTCCAAGATGGAGAAGGTGGGGGAGCGCAGTGTCCGCTTCACCTTCAACGAAAAGAGCGACCGGGAGTTTCCGCTGCTGATCGCCATGACGCCGATCCTGCCGAAGCATGCGACCAAGGTCGACACCTTCGATCAGACGACGCTCGAATTTCCGCTCGGCTCCGGCCCTTACCGCGTCAAGTCGGTCTCGACCGGGCAGCGGATCGTCTACCAGCGCAACCCGGACTATTGGGCCAAGGACCTGCCGTCCAAGGTCGGCATGGACAATTACGACGAAATCTCCGTCGAGTATTTCCTGCAGGATTCGACGCTGTTCGAGGCGTTCAAGAAGGGCGAGATCGATCTCTATCCGGAAGGAAGCCCGACACGCTGGTCGCGCAGCTACACCTTCCCGGCGGTCTCCTCCGGCGAGGTCATCAAGGACACGTTCACGCCCAAGACCCCGTCCGGCATGCTGGGCTTCGTCTTCAACCTCCGCCGCCCGATCTTCCAGGACATGAAGCTGCGGCAGGGTCTGGCGCTGGTCTTCGATTTCGAATGGGCCAACAAGAACCTGTTCGACAATGCCTATACCCGGACGCAGAGCTTCTGGCAGAACTCGACGCTCTCCTATCTCGGCAATCCCGCCGACGACCGCGAACTGGCGCTGCTCGGCGATATCCGGAACCGGATCAACCCCGCCATTCTCGACGGCAGCTACCGCCTGCCGGTCACCGACGCCTCGGGGAGAGATCGCAACGTCCTGCGCGAGGCGGTGACCCTGCTGCGCGAGGCGGGTTACTCGATCAAGGACGGCAAGATGGTCTCGGCCGAAGGCCGTCCTCTGAGCTTCGAGATCATGACGCAGAACGACAGCCAGGAGAAGATGGCGCTCGCCTATCAGCGTTCGCTTGCCGCGCTCGGCGTAGAAGCCAATGTGCGCACGGTCGACGACAGCCAGTACCAGCAGCGCAGCCAGTCCTTCGACTATGATGTGATCATCAAATCCTATCCCTCGTCGCTTTCTCCTGGCATCGAGCAGGTGGGGCGTTGGTCGTCGGTCTCCCGCGACCGTCCGGGCAGCGACAATTTTGCCGGCGTTGCGGACAAGGATGTCGACACGCTGGTCAACGCCATTCTCCAGGCGCGCACCATCGAGGATTTCACAGCCGCGGTGCGGGCGCACGACCGGCTGCTGGTCTCCAACACCTTTCTCGTGCCGCTCTACCATGTGCCCGCCCAGTGGGTGGCCCGGCACAAGCGGATCGGGCGACCGAGCACGGTCCCGCTCTACGGCTATTCCCTCAGCACATGGTGGGACCAGAGCGTTCAATAGGAGTGAAAACGTGCAGCATATCTCGATCGACGTCGTGTCGGACGTCGTCTGTCCCTGGTGCTATCTGGGCAAGGCGCGTCTGGACAAGGCCATCGACGCGCTGAGCGCAACGGTGTTCGTCACCGTCAACTGGCGCCCCTACCAACTGAACCCCGATCTACCTGCGGAAGGCGTCGATCACAAGGCACATCTGGCTTCGAAGCTCGGTGGGCAGGAGGCGGTGGACCGCGCGCATGCCATGCTGAGCGGTCTCGGACGCGAAGAGGGTCTCACCTTCGATTTCGATGCCGTGACGATCTCGCCCAATACGCTGGACGCCCATCGCCTGATCCGCTGGGCGGCCGCCGAAGGGGGCGATGTGCAGACGAAGGTCGTCGACGCCTTGTTCGAAGCGAATTTCAGCGAAGGCCGCAATGTCGGCGACCGGGACACCCTGCTCGCCATCGCGGGCGAAAGCGGCCTCGACCGCGCGGTCATCGCGGCGTTGTTTGCTTCCGACGCGGACCGCGAAGCCGTTCAGCAGGAGATCGCCATGGCACGCGAAATGGGCGTGACTGGCGTTCCCTGCTTCATCATCGACGAGCGCTACGCCGTCATGGGCGCGCAGACGGTCGATGTCCTCACCGACGCGCTGCGCGACATTGCCGCCATGAAAACCGGGTCAGGCCTCAACTGATTGCCAAAGCCGCACAGGATAAGCCGGTGGCGCAAGCCGCCGGCTTCGTCACTTCGGTTCGACTTTAGCGGCGCGGACCGCGAGCCACGCGCTCGATCTCCTCGCGCACCAGCCGCTCGACGAGCGTCGGCAGGTTGTCGTCCAGCCATTCCTGCAGCATGGGCCTCAGCATGTCCTCGGCGATTTCGTCGAAGGAGCGGCGCGGCCCCTGGTCGACGGCCATGGCGAGGTCTGTGAAGGCGCGTGACACCTGCTCGCTGACCGCGGCCGAGACGATCGCAGGCATCGGCCGCTCGCCGGCGCGCGTCGGCGAGGCGGCGTGATCGGCCGCAACTGGGGTCGGCGTGTCGCTGGCGGGGGCGCTCTCGACGATCGCGACCGGCTCCAGAGGCTTCTCTTCGCGGACGGCATCCGCGACGGGGGCGACGACCGGCTCTTGCTTGGAGAGCTCCTCCGCACGAATGGCCTTCGGCACGGGCGCCACTGGAGCCGATTGAGCCGGCTGGACCGCATCGCGCAGGATCGCCGGCGGCTCGGACCGCGCTGCGGCAACCGGTTCGGGGCGACCCATCTGACGGTCGGATGCTGCGCGAACGCGAGCGGCCACATCGGCAAGCGAAAGCGGCGGCGGAACGATCGGCGTCTGCGCACTCACGCGCGGCGCGGGCTCGGCCGACCGGTCCGGCTGCGACAGGAACTGAGGTGCGGCGTCCGGCTCGCCGGAATGGGTGGAAACGCCGAGAGCAGCGACCTGCTCGGCCTCGAATTCGGCCGCCAGCATCTCTTCGTCGATGGTCAACTCGATCTCTTCGAGATCTTCTTCGCCATAGGGACGGTCGCTGCGATAGGTGCCGGCGTCGTTGGCAGGCTGGCCAGGGCCCACCGTGTCGTTGCTTTCGATGATCCGGCGGATGGAGGCGAGAATCTCGTCCATCGACGGTTCACGCGCTAGGTTCGACTGGGCCATGATTGTCCTCGCTTCTGCCGCACCGCCGCCAGCGGGCGTCTACTCTGATTGGCCGAGCCTAGGCGCATTTGCACGCTTTCGGAACCGACCGAATCAACCAGAGGCGATGATGCACAGTTTTCTTAACGCCGTCACCTCGCCGCCTTCGGGCTGCGAGCAAGCCCTGGTCGGCGCTCGACTTTCTGCCTGCCAGGCAGCGTCAGCGTCCATCCACCGTGCGCAGCCCGAACCATTTGTCCTGCACGGCCTCGTAGTGGATTTCGGGACGATATTCGGCGACCTGAAGGTTCTGGCCCGTCACGGTCAGCGCGCCCATGGCAGCGAGCAGCGAATAGCTGGCGACGACGGCGTTGCGCTGCGACGAAGCAAGGCTTTCCTTGGCGATCAGCACGCTCTGCTGCGCGTCGAGCACGTCGAGCGTGGTGCGCTGACCGACCTTGCGCTCCTCGATCACGCCGTTCAGCGCCTGCGTCGCGGCGCGGATCTGCTGCTTGTTGGCGGAGATCGCCGCGACCGCCGCCTCGTACTGGGCATAGGCGCTGACGACGGTTTGCTGCACCTCGGCCCGCGCGGAGTCGACGAGGATACGCTGCTGGCCGAGCCGCTCCTTGGCCTGGCGAATCTGGCCATATTCGGCGCCACCCTGGTAGATCGGAATTTCAAGCCGCGCCGTGATCGTGCCCTGCACGCTGTTCGGCCGGTCGGTGTCGCTTGTCTCGCGCGAGACATTGCCCTGGATCGTCACGCCGGGCAGCATGGTGCCTTCCGCCTGCTTCACCCGGTAGCCTGCCGCATCGACATTGTACTGGGCGGCGAAGATGCTCGGATTGTCCCGCAGCCCGGTTGCGACGGCGAGATCAAGCGTGCGCGGCATGCCGATCTTGGCCGGCACCGGCTGCTTCACATCGCGCGGCGCATCGCCGACGATCTGCACATAGGCCGCCTCGCTCTGCTTGAGCTGCGACACGGCATTGACCAGCAGAGCCTGCGCGCTGGCAAGCTCGGCCTCGGCCTGGCTGACGTCGGTGCGCGTGCCCTCGCCCGCCTGCAGCCGCGAATCCGCCGCGTTCAGCTGTTCTTTCAGGAACGCCAGGTTCTGCCGACGAATGGCCACAACCTGCTGGTCGCGGGCGATATTGGCATAGGCTTCGGCAGCGCTCAGAAGGATCGAGATCTCGTTGGCACGCAGCTGCGCGCGACCGGAGAAGACGATCGATTCGTTGGCGCGCACATTGTTGAGGGTCTGGAAGCCGTCGAAGATTCGCTGCGTGATGGTGATGCCGGCGGAGCCGGTGCTGTAGCTCTCCCTTCGTGGCGAGCCGTCAGAATCGATCACCTGCGTGGTGCGCAGGATCTGCGCGCCGACCTGCGGGCGGTATCCGGATTTCGCGATCGGCACGCCTTCGTCTGCGGCGCGCAGCGCGGCACGGGCCGCGTTCAGGTCAGGATTGTTCGCATAGGCCTTTGCCAGGGCGTCGCTCAAAGTCTCAGCCGATGCAAGAGCCGGGAATACAAGGGCAAAGGCCACTGCTGTCATCAATCGCTTGCTGCGAAGCATCGGGTGATCGCCCTGAGTTTGCGTCCGACTTCGGTCATCCGTCCCTTGCGCATCACGCAGGGGGAACTCGCCGAATCCGGCTCTTATGATAGCCACCACTTTCACGTATCATGGTTAATAACCTATTGATCAGGCGCCTGAACAGCGTGCAGCGCAACGATCCAAAAGGAGTCCGAGACGATAATTCAGCTGTCGCCGACGAACTAGAATACAAATTCCTTGGCGAGCCGGAAGCCCGGAAGCGCCTTGACGGCGGTGTTGAAGCCAAGACGCTCCGACGTGCGAGCCCCTTCGCGCAGGAACAGCTTGGCGCGCGAGGCATTGCCGTAGCCGACCACGGCCACCAGGCGTCCGCCATCCTTCAATTGGTCAAGCAGACCCGGCGGAACGGTTTCGACGGCACCGTGGATGAAGATGACATCGAAGGGCGCCAGCTTCGGGCAGCCGGCCTCGAGCGGGCCGGTCACGACGGTGACGGTGGAGAGCCCCAGCGACGCCAACGTGTCTTTCGCCGTGGCGGCAAGCGCGTCATCGCTCTCCAGCGCAACAACCTGGGTCGCGATATGGGCGAGGAGAGCCGCGCCATAGCCCGTTCCGCTGCCGATCTCGAGTACGCTGTCGCTTTTGGCGATCTCGGCAAACTGCAGGAGCTTGGCGAGCGGCGACGGCTCCATCAGGTAGCGGCCACCCTCGGCGTCCGAGAGGGCGATGTCGGTGTCGATATAGGCGAGCGCCTTCTTGCGCTCTGGGACGAAAGCTTCACGCGGCACGGAAAGGAAGGCGGAAAGCACCGAATGCGACGTCACATCGGTCGTCCGGATCTGATTGTCGACCATCTTGGTCCGCGCTGCCTGAAAATCCATCGCCCTGCCTCTTCGGAACATGCTGCCCTCCGGCATGGGGGTCTCGACCGAGACGCTCGCACATGCGGAAAGTCCTAAGCTTGCTCTTAAATGCCCGTCACACGCCTTTCAAGCGGGAATCCATGGGCGACGCGCAAGCGGACAGTCTGTGGCATCACCGCATCGGTTGGGCTTCCAGGCCGACCAGACCGATCTTCGTATATCCGGCCTGCTGGATCAGGTTCATCATTCCCATCAATTGCTCATAGGCGACACTCTTGTCGGCCCGCAGAAGAACACGCGTTTCCTTGGCTCCGTTCGTCATCGCGTCGAGCGCGCTCGCGAAACCCTCGCGTGCGACCGCGTCATTGCCGAGCGTCAGGCTGAGATCGGCCTTCAAGGTGACGAAGACGGGCTTGTCGTCGCGCGGGCTTGGCTGGGCGGCGGATTGGGGCAGATCGACCTTGGTGTCGACGGTCGCCAAGGGCGCGGCGACCATGAAGATGATCAGCAGCACCAGCATGACATCGATGAAGGGGGTGACGTTGATCTCGCTGTTTTCCTCAAGATCGCCGCCTTTGTCGCCGAGACGCGTCGCCATGTCAGCGGCTCCTCGCCAGGCCCGCCTCGGCGGCGGGTGCCGCGCCGCGGCGCGCCAGACGCAGATCGAGATCGCGGCTCAAAAGGCGCTCCACTGCCGATGAAGCATCGGCCAGAACGGCGCGATAGCCGATGATCGAGCGGGCGAAGATGTTGTAGATGACGACGGCGGGGATGGCGGCGACGAGGCCGATGGCGGTGGCGAGCAGCGCCTCGGCAATCCCTGGCGCCACGATGGCGAGGTTGGTGGTCTGCGACCGGCTGATCCCGATGAAGCTGTTCATGATGCCCCAGACGGTGCCGAACAGGCCGACGAAGGGGGAAATGGAGCCGATCGTCGCAAGGAGGCCCGTCCCGACAGCGATCCTCCGTCCGGCGGCCGCCTCGATGCGGGCGAGCCGCGAGGCAACCCGTTCCTTCACGCCCTGCCCCGGAACGAGGTCGATCACCATCTCGGACCGCGTCACCTCTTCCCGCGCTGCGGCCAGCATTGCCGCCGCCGGTCCCGCCAGATCCTCGCCTCTAGACGCATCGGCCAGGCCCGCGGCGGCCACGAGACGATCGACGGCCCTGCGCGCGCGCCGCTTGGCCGCACTAAGTTCCAGCGTCTTGCCGATCAGGATCGCCCAGGTCGCGACCGAAGCCAGCGCAAGCGCGCCCATCACGCCCTTCACGACGTAATCTGCCGCGAGGAACATTCCGATCGGAGAGAGATCGTGCGGCAGGCCGGAGGCAGCGGTCGCGCCAGGCTGTGCGTCCCCAGCCGGCCGAGGACCATCTCCCGCTGCTGCGGCTTCATCGGGAACAGGGCCGCTCGGGGCCATGGCAGTTGGCGGCGGATTGCCGCTGCCGTCCGCCTGCTGGGCCGCGGCTGGACCAGCTGCAACCAGGGCCAGCAGAAGGCAGGCAGCAGGAGCAAGGCGACGCGGCGAGCGGCAGAGGACGGACAGGCGCATGCAAATCTCCATCATTCCCGCAGCCATGAAAGGGCGGCGGTGTGCGTACGAAGCGACATAGGACAGCACGCCCGGCCCTGGCAAGATTACTGGAGGAAAAAGATCATGTTTATTGCGGAGCCGCGTCGCTCTCTTCGTCGGGTTCGAACCGATCCTGCCGCCAGTCATAGGTCCTGTGCCGCTGCCAGGGGCGGTTGAGCGGGCCGAAGCTGGCGTCCATGCGATAGCCTCGCGCTGCGCCCGGATCAGGGAAGAGCATGACGGCGCCGCTGCGCCTCAAACTTGCGGCGGTGAAGAGCAATGCACCGCTTCGACACCCGGGAAAGCGCGGGCTGGAGCCGGTGACCACGATGGCTGCCACATCGCAGGCGAAACCCACGAGACGCACATCCTCGACGGTCATCAGCAGGTCGCCCGATCGAAGGCGCGCGGCACACCATTGTCGCGGCACGCAGGTGAAGACCCCCTCCTCCGCAGCGCCGGCAAGCGCATCGCGCTTCTGCTTGATCCCGTCCTTATCCCCAGGCGGCGGAAGACGGCCACCCGGATGCGGACGCGGCGGCAGCAGGAAGTCAGGAAGCGTGAGGTCCTCACGCTCCTTCGGCGCCCGATGCGGCGGCAGGCGCAGCGCCCTCTGCCACTGGTCATAGATGAAGGCCGGCGGACGCGCGCGATTGCTGGCCGTCGCCCCTCGCGCCTCCAGCGCCACGAGCCGACCATCTTCCGCGATGATGACGGCCGGAGCGGGCAGCGGTGTCAGCGCGGCGATGACGAGACCGATGGCAATCAAGAGAAGACCGGACACGGCGAGCGGCGTGCGGAAGACGCAGGCAAGACAGCCGCCGAGTGCGATCAGCAGGAAGGCCATCGCAGGGATCTGGCCCGTGATGATCTGCCCACCGAGCCCCGCAACGAAGCGGGCCGCGGCAAGCATGGCCTCCACGCTCCAGCCGAAGAGAAACAAAGCCGGAGAATCGAGACCGAGCGGCATGAGCAGCATGGTGAGCAGCGCCGATGGCATGATGACCGTGCCGATCAGCGGCATGACCAGCAGGTTTCCGAGCAAGCCATAGGCCGGAAGCCGGTTGAAATGCGCCGCCGCATAGATGAGGGTCGAGATGCCGCCGATGACGGCGCTCAGGACAAGTCCGGAAAAAGCGGTCAGGCCCGTCTGCGCCCAGGCAGGCAGCACGGCGGAGCGCTCCCGCCGCGCCTGGATATCGCGCCAGCGGGCATAGAGCGCGACAAGCGCCAGCGTTGCCGAAAAGGACATCTGGAACCCGGGTCCTGCCACTGCGGAGGGCTGAACCGCAAGGATGAGAAGCGCGGCCAAGGCGATGTTCCGCAGCGTGATTGACGGTCGATCCAGAAAGACGGCGATCAGCATCAACCCGATCATGACATAGGACCGGACGGCCGAAACGGCGCCGCCCGACATCAGCAGGTAGAGCGTGACAAGCAGGAGGGCGCCGCTGGCGGCGATCTTCTTGATGGCGACTCGGTGCGCAAGGCCCGGCAGCGTGGCGAGAAGGAGGCGCAGCCCGATCAGCAAGGTCCCGGCCGCCAGCACCATGTTCATGCCGGAGATCGCGAGCACGTGGCCGAGGCCCGACAGCCGCAGCGCCTCGACGGTCTCCTCGCTGATCGCCCGCTCCTCGCCGGTGACCAGCGCCGCCGCCACCGCGCCGGCATCCCCGCCGATCGTGGTGCGAATGCGCGCGCCGACCAATTCCCGGACTTGTGAGAGCGCAGTGAACGTACGATCGGGAAGACCGACCGACTGCGTCTCGTCCGGCAGAACCTCCAGCCGACCATAGGCGTAGCCGACCGCACCCTGCCCGCGAAAATAGGCGTCGAAGGCAAAGTCGTTCAGGCCGGGCAGCGCCGGCCCGGACGGCGGCGCAAGCCGAAGCCGGCCGCGCACACGGCGCCCCACCTCCACAGGCTCCGCAACGCCGCGGACGAGAAGGCTGATGAGCCTTGGCGGACGGCGCAGATGCGGGGCGCTCGTGTGATCGATCCGAACAGTGTAGCGAAAGCGTTCCTCGCCCGCGACCTCGCGCGACATGACGCGCCCCGTCACGGTCGTCGTCACCGCACTGTCGAGGAGGATCGTGTCGGCACGGCCGGTCTCGACCGCCGCCGCCATCATGCCGAACAGACCAGCCGAAGCGAGGGCGATCACGCATGGTCCCAGCCCGCCGGCATGGCGAACGCGACATGCCGCTACGGCAAAAATGCATGTCAGCACTGCAAGAAATGCAAAATGAGGGGGTCTGGGCATCTGGAACCAGAGGAGAGCCCCCAGCCCCATCGCCACCGGCAGGAGGAGAAAGAGATGACCGAAGGCGCGCTCCTCGGCCATCCACTGCGGGATCGACCGCCGGAGGGCGGGAAGGGCCACGCCGGGCCGACCTCTAGGTCTTGCGGCCGCAGCCGGATCGCCACGCAACAAAGGGGGTGGAATGACCGCCTCCGCCCGCGGCTCCTCCCCCTCGCGCAAGGCTGCGCGCTCGCCGAGCGTGCTCACGAGCGGCCTTCCGTGCACCCCTGTTTGCGGCTTATCCCGCCCCATCCGCTCCGACCTGCCGAACGAGGCGCAACTGTGACAAAAATTAGACGACCCTACAATTCGTCGGGGCTGCCCAGTAATTAGGCAATCGCGACGCGCTTCGCGTCGCTGTCGCGGTGCATAGCGGACAGGTTCTTGCTTTTACTGAAGAATTAAGGTCTGCTCGTCATACTCGCCCTGCCGCTGTGCGCTGCAGCATCTGCCTTTCGTTCAGCTTGGCAGTCTTGGGCAAATACGGTAGCACAAGATAGACGGTACCAATTTTGGCACAGTTCTGTGCCGCTCGCCGCAAACGGAGGATCGCCTCATGGCAGATAAAAGTGCAACGGTAACGGTCAATGAAAAGTCCGTCGACGTGCCGGTGCGATCCGGTTCGATCGGGCCGGATGTCGTCGATATCGGCACGCTCTACAAGCAGACCGGCTGTTTCACCTACGACCCCGGCTTCACCTCGACCGCATCCTGCGAATCCAAGATCACCTATATCGATGGCGATGAAGGCGTTCTCCTGCATCGCGGCTACCCGATCGAGCAGCTGGCCGAGCAGGGCGACTTCCTCGAGGTCTGCTACCTCCTCCTCTATGGCGAACTCCCGACCGCTGCGCAGAAGAAGGATTTCGACCATCGCGTGACGCACCACACCATGGTGCACGAGCAGATGAGCCGCTTCTTCACCGGCTTCCGCCGCGACGCCCACCCCATGGCCGTCATGTGCGGTTGCGTCGGCGCGCTGTCGGCCTTCTACCATGACTCGACCGACATCACCGATCCGCACCAGCGGATGGTGGCCAGCCTGCGCATGATCGCCAAGATGCCGACCCTGGCAGCCATGGCCTACAAGTATCATGTCGGCCAACCCTTCGTGTATCCGAAGAACGATCTCGATTACGCGTCCAACTTCCTGCGCATGTGCTTTGCCGTGCCGTGCGAGGAATATGTCGTCAATCCGGTTCTGGCCCGCGCCATGGACCGCATCTTCATCCTGCATGCCGATCACGAGCAGAACGCTTCCACCTCGACCGTCCGCCTCGCCGGCTCGTCGGGCGCCAATCCCTTCGCCTGCATCGCCGCCGGCATCGCCTGCCTCTGGGGTCCGGCTCATGGCGGCGCCAACGAAGCCGCGCTCAACATGCTCGCCGAAATCGGCACGGTCGATCGCATCCCGGAATATGTGGCACGCGCCAAGGACAAGAACGATCCGTTCCGCCTGATGGGCTTCGGTCACCGGGTCTACAAGAACTACGATCCGCGCGCCAAGATCATGCAGAAGACCACGCACGAAGTTCTGGCGGAACTCGGCCACAAGGACGATCCGCTGCTCGAAGTTGCGATGGAACTGGAGCGGATCGCGCTGACCGACAGCTACTTCATCGAGAAGAAGCTGTACCCGAACATCGACTTCTATTCGGGTATCACGCTGAAGGCGCTCGGCTTCCCCACCACCATGTTCACCGTCCTCTTCGCGCTGGCCCGCACCGTCGGCTGGATCGCACAGTGGAACGAGATGATCGAGGATCCGGAACAGCGCATCGGCCGTCCGCGCCAGCTCTATATCGGCGAACCGAAGCGCGACTACGTTCCCGTCCCGAAGCGCTGAGACGCTCCGGGCACAGCCCGGCGGACGGAGACGAGAAAACGGAAACCCGGCTCATCGCAGCCGGGTTTTCCATGTCTGCGGCTATGCACCTTCCGATGGGAGCGCGGTATCGGGGACGGACGGGCATCCGCGCGGCTGTTGCGCGCCACGGCGAACCGGAAGCGGGATGGACTGCATGAAGGGAATGCACTCCTCGATCTCGTCCGGTAAATAGAAGCGGAACGCGCCTTGCGGGCCACGCACCATCGCGCCGAGGTACCGCCAGGACGAGGACTGGAGAAGCTCCTCGCTCGTTGGCGTGAGGAAGCTCGGCGGTTCGCCGGCCGCCTGGCGGATCAGACGCAGAGTCCCACCGCCGGCAACAACCGCCAGGGTGATCGCATCGACCCGGTAGAGATTGAAGCGCGGCTCCGGCCAGCTTTCCGAGAACAGCGGCCCAGACTGGCTCGTCCCGAACTGATCGCGGACCAGCATATCGAACATGCCGACGCCGCCTGGCCCCGACCAGCGCCTGAGCGATAGGGTTCCGCCCATCGAAGGAACCGGAACCTCCAGACATTCGCTCGGCAGCAGCATCACCACCGACGCAGTCGTCATCAGGAGCACGACTGACAACACAGCACAGCCGACCTTGATCCTGGCCGACCGCAAGGGCCAAGCCTGCGTCCGCTTCATCGTTGCTTCCAGCACAGGGCCCGACTCCTTCCATGAGGCATCACAAATATACAGGAAAGGCGCAGGTCGTGAAGGACTGATTCCGGGCATGATGCGTGAGCCTTTGCGTCTTCCGCCGCCATCGACTATATCCGCGCGATGACAAACGCTTCTTCCCTCCCCCCCATTCATGTCATCGGCGGCGGCCTGGCCGGCAGCGAGGCTGCCTGGCAGATCGCCGAAGCCGGCATTCCCGTGATCCTGCACGAAATGCGCGGCCTGCGGCCAACGGAAGCGCACAAGACCGATCATCTCGCCGAGCTCGTCTGCTCCAACTCCTTCCGCTCGGATGACGCAACCAGCAATGCCGTCGGCGTTCTGCATGCGGAAATGCGGCTGGCGGGATCGCTGATCATGGCCTGCGCCGATCGCAACCAGGTCCCCGCCGGCGGCGCTCTGGCGGTGGACCGGGAGGGCTTCTCCGCCGCAGTCACGAAGGCGATTGCCAGCCACCCGCTGATCCGCCTGGAACGCGGAGAGGTTCAGGGTCTGCCGCCGCAGGACTGGGGTCTTTCGATCGTCGCGACGGGTCCCTTGACCGCGCCGGCCCTCGCCGCCGCCATCCAGGCGGAGACCGGTGCGGATGCGCTGGCCTTCTTCGATGCCATTGCCCCGATCGTCCACACCGAAACGATCGACATGGATATCTGCTGGTTCCAGTCGCGCTACGACAAGGTCGGGCCGGGCGGCACAGGACGCGACTACATCAACTGCCCGATGGACGAGGCCCAATACAACGCCTTCATCGACGCGCTGGTGGCAGGCGATCGCACCGGATTCAAGGAATGGGAAGGCACGCCCTATTTCGATGGCTGCCTGCCGATCGAGGTCATGGCGGAGCGAGGCCGCGAAACCCTGCGCCACGGCCCGATGAAGCCGATGGGGCTGACCAATGCGCACCGCCCGGATGTGAAGCCCTATGCCGTCGTCCAGCTGCGCCAGGACAATGCGCTCGGCACGCTTTACAACATGGTCGGGTTCCAGACGAAGTTGAAATACGGCGCACAGGCGGAAGTATTCCGCCTGATTCCCGGTCTCGAACAGGCGGAATTCGCACGGCTCGGCGGGCTGCATCGCAACACCTACATCAACTCGCCGATCCTGCTCGACGGGTCGCTGCGTCTGAAATCCCGACCGTCACTGCGCTTTGCCGGCCAGATCACCGGCTGCGAAGGCTATGTGGAAAGTGCGAGCATCGGCCTGCTTGCCGGTCGGTTCGCCAGTGCCGAGCATCGCGGCGAAACCCCCGTCCTCCCGCCGGCGACAACGGCCTTCGGGGCCCTGCTCGGCCACATCACCGGCGGACATCTGACCGCCGAGGACGAAGTCGGGAAATCCTCATTCCAGCCGATGAACGTCAATTTCGGACTGTTCCCGCCGCTGGAGCCCGGGGCCATCACCAAGCCCGAGGGCGTCAAGCGGTTTCGCGGCAAGGAAAAGGCGATCGTCAAGAAGCAGCTTACAGCAGCGCGCGCCCTGGCCGATTGCGCCGCCTGGCTCGAAGGCCCGGTCAGACTGCCCCGATCGGCGTAGAGGGCGACGACGACGGCGTGAAGCTGCCCAGGATCCACAGTGCGATTTCGGCGGCGACGGCCGGGCTCTCGAAGCGATAGGTGCCGTCGAAGCGCGGATGGTCGAGGAAGTGCAGGGTCACCGAATCGGCGGCACTGGCCGGTGTGGCCTGGACACGACCCGGATCCATCAGGTGGCAGATGAAATGCGCGCCCTGGCTCAGCATCATCCCCGCCTTGCCGTCATGAAGACGCACGACATAGGCAGAGCCATCGACCGTGGCATGGATGGCGCGGATCGGCTCGTCGGGAAAGGCGCGGTTGAAGTCGAGAATGGCCTGCCCCTCGTCAGGTGCCGCGGCTTCGGCTTCCGTGCGCATCTTCATCCGCTGGAAAAACGCCGCTGCAGCCACCAGAGCCGCAGCCAGTATCACCCAGGAAATCATCCTTCACTCCCGTTCCGGGCCGCAGGGTCCGCCAGCCTGATCGTCACAGTGCCAATCCAGTCGCCGCGTAGATGACGCGCTGACTATCAGGCTCCGCCCGCATGGCTTTTCGCATGGCAAGCTTGCCCGGAGGCGTCGGGGCGGACTGACATTTCCCTCTACCACCGTCCGGTCCGCGCCGCGCGCCACATCCACCACTGACGTCGCCATTGCGCTGGCGCGATCGGCGCGTCGAAGAGATCGGCCCCTGCCGCCTCGGCCCGGCGGAAGACCGGGTCGGCAAGCGCGACGGTGGCATAGGCCGGCCGATTGGCGCGGCTGATGCGCTGTGCCGTCGCACGCGCCTTCGACAAATGCTCTCGGCCGAGCCCGACGAAGGCGGAGACCGCGCGGCCGATCGCCGCCTTGTCGCGCCCGTCCAGCACCATCTCCCGGCTGGTCCCGGTTGCCGTCAGCAGATCCGCCGGCAGATAGAGCTGCCCGCGCTGGCGGTGAATCGGCGCCAGCATCAAGAGACCGGCGACGGTCTGCGCCACGCCGGCGTGGCCGGCCGCATCGGAACTGGCGCGCGCGCCCTCGGGGTCGAGAATGAGGCAGGAAAGCTGGATGAGCGCGGACGCCGTTTCGCCGGCATAGCCCTCCAGCGCGGTGCGGCTTTCCATCGGATCGTCGTAGAGATCGAAAATGCGGGCGTCGATCATGTCGGTCAGCACGCCGACCGGGAGATGCCAGGTGCGGATCGTGTCGAGAAGCGCTGTTGCGACCGGGTGGCCCTCGCTGCCGGAACCGCCGCCCTGTTCCAGCACGTCCCGCCACCATTGCAGACGGATTTCGCCTGGCAAAGGCTCATGCACCAGTTCGCGGACCCGCGCGATCTCGGCATTGAAGGCATAGAGCGCCGCAAGCGCCGGCCGCTTCTCCTGCGGCGCCAGCAGGCAGGCGAGATAGCGGTCCCGGTCATGATCGCGCAGCGCGGCGAGGCATGGATCGAGCACTGGCGTTGATGAGGAGGCGGAAGCGGTCTGGTCGGTCATCTCTGCGAAGGCCCGGCTGTAAAAATTGGTGCGGGAATGGCGATCGGAGACGAACTCAGCCTGTGCCCGAAAGATGCAGGCATCAGACCGCGATCAGGGCTGCCGCGACGCGGCGCTCCTCGGCCAGCATGATGTTGTAGGTGCGAATGGCCGCGCCGGTGCTCATCGGATCGGAAGCCAGCCCATGCTCGCGAAACGCGCTCTTCAGCGGCGCCGGAAGCGGGCGAATATCGAGGCCCGTGCCGACCAGAAGCGTATCGAGCGCCTCGGCTTCCTCGAGCACGCGGGCAAAGACATCGCGCGTCAGCACATCGCCGCTTTCGACATCCCATCCATAAATGCCCGAGGGGAGAAGCAGCAGGGAGCCGCGGTGCGACATGCCGGCGAAGCGGAAGCCGCCATTGCCATAGCTGTCGATCGGTGCCCGACCGGGAAAGTGGGCGTTGCGAACTTCGATCGGTCGGCGCATCAGGCTGTATCCTTGAGGGGAACGGCAACCCGGTCGGGACGGCGCAGCCGGAAGAGAATGAGGATCGGTCCGGCAACGTAGATGGAGGAGAAGGTCGCCACGGCAATACCGAACATCAAAACGGTCGCGAAGGGACGGATCACGTCACTGCCGAAAGCCGCGAGCGCTGCGAGAGAAAGAATGGTCGTGGCGCCGGTCAGAATCGTGCGGGACAGGGTCTGATTGATCGACGTGTCGAGCAGGATCGGCAGCGGCATCCGCGGGAACTTCTTCAAATTTTCCCGGATGCGGTCATAGATGATCACCGTATCGTTCAGCGAATAGCCGACGACGGTGAGCAGTGCGGCAACGCTCGCCAGATTGAACTCCAGCCCCGTCAGCACGAAGAGACCGATGACGATCAGCACGTCGTGAAGCGTCGCGATGATCGCTCCGGCAGCGAATTGCCATTCGAACCTGACCCAGAGATAGACGAGGATCGACAGAAGCGAGACGGCGATGCCGAGCGTGGCGGCGCGGGCCAGCGCGGCCGAGATCGTCGGTCCGACCACTTCGACGCGCCGGAACTCATAGTCATCCTCCAGTTCGCCGCGTATGAGCAGCACGGCCGTCTGCTCGGCATTCTCCCCGCCCTGGCGCGACTGAACCCGCACCACCGCATCCCGCGCCGTCTGTCCGCGATCGGCGGAAACGGTGCCGAGGTTCAACTCGCCAAGCCGGCTGCGGATATCGGCGAGGTCGGCATTGCCCTCGCGCGCGCGCAGCTCCAGCACGGAGCCGCCGGAGAAATCGATGCCGAGGTTCATGCCGATCATGCCGAAGGCGAGCATGGATCCGAGCGACAGCACGGCCGTCACCGCGAAGACGATGTTGCGCACCGCCATGAAGCGGATGCCGAGCGTGTCGAACAGGCCGGTGCGGATGCTGCGCGGCAGCCGGCTGCGGGCCCGCTTGCGCAGCCAGGCATCCAGCATCACGCGCGTCAGCGTGAACGAGGTGAAAAGCGTGGTCACGATGCCGATGGCGAGCGTGACCGCAAAGCCGCGGATCGCGCCGGAGCCGAGATAAAGGAGAATGATTGCGGCAATCAGCGTCGTGATATTGGCATCGACGATGGCGCCGAAGGCGCGCGAGAAGCCGCTGCGCACCGCATCATAGACCGTGCGGCCGGCCTGGCCCTCCTCGCGCACGCGCTCGTAGACCAGCACGTTGCTGTCGACCGCCATTCCGATCGTCAACACGATGCCGGCAATGCCGGGCAATGTCAGGGGAAGCCCGCTAAGGCTCAAAACGGCGATCATCATGATGACATTGACCACGACCGCGATGCTCGCGATCGTGCCGAAGCTTCCGTAGAAGGCGATCATGAAGGCAACGATGACGATGGTGCTGACCCCGCCGGCAATCACCATGGCGCGGATCGCATCCTGTCCACGGCCGACGCCCGAGGTCCGCTCCTCCGCCACGGTCAATTGTGCAGGCAGCGCCCCGGCCCGGAGCACCAGAGCCAGATCCTGCGCCCCTTCCGGCGTCATCTCGGCCATCAGCCGCATGCGCCCGTCGGTCACCGGCGCCGTTACCGGCTGCAGGCCGATCACGGCATTGTCGAGAACGAGCGCGAGCTGGCTTCCGACCGCGCTGCGGGTCGCTTCGGCAAAACGCCGCGCCGCATCAGGCGTGAAAGTCAGGTCGACGGCGGGCGTGCCGCTCAATTCGTCGTCTACGGCTTCGGCATTCACCACATCATGGCTGGACACGATCGGTACGCGGCGAACGAGAACGGCCACCGGCGGATCCTCGGCCGAATAGAGCACCTCCGAGCCCGCTGGAGGCTGCGCCCCGATCAGTTGGCTGGAGGGGATCGAGGTGTCGATGATGCGGTAGGAGACATCGCCGGCCTGGCCGAGCACGGTTTTCAGCTGTTCGGGATCGTAGAGCCCCGGCACCTGCACGACGATCCGGTTGCCGCCCTGCCGGGAAATGCGCGGATTGGCCACGCCGAGCTCGGTCAGACGGCGGTCAAGCACCTCGATGCTGGCCGCGGCGGCCTCCGCAAGCCGGCTATCGATCCCGTCCCGCGTCAGCGTGACAGTCAGGGTGCCGCCCTCCCCGTCAGCCAGAACGAGCTCACGGCCGGCCCCGTCGCCGCCGCGGTCCGCAGCGCCGGCCAGCGGTGCAAGCGCTTGGCCGGCGGCCTCTCGCTGGCTTGGATCGCGCAGCGTCAGGGTCAGCCGATCGCCGCTTCCGCTCAGATTGGCAAAGGCGATATTCGCGCTGCGCAGCCGTGCGGCGACCGCATCGACGGCGGCCTGCAGGCGTTGGCGCGTGATCTCCGCGCGGTCGATGGCGAGCACGATGCGCGACCCGCCAGATAGGTCGAGCCCGAGCGACACCTGGCGATGCGGCAGCCAGTCCGGAACCCGGTCGAGGACGCTACGCGGCAGGAGGTTGGGCAAGGCGGCCAGGATGCTGGCCACGACGATCAGCCAGATGAAGACGGTTCCGAAGCGTGAGGTCTGCGGCATGACGCTCCTGGCGGTGTCCTTGGCCGATCCCTGGCGCGGCAGCCGCGCAGAATCAGTGAGAAATCGTTTGCGTCCGACCCCTTAGCACAGATCGGACAGGAAAGAGCAGATGCGAAAAGGCCCGCGGCACGGGGTGTGCGCGGGCCTTTGAATGTAACGCGGCGGCTAAGCTTCGGAAAGCCTTATTCCTTGACCGGCTCGCCCTTGACGCGCACTTCCGTCACGCCCGAGCGCACGACGCGGATCTTCACGCCGTCGGTCACTTCCACTTCCAGCTCGTTGTCGTCGATCACCTTGGTGACCTTGCCGACAATGCCGGCGACGATGACCTGGTCGCCGCGGCGAATGTTGCGCAGCAGTTCCTCACGGCGCTTCAGGGCGGCGCGCTGCGGCCGGATGATCAGGAAGTACATGACGACGAAGATCAGCAGGAAGGGCAGGATGGACATCAGGATATCCACGCTGCCGGCGCCGGTGGGGGTCGCCGTCTGTGCGAAGGCTTCCGTAAAGATCATCGATCACTCCTTGAAACTGGGTCTGCGGGCAAAAAGGGCCGTTCTGGCCGCCCGCCTTCGGGACCGCCGCACTATAAGGTCGGGCCTTGCGATTGCAACCGCCACCCGGCCCCGAGACGCTGGTTGTCCCGTCTTGTAAGCCCCGCGGTTGGCGCTTTCACCACCTCGTGATAGAGCGAGCCGCGTTCGCAAGGCCGAACCCACCCTCAAGACAGGCAGGAGAGACAAGATGTCCGCGAGGCTCGACACGCTGATCGCCGAGGTGCGCCGGCTCGCAAGCGCGCTGGAGCGCATGGCCGGCCCGCCGCCGCGGGACACCGACTGGAGTGCCGCGCCCTGCTTTGTCTGGGCACCGCATGAATCCTATCTCCAGCCCGTACCGCGCCCGAACCGCGTCGCCCTGTCTCTGATCCAGGGCGTCGACCACGTGCGCGATATCCTGCTCGACAACACGCTACGCTTTGCGGAAGGCTACCCGGCCAACAATGTGCTGCTCTGGGGCGCGCGCGGCATGGGCAAGTCGTCGCTGGTCAAGGCCGTGCATGCAGCGGTCATCGAGGCAACAGGCGTGGCGATGAAGCTGGTCGAGGTCCACCGCGAGGATATCGCCAGCCTCCCCGCTCTCATGGAGGTCCTCAAAGCCGCCCCAGCACCGGTTATCGTGTTCTGCGACGATCTCTCCTTCGACCATGACGACACGTCCTACAAGTCCTTGAAGGCCGTGCTCGATGGTGGCGTCGAGGGGCGGCCCGGCAACGTACTCCTCTATGCCACCTCCAACCGCCGCCATCTCTTGCCGCGAGACATGATCGAGAACGAGCGCTCCACGGCGATCAACCCGGCCGAAGCGGTCGAGGAAAAGGTCTCGCTTTCCGACCGGTTCGGGCTCTGGCTCGGCTTCCACAAATGCAGCCAGGAGGACTACCTGGCGATGATCGATGCCTATGCCGCCCATTTCCAGCTGGCGGTTTCGCCGGATCAGCTACATGCCGAAGCGCTGGAATGGAGCACGACGCGCGGTGCGCGCTCCGGCCGCGTCGCCTGGCAATTCATCCAGGACCTCGCCGGCCGCCTGCGCCAGCGCATCGAGCTTGGCTGAACGCACGAAAACGCGAAGCGCTCCCTTCCTGGAAGAAGGGAGCGCTCGGCCATCCAGGGACGCAAGACCTATTCGAGGAAGGTGGCCGGGTTGACTGCAGTGGCGTTCTTGCGCACTTCGAAATGCACCTGGGGCTGGCTGGCGCGACCGCTCATGCCGGAGGCGGCGAGCGTCTGGCCGCGCTGGATCTTCTGGCCGCGCTGCACCATCAGTTCCGATGCATTGCCATAAACCGTGACGGTGCCGTCGTCGTGGCGGACGAGAACGGCATTGCCGAGCTCCTTCAGGCTGGAGCCCGAATAGATGACGACGCCGTTTTCGGCAGCCTTGATCGGCGTGCCTTCCGGGACGGAAATGTTGATGCCGTCATTGCGGCTGCCTTCGACATTGGCGCCATAGCCGGCGATGACCGCGCCGCGCACCGGCCAGCGATATTTGCTGATGCCCGTGCCCTTCGGCGCTTCGTCGGAGCCATCGTCGCGCGAGGCGACTTCGGTGACGGACTGCTTGGCGACAGGCTCGGCGGCAGCAGCGGCCGGCGCTGCAGCCTTTACAGGTTCGGCCTTGACCGCGGCCGGCTGGGCTGCGGGGGCAACGGCGGGGGCCTTGGCGGGCAGCGAGGCCGTCGTCATCGGGTCCGCTGCGCCCGCCTTCGGCAGGGTCAGCGTCTGGCCGACGCGGATTGCGCCGCTGGTCAGGCCGTTCGCCTGGCGCAGCGCCTCGACGGAGACGTTGTTGGCCTTGGCGATGCGGTTCAGCGAGTCGCCGGACTTGACGATGTAGGTGCCCGCGCCGCCGCCTTCGCCGTTCGAGGCCAGGCGGCCGGTGTTGAGGTCGGCATTGCCCTTGCCCTTGTCACGCGACTGCGCCTGGGTCGGCAGGATCGCGACATCGCGGTTTTCGGGAAGCACCGGCGTGTTCTTCTGCTTGTCGACATCGAGCCGCGTCGCGGCATCCGAGGCCGATTGCTTGGCGGCGCTGCTGGCAACGCCATAGGTCGGGATGAGGATGCGCTGACCGACTTCGGCGTCGGAGGCGCGCTTCAGACCGTTGGCCCGCAGAATTTCCTTCTCCGGAACGCCAAACCGATTGGCCAGCGTGGCGATCGTATCGCCCTGGCGCAGAAGGACGGCGGGCGCATTGGCGGTGGACCAGCCGGCCTTGGACGGGGTCGAGGCGGTCTTGGTCATGTCCGGTGCGGCGAGAGCCGGCGTCTTGGCGGCGGCGGACGGGAGAGCCTGCGCTGCCGGGCGCAGGGCCGGTTCGCGCATGGCGGTTTCGCTGGCGACGGAAGGCTCCGCAAGTCCGCTGCGCTGGACGCTCATCGGCGTGGAGGCAACGCGGGCGCGGGAAACGGGGGCGGCGGAAACGGGATCCGGGAAAGGCTGGGCACTGGCCGAGGAGCGACCGGAATCCATCGGCGCCATGCCCGCACCGGCAACATCGCCGCGCGGAACCGGCTGGCCGGCCGGCTGCACCGAACTCGTGGTCAGACTGTCTCCGCGGGAAAACAGACCGCCGAAGCGCGTGGAGTCGGAACTGCACCCTGTGGCAACACTGGCCAGAAGAACCGCTGCCAGAACACGAACTGCCGACCGACCGACACTCGACGAAACTCTTACTCGCATGACGCCTACCTACCTGGAACCCTGCCCCGATGTAGGTTTATTAAAGCGTATTAAAGTTACCGGCCGGTTAAGGGGAAGCCCCGAGTTTCGTCTCCGGTGCCATTCCATCATCTGGAAGGCACGGAAAAAGCACAGGCAGATCAGAAGCTTTCGCGGTAGAACCGCTCGATCTCGGAACTCCTGACAGTGCTGTCGCGCTCGGTTTCGTAGGAGAAGGATTGGGTCTCCCAGCCGAACATGTCGCCCTTGACCAGAGGCTGCGATTCGCTGGCGACGGCGCGTGCGAGGTCCGCCTTGTCGGCATCGAGCAGCACGCTGACAAGCGTCTGGAAATCCGTTGGCTCCAGACCGGCTTCATCCTCGTATTCGAGCGAGCGCAGCCCCGCCACAGCGGCCTCGCGCGTGCCGAGATAGCGCAGGCTGTGCTGGTCCTCGGGGCGGAGCGCGTCGAAATAATCGATGAAGGCGCGGTAATAGGCGCGGCCGTCGCCAAGCTCGGTGAATCGGCCGAAAGCGGCATGTTCGCGGGCGGCAAGCTCCGGAGAGAGCTCGTTGTTCCATTCGGCGCGGGTCAACGGCGGATATTTCTCGCGCTCGCGCGCAACGCGACTGAGGAACAGCAGGGTTTCGGCCGAAAGCGCAACGCGGGAGGCGGGATCATAAAGCCCGGGCGCAGACGAAGGCGTCGCCTCGGTCACTTGAGGCGCCGCACTCGGTGCCGGCGCATCCTGCCGCTGGCCGTAGCCACCGCGACCGTCGCCTGCCGTCGGAGTCACCGTAAGCTTGCCTGGAATCTGCATCGTCCGCTCCTTGCGCGGTCCGCCGCGCCCAGCGTCAATCCGATCCTCCGACGCCAGTCTAACAGGACCCTCTTGAACAGGTCTAGCGACGCGAGCTTGCGTGAGGCTTTTGGGTGAACGAAGCGTGGGGCGCAGCCCTTGGCTGTCCCGTTACAGGAACGCAGCCATCTTCGGGACGATCGGCAGGTAGGGCGCGTCGAACAGGTCTTCGCGGTCGAAGCGGCTGCCGGTGCGGGTCAGGCGCACCATCCGGCATTCGGTTTCGCTCGCCATGATCGGCACCATCAGGACGCCGCCCGAGACCAGATGGTCGGCGAAGATGCGCGGAAGGCTTTCGAAGGCGCAAGTGACGAGAATACGATCGAAGGTCCCCTCCCCCTGCAGACCGGCCGCGCCGTCGGCCTGTCGGACGACGACATTGCGCAAACCGACCTTTTCCAGATTGGCCTGCGCCCCGGTCACCAGCGTGCGATAGCGCTCCAGCGTCAAGACACGCTCGGCGATGCGCCCCATCACCGCCGCCGTAAAGCCCGTTCCCGTGCCGACCTCCAGAATGCGCTGGCCGGCCTTGACGCCCAGGTGATGGATGACCCGGACGGCGTAATCATAGCCCTCCATGAACGCGCCGCAGTCGATCGGCACCAGACGCGGGCTCAGCGCTTCGGCCTGATAGAGCGCTGGCGCGAACGCGGTGCGAGGCGTTTCCTCGACTGCGTTGAGCAGGCCTTTGGCGGTAATGCCTTCCGCACGCAGCCGCAGGACCAGCTTCGCAAACCCTTCCTGCTCCATGGCACGTGCGATCATGCACGGTCTCCGGCAAGAGCGTCGGTCAGCGTGTCGAGAACCGAATGATCGGTCAGGTCGAGCTTCAGCGGCGTCACGGAAATCCGGTTCTCGCGCACCGCGTGGATGTCCGTTCCTTCCCGGAACTCGCCCAACCGGTCGCCGAAGCGCAGCCAGTAATAGGGGTAGCCACGCCCATCCGTCCGTTCGTCGACGACCATGCCGAAATCGAGCTTGCCCTGTTCGGTCACCTCTGTCGCGACGACGGCATCGGGCGCGCAGTTGGGGAAGTTCAGGTTGAGGAAGGTGAAGGCGGGAAGCTCAACCGTCATCAGCCTGCGGATCAGCGCCGGCGCATGCGTCTCGGCCACCGCCCAGGGGGCAATGCGGTCCGTGCCGTGCTTGTAGGCTTGGCTGAGCGCCATGGACCGCACGCCTTGCAGCGTGCCTTCGATGGCGCCGGCGATCGTGCCGGAATAGGTAACGTCATCGGCCATGTTGGCGCCCATATTGACCCCGGAGAGGATCAGATCGGGCTTGCCGCCCAGCACCTTGCGGATTGCCATGATCACGCAGTCGGTTGGCGTGCCGCGCAAGGCAAAATGCTTCTCGGAGATCTGGCGCAGGCGCAGCGGCTCGGACAAGGTCAGCGAATGGGCAAGACCGCTCTGATCCGTCTCCGGCGCCACCACCCAAACGTCGTCAGTCAGCGTCCGGGCAATCCGCTCCAGCACCTGCAGGCCCTCGGCGTGGATCCCGTCGTCATTGGTCAGCAAAATGCGCATGAAGTCCGTCTGCCTCTCTGGCCGTCGTGATCAGGCCGCTTTCTCGATCCGCGTTACGCCACCCATATAAGGCAGCAGCGCGTCCGGCACGGTCACGGAGCCATCCTCGTTGAGATAATTTTCCATGACCGCGATGAGGCAGCGACCGACGGCTGTGCCGGAGCCGTTCAGCGTGTGAACGAACTTGAGCGCCTTCTCGTCGCGGGCGCGGTAGCGCGCGTTCATGCGCCGGGCCTGGAAATCGCCGCAGACCGAGCAGGAGGAGATTTCGCGATAGGTATCCTGGCCGGGAAGCCAGACCTCGAGGTCGTAGGTCTTGCGCGCGCCGAACCCCATGTCGCCGGTGCAAAGCGTCATGACGCGGTAATGCAGGCCGAGGCGCTTCAGCACCTCCTCGGCGCAGGCGGTCATCCGCTCATGCTCCTCGACGGCGCTGTCTGCGTCGGTGATCGAGACGAGCTCGCACTTCCAGAACTGATGCTGGCGCAGCATGCCCCGCGTGTCGCGCCCGGCCGAGCCGGCTTCGGAGCGGAAGGAGGGGGTCAGCGCGGTGAAGCGCAGCGGCAGTTTCTCCTGCTCCAGGATCTCGTCCCGCACAAGGTTCGTCAGCGTCACCTCCGCCGTCGGGATCAGCCAGCGGCCATCGGTCGTGCGGAACAGGTCTTCGGCAAATTTGGGCAGCTGCCCCGTGCCATACATGGCATCGTCGCGCACCATCAGCGGCGACGAGACTTCCGTGTAGCCGTGCTCGCCGGTGTGCAGGTCCAGCATGAACTGGCCGAGCGCCCGTTCGAGCCGGGCGAGGTGTCCGGTCAGAACCGTGAACCGCGCGCCGGATAGCTTGGCCGCCCGTTCGAAATCCATCAGCCCAAGGGCCTCGCCGATCTCGTAATGCTCGCGGGCCGCGTGGTTCCAGCCGGGTTTGGCGCCGACGGTGCGGGCGACGACGTTGCCATGCTCATCCTCGCCGACCGGCACGTCGTCATAGGGAATGTTCGGCACGCGGGAGAGCATGTCGTTCAAAGCGGCCTCGACCTGCCGGCTCTCTTCCTCCAGCGCCGGCATCGTGGTCTTCAGCGTCGCGACCTCGGCTTTCAGCTGCTCGGCCAGCGCGCCATCCTGGCGCGCCATGGCCGCGCCGATCTCCTTGGAAGCGCTGTTGCGGCGCGACTGCATGTCCTGGAGAGACTGGAGGAGGCTGCGGCGCTTCTCGTCGAGCGCGAGGAAGGCTTCGGCCTGCGGCGGCGCATGGCGCTTGGCGAGCGCAGCGTCGAGCGCCTGCGGATTGTCCCTGATCCATTTGATGTCGAGCATGTCCCACTCCGAAGTCCGGTCTGGGGGCGGGAAAAGACTGAAGGCCGGCGCCCGCCCCGACACCTGCCTCGTTCGGCCCGGAGAGACGATCATGCGCCGCCCTGCCCGCCGGCTTGTCCGGGGGCACGGCAGCGCCTGCGGCGTCAGTCGTCCTGCTCGGTCAAGGCCCGGGCGGCCGTGTCGCGCGCCCTCTGGCGCTCGATGAGTCGGGCCGTATAGATCGATATCTCGTAGAGAAGGATGGCCGGCACGGCAAGACCGATCTGGGAGACCGGATCCGGCGGGGTCAGCACCGCCGCAACGATGAAGGAGATGACGATCGCATATTTGCGCTTGGCCGCCAGCTGGTCGCCGGTGACGAAGCCCACGCGCGCGAGGAGCGTCGTGACGACCGGCAGCTGGAAGACAAGCCCGAAGGCGAAGATCAGCGACATGATCAGGCTCAGATATTCCGAGACCTTCGGCAGAAGCTGGATCGCCACCTGCCCCTCGCCGCCTTCCTGCTGCATGTTCAGGAAGAACCACATGACCATGGGCGTGAAGAAGAAATAGACGAGGCAGGCGCCGAGCAGGAACAGCAGCGGCGAGGCGATGAGGAAGGGCAGGAAGGCGGCGCGCTCGTTCTTGTAGAGACCCGGGGCGACGAACTTGTAGACCTGCGTCGCGATCATCGGAAAGGCGATGACCAGAGCGCCGAACATCGCGACCTTGATCTGGGTGAAGAAGAACTCCTGCGGCGCCGTATAGATCAGCTCGACGCCCCTTGTATCGAGCCCCGCCCAGGACACTGCCCATTTGAACGGCTGCACCAGCACGTTGAAGATCTGCTTGGCAAAGAAGAAGCAGACGAGGAAGGCCAGAAAGAAAGCGCCGACCGCCCACATCAGTCGGGTGCGCAGTTCGATCAGATGTTCGATCAGCGGCTGGGGCCGGTCTTCGATCTCGCCGCTCATGCCTCGTCTCCGGTCTTGGGTGTGGCAGTCGGCTCGCCGCCAGGTGCAGCCGTCTTCGTCTTGCGGGTGCGCACCGGCTTCTCGCCTTCGAGCGCCGCGACGGCCTTCGCCGTCCGCTTGCGCGGCGCGGGTGTCTCCGCCTCCGGCACCGTCGTTCCCGCCGCAGCCTTCGCGCGGGGCTTGCGCTTCGGCTTGGCAATGTCCTCGACCGTCACGACAGGCGCGGGCTCAACGGAAGGAAGGGCTGCGCTCGTCACCGGGGAGACCGGAGAGGCGGGGAGCGGCGGAGCCGCGCTGGCTGCCGAAGCGGGTGCGGCCTCGCCGGCTGCCAGAGGCGCAGCAGGTGTAGCAAGGGGGCCAGCCGGCGGCACGGCGGAGAGTGGCGGGCTCGGCTCGGCGGGCGCGATCGGCGCCGGCGCGGCGACAGGTGCCGTTTCGCCCGGCTGCGGCGTCATCACCGGCGTATCGGGCCGGGTGGAGCGCTGGAGATCGGCCTTGATCTCGTTCCCCATCTGCCGCAGCGGGTTCATCGCCTCGCGCAGCGTGTTGGCCGGGTTAAGGCTGCGCGCATCGTTGATCGTCTTGCGGACGTCGTCGAGATCGGCCTCCCGCAGGGCTTCATCGAACTGATGGCGGAAATCCGCGGCCATGCCGCGCATCTTCGTCATCATCCGGCCAAAGGTCCTCAGCATGGGCGGCAGGTCTTTCGGACCTACCACGATGATCAGGACGATGGCGATGACCACCAGTTCGGTCCAGCCGACGTCAAGCATGGTTCAGCAACTCCGCACAGAGGCAGACACGGGCTTCGATCGCGCGTCGTGTCGACGGGATCAGCGGACTTCGTCGGATTTGTGTTCGACGGTGCGCGAGTCGAGCGGAACACCCTTGGCGTCATACCCTGCCTTGGGGTCGTAGGGCTTGGTCTCAGCGGTCGAGTCCTCGTCGCTCATGCCCTTCTTGAAGCTCTTGATGCCCTTGGCGACATCCCCCATCAGCTCCGGAATCTTGCCGCGGCCGAAAAGCAGCAGCACGACCACGAGAACGATGAGCCAGTGCCAGATGCTGAAGGAACCCATGTCTTAACTCCTCGAAAATGCTTGGCTCTCATATCGGTCGCCCGACCGGCCATTGCAAACATGATTGTTGGTTAAAGGAAAGGCGAAGAGCGCGCAATGCTTCCGCCTTCAGAGGATCGTGAGCGCGCGCCCTATCCCTCCCCGGATCCGGAGGGCGGCAGCAGGCCAAGCTCTTCAAGGTCGAGCGCGGTGATCGGGTCTTCCTCCTCTGCAAGATCCTCCTCGCTGCCGGGCAGCGGCACGTGGAAATTGGGCGGGATGCGCCCCTGCAGCAGACCCGCACCCTTGAGCTCCTCCAGACCCGGCAGGTCGCGCAGTTCCTCCAGCCCGAAATGATCGAGAAAGTCGCGCGTGGTGCCGAAGGTAACCGGGCGGCCCGGCGTCCGCCGCCGCCCCCGGAAGCGCACCCAGCCGGCCTCCATCAGCACGTCCAGCGTCCCCTTCGAGGTCTGCACGCCGCGAATGTCTTCGATCTCGGCCCGGGTCACCGGCTGGTGATAGGCAATGATCGACAGCACCTCGAGGGCCGCACGCGACAGCTTGCGCACCTCCTGCTCGTCGGTCTGCAGGGCGAAGGAGAGATCGGCGGCGGTGCGAAAGGCCCAATGATCCGCGACCTGCACGAGGTTGACGCCGCGTCCGGCGTAGCGCGTCTTCAAGGCCTGCAGGACAGCCCGCACATCCGTGTCGCGCGGCAGGCGCTGAGCGAGAAAGGCCTCACTGACGGGCTGGGCCGAGGCGAAGACCAGCGCCTCGACGATTCGCTCCGCCTCGCCTGCGCGGAGGATGCTGGCGGAAACTCCGGTCCCGCTGCCTTCGCGGTCCTCAAGCTCTCCGTCAGCCATCGGCGGCCTCGAGGGCGGCCAGCTCGGCCGGTGTCAGCGGTCGCGCGCCGCGCCGCAGGAAGATCGGTGCGAAGGCTTCCTCCTGGCGGATCTCCAGCCTCCCCTCGCGCACCATCTCCAGAGAGGCGGCGAAGGCGCTGGCGATGGCGGTCACCCGTTGTTTCGGGTCGTCGATGTAGCGCAGCAGGAAGTGATCGAGCGCCGTCCAGTCGGTCATGTCTCCCATAAGCCGCGCCAGCATCAGCCGCGCATTGGCGAGCGACCAGACCTGCCGCTTTTCGATCGTCACCTGCATCACCGCCTCGCGCTGGCGCAGCTGCGCATAGGCAGAGAGCAGGTCGTAAAGAGACGCGTCGAAGGCCGAGCGTCGCTCGACCGGGATATGCTCCGGAGCACCGCGGGCGAAGATGTCGCGCCCGAGCCGGTTGCGGTTGACGAGCCGCGTCGCCGCATCGCGCATCGCCTCCAGCCGCTTCAGGCGGAAGGCGAGCGCCGAGGCCATCTCCTCGCCCGAGGGGCCGTCGTCCTTGGCCTGCTGCGGAATGAGCAGGCGCGACTTGAGGAAGGCGAGCCAGGCGGCCATCACCAGATAGTCGGCGGCCAGCTCGATGCGGATCGACCGCGCGCGCTCGATGAAGGCAATATACTGCTCGGCAAGTGCCAGAACCGAAATACGCGCCAGATCGACCTTCTGGTTGCGGGCGAGGTGGAGGAGCAGGTCAAGCGGGCCTTCGAAGCCGGCGATGTCGACCACCAGCGCGTCTTCGTCCCTCGCCCGGTCCGGCGGTTCCCAGGGCGCCTCGTTCGGCCCGATCGCATCCGTCCCCGTGCCGATCACCGGCGTTCGACCTCGCGAGCCTTAGGCACTAGCGAAGATCTCCGCGAATTCGGCGCGCAGTGCCATCTCGTCGGCATCATCCGCCGGCGTGAAGGCGGCCATGGCGCGCTCGGCGCGACGCAACCGGTCGCCGGAAAGCTCCGGCACCACCCCTGCAACGGCGATCATCTCGTCCATGATGCCATGGCAATGGAGAACCAGATCGAGCCCGGCATCCATGATGTTACGGGCACGCTGCGTCATGTCGCCGGCCAGCGCATTCATGGACACGTCGTCGGACATCAGCAGCCCGTCGAACCCCATATGGCCACGGATCACCTGCTCGACGACGACCGGCGAGGTGGTGGCCGGGCGGTCCGGATCGATGGCGGTGAAGACGATGTGCGCGGACATGCCCATCACCTCGTCCTTCATCGCGGTGAAGGGGACGAAATCGCTGACGGCAAGCTCTTCGAAGGATGCCTCCACCACCGGCAGCTTGTGGTGCGAATCGACGACGGCGCGGCCGTGGCCGGGCATGTGCTTCATGACCGGCAGCATGCCGCCGGCCTTCAGCCCCTGCGCGGCGGCGGCGCCGAGTGCGGCCACGGCCAGCGGGTCGCGGCCATAGGCGCGATTGCCGATCGCCTCGCTCGTCCCCTCTGTCAAAACATCCAGAACCGGCAGGCAGTCGATCGAAATGCCGAAGCGCGTCAGGTCGAAGGCATGAAGGCGCGACATCAGCCACGCCGCCCGCAGCCCCTTCTCCGCATCTGCGGCATAGACGGCACCGATCGCCGCGCCGTTCGGATAGGCGGAGACGATCGGCGGGCGGATGCGCTGCACCCGTCCGCCTTCCTGGTCGATCAGGACAGGAGCGTTCGGATTGCCGATGCTGTCGCGCAGGCTGGCCACCAGGTCGCTGATCTGGTTCGCCTCGCCGATGTTGCGGCCGAACAGGATGAAGCCCCAGGGCCGCTCATCGGCAAAGAAGGCTTTCTCGTCCGTGGTGAGTGTCAGGCCCTTGCAGCCGGAAATGAAGGATTTCGATTCGCTCATGCTCTCACTCTAGACCGGCTGGGCGGCGGAAGCGAAGCAGAACCCCTGCCCACCTCCGGCCGCAGCCGGTGGTTATCAACCAAAAAAAGAGGCGCGGAGCCTGCCCCCGCGCCTCGTCTCGATCTCTCGTGCCGTTCGGCCGCCCTACCGGGTGACCAGGCAGCTGCCGCCGGCGCTCTTCAGCTTGGCGCAGAGCGCGTTCGCCTCGTCCTTCGAGCCACCCTGCACCCGCACCCGGTAATAGGTGCCCTTGCCGGCGATCTCGGCCTTCTTGATGTCCATCGCACGGCCGCCGATCACCGAGCCGAACTTGGAGGCCATCTTGGTGGACGAAGCCTTGGCATCGGCTTCGGAGGGGAGCGAGGCGATCTGCACGACATAGCTGCCGGCAGGCAGCGCCCTTGCCGGCGCTTCGGAAGGCGCGGCGTCGCTTGCCGTGGAAGCCGGGGTCGCGAAGGTATCGACGACAGCCGGAGCGGCCTTGGCGACTTCGACGGGCTTGGCGGAAGGCACGGGCTCGCGCACCGAGACAGCTGGCTTGGCGACCTTCGCCGTGGCGCTCGCCGCCGCTTCCAGCGCACCGAGCGATTCCGCATTCGCCTCGGCGATCGGCCGGGTCGTTGCGGTCGTCACGTCGGTTGCCGGCTCGCTCGTCTTCAGCGCCGTGGTCTTGACCGTCGAGATCAGCGGAGAGCTGTCCTGCCCTTCCATTTCCTCGCGGGCCACCAGCGTGCCATCCGGCTTGACGATCATCGTGCGAACCTTGCGCGGCTCGACAGCCGGCTTGGCATCTTCCTCGGCCACCGAGACGCCCCCCTCTTCGGGAAGCAGGCGGTCGCCATCTTCGCCGATCGGCGTCGCCATCGCCATGTCGTCGCCTTCCTCGCCACGCTGCAGCGGCATGGTTTCCGGTGTCAGCGTCCGCTGGACGACATCGATGGGCTCTTCGGTCGAGGAGACCAGCGTGTCCTGAACCGGGCTTTCCTGGGCCGCGCCGGCGACGCGATCGTAGACGGCCTTGTCCTGGTTCGGCACGGTCTTGCCGCCCTTGTCGACCGGCACCATCTTGGTCGGCGACTTGTCGGCCAGGATGACCTGGGGCTCGCCGCTGGAGAACGGGGTGGAGGCGCCGCTGAGATAGGTGAAGGCGGCAGCACCCCCGGCGACCAGCACGACGATCGCCGCACTTGCCATCAGGATCAGGCGACGGCTGCTGCGTGCCGGTTCGTCATGGGCATAGAGCGCCCTTGGCTCGGGGATTTCGCCATCGGCCAGAACCTCCTGGCGCTGCCGCATGGAGCGGCGGAAGTCCACGTTCATCACCTGCTCGAAGTCATCGACCTCCGGCAGCGGCGCGCGCGCCGGCTCGCCGAAACCCGGCATTGCCGCACGGGGCGCGGCAGGCGCAGCCTGGGCAGCGGCTGCCTGCAGATGCGCCGGCTGCGCATAGGCGGACGACGGCGCAGCGGCATAGGCGCTGGCGGCCGGCCGAGCCGGCTCGGCAAAAAGCGTCTCGGCGGTCTCGGCGCGGGCAGCCGGGGCAGCGCGCGTCTTGGCGCTCTGCTGGTCCGCGAAGAGATGCGCCATTTCCGCATCGATATCGAGGTCGTAGTCGCCCTGGTCGAGGACCGGCCGGCTTTCTTCGATCACCGGCAATTGCGGAACATCGAAATCCGCGGCCGCCGGCGGAGCGTCATCGGCATCGGCAATCATCGAGGGGTCGAACGGCAGCTCGATCTCCGGCAGTTCCTCGAAGAAGTCCTCGACCGGCGCCGAAGGGGCAGGCTGGTAGACCGGCGCAGGCGCGGCGGCAACAGGCGCCCGGGCAGGCTGTTCCGGCTGGGCAACCTCGATCTCCATCGCCGCTTCGGCAAGATCGAGCTCGAAGGCGGCAAGATCGAAATCGGGCTCGAAGCTCGGCTCGACCGGCGCAGCAACGGCAGCAGGAGCGACCACAGCCGGCGCGACCGCAACCGGAGCTGCAGGGGCCTGCGGAAGCGGGGTCGCGAAGGTCCTGCCCTGCCCCTGCATGCCACCGGCGACCGGGGTCGCACGGCTGAAATTCGGCGTGAAGGGATAGGCGGCGCGGCGCGCGGGCTCGGCGGGCGCCACAGGCCGTGCGGATACCGAGGCCGAGACAACTGGGGCCGGGACGACCGGAGCCGGCATGGCCGGAGCGACGACGGGTGCCGCGGCAACCGGTGCCGGGACGACGGGCGCGTCCGCCTCTGCTTCCATGGAAAGAGTGAGCTCACGTTCCAGATCGAACGCCGTGTCATACGACGCGATAGGCTGGATCGGAGCTTTCGACATCACGGGCGCCATTTCCGGCTCGGCGTGGTCGAAGACGGGGAGAGGCTCGCGGCGTGCCGCAGCCTCGGATTTCGGTTCGGCCGCAAAGCGCGGCTCGACGGCGCGCGGCGCCGGCGCCGCAGCACGGCGTTCCGGCTCGACGGCAACAGGCGGAGCCACCGGCGCATCATAGGCATCGAATTCGCGAAGGAGCTCTTCCTCGAGATCGACGACCGGATCGAAGCGCATCGCTTCACGATGACGCTCCAGCTCCTTCAACTGCTCGACAGCGGGGCGATGATCATGCGTCACGATCCGCGCCAGCTCGCTCAACGGATCGTCGTCTGCGAAGGTCGAGAGATCGATCGTCTCGCTTCGTGCAAACTGTTTCTCTGCCATTCGCTCCACTCACAAATACCGGGCCGCAACTGCCAGTCCATTGTGGGGAAATGGTGACTGTCAGCGCATCTCCACCGGAGCGTCCGTGCCTGTGATCGACAGGCCGGACTTCAGGACGGAAGCCACCGCATTCACCAGTCCAAGCCTGGCAAGCGTCAATTCTCGTTTTTTAACGTTAACAAAACGCAAATCCGGAGAATCTTTGCCCTTGTTCCAATGCGCATGGAAGGCACTAGCCAGATCGTACAGGTAGAATGCGATCCGGTGTGGCTCCTGTGCAAGGGCCGCGAGCTCGACGATTCGCGGATATTCGGCCAATTTGGCCACCAGCTGCAACTCGCTAGGATCAATGATCTCGCTGCCGATCAGCGACGGGAAATCGAGAGTTTCGACATCGAGCTCCGGGAAAGCCTCCCTCGCCTGGCGGAAGATCGAGGCGCAGCGGGCATGGGCATATTGCACGTAGAAGACCGGATTGTCCTTCGACTGTTCGGTCACCTTGGCGAAATCGAAGTCCAGCGGTTCTGAATTCTTCCGGTAGATCATCATGAAGCGGACCGAATCACGGCCGACCTCATCCACCACCTCGCGCAGGGTGATGAAATCGCCGGAGCGTTTCGACATCTTCACCGGCTCGCCGTTGCGGGTCAGCTTGACGAGCTGGCAGAGGAGAACGGTGAGCTTCGCCGTGCCGCCGGAAACGGCGCGCGCCAGCGCCTCGAGCCGCTTCACATAGCCGCCGTGATCGGCGCCGAGCACATAGATCATCTCGTCGAACTTGCGGTCGAACTTGTCCTTGAAATAGGCGACGTCGGCCGCGAAGTAGGTGTAGGACCCGTCCGACTTGATGAGCGGGCGGTCGATATCGTCGCCCTCCCCGGTCGAGCGAAAGAGCGTCTGCTCGCGGTCTTCCCAGTCCTCCGGCAATTGCCCCTTCGGCGGCGGCAGCGTGCCCTTGTAGACATGGCCCTTGAAGGTGAGGTCGTTGATCGCCGTGCGGATCAGCGAGGCGCCGTCGGCATGCAGGCTGCGCTCGGAGAAGAACACGTCGTGATGGACATTGAGCGCGGCCAGATCGTCCTTGATCATGGCCATCATGGCATCGATCGCCCGATCCTTGACGATCGGCATCCACCGATCTTCCGGCAGATTCAACAGGCTGGGGCCAAACTCCTCAACCAGCGCCTGACCGACCGGCTTCAGGTAATCGCCGGGATAAAGGCCGGACGGGATCTCGCCGATCTCCTCGCCCAGCGCCTCGCGGTAGCGCAGCAGGATGGAGCGGGCGAGCACGTCGATCTGCGACCCCGCATCGTTGATGTAATATTCCTTCACGACCTCGAAGCCTGCAAAGCCGAGCAGGTTGGCCAGCGTGTCGCCGACAACCGCGCCGCGGCAATGGCCGACATGCATGGGGCCGGTCGGATTGGCCGAAACATATTCGACGTTGACCCGCTTGCCGGCGCCGACCTGGCTGCGGCCGTAGTCCTCTCCCGCGGCGGCGACCGCGACCAGCAGCCGCTGCCAGTAGGGCACGGAAAGGCGGATGTTGATGAAGCCGGGGCCGGCCACCGTCGCATCCGCCACGTCGCCGTCCGCGCGCAGCCTGGCTGCGATTTCCTCGGCCAGTTGCCGCGGATTGGTGCCGAGCGGCTTGGCCAGAACCATGGCGGCATTGGTGGCGAGATCGCCGTGGCTCGCATCGCGCGGGGTCTCGACCGTGACGCGCCCGAAATCGAGTGCGTCTCGCTTTTCTCGAACCGCATCAAGCGCTTCGAGAATGGTCTTCACCCGGGATTCAAAGTCGGCAAAAATGTTCATGACATCCATCGTCCGGCCGCGGACTGGCAGATCCTCCGGGCCGTGCTCAAAAAAAGGGGCGGCGTGATAGCCGGGTGCTAGCGCAAATCCGGGGTATGGTCAAACAAGCGCCTGTGCGTGGAATAGGCGTAGGTGTCGGTCATGCCCGCCAGATAATCCGCCACGTGGCGGGCCTTGGCCCCTTCGGAGAGACCGGCGATCTGATCGACCCAGTAGTGCTTCTGCATCTCGCGCGGTTCGGCCATGAAGGCGTGGTAGAGATCGACGAGGATGCGCGCTGCATTCTCCCGCACCCGCATCACTTCCGGATGGCGGTAGATGCGGGTCATCAGCATCTTTTTGATCTGCCGGTCGGTTTCCGCCATCTCGGCCGAGAAGGTGGCCACCACCTGGCCGCCATGGCGGACATCGTCTGCGGAGAGCGGTTTCAGCGCGCGCAGATTCGTCTGCGCCACGGTAATGACGTCCTCCACCATCGCGGTGATCTGCCGGCGCATAATCTCGTGGGTGAAACGCCCGTCTTCCAGCCCCGGATAGCGGTCATGCACCGCTCGCATCAGGCCCATGAGGAAGGGAATGTCCTCCAGCATCTCGAAGGTCAGGTAGCCGGAGCGCAACCCGTCGTCGATGTCATGGGTGTTGTAGGCAATGTCGTCGGCAATCGCGGCAACCTGCGCCTCCAGGCTGGCGAAGGTGGAGAGCTCAAGGTCATGGAGCGCACAATAGTCGAGGATCGGCTGCGGCACGGTCGGATGGCGCGGATCGGCCGCCGGCCCGGTCAGCGGCCCGTTGTGCTTGACCAACCCTTCCAGGCTCTCCCAGGTCAGGTTCAGCCCGTCGAACTCGGCATAGCGCCGTTCGAGCTTGGTGACGATGCGCAGCGACTGGGCATTGTGGTCGAAGCCGCCATAGGGCTCCAGCACGGCATGCAGAGCGTCCTCGCCGGTATGCCCGAAGGGCGTATGCCCAAAATCATGAACCAGCGCCACGCCTTCGGCCAGATCCTCGTCGAGCCGCAGGGCCCGCGCCAGCGCGCGTGCAATCTGGGCGACCTCGATCGTATGGGTGAGCCGCGTGCGGTAATGATCGCCATCGGCGGCGATGAAGACCTGCGTCTTGTGTTTCAGGCGACGGAAGGCAGTGGTGTGGACGATCCGGTCGCGGTCGCGCTGGAAGTCGGAGCGGGTCGGGCTGGCACTCTCTGCGTAAAGGCGGCCGCGGGTCGCCCAGGGATTGGAAGAAAAGACGGCGCGCTCACCGAAACCGAAACCGAGAGCGTTCGTATCGAGACCCATTGCAGCCGCATTCCCATTGACGCCGTTTCCGAGCCTTCATACCTATAAGCCAAACCGCAGGAAAGCGCGGGGCAAGCGGAAAGGCAGGAATCGTACGGATTTCATCGCTTTGCCGCTCTTGCCTCACCAGGCGGTTCCCGTTCCGCCGGCTCGGCCGGCCCACTCTCCGGATCTTGACCCCGGCAGGAGACACGACAATGACCACGACAAGCGTCACGCTTTCTGATTCGGCCGCCAAGCGCATCGCCGCGATCCTGAAATCCGACACCGCCAAGAACGCCATGCGCGTCTCCGTCGAAGGTGGCGGCTGTTCGGGCTTTTCCTACAAGTTCGATCTGGTCGGCGATCAGGCCGAGGACGATCTCGTGCTCGAAAAGGGCGAGGCCAAGGTGCTGATCGACAGCCTGTCGCTCGTCTATATGGACGGGTCGGAAATCGACTTCGTCGACAATCTGCTCGGCCAATCCTTCCAGATCCGCAATCCCAACGCGGTGGCAAGCTGCGGCTGCGGAACGAGCTTCTCGATCTGAGGCAAGCCGGCCCTAGAGATAGGGCGAGCCGAGCCAGAAAAGGCGGTTGAGGAGCCGGGTGGCGAAAGGCTTGGCACCCAGCTCCAGCAGCGTGACCGGCCGGGCATTCGCCCGGACCTCGGCGAATCGGCCCTGCAGCGTCCGGGCGAACGCCTCGTCGAGCACTTCGAGGTCGATCTCGAAATTCAGCCGCAGCGATCGGGGATCGACATTGGAGGAGCCGACATAGCTCCAGCGTCCATCGACCGTCATCAGCTTCGAATGGTTGAACGCGCCTTCAGCGCGAAACACCCGGCATCCGCCCTTCAGCACCTGGTCGAACTGCGCTGTCATGGCGCGATCGACCAGCGTCAGGTTGTTGACGGCCGGCACGACGATCTCGACCTCGACCCCGCGGAGTGCCGCCGTGACCAGCGCCCCCACCAGCTCCCTGTCGGGAAGGAAGTAGGGCGACATGATGCGGATGCTGCGGCGCGCGACCGAGATCGCACCCATCAGCATCTTGTGATTCGATTCATTCGCCCGGTCGGGGCCGGACGGGACGACGCGCATCATCACCGGTGAGCGGCGCTCCGCTTCGGCCAGACCCGGCACCTCCCAGGCTGGCCCTTCGAGAACCTCTCCGCTGGCAAACTGCCAGTCCTCACAGGCGACATGCAGGAGATCGGCCACCACCGGCCCCTTGAGCTCGAAATGCGTGTCGCGCGCCTCGTCCTCGCCCTTGAACTCCCGGGTGAAGCCGGCGCGAATGTTCATGCCACCGGTAAAGGCCGTGACACCGTCGACGACGAGGATCTTGCGGTGGGTGCGCAGGTTCGCGTAGGGCAGCCGCAGGCCCATCACGATATTGCCGTTGAAGACCCTGGCCTGCACGCCGCCCTCGCGCAGCGTGCCGACGATGCTGGGCACGGAGTAGCGGGCGCCCACCGCGTCAATCAGCACCCGCACCTCGACGCCGCGCCTCATCGCGGCAATCAGCGCCTCGGCAAAGCGCAGGCCGATCGGGTCGCGGTCGAAAATATAGGTCTCCAGCAGGATCGCGCGCTCGGCCCCGGCAATGGCTTCCAGCATGCGGGCATAGGCCTCGTCGCCGCCCTCCAACATCAGAATCTGGTTTCCCGCCGTCAGGCGATGGCGGCTCACCCGGTCGCCAAGCACCTTCATGGCGGCGAAGCGCTCGCCATAGCGGTCGCCGATCAGCGCCTCATGCACCTCGAAACGGCGGAGCTGCTCGGCGGTGCGATCCTTCAGGAGCGCGCGCTGGACCCCGATGCTCGTTCGCCGGATGCGGTTGACGCCGGCAACGAAGTAGAGCGCGGCGCCGATGATCGGCGAGAGAATGATGATGCCCACCCAGCCGAGCGCCGCCCTCACCTCATCCTTGGTCATGGCGGCGTGAACGGCCGCAGGAACGCCGAGCAGAATGGACAGGACCGCCAGGATATGGGGCCAGTAGGTCTCGATCGTCTCGATCATGGAGGCGCGTGGCTCGTCGACGGCTGCGTTTCAGGTGCGCTGCGAGCCTTAAGCCGTCCGGGGCGTTTGTCAAACATCCCAACGATGGGTAGAACGACGCAAGGATATCGCCGCGGGAATGATGAGCATGAAGATCGCCACCTGGAACATCAACGGCGTCAGGGCGCGCATCGAGGCGCTTCTCGCCTGGCTGAAGGACTCGCAGCCGGACATCGTCTGCCTCCAGGAAATCAAGACGGTCGACGAAGGCTTCCCCCGCGCGGATATCGAAGCGCTCGGCTACCATGTCTTCACCCACGGGCAGAAGGGGTTCAACGGGGTGGCTCTCCTCTCCAAGCTCAAGCCCGACGAGGTGACGAACGGTCTTGCGGGGGATGACGAGGATCTGCAGTCCCGCTTCATCGAAGGTGTCTTCTCGGTCGAAGGCGGCGTGGTGCGGGTCGTTTCGCTCTATCTGCCGAACGGCAACCCGCCGCAGACGGAGAAATACGCCTACAAGCTCGCCTGGATGAAGCGGCTCAACGCCTTTGCCGCCGAGCGGCTGGCGCTCGAAGAGCCCTTGATCCTGGCCGGCGACTACAACGTGATCCCCGAACCGCATGATTGCTTCGATCCGAAGGTCTGGGCGGAGGATGCGCTGTTCCTGCCGCAGACGCGGGCGGCCTTCCGCCGACTGGAAACACTGGGGCTGACGGACGCGATCCGCGCGACCAGCGATGCCGCTCCGCTCTACACCTTCTGGGACTATCAGGCCGGCGCCTGGCAGAAGAACAACGGCATCCGCATCGACCACCTGATGCTCTCCCCGGAAGCCGCCGACCGGCTGCAGGGCGCTGCCGTGGAGAACCATGTGCGCGCCTGGGAAAAGCCGTCCGACCATGTGCCGGTGGTGGCGCATTTCGATTTCGCGCCCGTCAGCCTCGGCTGAACCAGCATCCTCGATCGGCATGATGGGGGAAGGATAGGCGCGGTTCCGCCTGTCCGGCACACGCGCACTCGCACCGCCTCGAGGGCGGCTCGGCAGGGACTATTCGGTCGCGCCGGCCCGCATGTCGTGCGACATGGCAATCGCCATGCGGCGATCGCCTTCGGTGGCGAGCGAGAAGGCCTGCTCCTGCATCGGCTGCAGCCATTGCCGGTCCTTGGGCGAACAGCGGTCGAGCGCGGCCGTCATATAGGCAAGGCCCCGCACGGTCTGGCCTTCCTGAAAAATGACATTGCCGAAGACGCCCATGGCGCCGGCATGACCCTTCTTGCGGGCGCGGTTCAGCCACTTTTTGGCCTGCGTCACGTTGACCCCGCCGCCATCGCCGGAAAGCAGCATGCGAGCCAGCTGAAACTGCGCTTCGGCGACGCCGAAGGTCGAGGCGGCCTGGAAATAGAGCTGGCGTGCCTGGGACAGGTCGATCTGCACCGGGGAGCCCGGAATGCCGCGTCGATAATAGCCGGCGAGCGAGATCAGCGCATTGACGAAATAGCCGGTATCCTCCGAGCCCGGCTCGATGCCCTTCTCGGCGATCTCGCTGTAGATCTTGAAGGCTTCGAGATCGTTCTCGGCCACGCCGTCGCCATCGGCATACATGTTGGCGAGCGCCCAGCGCGAAGCCGTGTGACCCTTCTCGGCCGCGTAGCGATAGGCCTCGACCGCTTCGTCCTTGCGGCCATTCTTATAGGCGGAGAAGCCGAACTTGAAGAGTGTGAAGGGACCGGACTCCTTGCTGACCCCAGCATTCGGATCAAAGGCGCGCGCCGGCGCGGAACCGTATAGGGCCAGCGCCACACTCAAAACCAGACACGTCGACCACCTGCATTCACGAACCATCAGCGTCAGTTTCTTCCATTCAACGCTCCGGATCGACGGCGCGCTTCCCGCGCCACGGATCCTGATCATCCCCATTTGATCCATGTCCGGCCCTCCCGGAATGACGACCCCTCGCCACTCCTTCAAGCCCGCTCCGCTGCCCCTTCGGGAACAGCTAAGGAAAAGGCTAGCGACGGTTTTCGGCGACACTGCGACTTGGGCAACCAAGCTTCCATCCGTGACCGAACGCCCCGTCCTGCCAGACGTGAACCTCGTCCCGTAACATCATGTTACAAAACCGAATCTTCCAAAGCGGAGCTGTGAACGAACCTGGCCGATTGCCCCCCGGCCGCCCGTTGTCCACACCCCTGCTGCCCTCTTCGGTGCTCCCTGTTTGTGGCGGGAAATGGACCGAAACAAGGGCTCGGAAGTGCTGCCGGATCATATGGAGAATGTGTTGCTGAATCGTCACAAGAAAGTGTGCGGCGGGAGCCTTTCCCAAGGCTTGACACGTCTACCCTCACAGCGAATACCCGGCTCATTGCTGAACCGGGCCTCGCTGCCGAGTTTCGTTCGTCGAGCCTTCAGAACTTGACCTTCAACGAGGTCGAGATGGCCGTGAACACGTCGTTGCCGAAGTCGTAGCGCACGTCGTCGCCATAGGGCCGACCCTCGAAGCTCTTGGGGCCAACCTCGCCGCTGGTCAGGATGCCGACGGCCCCGGCCAGGCGGAACTCGACATTCTTGGTCGGGGCATAGGAAAGCCCGGTGCCGAGCGTCCAGGTGTCGGTCTGGCTGGTGATGCCGGTCGAGGTGCCGCGATCCCAGGTCAGGCTGACCGCGCCGCTCCACTGATCGTTGAAGCGGTGGCCGACGCCGCCGGTCACGGTCCAGCCGTCGCGGTAGAGCAGGTCGAGCGAGGTGGCTTCCGTCGGTCCTCCCGCCCGGCAGGCGGCGAGAGCCTTGGTGCTGGTCGGGCAGAAAGAGATGATCTGCAGGGAGCTCCAGTCGGTCCATTTGACCGAACCGAAGACCAGCCAGTTCGGCGCCACCCCGGTCTGGACCTTCCATTCGAGCGACTGCGGCATGATGGCGGTGCCGTAGACATCGGTCACGCGGCCGAACAGCGGGTTGGCCGGGTTGAGCACGCTCGGGATTTCGGTGAGGTCCAGCGTGCCGTTGATCGTGCCGAGGTCGACCTCGCTGTTGTAGACGAGACTCGTCTGCAGGGCGATGTCGGGGATTTCGTAGCCGAGGCCGGCACGCCAGCCCCAGCCATTGCCTTCGAGATCCAGCCGCCCGGTGCCGGTGAAGCCGGCCAGGGCCGGGTTCTGCTGCAGGCCGCCGACCACGAGGCGCTCCTTGAAACCGCTGACCTCCTGATAGAACCCGCCGCCGATGACGCGGATCTGGCCGCGGCTGAGCGCCCAGCTGTAGGAGCAGGTGGCGGCATAGTTGTCGCTGCGTACCTTGGTTTCGATGTTCTCGTTCGCGCCGACCCAATCCGCGCCCGGATGGACGTGAATGCCCCAGGGCTGGGAGTAATCGGCCATGCAGTCAATGCTGTCGCCGAAGCCGACCTTGGCGCCGATGCGCGGGACGAAATAGTCCTCCGTGTCGCGCACGGAGGTCGCGCCGCCACCGATGCCGTTGGAGCCGAGCCCGTTGGCAGGGTTGATATCCTCGGCATTGTGGAAGTCGCGGTTCGGGTTGACGTAGGTAACGGCTGCCTCGGCCGCGTAGTCTGCCGGGTCGAACAGGAGGTCGATGTTGTAGCCACCACGCTCGAGCCCGCCGGCCTCAGCGCCGGTTGCACCGGCCATCGCCAGAAGCACTGCGCCGATCGCAAGCCGGCCCTGTCCCCGCCGAGACTGAGAAGTGTTCATGATGTCCTCCCTGCATGTCACCGGCATCCCCGACCGGCACCTCACTCCGCCACGAACCGTAGCGGCAGGAGCCGAGACGACGCAAATCCCCAACTTTGGGAGGATGATCATCGAACAGTATGAATTTTGACGTAAGACGATGAAGAAGAGGAGAAATTCCGCGTCCGGCAGAACGATTTGCTTAAAGGGAGCGGCAATAGACCGTCAGCGAGAAACACCATTCCACGAAAACGTCCATGTGTCGCATATCTGACACATGGACGTGAATTGCTCATCCCGGGACAACCGTGCCGGAACGATCGGGCGTGAAAGTCTCAGCCGGCTTCGGCAATGCGTGCGAGCGCGGTTTCCATCGACGCCTTCTGCTGGTCGAGTTCGGCCAGCCGCTCGCGTTCCGCCTCCACCACCTCCGGTTTGGCATTGGCAACGAACTTCTCGTTGCCGAGCTTGCCGAGAATGCGGCCGCGCTCAGCCTCGATCTTGTCCGCTGCCTTCGTCAGGCGCGCCTTTTCCGCCGCCAGATCGATCAGGCTTCCGAGCGGTAGGCAGTAGGTCGCCTCGCCCAGGACCACCTGCGCACTGCCCCGCGGGGCCGCTTCGGCGAGATCGACGGGATCGACGCGGGCAAGCCGCTTGATCGCTGCCATCTGGCGGTCGAGACGCGCGCGCGTCGCAGCCGACGCACCGACGACCACCAGCGGCGCGATCGCACCCGGCGGCACGTTCATTTCCGAACGCGCCGAGCGGATACCGGAGACGAGATCGATCAACCAGTTGATCTCACCCGCCGCCTGCTCGTTCACGAACTCCGCTTCCGGCCACGCCGTATGGCACAGCAGCGCTGCACGCGTCTTGCCCTCGCCGGCCGTCTGCGCCCAGAGCTCTTCGGTCATGAAGGGCATGAACGGGTGAAGCAGCGTATAGGCGGCCTCGAGCACATAGGCGACGCAGGCCTGAGACTCACGCTTGGCCGCTTCGTCCTCGCCGGCAAAGACCGGCTTCAGGAGTTCCAGATACCAGTCGCAGACCTGGTTCCAGACGAAGCGATAGAGGCTGCCCGCCGCATCGTTGAACCGATAGGTCTCGATCGCCGTTGTGACCTCGCGGATCGTGCGGGTCAGCTCGGTCAGGATCCATTGATTGACCGGCAGCCGTGCGGCGTCCGGCCTGAAGCCCGGGTCGGCGGCCACTCCGTTCATTTCGGCAAAGCGCGTGGCGTTCCAGAGCTTGGTGCCGAAATTGCGATAGCCGGCGATGCGGGCCGGGTCGAGCTTCACGTCGCGCCCCTGCGCCGCCATGATGGCGAGCGTGAAGCGCAGCGCATCCGCGCCATATTCGTCGATCAGTTCGAGCGGATCGATGACGTTGCCCTTGGACTTCGACATCTTCTGCCCGTTCTTGTCGCGAACGAGGGCGTGAACATAGACCGTGTGGAAAGGCTCGATCGGCGCCCCCTTCTCGTCCTTCATGAAATGAAGGCCCATCATCATCATCCGGGCCACCCAGAAGAAGATGATGTCGAAGCCGGTGACGAGAACGTCCGTCTGGTAGTAGCGGGCGAGTTCCGGCGTCTTGTCCGGCCAGCCGAGCGTCGAGAACGGCCAGAGCGCGGAGGAGAACCAGGTGTCGAGCACGTCCTCGTCGCGCGTCAGGATCTCGCCGGGACGGAAGTTTTCGAGCAGATCCTCGACATAGGCCTTCATCGGCCCTTCATGCGAGAGATAGTGCTGAATGGCAGCGTGCAGCGCCTCTTCCTCGGTCTTCTCGACGAAGACCTGACCGTCCGGGCCATACCAGGCCGGAATCTGGTGCCCCCACCAGAGCTGGCGGGAGACGCACCAGGGCTGGATGTTTTCCATCCACTCGAAATAGGTCTTCTCCCAGTTCTTCGGGACGAAGTTCGTGCGGCCCTCGCGCACGGAGGCGATCGCCGGCTTGGCGAGCGTCGCTGCGTCGACATACCACTGCTCGGTCAGGCGCGGCTCGATCGGCACGCCGCCGCGGTCGCCATGCGGCACCATGTGCTTGTGCGGCTCGACCTTGTCGAGCAGCTCGCGTTCCTCGAACATGGAGACGATGATCTTGCGGGCGGCGAAACGATCGACATTGTCGAGCAGCTCGATCAGCGCATCGAGCTCGGCGCCCTGGACGAGGCCTTCGAGGAACTCCTCGTTCTCCTTCAGCGTCACATGGCCATCAACCGACAGGATGTTGATCTGGCGCAGCCCATGGCGGCGGCCGACCTCGAAGTCGTTGAAGTCGTGAGCCGGGGTCATCTTGACCGCACCCGTGCCGGCCGTCGGGTCGGCATAGTCGTCGGCGACGATCGGGATCAGCCGGCCAACGAGCGGCAGCACGACATGCTTGCCGATCAGGGTCTGATAGCGCGGATCCTCCGGATTGACCGCGATGCCGGTATCGCCCAGCATCGTCTCGGGCCGGGTGGTGGCGACGACCAGATAGTCGCGCGTCTCGACCTCGGTCGCCCGGCCTTCCTCGTCGAAGGCAATCGGGTGCTCATAGGTGACGCCGGCTTCAAGCGGGTAGCGCAGATGCCAGAGATTGCCCTGGATCTCGACCTGCTCGACCTCGAGATCCGAAATCGCGGTCAGGAGCTTCGGGTCCCAGTTGACCAGCCGCTTGTCCTTGTAGATCAGGCCCTGCTTGTAGAGCGTGACGAAGACTTCGAGGACCGCCTTGGACAGGCCCTCGTCCATGGTGAAACGCTCGCGCGACCAGTCGCAGGAGGCGCCGAGCCGCTTCAGCTGGTTGAAGATCAGGCCGCCGGATTCGGCCTTCCATTCCCACACCTTGTCGATGAAGGCCTCGCGGCCCATCTCGCGGCGATGCTGCTGGCGCTCCATCAGGCGGCGCTCGACCACCATCTGCGTGGCGATGCCGGCATGGTCCATGCCCGGCTGCCAGAGCACATCCTTGCCGCGCATGCGCTCGAAGCGGACCATGATGTCCTGCAGCGTGTTGTTGAGCGCATGGCCCATATGCAGCGAGCCGGTGACATTCGGCGGCGGGATGACGATGCAGAAGCTTTCCGCGCCCGGCTTGGCGCCGGCCCCGGCGCGGAAGGCGTCGCTCTCGTCCCACACCGCCGCGATGCGCGGTTCGACGGCGGCGGAATCATAGGTTTTTTCGAGCATGGCGAGGCCCTAAGGGTCTGTTTCGGAAGGCGCCTGTAAAGCGGATGGCGCCTGCCCTGTCAACTCGCCGGCCACGCCCGGCCGGCGCGCGGCCTGCCGCAAGCCCGCCGGATCTCGGCGCCTTCAGGCCCCTTCAACTCTTGGCGAGGCCGGCCAGCTGCGTCATCACCACGGCCGCCCCGGCCAGCCGCTTTTCAGGCGTCGGGAGATCGCGGAGCAGGAAGAGGCTCTGGTCGGCTCTCAGCTTGGCGGCCATGCCCTGCTTGGCGATCCAGCCAACGAGGTTGGCCGGGTTCGGAAACTCCTTGTTGCGGAAATGGACGACGACGCCCTTCGGGCCGGCATCGAGCTTCTCGACATTGGCGGTGCGGCAGAGCGATTTGACGTAGACGATCTTCAGCAGATGCTGCAGCTCGATCGGCAGCGGCCCGAACCGGTCGATCAGCTCGGCGCCGAAAGCGTCGATCTCGGGAAGCTCGGTGATCTCGCCCAGGCGACGGTAGAGCATCATGCGCAGGTTGAGGTCCGGCACATAGTCGTCCGGGATCATCACCGGCGTGCCGACGGAGATCTGCGGCGACCAGCCGCTATCGGCGATCTCTTCCTCGCCCTTCAGTTCGGCCACCGCCTCCTCCAGCATCTGCTGGTAGAGCTCGAAACCGACTTCCTTGATATGGCCGGACTGCTCGTCGCCGAGCAGATTGCCCGCGCCGCGGATGTCGAGGTCGTGGCTCGCAAGCTGGAAGCCGGCGCCGAGCGTGTCGAGCGATTGCAGCACTTTCAGCCGACGCTCCGCCTGGCCTGTCAGCGTGCGGTTGGCCGGCAGGGTGAAGAGGGCAAAGGCGCGGACCTTCGAGCGGCCGACACGGCCGCGCAGCTGGTAGAGCTGGGCGAGGCCGAACATATCGGCACGGTGGACGATCAGCGTGTTGGCGCTCGGCACGTCGAGTCCGGATTCGACGATGGTGGTGGAGAGCAGCACATCGTAGCGCCCTTCGTAGAAGGCGTTCATCACGTCTTCCAGCTCGCCCGCCGGCATCTGACCATGGGCGACGGCGACTTTCAGTTCCGGCACGTCGGACTGCAGGAAGTCGTGGATCTCCGCGAGATCGGCAAGCCGCGGGCACACATAGAAGCTCTGGCCGCCGCGATAATGCTCGCGCATCAGCGTTTCGCGGATCACCAGCGCATCGAAGGGCGAGATGAACGTGCGCACCGCCATGCGGTCGACCGGCGGCGTGGTGATGAGCGAGAGCTCGCGCACGCCGGTCAGCGCCAGCTGCAGCGTGCGCGGAATGGGCGTGGCCGAGAGCGTCAGCACATGCACGTCCGACTTCAGCTCCTTCAGCCGCTCCTTGTGCTTGACGCCGAAATGCTGCTCCTCGTCGATGATCAGCAGGCCGAGATTGGCGAAGGTGATCGACGAGCCGAGCAGCGCATGGGTGCCGACGACGATGTCGGTCTTGCCCTCGGCGATCTCCTTCTTCGTCAGCGCCAGCTCCTTGGACCCGACGAGGCGCGAGGCCTGGGCAAGCCGGATCGGCAGGCCGCGGAAGCGCTCGCTGAAAGATTTGAAATGCTGGCGGGCGAGCAGCGTCGTCGGCACGACGACGGCCACCTGCACGCCGTTCATGGCGGCGAGGAAGGCGGCGCGCAGCGCCACCTCCGTCTTGCCGAAGCCGACATCGCCGCAGACGAGGCGGTCCATCGGCCGACCGGCGGCGAGATCGTCGCGCACCGCCTCGATCGAGGTCATCTGGTCCTCGGTCTCGTCATAGGGGAAGCGGGCGGCGAACTCGTCATAGAGCCCTTCCGGCGCCGCCAGCACCGGCGCGCGGCGCGTCATGCGCTCGGCGGCAATACGGATCAGGCCGCCTGCCATATCGAGCAGGCGCTTCTTCAGTTTTGCCTTGCGCGCCTGCCAGGCGACGCCGCCGAGCTTGTCAAGAATCGCGTCGCTGCCTTCCGAACCGTAGCGGGAGAGGAGGTCGATGTTCTCGACCGGAAGATAAAGCTTGGCGTCGTCGGCATAGACGAGTTCGAGGCAGGCATGCGGCGCGCCGGCCGCCTCGATGGTGCGCAGGCCGACGAAGCGGCCGATGCCGTGCTCGGCATGGACGACGATCGAGCCCTCGTCGAGCCCGGCAACTTCCGCAATGAAGTCGGCGCCGCGCTTGCGGCGCTTGGCGCGGCGAACCATGCGGTCGCCGAGAATATCCTGTTCGCCGACGACGACCAGCTTGCCCGTCTCGAACCCGCTTTCGAGGCTCAGCACGGCGGAGGCCGCCTCGCCGGGCTTCAGCCCGCCGACCTCGGCCAGCGTGGTCACCGGCTTCACATTGCCGAGCCCATGTTCGGAGAGCACCTGCATCAGCCGGTCGAGCGAGCCTTCCGACCAGGCCGTGATCAGCACCTTGTCGCCCTTGGCGCGGCGGTCGGCGATGTATTTGACGGCGAGATCGAAGACATTGACCCTGTCTTCGCTGCGCTCGTCCGCCGTCACGTTCTTCGCCCAGCGCACGCCGGGGCGCGCATCGATGGTCAGCACCTGCCGGGCCTCGCCCTCGTGCTCCAGGAAGGGCGAGAGGCGGATCGCCTGATGTTCGGCCAGCCGCGCCGCGAAATCCTCCGCCGTCAGATAGAGCTGCTCGGGCGGGACAGGCTTGTAGGGCGTGCCCTGGGCCAGCTGGGTCTTGCCGGTCGAGCCGCCCTGCAGCCGCGCCTCGTAATAGTCGCGCACCAGCTTCATCCGCTCGGCCGCCGCCTCGCGCGCCACATGGTCGGTGACGATGCGGAAGCCGGAGAGCGCGTCGAAGATCGTATCCAGCTCGTCGTAGAACAGCGGCAGCCAGTGCTCCATGCCCGCATAGCGCCGGCCTTCGGACACGGCCTGGTACAGCGCATCCTCGCGCGTCGCGGCGCCGAAGAGGGCGAGATAGCTGCGGCGGAACTGGCTGATGGTCTCGGGCGTCAGCGACACCTCGCTCATCGGGTTCAGTTCCAGCGCCCGGGCCTGACCGGTGGTGCGCTGGCTGGCGGGATCGAAGGAGCGGATGGTCTCCAGCGTGTCGCCGAAGAAATCGAGCCGCAACGGCTCTTCCGCGCCCGGTACGAACACGTCGAGAATACCGCCGCGGACGGCATATTCGCCGACCTCGCGCACCGTCGTCACCCGTTCGAAGCCGTTGCGCTCCAGGAGATGGGCGATGTCGTCCATGCGCGCCGTGCCGCCGGGCTTGGCGGAAAAGGCCATGCCCTCGATGACGCTGCGCGGCGCCATGCGCTGCAGCGCGGCATTCACGGTGACGAGCACGATGGCCGGATGCGGCTTCCTGGCATGGGCGGCAAGCGCCGCAAGGGCGGACAGCCGCCGTGCCGACACTTCGGCGCTTGGCGACACGCGGTCATAGGGCAGGCAGTCCCAGCCGGGCAGCGTCAACACCGGAATGTCGGGCGCCGCGAAGCCGAGCATCTGCTCGAGATCGGCGAGCCGCTGGCCGTCGGACAGGATATAGGCAAGCGGCCCCTCGGCCCGCGCCAGATCGGCGAGCAGGAAGGCCTCGGCACCCGCGGGCACGGGGCCGATCGTCACCTCGCGCAGCGCGCCGGCAATGGTCTTCAGGTTCAGCCCGGCAATGATCATTCGCGCCATCCCGGAATAGGGGCGTCGAAATCGGGCTTATAGGCAGCGATGCGATCGAACAGCGGCGTGCGGAAGCGGTCCGGCACCTCACGCTCTCCCAGGATCCACTTGACGAGATCGCCATCCTCCTCGGCCATGATCGTTTCGAGCTCGTCGAGATCGGCTTCGGGAAGGGTCGCCAGCTCCTTGTCGGCGAACTGGCCGAAGACCAGGTCCATCTCGCGGATACCGCGGTGCCAGGCGCGGAACAGGATCCGCCGCCGGCGCGGATCGAGGTCGGCGCTCGTCTGGGTGATGCCCGTCATCGATGGTCCTTCCTGCCCGCAAACCCGGGCCTTCACTGCCTGCGCGCTCTATAATCGCTGGACAGGCGCTTGTCAGCCTTGTCAAAGGCGCTTTCTAGTGGTCTCATTTTGACATTTGCTGTCGCTCGCAGCACCCTCCAGAGCAAATGTCAAAATCCTTAAAGACCACTAGCAAGCTGCTGATTCTAGTGAAATTTTTTGAATTTGACATTTGCTCGAGACCGCCTCTGATGGGAACAAGTGTCAAATTCATTCCACCAGCGGAAGTTCCCGTTCCATTCTCATTCCGGTCTCTGCCGCCGGACAAGACAGACTGCCTGCCATGCGCCCTGCTCTCCTCGATCCGCTCTTCGCCTCGCTCGACACGCTGCCCGGCGTCGGGCCGAAACTTGGCGAACTCTTCGCCCGGCTGTTCGGTCGCGAGAGCGTCGAGGAGTGCCGGGTTCTCGATCTTCTCTTCCATGCGCCGCATGCGATCGTCGACCGCCGTCATCAGCCGGGGATCGCCAACAGTCCGGCCGGCGCCATTGTTACCATCAAGGGCCGCGTCGACCGCCACCAGCCGCCGCCGCCCGGTCGCGCCTCCCTGCCGACCCGTGTCTTCATTCAGGACGAGACGGGGGAGCTGGCGCTCACCTTCTTCAAGGTAAAGGGCAACTGGCTGGAAAAATCGCTGCCGATCGACGAGACGGTGATCGTCAGCGGCAAGGTCGACTGGTTCAACGGCCGCGCCTCCATGGTTCACCCGGACCTGATGGTCCTCGAGGCGGATGCAGCCAGCATGGCGATGGTCGAGCCGGTCTATGGCCTGACGGCGGGGCTCTCCCAGAAGGTGCTGCGCCGAACGCTGGAGGCGGCCCTTGCCCGCCTGCCGGCGCTCCCCGAATGGCAGGACGACGCCTTTCTCCGCAAACAGGGCTTCGAGCCGGCGCGCGAGGCCTTCCTTGCCCTGCATGCGCCGCGCGACGCCACGGATATCGACCCGCAGGCGCCTGCCCGGCGGCGGCTGGCCTATGACGAATTCCTTGCCGGCCAGCTCTCGCTTTCGCTCGTCCGCCAGCGTCTTCGCGCCGTGCCGGGAACGCCGGTGCGCGGAACGGGCGCCCTTACCCGACCCGTGCTCGACGCCCTGCCCTTCACGCTCACCGGCAGCCAGAGGCAGGCCGTTGCCGATGTCACCGCCGACATGGCGAAAGACGAGCGCATGCTGCGCCTGCTGCAGGGCGATGTCGGCTCGGGCAAGACGGCGGTGGCGCTGATGGCGATGCTCGCCGCCGTCGAAGCCGGCGGACAGGCGGCGCTGATGGCGCCGACCGAAATCCTCGCCCGCCAGCACCACGCCACACTCTCCCGCATGGCGGCGCCCGCCGGCATCACCATCGACATCCTGACCGGCCGCACCAAGAGCCGCGAGCGCGACGCCGTTCTGGAGCGGATCGCCAGCGGCGAGACGCAGATCGTCATCGGCACCCATGCGCTGTTCCAGGATACCGTCGCCTATCACCGGCTGCTGCTCGCGGTGGTCGATGAGCAGCACCGCTTCGGGGTCCACCAGCGTCTGCGGCTGACCGCGAAGGGCGTCTCGCCGCATATGCTGGTCATGACCGCGACGCCGATCCCCCGCACGCTGGTGCTGGCCGCCTTCGGCGACATGGATGTGTCCAAGCTGACCGAGAAGCCCGCCGGCCGGAAGCCGATCCAGACCGTGACCCTGCCGACCGAGCGGATCGGCGAGATGGTCGAGCGGTTGCGCGCCGCGATCGCCGAGGGGAAGAAGATCTACTGGATCTGCCCGCTGGTCGAGGAATCGGAAGAGTCCGACCTGATGTCGGCCGAGGAGCGGTTCCAGACCCTCGTCGCCGCGCTCGGACCGGTGGCAGGCTTGGTGCATGGACGCATGGCGGGAGCGGAGAAGGATGCGGCGATGCTCGCCTTCAAGTCCGGCGAGACCCGACTATTGGTCGCCACCACGGTCGTCGAGGTCGGTGTCGACGTGCCGGATGCGACGATCATGGTCATCGAACATGCCGAGCGCTTCGGCCTTGCCCAGCTCCACCAGCTGCGCGGCCGCGTCGGGCGCGGCGATGCGGCGTCGAGCTGCATTCTTCTCTACAAGGGCCCGCTCAGCCAGACGGCGCATGCGCGGCTTTCGATCCTGCGCGACACGGAGGATGGGTTCGTCATTGCCGAGGAGGACCTGAAACTGCGCGGCGAAGGCGAGCTGCTCGGCACCCGCCAGTCCGGCACGCCCGGCTTCCGGCTCGCAAGCCTCGAAGCCCATGCCGACCTGCTCGAAACCGCCCGCAAGGATGCCGCCTATATCATCGAGCGCGACCCGGACCTGACCACGCCCCGCGGCGAAGCGCTCCGCACCCTTCTCTATCTCTTCCGCCGCGACGAGGCGATCCGGTTCCTGCGAGCGGGGTGAAGGGGTCGTCGTTCAAGAGACTGAAAGGAAGACCCTCTCTGGCCTGCCGGCCATCTCCCCCACATCAGGGGCAGAAACCGTGGGCCTGCTCCCAGCGAGAGGAGCTCCCTCTTCGGCAGACAAGTCTGAGCGACCCTTCAGGTATCGAGGCCAGAGATTTCGGCGAGCGGTCGCCTCTGGGTCTCTCCCCCCATGTGAGGGAGATGGGCGGCAGCCCAGAGGGGGTTTTTCCGCCGAGGCCAAAGAGTCCGAAACGGCCCCTTCAGCCCCCCGTCCGCTCCTGCTCGACCACCGGCGCCGCGGCAGCGCGGCGGCTGCGGCGGGGGATGGGCGGGCCCTCCGGAGGGGTGACGAGGCCGACGGAGATGACGAGCTTGGCGGCATCCTCCGGGCTCATGTCGAGCGGCACGATCTTTTCCCGCTCGACGAAAACGAGGAAGCCGGCCGTCGGCACCGGCGTCGGCGGCATGAAGCAGGCGACCATGTCGCGGCCCATGGCGTCGAATTTGGAGGCGACCTCGCCCTTGGCGTCGGTGGCGATGAAGACCAGCGACCAGAGCCCCGCGCTCGGATATTCGATCAGCGCCGCCTTGTTGAAGGGCGTACCCTGGTCCTTCAGCACCGTTTCGAAAATCTGCTTCAAACTGCGATAGAGGCCGCGCACCAGCGGCATGCGGTCCATGATGGATTCGCCGAAATCGACGATCGAGCGGCCGATCAGGTTCTTGCCGAGAAAGCCGATGATGGTGATGACGATCAGCGCGATCAAAAGGCCGAAGCCCGGCACCGCGAAGTTGAGATAGCTTTCCGGATTGTAGCGGGCCGGAATATAGGGCTTCACCCAGCTGTCGGCCCAGCGGATGAAGGTCCAGGTGAGCCAGATGGTGATGGCGATCGGCGCGCAGATGACGAGGCCCGCCAGGAAGTTGTTCCTGAGCCGGGTGGCAAATGACAGGCGGGGCGAGGTCTCGGTCATGCGCCGATCTTAGGAGTTTGCTGCCGTGCGGTAAATCGGGAAACTGCGCTGCACAATCCCCTCACTCGACCGTGACGGATTTGGCCAAATTGCGTGGCTGGTCGACATCCGTGCCCATGAAAACCGCCGTATGATAGGCGATCAGCTGGATGGGCAGCGAGAAGATCATCGGAGCGATCAGCTCGTCGACCGTCGGCAGCACGATGGTGCGCATGGTGGCGAGCTTGGAGGCGGCCGCCCCCTTCTCATCGGTGATGAAGACGATCCTGCCGCCGCGCGCCGCCACTTCCTGCATGTTGGACACGGTCTTGTCGAAGAAGCGGTCGTGCGGGGCGATGACGATCACCGGCATGTTTTCGTCGATCAGCGCGATCGGGCCGTGCTTGAGCTCGCCCGCCGCATAGCCTTCGGCGTGGATATAGGAGATTTCCTTGAGCTTCAGCGCCCCTTCCAGCGCCAGCGGATAGGCGGTGCCCCGGCCGAGATAGAGGACGTCGCGGCAGCGCGACAGCTCGCGCGACAGGCTCTCCATATCCGGCTGGATGGCGTTGAGGACGCGGGCCATGATGCGCGGCATTTCCACGAGATGACGCACCAGCGCCTGCTCTTCCTCCGCCGACACCGTGCCGCGCGCGCGGCCGGCCCCGATGGCAAGGGCCGCCAGAACGGCGAGCTGGCAGGTGAAGGCCTTGGTCGAGGCAACGCCGATCTCCGGCCCGGCCATGATCGGGAAGACGGCATCCGATTCCCGCGCCATGCTCGATTCGCGCGCATTGACGACCGTGCCGATCGTCAGCCCGGCCTCCCGGCAATAGCGCAGCGATGCCAGCGTGTCGGCAGTCTCCCCCGACTGCGAAATGAACAGCGCTGCGGAGGCCGGAGACAACGGGATGTCGCGATAGCGGAACTCCGAGGCGACGTCGATTTCCACCGGCAGGCGGGCATAGCGCTCGAACCAGTATTTGCCGATCAGTCCGGCCAGATAGGCCGTCCCGCAGGCGGACATGGCAAGGCTGGAAATGGCCGCGAAGTCGATCGCTGCGGCCGAGGGGCGGACGCGGTTCTCGATGAAATCGACGTAATGGCCGAGCGCGTGGGAGATCACCTCCGGCTGTTCGTAGATTTCCTTCTCCATGAAATGGCGGTGATTGCCCTTGTCGACCAGATAGGCGGCCGCCTGGGAGACCTGGCGCGGCCGCGAGACGGGGTTGCCGGCCCGGTCGAAAATCTCGACGCCGGTCTGCGACAGCACGGCCCAGTCGCCGTCGATCAGATAGGTGATGTCGTTGGTGAAGGGCGAGAGCGCGATGGCGTCCGAACCGAGGAACATTTCGCCGCGACCGTGCCCGATGGCGAGCGGCGGGCCGGACCGGGCGGCGAGGATCGCATCCGGCAGATCATCGAACAGGACCGCGAGGGCATAGGCGCCGGTGACGCGGGCGAGCATGGCCTGCATGGCAGCGCGCGGCGCCAGCCCTTCGCGCCGCAGCCGGGCCAGCAATTGCGCCACGACTTCGGTATCCGTCTGGGTGACGAAGGTCGCACCGCCGGCGATCAGCTCGTCCTTGATCTCGGAAAAATTCTCGATGATCCCGTTATGGACAACCGCGACGCCGCCCACGAAATGCGGATGGGCGTTGATCTCGGTCGGTGCGCCATGGGTGGCCCAGCGGGTATGGGCGATGCCGATCGTACCGCCGAGCGGGAGAGCGGCAAGCTTGGTCTCGAGGTTGAAGAGCTTGCCCTCGGCGCGGCGGCGATCCAGCCGGCCTTCATTCAAGGTGGCGACGCCGGAGGAATCATAGCCGCGATATTCCAGCCGCTTCAGCGCCTCAACCAGTCGCTGCGAAACCGCTGAATTGCCGACGATGCCGACGATGCCGCACATGAGCTTCTCCAAAATCTTCTGTCTTGCGAGGCTTGCTAGCCTGTTCCGCGCACGCAGAAAACGGGTCCGAAGCTCACTTTGAGAGTCAGGCGGTAACGTCCCGCCTGACGGGCCTATTTCGCCTTTTGCCGGGCGGCCTTTTCGGCCCGGTACCGCTCGCGCAGAAGGGCCGCGCGCCCTTCCTTCACCTCCTGGCGCGCGCGGCCGAAGGCCACCGCATCGGCCGGCACATCGGCGGTGATAACACTGCCGGAGGCAACCAGTGCGCCGTCGCCGATCGAGACGGGGGCAACCAGGGCGGAATTCGAGCCGATGAAGGCGTTGGCCCCGATCTTCGTCACATGCTTGTTCACGCCGTCGTAATTGCAGGTGATCGTGCCGGCGCCGATGTTGGTCTCCGCTCCCACCGACGCATCACCGATGTAACTGAGGTGATTGACCTTGGCGCCCGCCCCGATCTCGGCCTGCTTGACCTCGCAGAAATTGCCGACCTTCGATTTTTCCTGCAGCCTGGCACCGGGCCGAAGCCGCGCATAGGGGCCGACGCTCGCCCCGGACGCGACATGCGCGCCTTCGAGATGGGAAAAGGCGTGGATGAGGACATCGGGCTCGACGGTGACACCGGGGCCGAAGACCACATTCGGTTCGACCACCACATCCTGGCCGAGCACCGTGTCATGAGAGAGGAAGACGGTCTCCGGCGCGATCATCGTCACACCGGCGAGCATCATGTCGTGCCGGCGGGTCTGCTGCCAGGCGGCTTCGATCCGCGCCAGTTCGGCACGCGTGTTGCAGCCCATCAGCTCGGCTTCCGGGGCTTCAATCGCCACCGCCCGGCCACCGCGGGCACGCGCCACCTCGACGATATCGGTCAGGTAATATTCGCCCTTGGCATTGGCATTGCCGATCTCCGACAGGAGCGCCAGGGCTTTGCGGCCATCGATCGCCATCAGCCCGCCATTGCAGAAATCGATCCTGCGTTCCGCATCGCTCGCATCCTTCTCCTCGCGGATCGCGACGAGGGCCCCGTCCTCGATGAGCAGCCGGCCGTAGCCGGTGGGGGCGGCAGTGCGGAAGCCGACGACGACGACATCATGGCCCTGCGAAAGGGGCGCACGCGCCTTGGCCAAGGTTTCCGGGGTGACGAGCGGCGTATCGCCGAAGACGACGATCAGGTCGTCATAGCCGGCTTCGATCGCGGACCGGGCGGCCAGCACGGCGTGGCCGGTGCCGAGCCGTTCGGTCTGGATGACGGTGGTGGTCGGCAGGTCGGGGCGGGCCGCGGCCTTTTCGACCGAGGCGGCATCGCGCCCGAGCACCAGCGCGGCATGGTCGACGCCCGCGCGGCTGAGCGTCTCCATCACATGGCCGATCAGCGGACGGCCGGCGAGCGGGTGCAGTACCTTGGAGAGCGAGGATTTCATGCGGGTGCTCTCGCCGGCGGCGAGGACGATGGCGAGACAGCGACGAGCCATGGTTTCGAGCTTCCTTCCCCGGCGCAGCCGCGCCGCCTGTGGTCCGCATCGGACTGTGAGCAAAGCCCGAGGCGCGAATCCGGTTCCCCGCCTCATAGAGCAAAAGCCGGGACAGACAAACGGCTCTTCGCAGAGGAGACCGAAAAGCCTGCGGGACACGGCGTCCGGTCACATTCGAATGATAAAATTTACCGGCCGCAAAGGGGAAGAGTGCCATAGCAGGACAACACCCACTTGCATGAGGCTTGTGATGACCGTGTCTTCGCCTGTGCCCCTTCCGCTCGACAGACGATTTGCCCGCCCGACCCGCCGCTTCAGCCCGCTTCTCGTGCTGATCGGGGCACTGATTCTGCTGCCGCTCTTCCTGATCGTCACGATCCCGCAGCCGATCGGCCCGATGTTCTGGGATCAGTATCTCTATCTCGATGCGGCCAATCGCATCCATGATGGGCAGATACCCTCGGTCGATTTCTTCGCGCCCGTCGGCGCGCTCGGCTATTATGTCTTTGCGCTGGCCTTGAAGCTCTTCCCGTCCGGCAGTCCCCTCCTCCTGTCCAGCTGGTCGCTGCTCTTCGTGTCCGCGCCGCTGATGGCCCTTGTGCTGATCGACGTCTCCCGCCGATCCGTCCTCATCGCCTTCGCCCTGCTCATCCCCTTCCTGTTCTTCTCGCTGCTGCCTTTCAATCTCGGCGAGTTCTATCCCTTCCCGGGTTCCGACGGGTTCGGCATCTACAACCGGCAGGTCTGCCAGCTTCTCTATGTTCTGGCCGCAGCACTCCTCTTCATCGAGCAGACGCGGTTGTTGATCGCCGCGGTGGCGCTCGGCATGCTGGCCCTGTTCCTGACGAAGGTGACCGGCGCCGTGGCCGGCACGGCGCTGTGCTTCATGGCGCTGATCGCCGGTCGCCTGAGCTTGAGAGCCGGTGTGGCGGCGGCCCTGATCGTGCTTGTCGCGCTCGGCCTGTTGGAAATAGGCTTCGGCCTTGTCTCCGCCTATCTCGGCAACATCCTTGCGCTCGTCGAGGTCAACGAGGGCAGCCTGATGCCGCGCCTGCTTCAGGCCGCGTCCCTCAATTTCGGGGCCGCGCTTGCGATCGTGCTGCTTGCCGCAGCGCTCTTCGTTCTCGACCGCGCCCTCCTCGCCCAGCGCCTTGCGATCCTCCGGCGCAAGCGGTCGCTTGCAGCCCTCACCCGTCTCCTCGACCATCCGAGCCTCTGGCTTCTCGCCTTCCTGGTGGCCGGCCTGCTGTTCGAAAGCCAGAACACCGGCAGCCAGGCGCTGATCTTCGTCTGGCCGCTGCTGATCGCCATCCTGGCGGACCGCATGGAGGGGCCGTCGCCAAGTAGGGGTCAGGCCACCGTTGCGGTTCTGGCACTGGCGCTCGTTCTGCCGCAGGTCTCAACCCTCGTGCAGAAGGCCGGGCGCGCCTGGATCGGTACGGTCGGCAATGTCCGGCTGGAGAGCGCGCATTTGAAAACCATGGGCGCCGTCAACCTTCGCCCCTTCATGGCGCTGCGCGCCGAGCGGATGGACCGGATCTATGTCGACCAGCGCGCCGCCTATCGGGAGATCGCCGCTGCCGGCGAACATGGCTCCTTCCTGCTCTTCAGCGACTATGACTTCCAGGCCGGCTGGCTAAGGCAGGTGGACCGGACGGTCGGGGCGCTCAAGGCGTACGAGGCCGACCATGGCGTGCACTTCGAAACGCTGTTCAACATCGACTTCACCAACCCCTACCCCTATCTGATGGATCGCCATGCCCCGAAGGCCGTGGCGATCGGGGCGGATCCGTTCCGTGCCGTGCCCCCGGTCGACCAGGCCGTGACGGCGGCGCTGTCTGCGGTCGATGTAGCGATCCTGCCCACCTGCCCCGTCACGACGACGCGCGAAGCGCTGCGCGCGCTCTACGAGCCGAGCCTGGCCGGTACCCATCAGCGCATCGCGCTGACCCCCTGCAGCGAAGCCTTCATCCGCAACGATCTCGTGAAGGCGCGCTGAGAGTTCGGCCCCTTCTCATCATCGGGAGTTTGTTCTAAGGAACGACACCGGCCCACCGTTCGGGGGGCCGGTGCATGCGCTTGCGCATGTATCGGAGATCGAGGCAGCAGGCTTGAAAAAAGCCCTGCCTTCGGATGGCATGGCGAGGACGATAGAGACGATGCTCGAAGCTTTGAGGCGCGGTGCGCAGACCTGGGTGGTCAAGGGACTTTTGTTGGTTCTGGTCGCCTCCTTCGCCGTCTGGGGTGTGCAGAGCTCGATCCATGCCGGCGCATCCAATTCGGTCGTCACCGTCGGCGACGTCACCGTCGGCCCGGCCGATTTCCGGCTGGCCTATGAGCGCCAGCTCGCCCAGCTTTCCCGTCAGTTCGGCACGAGGCTGACGCGCGACCAGGCCCGCGCCTTCGGCGTCGAGCAGCAGGTCTATTCCCAGCTCGTCGCCGGTGCGACGCTGGATCAGCTGTCGCGCGATCTGAAGCTCGGCCTGTCGCAGGATCGGCTGGCGACGCTGATCAGCCAGGACCCGGCTTTCCGCGGCGTCAACGGCCAGTTCAACCGCGAAATCTTCTCAAGCGTGCTGCGCAATGCCGGCCTGCGCGAGGCGGATTACATCACCAACCGCAGCCAGGTCGCCGTGCGCTCGCAGGTCGTCGAGGCCGTGTCCGACGGGTTCACGCCGCCAGCGGTTCTCGTGGACGCGCTGAAGACCTATCGCAACGAGACGCGCACCATCGATTATCTCCTCCTGTCGAACGCCAATGTCGACCCGATCAAGGCCCCTTCCGACGAGGTGCTGCAGCCTTGGTTCGAGGAACACAAGGCCGATTACCGTGCGCCGGAATTCCGCAAGTTCAGCTATGTGAAGCTCGAGCCGGCCGATATCGCCAATCCCTCGGCCGTGACCGAGGAGGAGCTGCGCGCCGACTATGAGAAGCGCAAGGCCAGCTATTCGACGCCGGAGACCCGCACGATCGAGCAGCTCGCCTTTCCGACCAAGGCTGACGCCGATGCGGCCGCCGCCAAGCTCGCCGCAGGCACCAGCTTCGACGCGCTGGTGACCGAACAGGGCAAGACCGCCGGCGACGTGCTGCTCGGCGACCTGACCCGCGGCCGCATCCCCGATGCCAAGATCGCCGAAGCCGCCTTCGCGATCCCCGCCGCTGGCGGCACCTCGCCCGTGGTCGAGGGCCCCTTCGGCCCGGTCATCCTGCGGGCCACCAATATCCGCCCCGCCGCAACCCGCCCCTTCGAGGAGGTTCGGGACGAGCTGCGCCAGGAACTGGCGCTCGCCAACGCCGCCTCCGAGATCATGGCGATCCATGACAAGTTCGAAGACAGCCGCAACACCGGTGCGACGCTGAAGGAAGCGGCCGACCAGGCCAATCTGAAGCTTGTCGAGATCGCGGCCATCGACCAGCGCGGCAATGACGAGCAGGGCGAAAAGGTGCAAGGCCTGCCGCAGGAGCAGGAGCTGCTGACGGAAGTGTTCCGCACGACGCCGGGCGACCAGACGCTGCCGGTCAATCTCGGCCGCGAAGGCTATGTCTGGTTCGACGTCGAGGACATTACCGCCGCGCGCGACCGGACGCTGGACGAAGCGCGCGAGCGCGCCGTCGCCGACTGGACGGCCGAGCAGCAGCGTGCCGAACTGGCCAAGAAGGCCGAGGAACTGAAGGCCCGCGTCGCCAAGGGCGAGACGCTGCAGACCATTGCCGGCGAGCTCGGACTTGCCGTCGAGACCAAGACAGGCCTGCGCCGCAACACGCAGCAGGACCCCGCGCTCTCCGCGGCCGCCATCGCAGCCGCCTTTGCCGGGCCGAACGGCCTTGTCACCAACGCCGCCGGCCAGGATGGCGAAGGCCAGATCCTGATCAAGGTCACCGCGGTCGAAACCGGCGGCGGCGATGCGCTCGACCAGGACGACCGGCAGATCACGGCGATTGCCCAGGCGAGCGGCGACGACATCCTCGACCAGATGGTGAGCGAGCTGCAGACCCGCTACGGCGTGACGATCAACCAGCAGGTGGCCGACGCGGCGCTTGCCCAGGCACGCTGAGGCCGGCGATGGCGGATCTCAAACCCTTCATCGCCGCCGCCGCCCTGGGCCGACCGCTGGACCGCGAGGAAGCGCGCGCCGCCTTCGAGATCATCATGTCGGGGGCGGCGACGCCCTCCCAGATCGGCGGCTTCCTGATGGCGCTGCGCGTGCGCGGCGAAACGGTGGACGAGATCGTCGGCGCCGTCGGCGCCATGCGGGCGCGGATGCTGACGGTCGACGCACCGGCCGAGGCGATCGACATCGTCGGCACGGGCGGCGATGGCGCAGGGACATACAACATCTCGACCCTCGCCGCCCTCATCGTGGCCGGCGCCGGCGTTCCCGTCGCCAAGCACGGCAACCGGGCGCTCAGTTCGAAGTCCGGCACGGCGGATGCGCTGTCGCAACTCGGCGTGAAGCTCGATATCGGGCCGGACCAGATCAGCCGCTGCATCCGCGAGGCGGGCGTCGGCTTCATGTTCGCCCAGCAGCATCATTCGGCCATGCGCCATGTCGGCCCGACGCGGGTGGAGCTCGGCACCCGCACGATCTTCAACCTGCTCGGCCCCCTGTCCAACCCGGCGGGCGTCCGCCGCCAGCTGGTCGGCGTCTACGCGCCGCAATGGGTGCTGCCGGTGGCCGAAGTGCTGCGCGATCTCGGCTCCGAAAGCGTCTGGGTCGTTCACGGCGAAGGGCTCGACGAGATCACCACGACCGGCACGACCGAGGTTGCTGCCGTCGAGAACGGCGCGATCCGCCAGTTCACTCTCACCCCGCGCGATTTCGGGTTGCCGACCGTTTCCCTTAAGGCCTTGCGCGGTGGCGACGGTGCGCAGAATGCCCTGGCGCTGACCGGCGTGCTGAACGGCGACGAGAACGCCTATCGCGACATCGCGCTCGCCAATGCCAGTGCCTCGCTCCTTATCGCCGGCCGCGCCGCAAGCCTGACCGAGGGCATGCAGCTCGCGCGCCAATCGCTTACGAGCGGCGCGACGGCCAAGGCGCTCGAACGGCTCGTCGCCGTGTCCAACCAGCCGGCCGAGGTGTCCGCATGAGCACGATTCTCGATCGTATCGAAGCTTACAAGCGCGAGGAGATTGCGGCCGCGAAAGCGCGGGTGCCGCTTGCCGATCTCAAGGCGATGGCCGCCGAGCAGGAGCCGCCCCGTGGTTTTGCCAAGGCGCTGTCGGCACGCAAGTCTGCCGGCCAGTTCGGCCTGATCGCGGAAATCAAGAAGGCAAGCCCGTCCAAGGGCCTGATCCGCGCCGACTTCGACCCGCCTGCCCTGGCAAGGGCCTATGAAGCGGGCGGTGCGGCCTGCCTTTCCGTGCTCACCGATCGCCCGAGCTTTGAGGGCGCGCCGGAGTTTCTGACGGCGGCCCGCAAGGCCTGCGGCCTGCCGGCTTTGCGCAAGGACTTCATGTTCGACACCTATCAGGTGGACGAAGCCCGTGCCTGGGGTGCCGATTGCATTCTGCTGATCATGGCCTCGCTCGACATCGACGCGGCGAAGCGCCTGCAGGACGCGGCTTTCGCGCATGGCATGGACGTGCTCGTCGAAGTGCATGACGAGGCGGAGATGGAGCAGGCCCTTCGGCTCTCGTCCCCCTTGATCGGCATCAACAACCGCAATCTCAAGACCTTCGAGGTCGACATCGCGCTTTCGGAGAAATTGGCGCCGATGGTGCCGGAGGACCGGCTGCTGGTGGGCGAAAGCGGCATCTTCACCCATGCCGATTGCCTGCGCCTGCGCGACAACGCCTCGATCAGCACCTTCCTCGTCGGCGAAAGCCTGATGCGCCAGAGCGACGTCGCTGCCGCCACCCGCCAGCTGCTGACCGGCTCCGCCGCCGCGCAGGCCGCGGAATGAGCGGGCCGCGTCTGACCCATCTCGATGCAGCCGGCGAGGCTGCAATGGTCGATGTGGGCGACAAGACCGAGACGGTTCGGATCGCCGAAGCGGAAGGTCATGTCCGCATGGCGGCCGAAACGCTGCAGCTGATTCTCGACGGCAATGCCAAGAAGGGCGATGTGATCGGCGTGGCGCGGCTTGCCGGCATCATGGCCGCCAAGCAGACCGCATCGTTGATTCCGCTCTGCCATCCGCTGATGCTCACCAAGGTGGCCGTCGACATTACGCCCGATCCCGACCTGCCCGGCCTGCGCGTTGCCGCCATGGCCAAGCTCACGGGGCGCACGGGTGTGGAGATGGAGGCGCTGACGGCCGTCAGCGTTGCCTGCCTGACGATCTACGACATGGCAAAGGCGGCCGACCGCGAGATGGAGATCGGCGGCATCCGGCTGCTGGCGAAATCCGGCGGACGCTCCGGCGATTATCGCCGCGACCCATCGGCAGATCCGGCATGAGCCTGCTGCCGGTCGAAGAGGCGCTCGAACGCCTGCTTTCAAGCGCCGTCCCGATGACGGACAAGGAAGAGGTTGCGTTGGACGACGCGCTCGGCCGGGTGCTTGCCGCGGATGTCGCCGCGCGGCTCACCCATCCGCCCTTCGACAATTCCGCCATGGACGGCTATGCGGTGCGCGACGCAGACGTTCGCGTGTTGGGCGCCGAGCTTTCCGTCATCGGCCAGGCGGCGGCGGGCCATGGGTTTGCGGGCGTCGTCGGCGTCGGCGAAGCGGTCCGCATCTTCACCGGCGCGCCGGTGCCTGAGGGTGCCGATTGCATCCTCATCCAGGAAGATGCGGAGGTGATGGGCGACGGGCGCATCCGCAGCCGCTTTCATCCCGGACCCGGCCGCCACATCCGCCCGCGCGGCCAGGATTTTCAAGACGGTCAGCGCGTGCTTGAGGCCGGGCAGAGCCTCGACATGGCGCGGCTGACCGTTGCCGCGGCCATGAGCCATGCGCGGCTTCCGGTCTATCGCCGTGTTCGCGTGGCGGTTCTTTCGACCGGCGACGAACTGGTCGCGCCCGGAACCCTGCCCGGCCCTCACCAGATCGTCGCCTCGAATGGAACCGGCATCGGCGCGCTGGCGCGGGAAAACGGTGCTTCGGTGATCGACCTCGGCCTCGTGCCGGATGATCGCGACGCGCTGGCGGATGCCGTGGCTCGGGCGCAGGAGGCCGGCGCCGATGTGCTGGTGACGCTGGGCGGCGCCTCTGTGGGCGATCATGATCTCGTCCGCTCGACTCTGCTTTCGCTCGGCATGGCGCTCGACTTCTGGAAGATCGCCATGCGCCCGGGCAAACCGTTGATGGTCGGCCGGCTGGCAGGCATGCATGTGCTGGGCCTTCCCGGGAACCCGGCCTCGAGCCTCGTCTGTGGCCTCCTCTTCCTGGAGCCGCTTCTGCGCCGGCTCGGCCACCTGCCGACCGCCGAACGCGCGCGAGAGGCGATCAGCGGTCGCGCACTGCCGGCCAATGACAGGCGCCAGGACTATGTGCGGGCGCGCTTGATCCGCAGGGCGGACGGCACGCTGGAAGCGACCGCCTTCGACAGGCAGGATTCCTCGATGATGTCGGTATTTTCCGCAGCCGGCGCCCTGATCGTGCGTCGGCCCCAGGCGCCTGCGCTGAACGCCGGGGATCCCTGCCGGATCCTCATGCTCCGCGCGCCGGAATAGAGCGGCTTTCCCCCTTTCCCGTCCGTGTCTGCGCCCTATCTTCAACAGCCTCTCCGCATTGAAGACAAAGGGGCGTTTTGCGTGAACAGGAATATGATCTATGCCGTCTTGGGCGGCCTTGTCGTTCTCGTCGTGGTGATGGGGGTCTATATTTACGACAAGGAATCCAAGCCCGATGGCGTCGAGCTGCGGATCGGCGAGAACGGGGTGTCGGTTCAGGAAAACTGACATTTGCGGCCGCGCGTCACACCGCTGACACGTTAAGGCTTTAGCAAGGATGCAGCGAGATAATCCAGACAGTCGAGCCGACCACGGATGAACTGGCGGCTTCTCACTGGATTGACGAAAGGTCGGGTTTTCACCCGGCCTTTTTGTTTGTCCCTATGCCGGCTGCCCGCCTTTGCGGGCGCAGCAGCCGAGAACGATCTCGGCGGCTTTCTCTCCCGGCGCGATGTCGGTCGACATGATCTCCCAGACGCGCTGATAGCCCTCAAGCATGGTGCGGCGCTCGGCTGTGTCGGCGGACAGGCGCTCCAGCCAGCGCGCCAGGGCGCCGGGCCGCACCGATTCGTTGAAATATTCGGGCACGACCGGGTAATCGGCGATCAGGCTCGGCAGGTTTGCACTCCAGATGCGGATGCGCTTGTGCATCATGCGGATCAGGAAATCGGCCTTGTAGGTGGAGACCACGGGAATGCCGCAGAGCGCCAGCTCGAGAATGACCGTGCCGGAAGCCGCGATGGCCGCATCCGCCTCGGCGAAGGCTGCCCATTTGGCTGTCGCGCCTACTGTCACTTCCGGTTTGACCCGCCAGTCCGCGATTGCGGCTTTGACGCGCTCTGCCTGGCGCGGAACGGTGGGCAGCAGAAACCGCGTTCCCGGCTGCCGCTGCGCCAGCTCCTCGACCGCTTCGCGAAAGGGCGGCAGAAGACGCGAGGTCTCGCTGCTGCGCGAACCGGGAAGGACCAGACAGGTGGCAGGCCGGCCGAGACCCGAGGCCGCGCGGGCGGCTTGTGCGGCGCGGACAGCGCGCACATTCGGATCCACCACGAGGCGATGGCCGACATAGGTCGTGGACGGCCCGCCAAGGCGCGCCATCACCTCCGGCTCGAAGGGCAGGACGGCCAGCACGTGATCCACATAGGGCCGCATGCGCTGCGCGCGCTCCGGCTTCCAGGCCCAGACGCTGGGGCAGACATAATCGACGATCGGTAGATCCGGCAGGCCGGCGCGCACCTTGCGCGCGACACGATGGGTGAAATCCGGACTGTCGATGATGACCAGCACGTCGGGCCTCGCCGCGATGATCGCATTGGCGGTCTGGCTGATACGGCGAACGAGATTCGGTAGCCGGGCAAGGACCTGGGACAGGCCCATGATCGACAGTTCGGAATAATCGAAGAGCGATACGAGACCCTGCGCCTCCATCTCCTCGCCGCCGACGCCCACGAGCTCGACCGCGCCATGCCGCTGCCTGAGCGCGCGAACGAGATCGGCGCCTAAGAGATCGCCGGACACCTCGCCGGCCACCAGCGCAAGCTTCAAGGGACGATCGGTCATGGCTTCACCTCTTCCTTGCCGGCAGGGGACCCGCGATCGAGCCCGGTGATGAAAATGCCGGCCTGCTCAGCCGCCGCCATGGTTTCTCCCCGCTCCAGCACCAGCGCCCGGCCGGCTTCGACGGCAATGCCTGCGAGCCCGGCAGCGACAGCCCCTTTGACCGTCGACGGCCCGATCGACGGCAGATCGGCCCGCAGATCCTGCTGCGGCTTGCAGAGCTTGACGAGGACGCCGCGCCGGCGCGGCGAGATTCGGCCCTGGCGGCGCAGCTCCGCCACCCGCGCCAGCATGGAATCCGTGCCCTCCGGCCCTTCGAGGGCCACCACGCGCCCGCCGACCGCAACCGCGCCCTGCCCCACATCGAGCGCACCCAGAGCGTTAGCAGCTGCCGTGGCGGCACGCATATCGGCCTCATCCGCCGCCCCCGGCAAAACTGAACCCAGCGGACCGACTTCGGCTAGAAGATCGGGGAGGATCTCCTGGACGCCGATTACCCGTGCCCCGCTCGCCTCGATGAGCTCGATCGCCATTTTGAGAACCGCATCGTCGCCACCGGAGAGAAGCGTGCGGAGAACGGCGGGAACGCGCGACAGCGTGCGCAGCGTGGGGCGAATGTCCCGCCATTCCGGCCGGCGTCGAACGCCCCCGGACAGAACGACGCGATCAATCCTCTTTTCGCGGAATGTCGCGCTGATCTCGCGAAAATTGCCGATCCCGAGCGTCCTGCGCTCATAGTCCGACCAAGCGTCGCCCGCCTCGCCGGCGAGCGCGATGATGAAAGGGTCCTCGCCGTGCTGCCGCGCGGCTTCGGCCACGTGATGGGGAAGCGCGCCGCCGCCGGCGATGATGGCAAGCCTGCCCTTCGGACGCGGCGCGCCATCCATCGGCCTCAGCCTTTCTTGCCCCGCGAGGGCGAAGACAGGGCGCGGTCGCTGTCGGACGCGATGAAATCGAGAATCTCGATCACCGGTGCGCAGTCGGCATAGTCCGCGCGAATGGCGGCGGCATTGACGCGGATCGCGTCCGGCCCCTCGAAGATCTGCTTGTAGGCACGACGGACCTGATGGATCGTCGCCTTTTCGAATCCCGCGCGGCTCATGCCGACGACGTTCAGGCCCGACAGAACGCCCGGATTGCCGTTCAGCATGCCATAGGGAATGACGTCGTAGCTGACGGCCGACAGGCCGCCGATGAAGGCTTGGCGCCCGATGCGGGTAAACTGGTGAACGGCCGAACCGCCGCCGAGAATGGCGCGATCTTCCACCACCACATGGCCGGCCAGCATCACATTGTTGGACAGGATGATGTTGTTGCCGAGCATGCAGTCATGCGCGACATGGGCGTAGGCGAGAAAAAGATTGTTGTTGCCGACCGAGGTGACGCCGCCATGCTCCACCGTGCCGGTGTTCATGGTCACGCCCTCACGGATCGTGCACATCTCGCCGATGATGAGCCGGGTATCGACCGCGCTGTGGTGGACACTCTGGGAATCGCCGCCGATCACCGCGCCGGGGAAAATCTTCGTTCCGCGGCCGACACTGGTGCGCCCGGTGACCACCACATGGCTGAGCAGAGACACCTCGTCCGCCAGCACCACCTTGGCACCGACATGGCAGAACGGGCCGATGACGACATTCTCGCCCACGACCGCGCCCTCTTCGACGACGGCCATGGGGTGAATGCGGGCGGTGGTGGCGATCATGATTACACGTCTTTCCGGCTGGCGATCATCGCGCCGATATCAGCTTCCGCGACGAGCTGCCCGTCAACTTTTGCGTCGCAGTGAAATTTCCAGATGTTCCCGCGCTGCTTCTGCTTGACGACATGGAACTCGACCCGGTCGCCGGGAACGACAGGCTTGCGAAACCGGGCGGCATCAATGGTCATGAAGTAGACCAGATTGTCGCTGGACGCGGTCTTGCGGGCGCAGATGGCGCCGGCGGTCTGTGCCATGCCTTCGATCAACAAAACGCCGGGCATGATCGGATGTTCGGGAAAATGGCCCGTAAAATGCGGCTCGTTGGCCGTGACGTTCTTGATGCCGATCGCCGAATTGTCGCCGTCGATCTCGATGATGCGATCGACCAGGAGAAACGGATAGCGATGCGGCAGCAGCTTCAGGATTTCACGGATATCGGCCGTTCCGAGCACCGTGCTCGGCGCAGTCTCAGTCATGGGTCTCTCCCGTCTTGCGCTTTCTGCCTTCGACGCGGGCGGCGATCTGGGCGGCCTCGCGCAGGAAATCATGGATCGGCCGCGCCGGAATGCCGGCATAGCGCTCGCCGGCCGGCACATCCTGCGCCACGCCGCTCATGGCCGCGATCTGCGCCCGGTCGCCGATTGCGATATGGCCGTTGATGCCGCTGGCACCGCCGATCAGCACGCCATCGCCGATCCGCGTGCTGCCGGCAATCCCTGCCAGTGCCGCAATGCCGCAGAAGCGGCCGATCTGCACGTTGTGGCCGATCTGGACCAGATTGTCGATCTTGGTGCCTTCGCCGATCACCGTATCGTCCATCGCGCCACGGTCGATCGTCGCATTGGCGCCGATTTCCACATGATCCTGCAGGATCACGCGGCCGATCTGCACGATCTTGATCATGCCGCCCCTCGGGCCCGGCGCATTGCCAAAGCCATCCTGGCCGATGCGCGCACCGGGATGGACGATCACCGAATTGCCGACATGCGCGTAGAGCACCGTCGCACCCTGCGCGATCGTGCAGTCCCTGCCGATCGTGACACCGGCGCCGATGATGGCGCCCGCCAGGATCCGCGTGCCGCTTCCGATCTCGACATTGGCGCCGATGACCGCTCCGGGCTCGACCATCACGCCTGGCTCCAGCCGAGCCGTCGGATCGACGACCGCGCCGGGCGCGACGCCATCCATGCCACCCAGCGTCGGTGCCGGACGCAGCGCCTGCGGATGCAGAAGCGCGCCGGCCAAGGCGAAGGCCGTGTGCGGCGCACGTGTCAGGAGCACAGGGATATGGGGTGGAACGAAGCCGACCAGTGCCTTGTCGCAAATGACGGCGGCGGCCTTCGATGTTTCGAATTCGGCACGATTGCGCCGATGCAGCATATAGCAGACCTGATCCGGCTCCGCCCGATAGGTCGGCGCAACGCCGCGGACGATCCGGTCGGCGACCGAAGCATCCTGCAGCTCCGCGCCGATCCGCTCCGCCAGATCGCTCAGGCGGAGCCCGTCATGCGGCGGGAAAAAATGGGTACGATCCATGGCCAAGCTCCAGACCGGTTTGGCGAACGGTTCTGGACGCTCTGCGATCAGAACTGCGACGAGATGCCGAACTTGATGTTCTGCGTGCGGTCGTAGTCTTCCTTGGCGATCGGAACCGCATAGTCAACCCGCAGCGGCCCGAAGGGCGAAGCCCAGAGCAGACCGACGCCGACCGACGCGCGCAGCGAGGCATCCGTTCCACGCACCCGATCGTCGGCACGCACCGTCACGTCGTTGCCATAGAGCGTTCCGGCATCGACGAAGACTGCACCACGGAAACCGGAGTCGCGCGGCAGACCCGGAAGCGGGAAGGTCGCTTCGGCGGAGGCGGTGAAATAGGTCGTGCCGCCGATGGCGTCGTCATACTTGCCGCTGCGCGGGCCGACGCCCATGCGCTCGAAGCCGCGAATTTCGTTGCTGCCCAGCTGGAACTGGTCGAACACTTCCATCTCGCCGCCCGTCTTAAAGACATGGCCGGCCCCAGCCGAGAGCGAAGCGATGATGTCGGCATCGTCGTTGACCGTGTAGAACCACTTGGCCTTGCCGGTCAGCTTGTAATAGTCGGACGTACCGCCGAGGCCGGCGAATTCCTGCGTGGCCGAGGCGAGAATGCCTTCGCGCGGCAGCTGTGCATCGTCCAGCGTGTTGAGCGTCAGGGTCTGCGAAATCGCAGAGCGCGTCCACGGCGAGAAGTTCACGACGCGGCGATAGGGCGACGCCAGATCGGCGAGCTCCGAGTCGCTCGCATGGTAGTCGAGCTTCGTGTAGCTGTACTTGAAGGTCGTCGACAGGCGTTCGGTGATCGGCGCGGTCACGCGCAGCGCGAAGCCCTGATCCTCGTAGCTGTAGTCGTCGTCGCTGAAGTCGTTCTCGTTCTTGAACACGTCGAAGCCGGCGGCCAGACGGTAACCGAGGAAATAGGGCTCGGTGAAGGAGAAGTTGTAGGTGCGCGAGTCCTCGCCGCGACCGGCGGCAAGGCGGATATACTGGCCACGGCCGAGGAAGTTCTTCTCCTCGATCGAGGCTTCGAGCAGGAAGCCGCCGCCGCTGCCGGCTGCATAGCCGGCGCCGATCCCGAAGGAGCCGGTTGACTGATCCTGTACATCGACGACCACAACGACGCGGTCGGAGGCCGTGCCCGGCTGCGTGGTGATGTTGACGCTCGAGAAATAGCCGAGCGCCTCGAGACGGCGCTTGGCGGTCGCCAGCATTTCCTGGTTGAAGGCATCGCCTTCGCTCATGTCGAATTCGCGGCGGATCACATAGTCGCGCGTGCGGGTGTTGCCGCGGATTTCGATACGCTCGATATAGGCGCGCTCGCCCTGGTCGACGAGGTAATCGACAGCGATGGTGCGGCCGCCGAAGTCGCGGTTGCCGCGCGGGGTAACGCGGGCGAAGGGATAGCCCTGGGCAGCGACGCGACGCGAGATCGCCGCCATCGTGTCCTGCACATCCTTGGCCTTGTAGACCGAGCCCTGCTGGCTGACGACCAGACCACGCAGCTCATCGGCATCCACGCCATCGACCGTCGATTCGACGTTGACCGGACCGAAGTCGTAGCGCTGGCCTTCATCGACCGTGATGGTGATCGTGTATTCATTGGTGCTCTCGTCGAGCACGGCGTCGGAAGAGACGACGCGGAAGTCCGCATAGCCGCGATTGTAGTAGAACTGGCGCAGCTGCTCTTCGTCCGCCCGCAGCTTGTCGGGGTTGTAGACGTCCTTGCGGTTCAGGAAGGACAGGATGCCGGACTTCTTGGTGGCCAGAACGGCAGACAGGCGGCCGTCGCTATAGGCATTGTTGCCGACGAAGTTGATCGAACGGATCTTCGTGCGCTCGCCTTCGTTGATGACGAAGGCCACGTTGACGCGCCCTTCGGCGATCGGCGCCGTCTGGACTGTGACGGACACGTCGTTGCGGCCGATGCCAGCATAGGCGTCGCGGATGGCCTGGATATCGATCTGAGCCGTCGCTTCGCTGTAGGCACCGAGCGAACGCGTCTTGACGAGTGTCGCCAGCTTGTCATCGGTGATCTTGCGGTTGCCGTTGAACACCACCTGGTTGATCAGGTTGTTCTCGCTGACCGTGATGACCAGCGTGTTGCCGGAAACGTTCATGCTGACGTTGGAGAAGTAGCCGGTCGCATAGAGCCGCTTCACCGAGGCGTCGATATCGGCATTGGTGAAGCTGCGGCCCGGCACGATGGTGACATTGGAGCGAACCGTGTCGCCGCTGACGCGGGTTGCGCCGCGCACCACGATCTGGCTGACCGTTGCGGCCTGCGCCACCGAAACGCTTGCAAGCGTCAGAACACCGGTTCCCGTCGCAACCATTCCCGCAGACAGCGCGAACGCCGAAACCGCGTTCAAAAACCTTGAGCCAGCCTTCATGTTACGATCTTACCTTCTTCCAATGTCCAGCGGCATACTCGTGCCGACTCCGGTCACAATTGCCGTTTTACCCGCTTTTGCCCTACAAGCAAGGTCGCGCGTTAATTTCCGTTTACTTCGATTAGAACCGTGTCCGAATGGCCACTACGAGGTGAAAATAGGGTAAACAAATCCTTTCAAATCAACCCGTTGCAGCCTAGCGACGCGCGCCCTTCCCCTATCAGCCCACAAGGCTCGAAATGTCGTTCCACGTCGCGAAGACCATCAGCATCAGGACCATGGCGAAGCCGATCCGGAAGGCGATGTCCTGCGCTGTCGGACCGACCGGCCGGCCGCGGATCGCCTCGACCGCATAGAACATCAGATGCCCGCCATCAAGCACGGGAACGGGCATGAGGTTAAGCAATCCAATAGAAACAGACAGCACGGCGGCGAGCTGCAGCAGCGCGACGAAGCCGAGCGTCGCCATCTGGCCCGAAGCCTGCGCCACACGGATCGGCCCGCCTAGCTGATCGGCCTTCATGCGGCCGGTGACGAGATTGGAGAGATAGTCGAAGGTGCCGGTGACGATGTGCCAGCTCTCGACGGCGCCCTGCCCCACTGCCTGGATCGGCGAGAAGGTCTGCAGGCGGAAATTGCCCCGCTCCTGATTGGTGACGATGCCGATGATTCCGAGTTCCATCTTGTTGCCGAACTGGTCGGTGATCTCGGTGCGCTTCGGCACCATCGGCAGCTCCAGCGTCTCGCCATTGCGCTTGATGCCGACCGTGATCGGCATGTCCGGGCGGACGCCGACATAGCGGCGGACATCGTCGAAGGTGACGACCGGCGAGCCATCGATGCTGACGAGCAGGTCGCCCGGCTGGATGCCGGCCTCGGCGGCCGCGCTGTCCGGCCGCACTTCGGCCACGACCGGGTCGGCTACCGGCTTGCCATAGAGCGAGAAGATGACGGCGTAGATGACGATGGCGAGGATGAAGTTGGCGATCGGCCCGGCCGCGACGGTGGCTGCGCGTTTCCAGAGTTTTGCGCCAAGGAAGGTCCGGCCGCGCTCGGATTCGGGAATCGTCTGCAGTCGCTCGTAGTCGGGAACGCTGGCGGCATCCTCGTCGCCGAAAAACTTCACATAGCCGCCGAGCGGAATGGCCGAGAGCTTCCAGCGGGTGCCGTGCCGGTCGGTAAAGCCGGCAATCTCCGGCCCGAAGCCGACCGAGAATGCCACGACGCGAATCCCGCACCAGCGCCCGACGAGGTAGTGGCCCATCTCATGCACGAAGACGAGCAGGCCGAGGACGACCAGGAAGGGCAGGATGTAACCGACGATGAAATTCGCGAATTCGGCCAGATAAGCCATGAGCGTCCTCTGTGATGGACCTGCCGTAAGGACACCCGACGGCATCCGGCAGATCCGGAGCAAACCTCGAGATCCCGGCCAGTCTTAGCGCCGGGCGGAGCGGATGACAAATCGCATTGGCGTTGCGTCCGACTGCAACCGACTAGAGGCCGAGCAGCACAGCGCCGATCTCGCCGCCATTGGCCCCCGCCAGCGCCTCGCCAAGCGCGATGAAGAGGGCAACGAAGCTCGCCGCCACCAGCCCGTCGACCCGGTCCCAGACGCCGCCGTGGCCGGGAATGATCCGGCCCGAATCCTTGACGCCCGAACGCCGCTTCACATAGGATTCAAAGAGATCGCCTGCCTGGCTTGCAACCGACAGGACGAGGGCGATCAGGGGAATACGCAGGTCGTCGACGGAGAAGAAGGCGGCGAAGACCAGTGTTCCCGCCGCAACGCCGGACACGGCGCCGCCGATGGCGCCCGACCAGGTCTTGCCCGGCGAGATCGCCGGCGCCAGCTTCGGCCCGCCGATGGCGCGGCCGATGAAATAGGCGAGAATGTCCGTCGCCCAGACGACGGCGAAGACATAGAGCATGGCGACGAAGCCGACATCGCTGTCGCCGCGAATCGCCGCGAGCGAAATCGTCGTGGCGCCTGCGTAGAGAACGCCGCCCGGCAGCCACCAGCCTCGACCATGGAAGCGCGACCAGAAGGCCGCCACCAGTGTCGCGATGACGAGCAACGGCAGCGCATAGGCATCGCCCCCGAGGATGATCAGTGCGGCGACGCCAAGCTGCACGGCCCAGCCGAGCAGATACACAGCCCGGTCGGCCACGGCGACACGGGTCATCGTCGCCCATTCGTACCAGACGGCAAGGCCGATGACGGCGGAAAGCACGGCGAAGGCCGGCCCGCCGATCCAGGTATCGGCCAAGGCTACGGCGCCCAGCACGAGGCCGGACACGATACGCAATTTCAATTCGCGGGTCATTCGCGGCTCATGCGCCTCCAACGGCGCGGCTGGCCGGTGCGGCAACGCCGCCGAACCGACGCTCGCGGCGCGCATAGATGTCCAGCGCCCGCTGAAAGACGGCGCTATCGAAATCGGGCCAGAACTCCGGCACGAAGATGAGCTCTGCATAGGCGGCCTGCCACAGCAGGAAATTGGAGAGCCGCTCCTCGCCCGAGGTGCGCAGCACCAGGTCGGGATCGGGGATATCGGCGGTGTCGAGCCGGCGGGAGATCGCGGCGGGCGTGATGTCGTCCGGCGTCACCCGTCCGTCGGCCACATCCTGTGCGAGCGCCCGAACCGCGCGGGTGATTTCGTCGCGTGCCCCGTAATTGAAGGCGATGCACAGCGTCGTGCCGGTGTTGGCCGCCGTCGTTTCCTCCGCTTCGAGCAGCAGCGGGAGGATGTCGCCGCGCAGATTGACGCGGTCGCCGATGACCCGGATCCGCACATTCGACCGGTGCAGCTCGGCAAGATCGCGGCGGATGAAGACCTTGAGAAGGCCCATCAGGTCGGAGACCTCGTCCTGCGGCCGGCTCCAGTTTTCCGAGGAGAAGGCGTAGAGCGTCAGATAGGGGATGCCGAGATCGCCCGCCGTGCGCACCGCCTCGCGCACGGCTTCCACGCCCTTGCGGTGCCCCATGGTCCGGGGAAGCCCACGCATGGCCGCCCAACGGCCGTTGCCATCCATGATGATGGCAACATGCGTCGGGACGGTGCTGACGAGCGGCTTGGACATCGGCGGCCTGGTCTTGGAGGGATCGGATCAGCGCAGGTTAGACCTGCATGATTTCCTTTTCCTTATCGGCGAGCAAGCGGTCGATATCGGAAATCATCTCGTCGGTCATCTTCTGCACGCGCTCGGACTGCGTGCGGCTGATATCCTGGCCGATATCGCCGTCCTTCTCCGCCTTCTTGAGCGCGTCCATGCCGTCGCGGCGCACATGGCGGATCGCCACGCGGCTCTTCTCGGCATAGTCATGCGCGACCTTGACGAGCGACTTGCGGCGTTCCTCGTTCAGTTCCGGCAGCGGAATGCGCAGCGTCTGCCCGTCCATGATCGGGTTGAGGCCGAGGTTCGATTCGCGGATCGCGCGATCGACGGCGCCGACCATCTGCTTGTCCCAGATCGACACGCCGATCATGCGCGGCTCGGGCACGGTGATGTTGGCCACCTGGTTCAGCGGCACGCGCGACCCATAGGCCTCGACCATGACCGGGTCGAGCACATTGGCCGAGGCGCGGCCCGTGCGCAGCGAGGCGATATCGCTCTTGAAGGCGTTGATCGCGCCATCCATCCGGCGCTTGAGATCCTTGAGGTCGATCCCTTCACTCATGGGTCAGTCTCCCTGTCAGCTGCGAGGCGGTACGGCCAAGGCCGCACCAGCCCTTTCAATGGTCCTTGACGATCGTCGAACGGCCGCCACCGGTCAGAATGTCGGTGAAGCCGCCCTTCTCGTGAATGGAAAACACGATGATCGGAATATGGTTCTCCCGCGCCAGCGCAACAGCGGCGACATCCATGACCGCGAGGCCGCGTTCGAGAACTTCCGAATGGGTCAGCGTTTCGAAGCGGGTGGCGGTCGGATCCTTCTTCGGGTCGGCGGAATAGATGCCGTCCACCTGGGTGCCCTTGAAAAGCGCCTCGGCCCCCATTTCGGCGGCGCGCAGCGCGGCGGCGCTGTCGGTGGTGAAGAACGGGTTGCCGGTGCCGCCGGCGAAGATCACGACGCGGCCTATGGAAAGATGCTGCAGCGTGGCACGCTGGGAGAAGCTTTCGCAAAGCTCGGGCATGGCGATGGCGGAGAGGACGACGGTATCGATATCGAGCTTGCGCAGCGAGGTCGCCAGCGCCAGGGCGTTGATGACGGTCGCCAGCATGCCCATATGGTCGCCGGTCACCCGGTCGCCGCCCTTCGAGGCCACGGCCACGCCTCGGAAAATATTGCCGCCGCCGACCACGACGCCCACTTCCACGCCCATGGCGCGCGCAGCGGCGATATCGGAGGCAATGCGGTCGGCGACCGCCACATCAATCCCGAAGCCCTGATTGCCCATCAGAGCTTCGCCGGAGCACTTCAACAACACACGTTTGTAGAGCGGTTCGGCCGGCATCGTCTCTCCTGTCAAAAGAAGGCACAGCGCGGACGCTGCGCACGAAGGGGGTGGGACACTGTCCGGCGGGGTCCGGACAGTCGGTGCGCCAGCGGCAGAAGCCGGCCGTCGCAACCTTGCTGTTTGCGAGAGGGCAGGCCTGATCATGCCGCCTGCGCAGATGCCCGATACACGAAGGGCGCCGCGTTGTCCACGCGGCGCCCCTCTCCATTCAGGACTTTGCACCGGGCCGATCGGACCGGAGCGCTCCAAGTCGATCAGCCCTTGGCGACAGCCGCAACTTCGGCAGCGAAATCGCTCTCTTCCTTCTCGACACCTTCGCCGAGCAGGAGGCGGGCCATGCCGGTGACTTCGATCGGCGCGCCAACGGTCTTTTCCGCTTCCTTGATGGCAGCCTCGACCGTCAGGTCGGGGTTCATGACGAAGGACTGCGAGAGAAGGGCGACTTCCTCGAAGAACTTGCGCATGCGGCCATCGACCATCTTCTCGATGATGTTGTCCGGCTTGCCGGAGGCGCGCGACTGCTCGATGAACACGTTGCGCTCGCGCTCGGCAACCGCCGGGTCGACTTCGCTCGAACGGATGGCAAGCGGGTTGGTGGCGGCGATGTGCATGGCGACCTGACGGCCGATGGCGTTCAGCGCATCCTTGTCGCCGGTGGACTTCAGGGCGACGAGAACGCCAAGCTTGCCGAGACCGTCGGCCACGCCATTGTGGATGTAGGTCGAGACGACGCCGTCTTCGACGGAGAGCAGAGCGGCGCGGCGCAGCGTCATGTTCTCGCCGATCGTGGCGATCGCGTCCTTGATGCTCTCGGTGACCGACTTGCCGGTGGCTGGATAGGTGGCGGCGCCGATCGCGTCGACCGAGCCATCGGTCTCGACGGCAACGGCGGCGATGCCGCGAACGAGATCCTGGAACGCGTCGTTGCGGGCGACGAAGTCGGTTTCCGAGTTCACTTCGATGACGACGGCCTTGGTGCCGGCGGCATTGATGCCGATCAGACCTTCAGCGGCGGTGCGGCCGGACTTCTTGTCGGCCTTGGCGATGCCCTTGGCGCGCAGCCAGTCGATCGCGGCTTCCAGATCGCCATTGGTCTCGGCCAAAGCCTTCTTGCAATCCATCATGCCTGCGCCGGACTTCTCGCGCAGTTCCTTCACCATCTGTGCTGTTACGGTCGTCATGGTTCTTGCCTCTTCCTTGTTCGATCGCCGGCGCATCCCGAGAGTGTCAAAATACGGCCGGAAAAACTCTAGCGAGGGATGCCCCTCGGATGTAACGCCGTGATGAACCCGTCATCCGGCGGCGGCGCGGCGCCATTTCGGACCCGTTGAGACGGGGCGGCGCGCACTGGATAAGGAAACGGGGCCGTCCACTTCGCTCGAGCGTGGAAGCCGGCCCCGTTCCGGTTCTGGCAGGTCAGGCACGGCGGAGTCCGCCGCGCCAGACGCCTCAGGCTTCTGCGGTCTCTTCGAGAGCAGGCTCGGCCATCTGCAGCTCGGAAGCCGCACCGAGGTCGCGGCCGGACGAGCTCTGCTGACGCGCGATGCCGTCCAGTGCCGCGCGGGCAACCAGGTCGCAGTAGAGCGCGATGGCGCGCGAGGCGTCGTCATTGCCGGGGATCGCATAGTCGATCTGGTCGGGATCGCAGTTCGAATCGATGATGGCGACGACCGGAATGCCGAGACGCTTGGCTTCCTCGATCGCGATCGATTCCTTGTTGGTGTCGATGATGAACATCAGGTCCGGAACGCCGCCCATGTCGCGGATACCGCCGAGAGCGCGGTTGAGCTTTTCACGCTCGCGCTCGAGGTTCAGGCGTTCCTTCTTGGTGAAGCCGGAGGCGTCGGAAGCGAGGATCTCGTCGAGCTTGCGCAGGCGCTGGATCGAGTTCGAGATCGTCTTCCAGTTGGTCATCATGCCGCCGAGCCAGCGGGCATTGACGTAGTACTGGGCCGAACGCTTGGCGGAATCGGCGATGATTTCCGAAGCCTGGCGCTTGGTGCCGACGAAGAGAACGCGGCCGCCGCGGGCAACCGTGTCACTGACGGCCTGAAGGGCGCGCGACAGCATCGGAACGGTCTGGGCGAGGTCGATGATGTGAACGTTGGACCGTTCGCCAAAGATGTAGGGCTTCATCTTCGGGTTCCAGCGGTGGGTCTGGTGGCCGAAGTGGACGCCTGCTTCGAGAAGCTGGCGCATGCTGAAATCGGGCAATGCCATGCCTGTTTATCCTTTCCGGTTGAACCTCCGTGGCGCAAACAGCGCGATCGGATGATCGCGCCACCGGCGGAACGGGCCGGATTTCTCCCGGACCATCCCAAACCCCACGTGTGGAATGCGGCCGGCCATACAGGCTCGACCGTCACAAATCAAGCAAAAAGCGCGGGTTTCGACCCTGCCCGCACTGCTTCGCCGATCACTTGCCCTTGCAGTCGGCCGGCTCCGCCTCGGGCTTCTGCTTGAAGAGTTCGAGTTCGGCCAGGCGCCCGGCGAGAACGAAGTCGCCGTAATCCATGGTGAGATCGCGCGTGACGCCGTTTTCGTAGAGCTTGAACGCCATGCGATAGATCGGCAGCGCGTCGGCCGTGTTGTCATCGTCAAAATAGGAAATGGTAACCGGCCAATAGGGCTCCTTGGCAACCGCGCCCGCCTTGGCGACATCGCCATCCCCGTCGCCCGGCTTCGGAACCTTCGATGCGCCGAGCAGCGTCGAGGTGATCAGGGTCTTGTCGCCGGAATCCGAGCCGTCGAAGATGCGCGATTCGAAAATGCGCTCTCCCTTCTTCGCCCGGTCGATCACCTCCATCATGTGTTCGGTTGGAAAGAGGCTGCTGGCCAGCTCCACTTCCCGCTTCTGCGGCTGGGTGAGGTCGACCTTCACGCCCTTCGCCTTCTCCTCGGCCGCGCCGCGCACCTCCTTGTCCAGCTTTTCATCGGTGAAGGAGCGGGTGAGAAAGCGGAACTTGCCCGTCTTCACGTCCTCGAAGGTGGTCGTCTGCTGGTCCGTCAGCCGCGACTCCTCGCCGCTGTCGACCTTGGTGACAAACCGGAAGGAGACCGTGTAGCCTTCGCAGGCCGTGCCGTTGAATTCGTAGACCATGCGCCCGACCATGCCGGAAATGCCGGAGCGCTCGTTGGCGTCCTTCAGTTCCAGATCGTAGACGGCGCGGTGGGGCACCAGCGGCGCAGCCAAGGCATGAACGCTGCCCGCAGCCACCATCGCAACAACACAGGCGGAGGCGCGCAAGACGCGGGCCGGGCCGGAACGAAACATCCAGAAGCTCCTGTTGGATCACAATTGCGATGCTATATGAAGAGTTGCGTCGAAAGCGAGGCATTCCTGTCGGGTGGCCGGCTGAATGCCGGATTTCGGCGGGAAAGACAACCTGCCTGGGAGGCACCATGTCCGACACGATCGAAGCCCGTCTCACTGCCCGCGGCATCACTTTGCCCGTTGCCGCGGCGCCCGCCGCAAACTATGTGCCCTATGTCATCAGCGGCGCGCTTCTGACCATTTCCGGCCAGTTGCCGATGGAAAACGGCGCAGTGGCCGTGACAGGCCATCTGGGCGATACGGTCGATGTGGCGAGCGGCCAGCGCGCGGCGGAACTCTGCGCGATCAACATTCTCGCCCAGGCCAAGGCCGCGCTCGGCGGCGATCTGTCGCGCATCCGCCGGGTCATCAAGCTGAACGGCTTCGTCGCGAGCAAGCCGAGCTTTACCGAACAACATCTGGTCATCAACGGCGCCTCCAACCTGATTGCCGAAATCCTTGGCGATGCCGGCAAGCATGCGCGCGCCGCGGTCGGCATGGCCGCCCTTCCCTTCAACGCCGCGGTCGAGATCGACGCGGTGATCGAGATCGCCTGAGGCCCTCGCGCAGATGACCGACCTGTCCTGGCTCACAGCCCAGCCGATCGCCCATCGCGGCTATCACGACATGAACAAGACGGTCTGGGAGAACACCCTCTCGGCCTTCGAGCGCGCCATCTCCGCAGGCTACGCCATCGAATGCGACCTGCAATACACGGCCGACAGCGTGCCGGTTGTCTTCCATGACGGCGACATGCACCGGCTCTGCGGGGTCGAGGGCGACGTGCGGGCGAAGACGGCCGGCGAACTCGGCCTCTTCTCGATCGGCGGCACCAGCGACCGCGTGCCGACGCTGTCGCAGCTTCTGCGCCTGGTCAAGGGACGCGTGCCGCTGGTAATCGAACTGAAGGGCCGGCAGGGCGACGACGAGGGCTTTGCCGAAGCGGTCCTGGACGGTCTCGAAGGCTATGCCGGTCCTGTGGCGCTGATGAGCTTCGATCATTGGCTCTTGAAAGACCTGAAGGCGCTGGAGACGACGTTGCCCATCGGGCTGACCGCCGAAGGCGCACGTCCGGAGGATCTCGCTCTTCATGCTGACGCCATGTCGCTGGGTCTCGATTTCATCTCCTATTACTACGGCCATTTGCCGAACCCCTTCATCACGGCCCAGCGGGCGAAGGGGTGCGCGATCCTCACCTGGACGGTCCGGGATGCGGAGGCGGAGGCCCATAGCTATGCGGAGGCCGACCAGATCACCTTCGAGGGGTTCGTGCCGGCGGGCCGGGCCATTGCCTGACAGGGTCCGGCGGAACAGATGAGGGCACGAGCATGACGCGCAGCGACAGGGACCGAGCCGCCGATAGGGTGGAGATCCGCATCGAGACCTCGTTCAGCGCCATCGACAAGGCGGCCTGGAGCCGGCTGACCGGCGCCGCGCGCGACCAGGCGGAGGGGACCTACAACCCGTTCGTTTCGCATGCCTATCTTTCCTCGCTCGAGGAGTCCGGTTCGGCGACGGCCAAAACCGGCTGGCTCGGCCAGCATCTTCTTCTGCATGGCAGCGACGGCCAGCTTGCCGGCGCGCTGATCTGCTATCTGAAGAACCACAGCCAGGGCGAATATGTCTTCGACCACGGTTGGGCCAATGCGCTGGAGCGGGCCGGCGGCCATTATTACCCGAAATTGCAATGCTCCGTCCCCTTTACACCCGCCACCGGCCCCCGCCTAATGACCGCCGATGGCTCGCTGTCGCGCGACGCTGTGCAGGCTGCGCTCGCCGAAGGGCTGCGAACGCTGGCCGAGCGGCACGGCGTTTCCTCCGCCCACGTCACCTTCGTGCCGGAAGACGAAGTGACGGTCTTCACGGCAGCCGATTATCTGCACCGCACCGACCAGCAGTTCCACTTCACCAATGACGGCTATGGGTCGCATGACGATTTCCTGGCGACCCTCGCCTCCCGCAAGCGCAAGGCGCTGAAGAAGGAGCGGCGGGCAGCCACGGAAAACGGCATCACCATCGACTGGCTGACCGGCAGCGATCTGACGGAAGAGATCTGGGACCAGTTCTTCCGCTTCTACATGGACACCGGCAGCCGCAAATGGGGCCGCCCCTACCTCACCCGCACATTCTATTCGCTGATCGGCGAGCGGATGGCCGGGGACATCCTCCTGGTCATGGCCAAGCGTGACGGGCGCTACATTGCCGGCGCGATCAATTTCATCGGTGGCGATACGCTCTACGGCCGGCACTGGGGCGCGATCGAAGACCACCCCTTCCTGCATTTCGAGGTCTGCTACCACCAGGCGATCGATTTCGCGATCGCCAAGGGCTTGCGTCGGGTCGAGGCGGGCGCACAGGGCGAACACAAGCTCGCCCGCGGCTATCTGCCGAGCACTACCCACTCCGTTCATGCCTTCACCCATCCGGGCCTGAAGCGGGCGGTGGCCGATTATCTGGAGCAGGAACGGCGCGAGGTGGAGGCCATGGGCGACCTGCTCACCGAAATGAGCCCCTTCCGCAAGGGCGAGCGCACCGATGCAGAGGCGCTCGACAGCGACCATCAGAGCCGGCCGCGCCGGCCGCAGACCGAGGACGACGACGCATGACCGACGCCTATGACGACAGCAATATTCTCGCCAAGATCCTGCGTGGCGAGATCCCCTGCCACAAGGTCTACGAGGACGAGGCCGTGATCGCCTTCATGGACATCATGCCCCAGGCCGACGGGCATACGCTGGTGGTGCCGAAGGCGGCCTCGCGCAATCTGCTCGATGCCGATCCGGCCACCCTGCCCGCCCTCTTTTCCGCCGTGCAGACGATCGCCATTGCCGCCAAGCAGGCCTTCGAGGCCGATGGCGTGGTCGTCACCCAGTTCAACGAGGCGCCGGCCGGTCAGTCGATCTTCCACCTGCATGTCCATGTCATTCCCCGCAAGGAGGGGGCGGGCCTGCGTCCTCACGCAGGCGGCATGGCCGATGCTGAGGTTCTGGCGGCGCATGCGGCCAAGCTCCGGGCGGCATTGGGCAGCACCGCCGCATGATCAGCGCAGCGCCGCGCGAAGGAGAATGAGCGCGGCGGCCAGGATCATGACCGGCAGGACCAGGATCCGGATCAGATAGGACACGGCGATGGCGATGGAGGCGGAGAAGAGCTCTCCGGAGATCGCCACGCCATCCGAGACGATTCGCGCCCGCGAGATCATTCCTTCCGCCAGCATGTCGACCACGTCGGAGGCCGCGGTGACCGTGCCGGTCAGCGCCTGCCCCGAACTGGTCAGGGCCGAGCCGATCCGCCCGAAGACGCTCTGTTCCTCGTCCACTGGTGCGGGCTCGGCGGGTGCCGCCGGCATCGCCGACCTCCCCGGTGCGATCTCGGCGGCCCAGGCGGCGTCGTCATAGGTGCCGCGGAGGCGGTCGAAGACGGCGGTCGCGCTGCTCCAGGCCTGATCCGTCATCCGGTCGCCGGCCGCAAAGGCGAGCGCATAGGCGCCCGGCAGCAGCACCGCGCCGAACAGGCAGAGGATCATCGCCGCCCGCCCCAGTTGCTGCGCGCGCGGCGGAAGGCTGCGTCCGGCGAGCGCCAGCCCGGTTCCAACGACCGCGCCGACGACCAACCCCGCCGAGGCCACCTGCGCCACCGGCAGGAACAGGGCCGCCAGCACGCCGGAGAGGATCGCCAGCCAGAACAGAAGCTCGGCCATGCGGTCGATCGTGTTGGTGACCGGCTGGAGAAGCTGGCCGGGGCTGGCCGTGACCGAGGCAACGCCCACCCCGCCGGTCACATCGGCATCCTTGGCAACGCTCATCACCGAATTCATCACCCGCAGGGTCCCATAGAGAGCCGTGCTGCCGACGGTCACCTCGCGGTTGAAACCGGCCGCCGATTCCGCGAGCGGGTTCGACCAGACGAGCAAGAGCGCGGCGAAGAGCAGGAGGACCCAGCCGAAGCTGCGGCGGAGGATCGGCATGGTCGGTCTCCAGGTGAATGGACAGTCGGCCCGGACTATAGCTGCTTCGTGTCCATTGTCCGACACACAACCGGCGGACGACGCGAGCCATGCGGGAAGACCGCGCGAAACGAAAACGCCGTCAGAAACCGAGCCACCAGAGACCGCTCGCGAGGAAGGCAATCGCGGCGGCGATGCCGGCGGCCGGTGTCTGGCGGGTTGCAAAGAACACCAGTGCCCCGAACAGGATCGACCCGACCCGCAGCCAGAGAGGCGAATGTTCGAGGACGCCGGTCGGAAAGACGATGAGCTTGGACACGACCGCCGCGACCAGCGCCGTTGCCACGCCGCGCACCCATTGCAGCATCTCCGAATCGTCGCGCAGACGCCGGCCGGCGAGCACGCCGAGCCAGCGCCAGAGGTCCGTGGCGAGGAAGCCGGCAAGCGCGATGAAGAGATAGCCCCAGAGATCCGGCGTCCAGGTCATGGTCCCTCCTCGCCTGCGACCGCCGCTTCCGTCTCCGACACCGATCCCCGGTGTCGGCGGTAGGCATAGTCCAGCGCCCAGGCCAGCGTGCCGCCGCCGATCCCGGCAATCAGCAGGTCGAACTCCGGCGCCAGCAGCGTGCAGAGTGGCCCCAGGAGCAGGCCGGTGACGAGCGCGACGTGAATGACGCGCTGCTTGCCGGAGCTCCAGATCGAGGCCAGGAAATAGACAGGCGTCAGGAAAAACAGGCTGCCCGCGACGAGCGGGGGGAACTCGGCCACCGAATCATAGAGCAGGCCGACGATGAGCATGCAGCTGCCGGTCAGCGCCACGCCGAGCCCGGCGAAATAGATCACGCGGCGTTCGCGCGGCACATGCGGCACCCGTTCCATCGCCATGACCCAGGCGGTCACCGCAACCAGATGGGAGACGAGGAGCAGCGGCAGGGTACGGGTTCGCGGACCCTTCAGTTCCGGCACCAGAGCCGCAACCATCGGCATCATGCGGATCGAGGACAGCGTCACCGCCAGGAAGGCGGTGAGCAGGCTGGCACCGGTCGAGATGGAATTGACGAGGATGAGCTTGGCCGGCAGCGCCCAGACGATACCCGTCATGAACACCGCCTGATCGACCGGGATGCCCGATTGCTGCGCGAAGGCTGTGAAGCCGACGAAGGAAATGCAGAGGATCAGCGCCGGCAGACTGGCCAGACCGGCCATGCCCTTGAGGAACCAGCGCCTCTTCGAGCCCGGATCCGCTGCTTGCCCGCTTGTATCCTGCACCTTTGCCTGCCCCGACCGTTCCGCCTGCACCGGCCCTTGTCGAGGCCCATCTTCCGGCACATGCCGCGCGCGCCTGTCGGGGTCAAGTCGGGCAATCGTGCTTTCTCGGCATCACTCCATGCAATCGCGCGCCGCCGCACCCGCGCACGCTCTCGCCGCTCTTGACCAAAACGCAGAATGCCGGGCTTTCGCCCGGCATTCTCATCCGTCTTCGGAGCACAGGCCCGTTACTTGCGCGGCACCTTCGGCACCGTGCGGCCCTTGCGCGGCGCAGTCTCGTCGGCGGCCGGCTCTTCGGCCTTTGCCTTCTTGCCGCGACCACGGCCGCCCTCGTCCGCACCGACCACTTCCATGTCCTCGGCCTTGGCCTTGGCGGACTTGCGCGGCGGGCGGACAACCTCGGCCTTGGGCTTGATCCGCTCGGTTTCCGGAACCGAGTCGAGGATCAGGCCCTTCTTGCCATCGGCCTTCACGCCGACGGTGACCTTGACCACGCCACCCTTCTTCAGCTTGCCGAACAGGATCTCTTCGGCGAGCGGCTTCTTGATGTGCTCCTGAATGACCCTGCCCAGCGGACGGGCGCCCATCTTTTCATCATAGCCCTTCTCGGACAGCCAGGCGATCGCGTCCGGATGCAGGTCGAAGGTGACGTTGCGCTCCGAAAGCTGGGTTTCCAGCTGCATGACGAACTTCTGCACGACCTGATGGATGACCGGCGTCGGCAGCGAGCCGAAGGGGATCACCGCATCGAGGCGGTTGCGGAATTCCGGCGTGAACAGGCGGTTCAGCGCCTCCACATCCTCGCCCTCGCGCTTGGACGAGCCGAAGCCGATGGCAGCCTTGGCCATGTCGGACGCACCCGCATTGGTCGTCATGATCAGGATGACGTTGCGGAAGTCGATCTTCTTGCCGTTGTGGTCGGTCAGCTGGCCATGATCCATGACCTGCAGCAGGATGTTGAACAGGTCCGGATGCGCCTTCTCGATCTCGTCGAGCAGCAGCACGCAATGCGGATGCTGATCGACGCCATCGGTCAAGAGGCCGCCCTGGTCGAAGCCGACATAGCCGGGAGGAGCGCCGAGCAGCCGCGACACGGTATGCCGCTCCATGTATTCCGACATGTCGAACCGCAGAAGCTCCACGCCGAGCGAGGCTGCCAGCTGCTTGGCCACTTCCGTCTTGCCGACGCCGGTCGGGCCGGAGAAGACATAGGAGCCGATCGGCTTGTTCGGCTCGCGCAGGCCGGCACGGGCCAGCTTGATGGCCGAGGACAGGGCCTCGATGGCGAGATCCTGGCCGTAGACGACCGAGCGAAGCTCACGCTCGAGATTGGCCAGCACGGTCTCGTCGTCCTTCGACACGGTCTTCGGCGGAATCCGGGCCATGGTGGCGATCGTCGCTTCGATCTCCTTCTCGGTGATCAGCTTGCGGCGCTTGGCCAGCGGCAGCAGCATCTGGGCCGCACCGGTCTCGTCGATCACATCGATCGCCTTGTCCGGCAGCTTGCGGTCATTGATGTAGCGGGCCGAGAGCTCCACGGCGGACTTGATCGCCTCGTTGGAGTATTTCAGCTTGTGGTAGTCCTCGAAGTAAGGCTTGAGCCCCTTCATGATCTCGATCGCATCGTCGATGGTCGGCTCGTTGACGTCGATCTTCTGGAAGCGGCGGACCAGCGCCCGATCCTTCTCGAAGAACTGGCGATATTCCTTGTAGGTGGTCGAACCGATGCAGCGGATCGCGCCGGAGGAAAGCGCCGGCTTCAACAGGTTCGAGGCGTCCATGGCCCCACCCGAGGTGGCCCCGGCGCCGATCACCGTGTGGATCTCGTCGATGAACAAGACGGCGCCCGGATACTCTTCCAGCTCCTTGACGACCTGCTTCAGCCGCTCTTCGAAGTCACCGCGATAGCGCGTGCCGGCGAGCAGCGTCCCCATGTCGAGCGAGAAGATCGTCGCGTCCTGCAGAGCTTCCGGCACCTTCTTCTCGACGATGCGCTTGGCGAGACCTTCGGCGATCGCCGTCTTGCCGACGCCCGGATCCCCCACATAGAGCGGGTTGTTCTTGGACCGGCGGCACAGGACCTGGATCGTGCGGTTGACCTCGGAATGGCGGCCGATCAGCGGATCGATCTTGCCGACCTTGGCCTTCTCGTTGAGGTTGACGCAATAGGCGGTCAGGGCGTCCTGCGCCTTCTTGGCGCCGTCGTCCTGGTCGCCGCGCGCGGCCTTCGGCTCGGCATCGGTTTCCTCGACGCCGCGCGGCGTGCGGGTTTCGGACGAGCCGGGGCGCTTGCCGATGCCGTGCGAGATGAAGTTGACCGCATCGTAGCGCGTCATTTCCTGTTCCTGCAGGAAATAGGCGGCATGGCTTTCGCGTTCGGCGAAAATGGCAACGAGCACATTGGCGCCGGTGACCTCTTCACGGCCGGACGACTGGACATGGATGACCGCGCGCTGGATGACGCGCTGGAAGCCGGCGGTCGGCTTGGAATCCTCGTCATAGCCGGTGACCAGATTGCCGAGCTCGTTGTCGACATAATCGGACACGGTCTTGCGCAGGCTGTCGAGATTGACGTTGCAGGCGCCCATGACCGCGGCTGCATCCTGATCGTCGATCAGCGCGAGCAGCAGATGCTCCAGCGTCGCATATTCGTGGTGGCGCTCATTGGCGAGAGTGAGAGCCTGGTGCAGTGCCTTTTCGAGGCTCGTTGAGAATGTTGGCACGTCAGTTCCTCATTTCTTTTCCATGACGCATTGCAGCGGGTGCTGGTGCTGGCGGGCGAAGTCCATCACCTGCGTCACTTTGGTTTCGGCGACTTCGAAGGTGAAGACACCGCATTCCCCGACGCCATGATTGTGCACATGCAGCATGATCATGGTCGCCGCCTCGATATCCTTCTGGAAGAACCGCTCCAGGATATGGATGACGAACTCCATCGGTGTGTAGTCGTCGTTCAGCAGCAAAACGCGATAGAGGCTGGGTTTTTTCGTTTGAGCTTTTGTGCGGGTAATCACGGAGGTGCCGCGGCCGGTTCCCCCGTTCCCGTCGCCCGTCTTTTGCATCCGGATCGGCAGAGCGATCATTCGTCTTCATTCCTTTATCGGATCGCAAACGATGCGAGCCGTTTGCGACCATTCCGTGACGAATATCTAGTGTCCTGTTTGCCCGATTTTAAGCCCGTTCGTCGTCACTGCAATCATATTCGCAGGGCTGGATGAAAGTTTGATCCTTCAAGCTTATGCCAGACAGGTGGCCAGCCCCGCTGAAAAACGAAGCAATTCTCGTGCCGCATCGCGCCGAGCCGCGGGCCTACCCGCGGCGTGCCGGTCCCGCCGCCTTCCCGGTCGCCCGACACGAAAAAGCCGGCCGCGTGGACACGCGACCGGCTCGAAAGGCTGGCGAAAAGGCCGGAAGGTCGATCAGGCGGCCTGGGCAGCCACGGTCGGAACGGCGGTTGTCGCGCGCAGGATCGGCGCCTCGAACGGCTTGTAGCTATCCTTGGCGAGCTCGACATACATTTCCGACAGCTTGGTCGCCTCGGCGACATAGCCCTCATAGGAGCTCTTCAGGAATGCCGTCTGCGCTTCGACCACCTGCTCGACGCTGCGCAGACCGACGAGAGACTGCATATGGGCGATGCTCTCTTCGAAGGATTTCTTCGAATAGTCTGCAGCCTCGACGGCGATGGCCTGGAAGCCCTTGGTGATGGTGGCGTAGTTCTTCATCATCAGGTCGAGCGCTTCCTTGTTCTTGGCGCTCACATCAGCAAAATTAAACATGACATCCCTCCATGTTTGCACTGCGATGATGATTATATGCACTGCACAAAATGTCAAGCACCGGTTGCGTATCGGAGGCATCGACTCCGGCTGATTCCGACGACCTGCGTCAATTTGACACAAAAAACCCGGCGGGAATGCCGCCGGGCCACGCCTTTTGCGAAGGAGTCGCTTGCTTAGAGGTCGATGTCGAGGATGGCCATCGAGAAGTTGTAGGAGAGTTCGCCGTCTTCCTCGTCGCGGAACACGACGCCCAGGAATTCGTCGCCCAGATAGACCTCGGCGGACTCGTCCTTCTTCGGACGCGCCTTCACGACGATCTGCTGGTTGAAGGTGCGCTTGAAGTAGGCTTCGAGCTTCTTGATTTCGTCAGGCTTCAAGACGTGTCTCCCTGAGATCTGTTCTTGTTGTCATCACCTCAGCTCTGCGTCGGTGCGACGCAGACGGGCGGGGGGATGGCGGCTTCTCTCACAGCGTCGGAGCGCTTGTAAAGACGGGAAACGCCGGCATGGCCGGGCAAGCCTTACATTTCGAAAGACTTCAACACCTGATCCATCGAGCGCGAGGGCTCCGAGCAGCCGGCTTCGCCGACCACCTTGGCCGGCACGCCGGCGACGGTCACCTTGGGCGGAACCGGCTTGAGCACCACCGAGCCGGCCGCCACGCGCGAGCAATGGCCGACATGGATATTGCCGAGAATCTTGGCACCGGCGCCGATCAGCACGCCATTGCCGATCTTGGGATGCCGATCGCTGCCTTCCTTGCCGGTGCCGCCGAGCGTGACGCCGTGCAAAATCGAGACATTGTCGCCGATCGTCGCCGTCTCGCCGACGACAAGGCCGGTCGCATGGTCGAGGAAGATCCCCTTCCCGATGCGCGCCGAGGGATTGATGTCGGTCTGGAAGACGGAGGAGGACCGGCTCTGCAGGTAGAGCGCAAGATCGCGCCGGCCGCGCTCGATCAGCCAATGGGCCAGGCGATGCGTCTGGATCGCGTGGAAGCCCTTGAAATAAAGCACGACATCGAGAAAGCGGTGGCAGGCGGGGTCGCGGTCATAGACGGCCTGAATATCGACGCGCAGGATCGCGCTCCACTCCGGCCAGTCCGCCACCATCTCCTGAAAGCTCTGGCGCAGCAGCGCGGCGTTGAGGTCGGCATGGTCGAGCCGTTCGCAGATCCGGTGGATCACCGCATCTTCCAGCGAGCGCTGGTTTATGACGGTGGCATGCAGGAAGGCGGTCAGGACCGGTTCCTGCACGGCGGCATAGCGCGCCTCCTCCTGGAGGCTGTTCCAGATCGGATCCATCGGCTGCACCGTCTCGTCGAGACGGGCCTCGCTGCGGATTTCGGTTCTTGCGACCATGGGGCGCTCCTCGAAGACAGTCTCGTCCCGCGGCAGCGATCCCGCCGCGCCGCGCTCGTCATGGCTGACGATATAGGGCAATCCCTGACAAATAGAAATGGCAGGCCCTAGGCTTCGTCCGCCGCCGACAGAAATTCGAGCGCCGCCTTCTTGAACACCCGGTCGCCGACCGCGAGCATATGGTCGCGATTGGGGATGTCGAGCGCCGTGGCATGCGGCATCAGCGCCGCCAGCGCCTGGGGCGATCCGGCAATGTCGTCGCGCGTGCCGACGGCGATCAGGGTCGGCGCCTCAATTCGTCCCATCTCGGCCGGCGTCAAAAGGGCGCGGGAGGTGGCGATGCAGGCGGCGAGCGCCACACGATCGCTCTTCGTCTGGTCCGCGAAGGCCCGGAACATGCGGCCGCGCTCATGGGTGACGAGGTCGAGCGAGGGCGCCAGCAGCGCCTCGGCGATCGGGTCCCAGTCCCCTACCCCTTCGACCATGCCGATCCCGAGCCCGCCGAGGATCAGCGACCGGACCCTGTCCGGCTGGCGCAGCGCCAGGAAGGCGGAGACCCGGGCGCCCATGGAATAGCCCATCACATGAGCGGACGGAATGCCGAGATGGGCAAGCAGGGCCGCCGCATCGCCCGCCATCGCATCCGGCGTGTAGAGCGCCGGGTCGCCCGGCTTGGCGCTCGCGCCATGTCCGCGGTTGTCGAGCGCGATCACCCGGTAGCCCGCCTCGCCGAGCGTCTTCAGCCAGCCCGGAAAGACCCAGTTGACATTGGCCGACGACGCGAAGCCGTGAATGAGCAGGATCGGCTCGCCCGCGGCATCTCCGGCATCGAAAAAGGCGAGCTCGAGCCCCTCATGGGAAAAGCGGTCGAAGGGCGGGGGCGTCAGGTCCATCGGAGCGGTCCTCTCGGTCGGCATCGTGCCCCCCGCTCTACCCGCCATCCGCTCCGGCGAAAAGATCGGCAGTCGCAAAAATTGGCTGCTGATCCCTTGTCCCCCTCCCCATCCCGCCGGAAACATCATAGAAGGAGCCTTCTTCGGATGCGCGCATCCCTCCTCTCTTTGATCCAACGGAGCAGCACATGGCCGGGCACGGTATTCCCCATTTCCAGAACGACGGTGGCCACCGGGTAATCGAAGTCGGCGTCAAGGAATTCATGTGCACCGGCGCCTCGGTTCCTTTCGATCATCCGCACATCTATCTCGACATGGGCGACGACAACGAGAAGGTCTGCTCCTACTGCTCGACGCTCTATCGCTACAATCCGTCGCTGAAGAGCGATGAGACCGTGCCTGCCGGCTGTCTCTACCAGACCCGCGCGGCCTGAGGCCGGGATGACGCCCGCGCCGGTCGCGATCATCGGGGCCGGCATTGCAGGGCTGACCGCAGCGCTCGGCCTGGCACGGCACGGTATCGCCAGCGTCATCCTCGAGCGGGCGGCGGCACTGGAGGAGGTCGGGGCCGGCCTGCAGCTTTCCCCCAACGCCACCCGACGCCTAGAGACACTAGGCCTGACGCCGGCGCTTCGGCCGCACTGGCTGGAACCCGAGGCGATCCGGCTTGTCGATGGACGCAGCGGCCGACGGCTCGCGGAGGTGCCGGCCGGCGCTTTCGCCGCCCGCCGCTGGGGCGCACCCTATGCCGTCCTCCATCGCGCCGCGCTGCAATCGGTTCTGATCGATGCCGTGCGAAGCAGCCCGCTCTGCCGCCTGCGCCTGGACACGCCTGTCGAAACCCTCTCGTCGCTCACCACCCTGCTTGATGAAGAGCCGCAACTGATCATCGGCGCGGATGGCGTGCATTCCGTGGCAAGGGCGCAGGTTTCCGGGGCCGGTGCAAAACGCTTCTCCGGCAGCCTCGCCTGGCGCTGGACCCTTCACGATGATCGCGCGTCCGCCTTTGATCCGACAGCGGTCACCGCTTACCTTTCGCCCGGCGCCCATCTCGTCGCCTATCCGCTCGGACAGGGACGCGGCGTCAATCTCGTCGCCATCGCGCAAGGCTCGGCCCGCACGGCACCGGACAGCACGCCACCCGAAGCAAGGTTCAAAGACTGGCAGCCGGCGCTCCGTGCCGCCCTGCCGAGACCGGGCGAAGCGCGGCTCTGGCCGCTTCATGAGGTAGAGGATGGCGCCTGGCTCGATGGACGCGTGCTTCTGATCGGCGATGCCGCCCATGCCATGACGCCCTTCGCCGCCCAGGGGGCCGCCATGGCGATCGAGGATGGCGTGGACCTGGCAGACGCGTTTGCATCCGGCGGGCTTGCCGGCCTGCCCGCCGTCCTCGCCGCACGGCGGGAGCGGGTGGCCCGGGTCAAGGCGCGCGGCGCCTTCAACCGGTTTGCCTATCATGCGGGCGGCCCGTTCCGGCTCGGGCGCGACATCGTCCTGTCCCTGCGGCCGCCGGAGCGCCTGGCGGCCGATCTCGACTGGCTCTACGGCGAAGGCTAAATGCCGTCGCCCCTTTGCCTCAGGCGGCGGCTGCCGCCTGGAAGGCCTGCTCCAGGTCGGCGCGCAGGTCGGCCACATCTTCCAGCCCGATCTGCAGGCGGATCACCGGACCTTCGGTCGGGCCGCGGGCGACGGTGCGATCGCCGAGATGCACATGCACGGCAAGGCTTTCATAGCCGCCCCAGGACCAGCCGAGACCGAAGAGACGCAAGGCATCGAGGAAGGCATGCGCCTTGCGTCGGTGGGCTTCCGCACCGCCTTCGGCGGGCAGGACGATCGAGAAGATGCCGCTCGCGCCCTTGAAATCGCGCCGCCAGATCGCGTGACCGGGGAAGCTTTCGAGCGCGGGGTGCAGCACGCGGGCGACATCGGGTCGCTGCTCCAGCCAGCGGGCGAGGTTCAAGGCGCTTTCCTGGTGATGGGCGAGCCGCACGCCCATGGTGCGCAGGCCCCTAAGAACCTGGTAGCTGTCATCCGGCGCGCCGCAGATGCCCATGGTGATCTGCCCCTCCCGCACCCGCTCCCAGAGCGCCGCATTGGCGGACACGGTGCCGAGCAGGATGTCCGAATGACCAGCCGGATATTTGGTGGCGGCGTGGATCGAGATATCGACGCCATGGTCGAGCGGCTTGAAATAGAGCGGCGTCGCCCAGGTATTGTCCATCGAGACGACCGCCCCGCCGGCATGGGCCGCCGCGGAAATCGCCGAGATATCCTGCATCTCGAACGTGTTCGAGCCGGGCGACTCCGTATGCACCAGCTTTGTGTTCGGCTTCATCAGCCTCGCGATGTCGCCGCCGATGGCGGGGTCGTAGTAATCGACGCTGATGCCGAGGCGCTTCAGCATGTCGTTACAGAAATGCCGGGTCGGTCCATAGACGGAATCGACGATCAGCGCATGGTCGCCGGCCGACAGCACGCTGAGGAAGGGAACCGACACGGCGGCCAATCCGCTCGGCACGATGATGGTGCCGGCAGACCCTTCCAGCGCGTCGATCGCCTCGCACAGCGCATCCGTCGTCGGCGTTCCGCGCGTTCCATAGGTGTATTTCTGCGCCCGCGTTTCCATGGCGCGCGCATTGGGGAAGAGCACGGTGGAGGCATGGACGACAGGGGGATTGACGAAGCCGTGGTAATCGGACGGCGAATAGCCGAGATGGGCGAGCTTGGTGTTGTCCCCAGCGCCTGCCAGGCGGGTCTTCGGTTCGCTCTCTTTGTCAGTCTCGTGCATCGCACCACTCCTGTTGCCGACGCTGTCTTCTGAAACACATGGCGGGAGGTCAAGCGAAAAGCACTGTGGGTCAGACTTGGCGGGAGAACTGCATCCACCTGGCGCGGATGAAGGCAAAACCTGCCTCATACAGAGCCTTCTTGCTCCTCAGCGGGCAAAAACAGAGAGTTTACTGGGTAAGCTTCAAAAATCGGCATCGCGACTTGACCGGCCGCCGATTTACGAATGAGATAGACGACACTCGCGCCAAAAGGAGGCGGGCTCGCTCGACCGGTACCGCCGAACGGGTGCCGGGGGACCAGGCGAAAGACAACAGAAAAAGGGTCTAAAAATGGCAAAAATTCTTCCTGCAGTGATTGGTGCCGCCGTGGTGGGGCTGGCGGCCCATGCTGCATCCGCCGGCACGCTGGACGACGTGAAGGCCAAGGGGTTCGTGCAGTGCGGGGTCAATGGTGCAAACCTGGCCGGCTTCGGCGCGCAGGATTCCTCCGGCAACTGGACCGGTCTCGATGCCGACCTCTGCAAGGGCATTGCAGCTGCCGTTTTCGGCGATGCGACCAAGGTGAAGTTCACCCCCCTCTCGGCCAAGGACCGTTTCCCGGCCCTGCAGTCCGGCGAGATCGACGTTCTGGCGCGCAACACGACCTGGTCGGCCAGCCGCGACAGCCAGCTCGGCTTCGATTTTCGCGCCATCAACTATTATGATGGCCAGGGCTTCATGGTGAAGAAGGAACTCGGCGTGAAGTCGGCGCTCGAGCTGAACGGCGCGTCCGTCTGCGTCCAGTCCGGCACCACCACCGAACTCAACCTTGCCGACTACTTCCGCTCCAACAACATGGAAGCCAAGCCGGTCGTCTTCGAAAAGCAGGAAGAAGCCGATGCGGCCTATGCCGCGGGTCGCTGCGACGTCTACACGACCGATGCTTCGGGCCTCTATTCGATCCGCCTGAAGATGAGCAATCCGGACGACCATATGGTTCTGCCGGAAATCATCTCCAAGGAGCCGCTCGGCCCGGCCGTTCGCCAGAACGACTCCAAGTGGTTCGACGTGGTCTCCTTCACGCACTACGCCATGGTGACCGCTGAAGAATTCGGCATCACCCAGGCCAATGTCGAGGAAATGAAGAAGTCGGCCAACCCGGACATCAAGCGCTTCCTCGGCGAAGAAGCCGATTCCACCATCGGTGCCGACCTCGGCCTGCCGAAGGATTGGGCCGTGCAGGTCATCAAGGCCGTCGGCAACTATGGCGAAGCCTTCGACCGCAATGTCGGCGCCGGCTCGCCGCTGAAGATCGAGCGCGGCCTGAACGCACTGTGGAACAAGGGCGGCCTGCAATACGCCCCGCCGATCCGCTAAGCTGCGATTTCGACATCGAAGGGCGGCTCAAGCCGCCCTTCCCCGTACGACCCGGAAAAACAAGAACACCCTGAAGGGTGAAGACAGGGGACATGGCATGGCAGTGACCGACGCCCGAAGCGGCGGCGGCGAGGACCGTTCGACGGTCTCGCTCCTCTATAATCCAGCGTTGCGCAATCTCGTCTACCAGGTGGTCACGCTGGTGGTCATCCTCGGCCTGATCTATTTCGCCTGGACCAATGTCGTGCAGAACCTTGCACGCGCCAACATGACCTCCGGCTTCGGCTTTCTCAACAGCCGTGCCGGCTTCGACATCGCCCAGTCCCTGATCGCCTATTCGAGCGACTCGACCTATTTCGAGGCGCTGAAAGTCGGGCTGATCAACACGCTGGTCGTCGCGCTCTGCGGCATCGTCACCGCCACCATCGTCGGCCTGCTGGTCGGCATCGGGCGGCTGTCGAACAACTGGCTGATCGCCCGGCTCTGCACCGCCTATGTGGAGATCTTCCGCAACCTGCCGCCGCTGCTCGTCATCTTCTTCTGGTATCTCGGCGTCCTCGCCCTGCTGCCCTCGATCCGCAGCATCTTCCAGAAGGTCAAGGACAATCCCGACGCCTTCTTCTTCATCAGCAACCGCGGCATCTATTTCCCCGCGCCTGTTCCGGGCGAAGGCTTCTCCGCGACGCTGATCGCCTTTGCCGTCGGCGTGGTCGCCGCGGTCGTGTTCTCGCGCTACGCCAAGGCACGGCAGTTGAAGACCGGCCAGCGGCCGCCTGTCCTCCTCGTCAATCTCGCCCTTCTCATCGGCCTGCCGCTCGTCGTCTTCGTGCTGACCGGCATGCCGCTGTCCTTCGACTATCCCAAGCCCGGCTCGTTCAACATGAGCGGCGGCATGGTGGTGGGGCCTGAGTTCCTGGCACTTTACCTCGCCCTGTCGCTCTACACGGCCTCCTTCATCGCCGAGATCGTGCGCGGCGGCATTCGCGGCGTGGCGAAGGGCCAGACGGAGGCGGCCTATGCGCTCGGACTGCGCAGCGGCCTGGCAACCCGCCTCGTCGTGCTGCCGCAGGCGATGCGGATCATCATTCCGCCGCTGACTTCGCAATATCTCAACCTGATCAAGAACTCCTCGCTCGCGGTCGCCGTCGGCTATGCCGATCTCGTCGCCGTCGGCGGCACGATCCTCAACCAGTCCGGCCGCTCGGTCGAAATCATCGCCATCTGGATGCTGATCTATGTCTCGATCAGCCTGGTGACCTCGCTGTTCATGAACTGGTTCAACGCCAAGATGGCATTGGTGGAGCGCTAAGATGGCCGAGAACCCGACCTCGATCGCCTATGTCCGCAACAGCTTCGTTGCGCCCGAGCCGCCACCCGAGAGCCAGTCGAACGCGCTCGGCTGGGTACGTGCCAATCTCTTTGCGACGCCGAAGGACGCGGTGCTGACGATCATCGCCGTGCTGGCGCTTGTCTATTACTTGCCCCAGGCGATCGACTTCCTGTTCCTCTCGGCCGTGTGGACCGGCGCGGACCGGTCGGTCTGCACCACGGCCGTCCAGGGCGGTATCCAGCCGGATGGATGGAGCGGGGCCTGCTGGGCCTATGTCGGCGACCGGTTCGTGCAGTTCATGTTCGGCTCCTATCCGCGCGACCAGCTGTGGCGGCCGCTGGCGGTCCTCGTGGTAGCGGTTGCCCTGCTCATCCCGTTCATGATGCCGAAGGCGCCGCGCAAGGGGCTGAACGCCCTCCTGCTGCTCGTTGCCATGCCGATCCTCGCCTATATCCTGCTGCTCGGCGGCTGGTTCGGCCTGCCCTATGTGGAGACCGCGCGCTGGGGCGGGTTGATGGTCACCCTCATCTTGTCCTTTATCGGCATCACCGTCTCGCTGCCGCTCGGCATCCTGCTGGCGCTCGGCCGCCGCTCGGAGCTGCCGGTGGTCAAGACCGCCTGCATCGTCTTCATCGAGCTGATCCGCGGCGTGCCGCTGATCACGGTTCTGTTCATGGCCAGCGTGCTGCTGCCGCTCTTCCTGCCGCCGGGCACGAATTTCGACAAGTTCCTGCGCGCGCTGGTCGGCGTCTCCATCTTCGCCTCCGCCTATATGGCGGAAGTCATTCGCGGCGGTCTTCAGGCCATTCCGAAGGGCCAGTACGAGGCGGCGGATGCGCTGGGCCTGAGCTATGGACACAAGATCACCTTCATCATCCTGCCGCAGGCGATCCGTCTCGTCATTCCGGGCATCGTCAACACCTTCATCGGTCTGTTCAAGGACACCTCGCTCGTCACCATCATCTCGATGTATGATCTGCTCGGCATCGTGAAGGCGAGTTTCGGGGACAGCAGCTGGAGCACGCCGGTCACGCCCTTGACCGGCCTGATCTTCGCTGGCTTCGTGTTCTGGATCTTCTGCTTCGGCATGTCGCGCTACTCGTTCTTCATCGAACGCCACCTCGACACCGGCTACAAACGATAGACAGTCATCGCACTGACAAGGGGAACAACCATGGCTGAGGCCGCCCAGAAACTCGCCGTTTCGACGACGGATGTCGCGATCGAAATCACCAACATGAACAAGTGGTACGGCGACTTCCACGTGCTGCGCGACATCAATCTCAAGGTGATGCGCGGCGAGCGCATCGTCGTCGCAGGCCCGTCCGGGTCCGGCAAGTCGACGATGATCCGCTGCATCAACCGGCTGGAGGAACACCAGAAGGGCACGATCGTCGTGGACGGCATCGAGCTGACCAACGATCTGAAGAAGATCGACGAAGTGCGCCGCGAGGTCGGCATGGTGTTCCAGCACTTCAACCTGTTCCCGCACCTGACCATCCTCGAAAACTGCACGCTCGCCCCGATCTGGGTGCGCAAGATGCCGAAGAAGGAAGCCGAAGAGATCGCGATGCACTTCCTCAAGCGCGTCAAGATCCCCGAGCAGGCCCATAAATATCCGGGCCAGCTTTCCGGCGGCCAGCAGCAGCGCGTTGCCATTGCCCGCTCGCTCTGCATGAAGCCGAAGATCCTGCTCTTCGACGAGCCGACCTCGGCACTCGACCCGGAAATGGTCAAGGAGGTGCTCGACACCATGGTGAGCCTAGCCCAGGAAGGCATGACCATGATCTGCGTGACCCACGAAATGGGCTTTGCCCGCCAGGTGGCCAACCGCGTCATCTTCATGGACCAGGGCCAGATCGTCGAGCAGAACGCGCCGAACGAGTTCTTCGACAACCCGCAGCATGAGCGGACCAAGCTGTTCCTGAGCCAGATCCTGCACTGACGGCTCCAAAAGGGGCGCCTGCATCGAGACGCGGCGACCCCGCAGATCGGCGGGGCGGAGCTTGCGTCAGGCAGGCGCGTCGGGCGATTCCGTCCGTGATCGGCGGGCAAGATCGGTCCTGCCGATTGATTCTGTCCGGCTCAGCCGACACTCTCGAGGCCTGATTCGCAGACAGGTGACACAATGAGCGGCACGACATCCACCACCATCCGGATTACCAAGACGGGCAATCCGCTCATCGATGGCGTGCTGGGTGCGGAAGCCTGGGCAGGGCCGAGCATTACCTATGCGATCCCCACCTCCGGCTCCGCCTATGGCTATGCGGGCGAGCCGCAGACATTCCGCGCCATTTCGGCCAGCCAGAAAGCGGAAGTGCGTTTCGTGCTGACGACCGCCAACGGCAATAGCGTTGACGACGGCTTCTCCGTCGAAGGCTTCACGACGCTTTCCATCCGGCAGGGGGCCGCGTCAACGGCAACGATCCGGTACGGCGCGAGCGACGCGCCGGAAACAGCCTATGCCTACTACCCCGGCGCCTATGACAGTGCCGGCGATGTCTGGTTCGGCAAGGATTATGATGGCTCGGTCTACGATCTGCGGCGCGCGATCCCCGGCAACTATGCCTGGCACACGCTGATCCACGAAACAGGCCATGCGCTCGGTCTGCCGCACGGACACGAGACCGAGTTCTTCGGCGCCCTGCCCCGCGCCTATGATTCCATCGAATTTTCGGTGATGACCTATACCGGCTATGTCGGGGACGCCGGAAAAGGCTATGCCTATGAAGCCTTCGGCGGGCCGCAAACCTTCATGATGGCCGATATCGCCGCCCTGCAGCGCATGTATGGCGCGGACTTCACCACCATGGACGGCGACACCACCTATCGCTGGACGCCCGGCAGCGGCAAGACGGTGATGGACGGCAAGGTCGCGATCGATCCCGGCGCCAACCGGATCTTTGCGACGATCTGGGATGGCGGCGGCCGGGACCGTTTCGACCTCTCTGCCTACAAGACCAAGCTGTCGATCGATCTCCGGCCGGGCGAATTCTCCCTGTTCAGCCACGCGCAGACGGCCGATCTCGGCGGCGGACCGAATGGCGGTCACGCCCGCGGCAATATCTTCAACGCCCTCCTCTATCAGGGCGATCTTCGCTCGCTGATCGAGGACGCGATCGGCGGGTCGGCCGGCGATCGGATGGTCGGCAATCAGGTCGGCAATGTTCTGTCCGGGCGCGGCGGCGCCGATACGCTGTTGGGCCTGAGCGGCAATGACGTGCTGATCGGCGGGGCCGGCGGCGACCGCTTGGATGGCGGCCTCGGCCTCGACACCGCCTCCTATCTCGGCAGCGGCGCGGTGACCGCCAGCCTCGCCCGCCCCGGTCTCAACACCGGCGATGCCAAGGGCGACAGCTATAGCTCGATCGAGTACCTGACGGGCAGTGCCTATGCGGACCACCTGATCGGCAACGGCGGCTCCAATCTCATCAAGGGCGGCAAGGGCGACGACCGGATCGAGGGCGGCGGCGGGGCGGACAAGCTGGTGGGCGGCGCAGGCGCGGACACGCTGACGGGCGGCGCGGGGGCGGACTGGTTCATCTACGAAAGCTGGACGGAGAGCCGCGTCAGCCCCTCGACCCGCGACCTGATCCTCGACTTCAGCGGCAGCCAAGGCGACCGCATCAACCTCTCCGCCATCGACGCCGACCTGAGCACCAAGGGCGTCCAGCATTTCGACTTCATCGGCACCAGGTCCTTTACCGGCAGCGCCGGCGAACTGATGGTCGTGAAGGAAAGCCGGGAAACGCTGGTCTATGCCGACCTGAACGGCGATGGAAAGGCCGAGTTCTCCATCGCCTTCGAAAGCGCGATCAGCTTCAAGTCCGGCTTCTTCATCGTCTGAGCCTGTTCAGCCGGAGCCTGATCGCTTCGGCGCAGGACGTCACAGCAGAACCACAGCGTTGAGCGCGCAAACGAGAAAGGGCCGGAGCGTGCTGCGCTCCGGCCCTTTCTCCGTGTCTTGACGACTGCCGATCGATCAGCCGACGAAGGCGCGCTCGATCACGAACTCGCCCGGCTTGTTGTTGGCGCCCTCGTTCAGCCCCGCCTCTTCCAGCAGCGTTTTGGTGTCCTTCAGCATCTCGGTCGAGCCGCAGATCATGCCGCGGTCGATGGCGGGATCGAAGGCCGGCACACCAAGATCGGCAAAGAGCTTGCCGTTGCGGATGAGATCGGTGATGCGACCGCGGAAGGGGAAGTCCTCACGCGTGACCGTCGCATAGTGACGCAGCTTGTCCCCGACGATCTCCGGCAGGAATTCATGCGCCTTGATCTCCTCGACGAGATCGAAACCATATTTCAGCTCCGCGACGTCGCGGGTCGTATGGGTCAGGATGACCTCGTCGAACTTCTCGTAGGTCTCGGGATCGCGGATGAGAGACGCGAAGGGCGCGATGCCGGTGCCGGTCGAGAACATATAGAGCCGCTTGCCGGGGGTCAGCGCATCCAGCACCAGCGTGCCGGTCGGCTTCTTGCGCATCAGCACCTGGTCGCCCGGCTTGATGCGCTGCAGATGCGAGGTCAGCGGGCCGTCCGGCACCTTGATCGAGAAGAATTCGAGCTCTTCGTCCCAGGCGGGACTGGCGATCGAATAGGCGCGGTAGATCGGCTTGCCTTCGACCATCAGGCCGATCATGGCGAACTCACCCGAGCGGAAGCGAAAGCCATCCGGCCGGCTCATGCGGAAGCGGAACAGCCGATCGGTATAATGGGTGACACTCGTCACGGTCTCGACGAACACGCCCGCGGGTGCGGTGGTGGCAAAATCCTCGGTCTTGGCCGGAGCATTCATCAGAAGTCTGGTCCTTCAGCTCACATCTTCGGGCGGCGCAGCGGCAGCGCCGCTTGCGGGTCATCCATGCGGTTATTCCAAACCGGCGCGGCTTGGAAGCAATGGGCTTCCAAATAAGCGATCGGGCGCGAAAAGTCGCCCCCGGGACGCCTGCTCATGAACGGGTCTCAGGAGACCCGGCGCCAGCTATAGGTTGCGCCTTGCGCGGCGGGGCGTACGGTCGGCTGATAATGATTGGCAATGCCGGGAAGCCGGCCCTCTTCCAACCGTGCAAGCGCGGTGGCGTTGGTTACGGCAAAACTCGTGATGCCACAGCGCAGCATATGCGGCACCTGGTCGATCAGCACATCGCCCACCGCCCGCACCTCGCCACCGAAGCCGAGCCGCGCGCGCAGCAGCGAGGCATGGCTGAAGGCCCGGCCGTCATTGAAGGCAGGGAAGGACAAGGCGACGAGCGCAATCCGGTCGAGATAGGGCTGCAGGGCCAGCACGTCATCCGCCGGCGCGATCAGCACGCCGAGCGACTGTTCGCCCGCCTCGGCCTTTTCAAGAAAGGCGGAGAGGCCGAGGATCGGCTTCTCGTTCTGTCCGGCCTGACGCTCCTCCGTCTCGATCACCCAGGGGTCGTCGCCGACGAAACCGGCTTCGGTCCAAATCCGTGCAGTCATCTCAGGCGGCTTCCTGTTCCTTGGCGCCATACAGCGCGTCCTTGAAGGGCTGCGGGCCAACCCGGCGATAGGCGTCCAGGAAGGTCTCTTCCCGGGACAGGCGCAGGCCGAGATAGGTGTCGACGATGGTCTCGACGGCGTCTGTCACCTTCTCCGGCTCAAAGCCCCGGCCGATGATCTCGCCGATCGACGTGTTCTCGTCGCCCGAACCGCCGAGCGTGATCTGGTAGAGCTCGGCGCCCTTCTTCTCGACACCCAGAAGACCGATGTGACCCACATGGTGGTGCCCGCAGGCGTTGATGCAGCCGGAAATCTTGATCTTCAGCTCGCCGATGTCCGCCTGGCGCTCCGCATTGCCGAAGCGCGTCGAGATCTCCTGCGCCAGCGGAATGGAGCGGGCATTGGCGAGCGCGCAATAGTCCAGCCCCGGACAGGCGATAATGTCGGTGATCAGCCCGGCATTGGCCGTTGCGAGCCCGCAGGCGACAAGACCGCGATAGACAGCCTCCAGATCGGCCAGCGCCACATGCGGCAGGATCAGGTTCTGCTCATGGCTGACGCGGATCTCGTCGAAGGCGTACTCCTTGGCGATATCGGCGACGGCGTCCATCTGCGCATCCGTGGCATCGCCCGGAATTCCGCCGATCGGCTTTAGCGAGATCGTCACCATGCCGTAATCGGGGTGCTTGTGGGGGGCGACGTTCTGCTGAACCCAGCGGGCAAACTCGGCATCGGCCTTCTTCCAGGAGGCAAGGTTCGCCCAGCCTTCCGGACGCGCGTCCAGCGCCGGCGGCGCGAAATAGCGCTCGATGGCGCGGATATCGGCGTCGGGCAGCTTCAGTTCGGTGTTCTTCAGCTGCAGGAACTCCTGCTCCACCTGACCGGCCAGCACGTCGGCGCCCGTTTCGTGGACCAGGATCTTGATGCGCGCCTTGTACTTGTTGTCGCGCCGGCCATGCAGATTGTACACGCGCATGATCGCGGTCGTGTAGGAGAGCAGGTCTTCTTCCGGCAGGAAATCGCGGATCTTCTTGGCGATCATCGGCGTCCGCCCCTGCCCGCCGCCCACATAGACGGCAAAGCCTAGGCGACCGGTCTCGTCCTTCTTCAGATGCAGGCCGATGTCGTGGACCTGGATTGCCGCGCGGTCACGCTCGGCGCCCGTCACTGCAATCTTGAACTTGCGCGGCAGGAAGGAGAATTCCGGATGGACCGAGGACCATTGCCGGAGGATTTCCGCATAGGGCCGCGGATCGGCCACCTCGTCGGCGGCGGCACCGGCGAAGTGGTCGGCCGTCACGTTGCGGATGCAGTTGCCCGACGTCTGGATGGCGTGCATTTCCACCGAAGCGAGATCGGAGAGAATATCCGGCGTATCGGCCAGCGCCGGCCAATTGTACTGGATGTTCTGCCGGGTGGTGAAATGCCCGTAGCCGCGGTCGTATTTGCGGGCGATCTCCGCCAGCATGCGCAGCTGCCGGCTATTCAGCGTGCCGTAGGGGATGGCGACGCGCAGCATATAGGCGTGAAGCTGCAGATAGACGCCGTTCATCAACCGCAGCGGCTTGAAGGCGTCTTCGGCCAGCGCGCCGGACAAACGCCGCTCGACCTGATCGCGAAACTGCGCAACCCGGTCGGCAACGAAGGCATGATCGAATTCATCGTAACGGTACATCGTCTCGTCTTTTCCTTAAGCCGCCTGGACCGGGCCGCGCAGGCCCTTGTAGCCGGGTGCATAATCGATCGTCGGACCTTCGGCACGGATTTTCTCGCGCAGACGAAGCGGACGGAGAATGCCGTCCTCCTCGACGATGTCGATCACATTCACATCGACGACCTTGTTGTCCGCAAAGGCCGTCTTGCCGGCCGCTTCCAGCGCTGTCACCGCTTCGGCATGGCGCGCCACGAAGGCATCCTGCAGCGATTCGACCCACTGGCCGCTGGCATCGAGCCAGACCGAGATGCCATCGGACAGGCGGTTGGCGGTCAGCACCTTCTCACTCATCGTCGTCCTCCTTTCAGATTTGCACCGCGGCAGCCATGTGTCGGGGCGTCGCAGCCCGCACCCGCGACAGCGGTTCCGAGCGCTCGAAATTGGCACCGGCGACGGCATCGCCGATGATCACCATGACCGGACCGCCGAGATCCTCGCGCATCTCGAGCCCAGGGAGTTCCTCGAGCGTCCCATGCAGAAGCCGGCGGTCGCCGCGCGAGGCATTCTCGATGACGGCCACGGTCGTGTCCCGGCCAAGGCCGGCCTGCATCAGCCGCATGGCGACGGAGGCGGCCACCGTGCGGCCCATATAGACGGCGATCGTCGCACCCGACACGGCCAGGCGCGCCCAGTCCGGCAGAACGTCGCCGGCAAGATCATGGCCGGTGGTAAAGATCAGCGAGCTCGCCACCCCGCGCAGCGTCAGCGGCAGCTCGAAATCGGCGGCAGCCGCGAAGGCGGAGGTGATGCCGGGCACGATCTCGTAGCCGACGCCCGCCTCCCGCAGCGCCGCCATCTCCTCGCCCGCCCGGCCATAGACGAGCGGATCGCCCGACTTCAGCCGCACGACGCGCTTGCCGGCGCGCCCGAGCGCGACGAGCAGCGCGTTGATCTCGCTCTGCGATTTCGAATGGCAGCCCTTGCGCTTGCCGACCGACAGGCGCTCGGCGTCCCGACGCCCCATATCGACAATCGCCTGCGGTACCAGCGCATCGAAGACGATGACGTCGGCTTCCATCAGCACGCGCTGGGCCCGCAGCGTCAGCAGATCTTCCGCGCCCGGACCGGCACCGACCAGATAGACCCGTCCTTCGACGTCGCTGCCGGCCTTCAACATGCGCGTCGCGGTCCGCCGCGCCTCGGAAATCTCGCCGGCCGCGACCTTGGCCGCGACGTCACCGGTAAAGAAGCGCTTCCAGTAGAGCCGCCGCGATGCGCCTTTGGGCAGGAGGTGCTCGACCGCCACCCGGTAGGACTGGGCAAGGCTGGCCAGGGCGCCGAGCGAAGGCGCCAGAAGCTGGTCGATCTGCGCACGGATCTGCTGGGCAAGAACCGGCCCCGCGCCTTCCGTGCCGATCGCCACGGCGACCGGTGCGCGGTTGACAAGCGCCGGCGTCAGGAAATCGCACCAGTCGGGCTGGTCCACCGCATTGGCCGGCACGCGTGCCGCGCGCGCGGCCGCAACAATCTGCCGGTCGAGCGCGACATCGCCGGTTGCGGCAAAAACCAACGTCGCGCCGGTCACCTGCTCGGGCGAAAAGCCGGCTGCAACATGGCGGATGCCGCGCGCCGTCAAAAAGGCGGCATAGTCCGGCTCCGGCGCATCGGAATAGGCGACGATCGCGGCCTGCGTGTTCAGCAGCAGCCGAACCTTGGCATAGGCCTCATCCCCATTGCCGAACACCGCCACGCATTTCTGCGCAACGCGGAAGAAGGCCGGGAAGACGGTCAGCTGGTCGGTCATGGGCGACGTGGGATTGTCCTGTTCAAGGTTGCGGGAGAATGCGCCAGGCGGCCACGGAATTGAAGAAACAGAAATCCGCAAGTGCCTTGCCGGATAAGTTCTTTTCCTCATCCTGCCCCCAATCGGAGCAAATGTCACCGCCTGCGCATTGCACCGCGGGGCAAAAGACCGGTAGAACGGGGCTTCCCCCGCGTCGGAGACCGCCCGAGATGTCCAACAGCGACCTTGCCGCCCGCCTGCTGTCCGTGATCGAGGACGACATTCTACCCCTGACGGAACGCGGGGTGGCGGACGGCAACAAGGTGTTCGGCGCCGCCATTCTGCGCAAGTCGGATCTCTCGCTCGTGCTGGCTGAAACGAACAATGAAACGGAAAACCCGCTCTGGCACGGCGAGGTGCATACGCTGAAGCGCTTTTACGAGCGCTTCGCCGAAACCAACACGAAGGAACTCGTTTTCCTGTCGACGCACGAACCCTGCTCCATGTGCCTTTCGGCCATTACCTGGGCCGGGTTCGACAATTTCTACTATTTCTTTACCCATGAAGACTCGCGCGATGCTTTCGCGATTCCGCACGACTTGAAGATCTTGAAGGACGTCTTCCGGCTCGAGCCAGGCGGCTACGCGCGGCAAAATGCCTTCTGGAAGAGCGCCTCCATCCGAGACCTGATCGACAGCGGCGATCCAGCCGCAGCGGCGGCGCTGAACGAGCAGGATGGGCGCATCCGCCTGCGCTACCAGTCATTGTCCGACGACTACCAGTCCGGCAAGTCCGGCAATGCGATCCCGCTCGCCTGAGCGCCTTACCAGAAGACGAGATGCCATGCAGCCTTCCCGCGAGATCGACCAGCTCCTTACCATCATGGCGGCCTTGCGGGATCCGGTAACGGGCTGCCCCTGGGACGTCGTCCAGACCTTCGAGACGATCAAGCCCTATACGCTGGAGGAGGCCTATGAGGTGGCCGACGCCATCGAGCGCGACGACATGGACGATCTGTGCGAGGAGCTTGGCGACCTTCTGTTGCAGGTGGTGTTTCATGCGCGCATGGCCGAGGAGGCCGGTGCCTTTGCCTTCGGCGATGTCGTCCACGCCGTCACCGCCAAGATGATCCGCCGCCACCCGCATGTCTTCGCCCGCTCCGAAGCCGATACGCCGGACGCCGTCAAGGCGCAGTGGGACAGGATCAAGGCCGAGGAAAAGGCGGACCGGCGGGAACGGCGCGCGCGGCGCGGCCTGCCGGACACTGCAAAGGGGTTCCTGGACGGCGTGACGAGGGCCCAGCCCGCCTTGATGGAGGCCCTGAAGCTGCAGCAGCAGGCGGCCAAGGTCGGTTTCGACTGGTCGGAGCCTGCTCCAATCCTCGACAAGATCGAGGAGGAAGTGGCGGAACTGCGTGCCGCGCTCGCCGAAGGGCGCCAGGAGGCCGTCGCCGAGGAACTCGGCGATCTCATCTTCGCCCTCGTCAATATCGGGCGGCATGTCGGCGCCGAGCCGGAAATGGCGCTCCGGGGTACGAATGCCAAGTTCCGGCGTCGTTTCCGGCATATCGAGACAGAACTGTCGGCTGCGGGCGAAACATTGGAGCAGGCAACGCTGGAACGGATGGAAGCGCTCTGGCAGGACGCCAAGGCGATCGAGCGCAGCCTGATCTCTTGATCGCCCACAGTGGCGGCTCAGCGCGCGGATCATTCTGACGAAGGTCCACGAAGTCACTAGCGAGAGTTGCATTTCATCTCCGAGCGCCAAAAGTTGCACGCTGCGTGTGCAGCGGCCGGCCTTTAGCAAAAAAATTGACGCCCTTTTAGGCATCCTCCTCTGTACGTTTGGAACATTCCGGCGGGACCGCGCATTGGTTGGCCATTACTAACCAAGGACCCGAACCATGAAAAAGCTTATCCCTGCCCTTACCATTGCCACCCTCGCCTTCGCACCGGCCGCCTTCGCTGACGGCGGTACGACCACCGGACTCGTTGGTGGCGCAGCCACGGGTGCCGTCGTTGGCGGACCGGTCGGCGCCGTCGTGGGTGGTGCCATCGGCGCCGTTGCCGGCACCGCCATCGATCCGCCGTCGCAGCGCGTCGTCACCTATGTCCAGCAGGCCCCGGCCCCGGCCCAGACCGTCGTCGTGGACCGCAGCATTGCCGTCGGCGAGCCGCTGCCGGAAACCGTCGTCCTGCAGCCGATCCCGGAAGAGCCGAACTACGCCTACACCGTCGTCGGCAACCAGCGCGTGATCGTCGAGCCGTCCTCGCGCAAGGTCGTGCAGATCATCCAGTAAGCTGTTCCCCCTCGGAACGTGGAAAGGCCTCCCTCGCGGGAGGCCTTTTCGTTTGTCGGTGGTCACGCGGCTTAGCGGCGGACGAACGTCACGCGGCGCGACGGTGCTGCCGGTCGATCCGCTCGTCCAGGCGGAAGCGGGCGAGAAGATCCTGAAGCTGCCGGCTCTGATCGGCAAGCGTCTCGCTGGCCGCCGTCGTTTCCTCCACCATCGCCGCATTCTTCTGTGTCATCTGGTCCATGTGGTTGACGGAGGTGTTGATCTCACCGAGTGCCATCGCCTGCTCCCGCGCTGCCTCGGCAATGCTTTCGACATGGGCGTTCACCCGGTTGACCAGATCCTCGATCTCGACCAGCGCATCCCCCGTGGAGCGCACCAGCGAGACGCCGCCTTCGACTTCCGCGGCCGAGGCCGAGATCAGCGTCTTGATTTCCTTGGCGGCATTGGCCGAGCGCTGGGCGAGCTCGCGCACCTCCTGCGCCACCACCGCAAACCCCCGACCCGCCTCGCCGGCTCTGGCTGCCTCGACGCCGGCATTGAGCGCCAGAAGGTTGGTCTGGAAAGCGATCTCGTCGATGACCCCGATGATCTGGCCGATGCGGCTGGAGGAGGTCTCGATGCGGCCCATGGCATCGACCGCGCTGCGCACGATCTGGCCGGACCGGGCGGCGCTGTCCTTGGTTTCCCGCACCATGCTGCGCGCCTCGTTGGCGCGGGTGGAGGAGGTGCGCACGGTCGCGGTGATTTCGTCGAGTGCGGCAGCCGTCTCCTCCAGCGCCGCCGCCTGCTGTTCGGTGCGCTTCGACAGATCGTTGGCAGCGGCGCTCAATTCGGACGAACTGTCCGAAATGGTGGTTCCAGCGCCGCGCACGCTGTCCATGGTCGAACGCAGCGTGACCATGGTGGCGTTCATATTGGACTGCAGTTCGGCGAAGGCGCCCTGGAAATGACCGTTCATGCTCTGCGTCAGATCAGCGTCCGAGAGGGCGCCAATGACGCGGCGGAGCTCCGTCGTCGCATTCTCGACACTGGACACCAGCTCGTTGACGCTGGCAGCGAAACGATTGAGGTCGGCGGAGCCGTAGTCGCGGGTGATGCGACCGGAAAAATCGCCGGCCACGGCGGCGGCGACGACGTCGGCGATGCTCGACTGCAGCGCGCCGCTTGCGGCCTGCAGCGCCGCCTCCTGCGCCTTCATATCCCGCATCGCCCTTGCATTGCGGCGGAAGACATCGAGGGCGCGGGCCATTTCGCCGATCTCGTCCTTCCGCGCCGTATCGGTCGTGCCATCCTCGTCGAGACGGCCTTCGGCGAGCGCGCTCATCACCCCGGTCAGATCGCGGACCGGCCCGACGATCCCCCGCCGTGCCACGACCAGGCTGACGGCGGCCCCCAGCAGCAAGGCTCCGCCCGCGGCCAGAAGCTGGACCAGCATCGCCAGGCGCGATTTGTCCAGCGCGCTGGTGCGCGCCTCTGCGAGCGCCTCGCCGGAATAGGTGGAATACTCCTTCACAGCGGCGGTGACCGCCTTCTGCCCGTCAAGCGCGGTGCCGAGCGCGGCGCCGACCGCCGCCGCGTCGTTCCCCTTTGCGGCCGCGACATCGACGAGCGCCCGGATCGCGCCAAAGTAGCTTTCGAGCTTCGAGCGAATGGTCGCCAGCATGGCCTGCTCCTGCGCATCGGCCACCGCTTCGATTTTCGGCAGGCGGGCCAGCATCTCGCCGCTGCGCTTCTCCGCCTCCGCGCGGAAGTCTTCGGCCTTGGCCGGCGCGGCGGCGAGCTGGTAGGTCATGCGGCTGATGGCGATGATGTCGACCCGCAGATCCATCGCTTCGCGCGCCACCTCTTCGCGGGCGCCAACATCCACCATGCTCTGTTCGAGCGACGCCATGCCGCGCGCGCCGACGGCAGCGATCGTCGCCGAGGAGGCGCCCATAACCAGGACCACGAGGCCGATCTTCTTCAGGATGGAGAGATTGCGAAAGGACATGGCGGAGCTCCGGCGATGAGCACGGTCATCGCAACGCGTGAACGGAAGAGAGCGGAGAGGACCTGATGTCCCGTCATGGCACAGTTGCCGACCGGTTCGGCACATCGTGCAATTTCCTTCTAGGCGGCACGCACTGAATAAGTCGTAAATTACGCAACGCCGACGTGTGAATGCCGGCCAGAACGGCCGGTCCCGCCCGGAGGAAGCGGCTTGGCGGCAATCCTGCAAGGGACTAAGGAACAGCGGCCGCAGGACCGGCAGAGCGCACCCCGATCCGCAGCGACCTTGCCACCGAACCGGGCGCTCCGGACCTGCCGCCATGACCCAGATCGACGAGATTTCCCGCCGCCTGTTCAACAAGCCGCTCGCCGCGCTTGGCGCCGTGGAGCGCCGGGTTCTGAGCAATGCGCATCTCAAGCAAACCGTTTCGGAGGATACGAACGCCACCTTCGTCGCCACGCAGGGCTTCGGCGACCGGCTGGCCGATCAGATTGCCAGAGTGGGCGGCTCGTGGAGCTTCATCCTCTCATTCCTCGCCTTTCTCGTCGTCTGGGCGGTGCTCAACACGCTGATGCTCGGGCGAGAGGCCTTCGACCCCTACCCCTTCATCTTCCTCAATCTCGTGCTGTCGATGATCGCCGCCATCCAGGCCCCGATCATCATGATGTCGCAGAACCGGCAGGCCGAGAAGGATCGACTGGATGCCGCAAAGGATTACGAGGTCAACCTGAAGTCCGAGGTGGAGCTGATCTCGCTTCACCACAAGATCGACACCGTGCTCTTGCGCGAGATCGCCAGCCTGCAGGAGGAAATCGCCCGCCTGCACAGCCGTCTGGACGCCGCAGAGGCGAGACGAGACTGAGCGACTAGCGCGCCAGCAGCTCGTCGATTAGCGCAACCGTCAGCTCGGAGAAATGGGTGATGACGACATCGGGGTTGAGCGTCTCGACGCCGACATTCGAATAGCCGAAGGGAACGGCGATCACCGGCACATGCGCATTGCGCGCGGCCAGCACGTCGTTGAGGCTGTCGCCCACCATGATTGCCCGCTCCGGCACGCCGCCGGCGAGACGAATGGTGGCCAGCAGATGCTCGGCATGCGGCTTGCGAACATCGAACGTATCGCCACCGGTGATCGCTGCAAAACGGCCGTCGAGGTCGAGGCGCTCCAGCAAGGTGCGCGCCAGACCCTCCAGCTTGTTGGTGCAGACCGCGAGCCGGAAACCGGCCGCCTGCAGCCGGTCCATGGCATCGAGAATGCCCGGATAGGGATGCGAATTGCCTGGCATCGTCTCATGGTAATGCGCGATGAAGGTCTTGAGCTGCCAGTCGAGGCTGTCCTCGTCGAGCGGCTTGCCGCGCAGCTTGAAGGTGCGCTCGATCATGGCGCGGGCGCCATGGCCGACAATATGGGTCAGGTCATCGTAATCGACCGGCTCGAGGCCGGCCTGGGTCACGGCATGGTTGAGGCTCGCCACGAGATCGGGCGCCGTATCGACGAGTGTTCCATCGAGATCGAAGACCACGGTGACCGGGGAGATGCCGCCCGTCGTTTCAATATGGGAAGTGGGGATCAAGCGGGGCGCTCCTTGCTCGGGCACGGACCGCTGCGGATCCGCGTCACTGATTGCTGCGGGTTACGGGATGACCTTCGAAAAAGCAATCATCTCCTGCACCCCGTGCTAGAGCCTCAGCGGACGGAAGGCGGCCTGCGGGGGCTTTCGCTCCTGCACCGTGCCGTGTAAACGTCGTCGCCACCGGGCCATGACCCGAGAGACAGGATATCGTGGGAGCACGCGGCGCGATGGATGCCCGCCAGATGAAGATCAAGGCCGCCGAGGCGGCGCTTTCGCATGTGGAGGACGGCATGCGCCTCGGCATCGGCACCGGCTCGACGGCGGAGGAGTTCATTCGCCTGCTCGCCGAACGCGTCGAGGGCGGCCTGCGCGTCGAAGGCGTGCCCACTTCGGAGCGGACCGCCCGGCTCTGCCTCGACCTCGGCATCACGCTCCGCTCGCTCGACGAGCTGCCGGAACTGGACCTCACGATCGATGGCGCCGACGAGGTCGATCCCGACCTTAACCTGATCAAGGGTGGCGGCGGCGCGCTGCTGCGCGAAAAGATCGTGGCGACCGCCTCCTCGCGGATGATCGTCATTGCGGACGAGAGCAAGGTCGTCGATACGCTCGGCGCCTTCAAGCTGCCGATCGAGGTCAACGCCTTCGGGCTGAATGCGACCCGTATCGCCATCGAGAAGACCGCCAGCCGGCTCGGCCTCAGCGGTGCGATCGCGCTGCGCGGCGGGGCGGAGGAACCCTTTCAAACCGATGGCGGCCATCTGATTCTCGATGCATCTTTTGGCCGTATTCCTGATGCAGATGCGCTCGCGCGGGCGCTCAACGCCATCCCAGGCGTGGTCGAGCACGGGCTATTCATCGGCGTCGCGACGCTTGCCATCATCGCCGGACCGACGGGTGCGAGGAGCATGTCGGCACGCGAGCGGTAGGCGCGCACCACGCAGAGTGATTTTGGATCGAGGAGGAGAGGCGCCGAACCGCGCCATCCGTCCGGACAACGAACAGGAGCTTCTTTTAATGATCAAGTTTGCAGGCCGCACCTTTGCCGCCGCCGTTCTCCTCGCCGCTGCGCTGGCCCCTGCCGCAAAGGCCCAGGAGGTGACCGAGGACCAGCTGAAGGCTGCCCGCGCCGCCATCACCGCGATCGGCGCGACGAACAATTTCGACAACATCCTGCCGAACCTTGCCGAACGGCTGAAGGGCAGCCTGATCCAGTCCTCGCCCAACTATCAGGACCTGATCAGCACCACGGTCGATTCCAAGGCGCTCGAACTCGCCGCCCGCCGCGCCGATCTGGAGCGCGAAGCGGCGACCATCTACGCCAAGACCTTTACCGTCGAGCAGCTGAACGCGATCACCGCCTTCTACTCCTCCGACGCCGGCAAGAAGCTCCTGAACGACGGGCCGATCGCCTCGCGCGAAATGCTCAAGGCCGCCGACATCTGGGCCGCCGGTGTCTCGCGCGACCTGACCTCGGCCACCACCAAGGCTCTCGAAACGACCCTGGCGCCCCCGGCCGGCGAAGCCGGTCAGGCCCCGGCCACCACGCCGCCGGCGCAGTAAGAGCCGAGCCGGTCATCGACGACATGCAAGCCCTCCGCGACAGCCGTTGCGGGGGGCTTTCCATTTGCGGGCAAGGAACCCTATATCTCTGGCCGGACCCGCACGTCCGCACCCCCGCAGGTCTGCGGGGTCTTCCTCCCTCATCCTGCCTCCGGAGCCCGCCATGCCCAGCTTTGACTATGATCTCTTCGTCATTGGCGGCGGCTCCGGCGGGGTGCGCAGCGCCCGCGTGGCGGCGTCGCTCGGCAAGAAGGTCGCGATCGCCGAGGAATTTCGCTACGGCGGCACCTGCGTCATCCGCGGCTGCGTGCCGAAGAAGCTCTATGTCTATGCCTCGGAATTCTCGACCGACTTCAGGGACGCGGCCGGCTTTGGCTGGAGCGTGGGCGAGACCCGATTCGACTGGCACAAGCTGGTTGCGGCCAAGGAAGCCGAAATCACGCGCCTCGAAGGCCTCTATCAGAAGGGCCTTTCCAATGCCGGTGCGGACATTCTCAACACCCGGGCCGAACTCGTGGGCGCCAACCAGATCAAACTGGTTTCGACCGGGCAGATCGTCACGGCCGAGCGAATCGTCATCGCGGTCGGCGGCCGGCCAGCCCCGCATGATGCCCTGCCCGGCCATGCGCTGACGATCACCTCCAACGAGGTCTTTGACCTGCCCGAGCTGCCGGCTTCGATCCTGATCGCCGGCGGCGGCTATATCGCCGTCGAGTTCGCCAATATTCTGCACGGCCTCGGCGTCGAGGTGACGCTGATCTATCGCGGCAAGGAGATTCTCTCCCGCTTCGACCGCGATCTCCGCGAAGGCCTGCACAAGGCCATGGTCGAGAAGGGTATCCGCATTCTCTGCGAGGACATCATCCATGCGGTCTCGGAGCTGCCGGACGGCCGCCGCCGCGTCGAGACGCTGAAGGGCGAGACGCTGGAGGTGGATCAGGTGATGCTGGCGCTCGGCCGGACGCCAAACACCGAGAATCTCGGCTTGGAGGCCGCCGGAATCCGCACCGACCACCAGGGCGCGATCATCGTCGACGCCTTCTCCCGCACCAGCGCGCCCGGCATCTACGCGATCGGCGACGTGACCAACCGCGTGCAGCTGACGCCGGTCGCCATCCACGAAGCCATGTGCTTCATCGAGACCGAATACAAGAACAACCCGACCTCCCCCGACCACGACCTGATCCCGACCGCCGTCTTCTCCCAGCCCGAGATCGGCACCGTCGGCATGACGGAGGAGGAAGCTGCCGCGAAGATCGACGAGCTGGAGATCTATCGCGCCGAGTTCCGTCCGATGCGGGCGACACTCTCCGGCCGCACGGAAAAGACGATCATGAAGCTCGTCGTCAATGCCGCCGACCGCAAGGTTCTGGGCGCGCATGTGTTCGGTCCGAGCGCGGGCGAGATGGCGCAGCTCCTGGGCGTCGCGCTCAAGGCCGGGGCCACCAAGGACAGTTTCGACCGCACCATGGCCGTCCATCCGACCGCGGCGGAAGAACTCGTCACCATGTACACGCCCTCCTACCGGATCAAGAACGGCGAGCGGGTCTAGGACGTCGACCCCGGCCCGGCGCGGCCCCGCCCGACTGCCGTGGGCCGGCGCGGCGAGGCCGAGACACCCGAAGGCTCGGGCTTTGCAAGCGGGCCGTGAAGGTTTATAAGCCCGCATCCTAAATGGCGCCCCGGACGGCGCCGTGTTGAGACCGGCGGGAGTAAGCCGGGCGAAAGGCGATTGACATGGCACAGAACTGGACACCAGCAAGCTGGCGGCAGAAGCCCATTCAACAGGTGCCGGACTATCCGGATCAGGCGGCACTCGAGGCGACCGAAGGCCAGCTGGCCACCTATCCGCCGCTGGTCTTTGCCGGCGAGGCACGCAACCTGAAAAAGGCGTTGGCCAACGTCTCCGAGGGCCGCGGCTTCCTGCTGCAGGGCGGCGATTGCGCCGAGAGCTTCGCCGAACATGGCGCGGACACGATCCGCGACTTCTTCCGCGCCTTCCTGCAGATGGCGGTCGTGCTGACCTTCGGCGCTCAGCAGCCGGTCGTCAAAGTCGGCCGCATCGCCGGCCAGTTCGCCAAGCCCCGCTCGTCGAACATCGAGCGTCAGGGCGAGATCGAGCTGCCGAGCTATCGCGGCGACATTATCAACGGCATCGAGTTCACCGAGAAGGCGCGGATCCCCGATCCGGAACGCCAGATCAACGCCTATCGCCAGTCGGCCGCGACGCTGAACCTGTTGCGTGCCTTCGCCATGGGCGGCTATGCCAATCTGGATAATGTGCACCAATGGATGCTGGGCTTCGTCAAGGACTCACCTCAGGCCGAGCGGTATCGCAAGCTTGCCGACCGGATCTCCGAGACGATGGACTTCATGAAGGCGATCGGTATCACGCCGGAGACGAACCCGTCGCTGCGCGAAACCGATTTCTTCACCAGCCACGAAGCGCTGCTGCTCGGCTACGAGCAGGCGCTGACGCGCATCGATTCGACCTCCGGCGACTGGTACGCCACCTCCGGCCACATGATCTGGATCGGCGACCGCACACGCCAGCCGGACCATGCCCATGTCGAATATTGCCGCGGCATCAAGAACCCGATCGGGCTGAAATGCGGCCCGTCCATGACCGCCGACGGCCTGATCGAGCTGATCGACATCCTGAACCCGGCCAACGAGGCGGGGCGCCTGACGCTGATCTGCCGCTTCGGCCATGACAAGGTGGCCGAGCACCTGCCGCGCCTGATCCGCGCCGTGCAGCGCGAAGGCAAGAAGGTCGTCTGGTCCTGCGACCCGATGCATGGCAACACGATCACGCTGAACAGCTACAAGACCCGCCCCTTCGAGCGGATCCTGTCGGAGGTCGAGAGCTTCTTCCAGATCCACCGCTCGGAAGGCAGCCACCCGGGCGGCATCCATATCGAGATGACCGGCAAGGACGTGACCGAGTGCACCGGCGGCGCCCGCGCGCTTTCCGGCGCCGATCTCGGGGATCGCTACCACACCCATTGCGATCCGCGGCTGAATGCCGACCAGGCACTGGAACTGGCCTTCCTGCTCGCCGAGCGGATGAAGGGCGGACGCGACGAGAAACGCCTGGCAGCCGCCGGCTGAGCCATCAGCCCGGCTGATCCTTGCGCTCAGCATCCTGCGTTTGACAGACACGGGCCGGGGATCGATCCTCGGCCCGTTATCATGTCGGGAGGACGCATGCCGGACCATCACCATCAGGGCCAGTGCCTGTGCGGCGCTGTGCGCATCGTCGTCAAAGGGCCTTTGCGGGACGTGACCGCCTGCCATTGCTCGCAATGCCGACGCCAGACGGGTCTCTACTACGCGGCGACCAATGCAGCGCAGGCGGATCTCGTCATCGACGGCGACGCAGCGATCCGCTGGTACCGCTCGAGCCCGACGGCCCGGCGCGCCTTCTGCCAGACCTGCGGCTCGGCCCTCTTCTGGCAGGCCGATGGCCGAAGCGACATCTCGATCATGGCCGGCCTCTTCGACACCCCCTCAGGCCTCACCATCGCCAAACACATCTTTTGCGCCGACAAGGGCGATTTCTACCTCATCCCGCCAGACGCGCCACAGTTCCCTGCAGACGGTTAAGCAAGAAGCCAAGCAAGTCGGAAAGGCGAAAGGTTTCCCTCGCCAAAGCCGAGGTCGATGATACTCTGCGTGAACGAGAGAAATAGCTCGCGCGGAGAAAGATCGGATGATGCAGCCGGAGAGGTTGGCTCTGTTAATTGACGGTGACAATACATCACCCAGATACATTGCCGATCTTCTTGACGCGGTGCGCCGCTACGGCACGCCGACGGTCAAGCGCATTTATGGGGACTGGACGAAGCCGGATCTCGGAGGCTGGAAAGACTGTCTGCTTGAACATTCGATCCAACCGATCCAGCAATTCGCCTACACGACGGGCAAGAACGCCACCGATGGCGCCATGATCATCGATGCGATGGATCTGCTCAGCAGCAACCGCTTCTCCGGCTTCTGTCTTGTCTCCAGCGACAGCGATTTCGTACGGCTCGCTGTGCGGATTCGTGAACAAGGTCTTCCCGTTTACGGGTTCGGCGGCTGCAAGACCCCGCGCCCCTTCGTGACCGCCTGCGACCGGTTCATCTACCTCGAGACACTGCGCGTCGACACCCTCGCCGGCTCTGCTCCTCTCTCGTTGGGAGCCAACCTCGTTGGCGACATGCAGGCGAAGTCCACGTCTGCCACGAAGCCCGGCCAAACAAAAAAAGCCGGATCAGGCACGCTCGCAAAGCGAAAGCTGACCAAAGCCGCCCTCGCTACGCTCCGCCGCGTCGTGCAGGCATCGGCCGACGAACATGGGTGTGCACCATTGTCCCAAGTCGGCATGCTGCTCGCCAAGCAGCATCCGGAATTCGACTGCCGCACCTTCGGCCACTCGCAGCTGAGCGAGTTGGCCGAGGCCTGTGGTATTCTGGATGTCGAGCGGTCCGAAGCCAATCCGATGATCGTCATCGTCAGGCTGAAGGGACCGACCGCAACGACCGCAGCCTGAAACAGGACAGAAGGGCAAGCCAAGCAATAGGCCGCGCTCTTCTCAAGAGCGCGGCCTGTGCGTGGAGTACCGTGTCGATCGGGGTTAGCCCTCGGTGCGGCGGGCCTTGTCGGTGGCGGCCATGGCCTTCAGCATGTAGCTGTCGCGGTCATAGACGTCGTCGAAATAGCGCACGGTGCCGGTCTTGTCCGGCCAGGCGGTGAAGTAGGAGACGTAGATCGGGATGCGCTGCGGAACGGTGACACCCTTGTTGCGGCCGCCGGCGATCTGCTTGGCGACATCCTCGACCGACGTGCCGAGCACGGCAGCCGCCATGCGGCGCGGATCGGAAAGACGCACGCAACCATGGCTGAGCGCGCGCATGTCACGCTTGAAGAAGCTCTTCGACGGCGTGTCATGCATGTAGATCGCATGCGCGTTCGGGAAGAGGATTTTCAGCTCGCCGAGCGCATTGTCATCCGACGGCGGCTGGCGGACGGAGACGCCCTTGGTGGAGCCGTACCAGTCGACATCATAGGACGAGACGGCTCTGCCGCCGACCTCGACCTGATAGCCGAGACGGTCGAGATAGCCAGGGTCGCTGCGCAGCTTCGGCAGCATCTCGTTGATGATGATCGACTGCGGCACGCCCCAATAGGGGTTGAACTCCACGGTCTGGATTTCGTCCTCGAAGAAATAGGTCTGGTTCGACTTGGAGCCGACCACGACGCCCATCTGAAACTGCTCGATGCCCTTGTCGTGATAGGACACGGTGTAGGCCGGCTGGTTGATGAAGACGTAGCGCTGGCCGAGATCGGCCGGCAGCCAGCGGGCCTGCTCCATGGCGATCCGCAACTTCTCGATCTTGGCGTCCGCGCTGTCGCCACCCGTCAGGATACGGATCGACGCCTTGCCGACGACGCCGTCCGGCTTGAGACCATTTTCCTTCTGGAACCCTTCGACGAGGGCGACGAGATCCGGCGTATAAACCGGCGTGCCCTGATAGGTCGCCAGAGTTGCCGCATGCGCGGCCTTGAGTTCATCCGACCCCTTCTGGCGAATGCCGGCAACGACATTGGCGAGCTCCGGATCGGACATGCCGGGCTTCAGGAGCGTGCCGGGGGCAATCGTGATCCTGGTGCTTTCGCCTTCGCGTTCGGACAGGCGCTTCAGCTCGGCGCGCAGCGCGGTAAACTCCGGCCCGGACGGGGTCTGGGTGGAGAGATAGGCGGCGATGTCGTTGCTGGCCGCGATGACGCGGAGCTTGCCGGCCAGATTGACCGGCTTGCGCGCGAAATCGTGATAGCCGGAGATCCGGTTCGGATCGATCCGGCCGCGCACGGTGTCCTGGACATAGGACAGGACGGCCGCCGTCAGCCGGATCTCGAAGGAGACGAGGGCGGTCTCGCGCGTCGCGGCATCCGCTGTCGGATCGATGGCCGGCAGGTCGACGCGGTAATCCGCCGAATTCAGCCCGATCTCATCCGCCTTCGACAGAAGGTCGAGGGCGGCGCGTGCCTTGGCGTTCGGCCCCTGCCCGTCCACCCAGATCAGCGTATCGACACGGCCATAATAGTCTTCGATGACCTTGGCGATCTCGGCCGGCGCATAGGCATTGACGGCGCCCATCAGCGGCCGCGCGGTGGCATCGGAGCCAGTGGAAACGGTCGTCACCCCGCCTGCCTGCAAGGAACCGGTGACCAAGGGGTCGACCAGCTTGTCGGTCTCGATGCGACGGAGCGCTTCGGCTTTGTAGGTATAGTATTGCGGACCGGTGACCCGCGGTGCCGGCGCTGCGGCAGCGCGCTCGCGGGGGGCGGCAGCCGGTGCCTGCGGCTCGAGCCCCGGCAGAACCTGCATCTCTTCGACCGGCTTCTTGCGGCGGAAGAGATCCATCAAGGTCATTGCGTCGGCGGTGCCGACCCCCAGTGTCGGGAGTGTGCATCCGGTCATCAGGGCGACGAGCGCCGCCTTTGTCTTGAAGGTCATTGGTCGAAACTTCCCGTGTCGCAGTGCCGCCTCATGGCAGATCGCGCCCGATGCCCCATCATGTCATCAAGCTCCCTGCTTATAGAAAAGGTTGGTGAATGAAAAGGAAACGCCAGCCGCTACTCCTGGCCGCAGGGCTCCGGTCTGCCAAGGCTCCTTGGAGAAGAACCCTAGAAAAATCAGAAGGGTAGGTGGCTCTGTTGACTCGGTGTTTCAGCGGATCTTTGTCGTCTCCGCCATGGCAGCGTGCAACTCCGGTCACGTCTGTGGTGCAAAAGGCACAAGCGCTGTCGAGCCCCACAAAAGTCTGATCGATTCGCGCGGGAGCCACAGGCCCGCCCCTCTTTACAAGCGGCGCGCAACCGGGGCACAGAGGAGCCCTGTCGGGGCGTCGGCTTCTGTCGCCCCAGCCGCCCGCCGGCAGGCGCCGCGGGCGATCATCTGGACGAGCCAGGGGGAAAGACGATGACGGCAACGCGCACGGAAACAGATACATTCGGCGGGATCGAGGTCGAAAGCGACCGCTACTGGGGCGCACAGGCCCAGCGCTCGCTCGGCAATTTCAAGATCGGCTGGGAAAAGCAGCCGGTGGCCATCGTTCGTGCGCTCGGCATCGTCAAGCAGGCGGCGGCACGCACCAATGTCGCGCTCGGCCGCCTAGACCCTGCGATCGGCGACGCGATCGAAAAGGCTGCGCAGGAGGTGATCGACGGCAAGCTCAACGACCACTTCCCGCTGGTCGTCTGGCAGACCGGCTCCGGCACGCAATCGAACATGAATGCCAACGAGGTCATCTCCAACCGCGCGATCGAGCTGCTGGGCGGCACCATGGGCTCCAAGAAGCCGGTTCATCCGAACGACCACGTCAATATGAGCCAGTCGTCCAACGACACCTATCCGACCGCCATGCACATCGCCTGCGCCGAGCGGGTCGTGCACGATCTGCTGCCGGCGCTCAAGCACCTGCATGCGGCGCTCGAGGTTAAGGTGAAGGCCTTCGATCACATCATCAAGATCGGCCGCACCCACACGCAGGATGCGACGCCGCTGACGCTCGGACAGGAGTTCTCCGGCTATGCCGCGCAGGTGGCCTCCTCGATTAAGCGGATCGAGATGACGCTGCCCGGCCTGCAGGAACTCGCCCAAGGCGGCACGGCGGTCGGCACCGGCCTCAATGCCCCGGTCGGCTTTGCGGAGAAGGTGGCCGAAGAGATCGCCGCGATCACCGGCATCGCCTTCACCACGGCGCCGAACAAGTTCGAGGCGCTGGCTGCGCATGATTCCATGGTTTTCAGCCATGGCGCCATCAATTCCACCGCCGCCGCTCTGTTCAAAATCGCCAACGATATCCGCCTGCTCGGCTCCGGTCCGCGCTCGGGCCTCGGCGAGCTGTCGCTGCCGGAAAACGAGCCGGGCTCGTCGATCATGCCGGGCAAGGTCAACCCGACACAGTGCGAAGCGCTGACCCAGGTCTGCGTGCAGGTGTTCGGCAACCATGCGGCGCTGACCTTCGCCGGCAGCCAGGGCCATTTCGAGCTCAACGTCTACAACCCGCTGATGGCCTACAACTTCCTGCAGTCGGTCCAGCTGCTTGCCGACGCAGCCGTCTCGTTCACCGACCATTGCGTCGTCGGCATCGAAGCGCGCGAAGACAATATCAAGGCGGCGCTCGACCGCTCGCTGATGCTGGTCACGGCGCTCGCGCCGAAGATCGGCTATGACAACGCAGCCAAGATTGCCAAGACCGCGCACAAGAACGGCACGACGCTGCGCGAGGAGGCCGTGGGCGGCGGCTATGTGACGGATGAGGAATTCGACGCCGTCGTCCGCCCGGAAACCATGATCAGCCCAGCCTGATCTGTTCGAGCCTTACGTCACGCTGGCACGGCCTCCGTCATCACCGCATGACGGAGGCCGTGGCGTTTCAGCGCGTGCGAAGATGTTTGCAATGCGATCGATAATATTCGCGTCACGTTAAGCATTGGAAAAGCATTCACAATGTAGGCTCCCGGGCACATTCAGAACGCGGGAACCTCCAGTGCAGCCGCCGATTGTCAACAAGCCTCAGGCCCCCGACATTGCCACGCAGGTGACATTCGCCATGCGCATCATGGGCATTTCGCCCATCCCGCGGAATTACGAGCTCTATTACGAGGCCTATATCGGCTCCAACCCGAAGCTGACCAAGGAGCTGGCGGCGCTGGGCAGCAAGGCGACGCAGGACGAGCTGGACGAGATCGCATCGCGCTATTTCGCCCATATCCACCATGCGGCCGGCGTCGAACGGGCGCACAACAAGCTCGTCAAGCAGCTGACCGATCTCTTGACGATGATGCGCGAAGAGCAGTTCGCGCTCGAGAACTACAACAAGGTACTGGGCGAAGCCTACCAGAACATCACCAGCAAGAGCGCCTCCGGCGTCGAGATCCTGCGCAATGCCGTGGCGCTGATCAGCGAGGCGACCGCCGACACGATGAAGGAAGGGCGCGAGCGCGCCGAGACGGTGGAGATGAAATCGGTCGAGATGGAGGTCATCCGCCAGGAGCTCGACGAGTACAAGCGCATCGCCAACACTGATTCCCTGACCCGGCTCGCAAACCGCCGCGCCTTCGACGAAAGGCTGGCCAGCCTTTACAATGCCGAGCACGCCCGCCCCTTCACCACGCTGCTGGTTGCCGATATCGACCACTTCAAGAAGGTCAACGACACCTACGGTCATCCGGTCGGCGACAAGATCCTGGCGACCGTCGCCACGGTCATCCGCTCCAACCTCCGCCGCGACGCCTTCGTTGCGCGCACGGGCGGCGAGGAATTCGCGATCATCCTCACCGACAGCACGGTGGAAGAGAGCATGGCGATCGCCGAGCGCGTTCGCCTGGCGCTCGCCAACACACCGTTCAAAAATTCCAAGACCGGCGTCAACTACGGCCCGATCACGCTCTCGTTGGGGGTCTGCCAGGCGTCCGTCGCCGACGACCCGGTCGATCTCTACCAGAAGGCCGATATCGCGCTCTACTGCGCCAAGAATTCCGGCCGCAACCGCTGGACGGTTTATGAGGACGGGATGAAGAAGGACACCGGCAAGAGCTGGCTGCTCTACCGCCGTTAGTCGCAGGCGTCCCCGCCGGAGCTTCGATCCGCCTGCCTATTCCGAATGGTTCTCGCCCTCGCCGGTCGCTGCCAGGGCCTTCAATGAGATATATTCCCAGACGGCGACGATCACGAGCACGCCGAGGCTCGCTAGAAACAGCTGGTAAGGCTCGGCGAAGAAAGCGAACGGCGCGATGACCGCAAGCAGCGCCAGACCGCCCAGGTGGGACGGCGGCAGGCGCGGCGCGACGGCGCCCTTGATCCAGAGATTGCCGAGAAGAAAGACCGCCGGTCCGCCGAGCACCGCACTTGCCGTCTTGAAATCGGTTTCCCCGGTCGGATGTTTGAGCACGAGCTCATCGCCCACCGCGCAGAGAATGATGCCGGCAACGATCGGGATGTGGGCATAGGTGAAGATGGTGCGGGCGACATCGCCGGGCGTCGCGTCCTTCTCGATCCGCTCCGCCGCCCTCTCCTGCCCGAAGCGGAAGTAGATCCACCACATCGACACGGTGATGGCGAAGGACGCGGCAAACAGGGCGAAGATCGCCGGCGTCAGTTCCAGGCTGACCAACGTTCGGCCGGACGCCAGAACCGTCTCGCCGAGGCAGATGATGACGAACAGCGCGCAGCGTTCGGCCATATGGGCGCCGAGGATATCCCAATCCTCGATACCCGAGCGACCGAGGCCCGGAACCCGGAAATTGAGGACCGGCGCCAGATATTCGATCGTCAGCGCCGCGATCCAGAGGAAAAGCTGCGCCTCGCCGCCTATGAGCGCACCGGCAATCCAGAACGGCGCCGACAGGAGAAGCCAGCAGGTGGTGCGCAGCAGGTTGTCGAATTCGTCCGGACTGTGCCCGTAGAGCGCATAGAGCGCAAACAGCGACCGCCCGACCTGCATCGCCACATAGGCGCCGGCAAAGATGAGCGCCTTTTCTTCGAAGGCTTCGCCGATCGAGGTGGACAGAAGCAGCCCGGCAAACATCAGCACGAAGAGCATCGCCCGAACCGGCGGCTTGTCCGGATCCAGCCAGTTCGTCACCCAGGTGGTGAAGATCCAGACCCACCAGACGGCGAGGATGAGCACGATCGCCTGCACGAAGCCGGTCAGCGAATAGTGACCGGCGAGGCGATGGCTGAGCTCGATGGCGGTAAAGACGAAGACCAGGTCGAAGAACAGTTCGGGGAAGGCGACCTTGTCCTCCTCGTCCTCCCGCCGCTCGCGCTTCCAGCCGGCGCGGTCGAAAAGGCCGGCTGCGCGGCGCGGAGGTGCCGGTGATGGGATGGTCTCCTGGGATCTGTCCGCGCCGGTCATCGAGCGTAACCCGGACGGTCGCGGCTCAAACCCTTTTCCGCCAGTTCCGCTTCGTAAGCGGCAAACAGGCTATCGCCCTCTTCCACCAGCTGCCGCAGGTAGGCCCAGGTGAAGATGCCCGTATCGTGTCCATCGTCGAAAGCGATGCGCACCGCGTAATTGCCGGTGGGCTGCACGGCGCGAATTGTCACCTCCCGCTTGCCGGGCACCGTCACCTTCTGCCCGGGCCCGTGGCCCTGCACCTCGGCGGAGGGCGAAAGGACGCGCATGGCCTCGGCAGGGACTGCGCCGCGCAGCCCGTCGGTGAAGACAATCGTCAGCGTGCGCCGGTCCTTCGACACGGTCAGTTCGCTCGGCCAGATCTCGCTCATCCGTTCACCCTCTCGTCACTGCCACTTGATTTGCCGGGTCCGAGGGGCACATTCGCCACAATGGACATTGTCATCCCGCCGCCCCCTTCCCTCTCTTAACCCGATTCCGGCCAGAGACGCAGCCGACGGCGGGTTGAAGCGTTGCCGGCCATTGCGCGGAGCCGGCAATGCCATGATATAGTCCTTGCGAACGACGGAGACAGGCGTGACCAGCATCATCATCGACCGGCGCAAGACCTTTGCAGAGCCTGCCGCCGCACCGGCGCTCACGCAGCCCGCGCCCGGCAGCACCAGCGCGTCGCAGATGATCGATCCCTTCGGCCGCGCCGTCAGCTATCTCCGCGTGTCCGTGACCGATCGCTGCGACTTCCGCTGCACGTATTGCATGGCGGAGGACATGACCTTCCTGCCGAAGAAGGACCTGCTGACGCTCGAGGAGCTGGACCGGATCTGTTCGGCCTTCATCGCCAAGGGCGTGCGCAAGCTGCGGCTGACAGGTGGCGAACCGCTGGTGCGCCGGAACCTGATGAGCCTGGTTCGCAGTCTCGGCCGTCACCTGGAAAGCGGCGCACTCGAGGAGCTGACGCTGACCACCAATGGCTCGCAACTGGCCCGCTATGCCGGCGAGCTCGCCGCGGCCGGCGTGCGGCGCATCAATGTGTCGCTCGACACGCTCGATGCCGACCGCTTCCGCGCGCTGACCCGGCGCGGCGATCTGGCCGTGGTGCTCAACGGCATCGATGCGGCGCAGAAGGCGGGCATCGAGGTCAAGATCAACGCGGTGGCGCTGAAGGGCGTCAACGAGACCGAGATCCCGGCGATGATCCGCTGGGCGCATGGCCGCGGCATGGACATGACGCTGATCGAAACCATGCCGATGGGCGAGATCGACGAAGACCGCACCGATTTCTATCTGCCGCTTTCCAAGCTGCGCCAGTCGCTCGGCAGTGCCTTCACGCTGCGCGACAACGCCTATGCCACTGGCGGACCGGCCCGCTATGTGACGGTGGAGGAGACGGGCGGACGGCTCGGCTTCATCACGCCCATGACGCACAATTTCTGCGAAAGCTGCAACCGCGTGCGCCTGACCTGTACCGGCACGCTCTATATGTGCCTCGGCCAGGACGATGCGGCCGATCTGCGGGCCGCCGTTCGCGAGAGCGAAGGCGACGCGCTGCTGGAAGCCCGCATCGACGCGGCGATCGCCCGCAAGCCGAAGGGCCATGATTTCATCATCGATCGCAACAACCGCCCGGCCGTCTCGCGCCATATGAGCGTGACCGGCGGATGAGGTCACCTCGGCAACCGGACCGCGTTGCCGCGCCGGGATCGTGCGAGGTCGGCGCTCGATGACGCTCGGCCTTGTCCTGGCGGGAGGCGAATCGCGGCGCATGGGTCGTGACAAGGCCGAAGCTCTGCTCGGCGGTCGCCCTCTGGCCGTTCACGCGCTGGCGCGCCTCCGCCCGCAGGTCTCTTGGCTGGCGCTCAACAGCCGCAGCGCACCGCAGGACATGGCTGCCGACGTGACCCTCGTTCCCGACAGCGACGCGGTCCGTCTCGGCCCGCTCGCCGGTGTCCTCGCCGGACTGCGGCATGCGCAGGCGATCGGCCAGGACTTCGTCGCCACCGTGCCGGTCGACGCACCCTTCTTTCCGCAGATGCTCGTCACGCGGCTGAGGGAGGCCATCAGCGACGCTTATCCGATCGCCGTCGCCGCATCAGGCGAAACGCTGCATCCGGTCTTCGCGCTCTGGCCGGCGAGGCTTGCCGATGATCTCGAGACGTTCCTGCGCACCGACCCAAAACGCCGGGTCCGAAGCTTCCAGGAACGCCATAGGGCCGCCACCGTCATTTTTCCGGCGTCGGACCCCAGCCCTTTCCTCAACCTCAACACGCCCGAAGACCTGGCCGAGGCCGAACGACTACTCGCCATGCGGAGAGACGACGAATGACGCAGCCCAAGGTTTTCGGCATTGCCGGCTGGAAGAATTCCGGCAAGACCGGCCTCGCCGTCCGCCTGGTGACGGAACTGACGGCGCGCGGCTACCGGGTCTCGACCATCAAGCACGCGCATCATGATTTCGACATCGACAAGGAGGGCGCCGACAGCTTTCGCCACCGCGAAGCCGGGGCGCAGGAGGTGACGATCGTCTCCGGCACGCGATTTGCGATCATGCATGAGCTGCGCGGCGCAGCCGAGCCGAGCTTCGAAGAGATTTTGGCGCGCCTGGCGCCCTGCGATCTCGTGCTCGTGGAAGGCTACAAGCGCGAGCCGATCCCGAAGATCGAGGCGAGACGGCTGGAGGCGAAGAACACGACGCCGCTCGCCCCCACCGACCCGCATATCCGCGCCATCGCCGCCGACCACCCGGTCGAGGCCCCCGGCCTCGCCGTCTTCGACCTCAACGACACAGCCGCCCTTGCCGACTTTGTCGAAGCTCTCTGCGCGCTGACGCGGCCTGCAACCTGAAACGGCGAACTGCCGTCTTTCATCGGCAGCGCATGCTGCCAGCAACGACAAAACGGCCCGGCAGGGGGACTGCCGGGCCGCTTTCTTTGTTGAACGCCTGATGCTTACTTTTCGGCCACCGGGCGCACCAGCGGGGTGACGCGGCGGATGGTGACGCGGCGGTTTTCCTGCTCGGGACCGTCCGTGCGCACCTTGAGGAAGCGCTCGCCATAGCCCTGGGTGACCAGGTTTTCCGGCGGGATCTCGTAGATATCGGTCAGCAGCGAGGCCACCGATTCCGCGCGCTCATCCGACAGGATCAGGTTGGACTGATCGGAGCCGACGGCGTCCGTATGCCCTTCGATCAGGAACGTCTCGCCCGGATCCTTGTCGATCACCTCGAGCATCGCGTCGGCAACACGGCGCAACGTTTCCGTCTGGGACTGCGGCACCTCGGCGCTGCCGGTGGCGAAGGTCAGCGTATCGAGGTCGACACGGCGCACCTTGTCACGCAGGCGGGCGGAGTTGCGGACTTCGTCGATCGAGTAGGTCCGCTCGACGCGCTCGACCGGCGGCTCGGAAAGGAAGGCGTAATAGTCGCGATCCGGCTCCGTGGAGGTGTCGATGATGTAGTCTTCGACCGGCACCGTCAGGCGCATGGGCGGCAGGTCCTCGCCGACGTCGTAGACCGGCGGGCGATCGCCCCCGTCCACGTCGGGCGCGTAGACCATCAGCACTTCGCGGCCATCGGGGTTGATGCGCGAGCGCTGGACGATGTCGCCATAGCGGTTGTAGATCGTGACGACGCGGACGCCATTGGCCCGTTCGATGACTTCGCGCGTGCGGCCACCGCCCAGCTCTTCATAATAGCTGTCGCGGGCGTCGCGGCGCAGGCGCGGACGGTCGTCGCCACGCACCACCACTTCGTCGCCGAAATCGAGAACGATTCGGTTGTTGCGCCCTTCCTCGATGCGCGGACGACGGCGGTCGCCAAAGCCTTCGATGAAGTCCTGCGCATCATATTCCGGCACGCGGTCGATACGCGTTCCGCGTTCCTCGATGGCGGCGCGCAGTTCGTCACGCGACGGACGGCGCTCTCGCAGCTCGGACTGGGCTTCGGCGTCGCTCGTCGGTGCAGCCTGGCGGCGCTCTTCGCGGGCCTTGATGCGTTCCGCACGACGACGTTCGCGCGCGTCCTGGCCACCGCGATTGTCGGCATCCTTGTCGCTGTCGAGAACGGCGGCGCCATTTTCCACCGGAAGGACGACCGTGTCGTCGCTCTTCGACGGATCACGGGCGAGCTGTTCCTTTTCTTCCCGCGTGCGCTTGTCGGCGATCGGCTTGCGGTCGCGCCGACGGTCCTGCGCGCTGTCGTCGGCCGGCGCGGAATCGAAGCCGACGCCGTCCTGCTGCTGCTGGCGACGACGCTCTTCGCGCGCCTTGATGCGCTCTTCGCGGGCCTTCAGGCGTTCTTCGCGGCTCTGGCCTTCGGCCGGTGCCGCTGCGTCTGCCGGCGCCGCCTTATCGGCAGTCCCTGCACCAACGCCGCCCTGACCAGACTGCTCCTGCTGACGACGCCGCTCTTCGCGGGCCTTGATCCGCTCTTCGCGGCTCTTGGCCGCATCGTCAGCGCCTTCGCCGACGCCGTCCTGGCCGGCGTTCTGCTGCTGCTGGCGGCGGCGCTCTTCGCGCGCCTTGATCCGCTCTTCGCGGCTCTGTTGTGCGGCGCCGTCATCGGCGGCGGCCGGTTTCTGGTCATTGCCGCCCTGGTCGGCATTCTGCTCCTGCTGGCGGCGGCGCTCTTCGCGCGCCTTGATCCGCTCTTCGCGGCTCGGCTTGGCAGCGCCGTCATCGGCAGCGGCCGGCTTCTGGTCGTTGCCGCCCTGGTCGGCATTCTGCTCCTGCTGGCGGCGGCGCTCTTCACGCGCCTTGATCCGCTCTTCGCGGCTCGGCTTGGCGGCATCGTCGCCGGCAGGCTTCTGGTCGTTGCCGCCCTGGTCGGCATTCTGCTCCTGCTGACGACGGCGCTCTTCGCGCGCCTTGATCCGCTCTTCGCGGCTCGGCTTGGCGGCATCGTCGCCCGACTGCTCCTGCTCACCCTGCTGTTCGCGCTGGGCGCGGCGTTCGGCGCGGCGCTTCTTCAAGAGCTCTTCTTCGCTGGCGCCACCGCCATCGGCGGCACCTGGATCAACTTCGGCCTGGGCAATCTGAAATGGCTGGTACTGGACTTCCGCCAGCGCCGGCTGCAGGCCGATCGTGGCCGAAAGCACGGGCAGCGCGACTGTCGCGAAAAGTTTTGAACGAATGGTCATGGGTCATCTCCTCCTGGAGAGGCTTATTTCGTTATCGTCCCCGGCCGAGACCGGATCCTTTGAGAACGTCGCAGTCGGCACCGTCGCGATCGGTGCCTTAAGCCTTACTGAGCTAGCAGCGCCGACCTGAATCGGCGATGAATGCCGCGTTCATGCGCGACAGATAGGCGCAGCGGGCGGTTCGGAAAGGTGAGCATCGTCTTTTGGTAAAGCAGCGCTTTTCCTGTTGCATTTGCGACGGACAGTCGGATTAATCCTGGCAAGCCGGCACTGGCCGCCGGCCCAAGGACGGAGCGATTGATCGAAACTGCCGAAGCAATGGCAGGCCGCCCGTCCGCCAACAGAGAGGATCTCCATGTTCACCCGGAAACATTTCATGACCGCCGCGGCCGCCGCCGTCTTCTCGCTGGCCGCCGGTGCGGCGCTGGCAGATGGTGAAAAGGTCGTCATCGGTACGGAAGGCGCCTACCCGCCCTTCAACGTGCTGGAACAGGACGGCTCGCTGACCGGCTTCGACATCGACATCGCCAAGGCGCTCTGCGTCGAGATGAAGGCGGAGTGCAGCTTCGTCACCCAGGATTGGGACGGCATCATCCCGGCGCTCGAGGCCAAGAAGTTCGACGCAATCATCGCCTCCATGTCGATCACGGCCGAGCGCAAGGAGAAGGTCGACTTCACCAACAAATACTACAACACCCCGCCGGCCATCGCCGTGCCGAAGGACAGCGACATCACGGCCGCAACGCCGGAAGCGCTGGAGGGCAAGACGCTCGGCGCGCAGGGCTCCACCACCCATTCCAACTATGCCGAGGCCCATATGAAGGGCGCCGAGGTCAAGCTCTATCCGACCGCCGACGAATACAAGCTCGACATCGTCAACGGCCGCATCGACGCGGTGATCGACGATGTCGTCGTTCTCTCGGAATGGCTGAAGACCGCCGACGGCGCCTGCTGCAAGCTGCTCGGCACGCTGCCGATCGACCCGAAGATCAACGGCGAAGGCGCCGGCATCGCGCTGCGCAAGGGCGACGACGCGCTGCGCGAGAAGTTCAACGCCGCGATCAAGGCGATCCGCGACAACGGCGAATACAAGAAGATCCAGGACAAGTACTTCACCTTCGACGTCTACGGCGGCTAAGGCGTAAATTGCCAGGCGGCTCACCGGTCGCCTGGCATTTTCCTGCGGCCTGACGTCAGCTCAACGCCGGAGACTTAGGGCAACGAAGGGCCTCTCGCTGGCATGCTGCTCAGGGTGCAGATGCCTCATCTGTGTGCAGTGTAAACAGAGCCTTGCCCTCGGCCGGCTTTTGTCCCAAAACTTGAAGCCATCGAGAAGGGGCGTCCGTTTGAGAAACGCCTCGAGGGGACCGTGCATCTCATGAGCGGATTATTCGCCGCGCTTTCCTCCGCCGTTTCCACGGTGGGGGCCATCATCGATCCATGGTGCGGACCTGTCGGTCTGTTCCGGCTGTTTGCGGGGCAAAGCCTGCTGGCCTGCGGCGACGCGGGCTGGGGCGACGAAGTGGGCTACGGCTTTCTGGTCACCGCCTCGCTGGCGATCGCCACCCTGCCGGTCGGCCTGTTCTTCGGCTTCATGCTGGCGCTGGCCCGTCAGTCGGAGGAACCCTCGCTGAGGCTGGCAGCCAATATCTACTCGACCATCTTCCGCGGCCTGCCGGAACTCCTGACGCTGTTCATCGTCTATTACGGCCTGCAGATCCTGGCACAAAGGGTGCTGGCGCTGGTCGGCTATGGCGGCCCGGTGGAAATCAATGCCTTCTTTGCCGGCATGATCGCGCTCGGCGTCGTCTTTTCGGCCTATTGCGCCGAAGTGCTCGAATCCGCCTTCAAGGCGATTCCGCGCGGCCAGTATGAGGCCGGCGATGCGCTGGGTCTGCGACGCCGCAAGACCATGCGGCTCGTCATCCTGCCCCAGTTGATCCGCATCGCCCTGCCCGGCCTCGGCAATCTGTGGATGGCGCTGTTGAAGGATACCGCGCTCGTCTCGGTCATCGGCCTGCCAGACATTCTGCGCCAGACCGGCATCGCCGCCCGCGTCAGCAAACAGGCCTTCGAATTCTTCGGGCTCGCCTGCCTGCTGTTCCTCGTTCTGGCGCTTGCCTCCTCCTTCGTGATCAAGCTGGTCGAGCGCTGGGCGCGCCGTTCGGAGGTGGCCCGATGAGCCTCGAAACCACCGCTCCGCCACCGGCGATCGGCGCCGATGGACTGATCCCGCCGCAGGCCCCGCCGCCGGCTGCCGCCAAGCCCTATACGCTGGCGCGGCTTGCAGGGCGCATTGTGCTCGGCATCTGGCTTGCCGCCGGCATCGGCATGGTTCTCATGGTGGTCGAGGGCTGGGACCCGGCCAAATTCGCCACCTATGGCCCACGCCTCCTCTCCGGCCTCGGCGTGACACTCGGCCTCGTCGCCGCCTCGATCTCGATCGGCGCCCTCCTCTCGCTGCCGATCGCCGCCGGCCGGATGGCGAAGAACAGGCTCGCCGCAGGGGCGGCCTATCTCTATGTCTACGCCTTCCGCGGCACGCCGCTGATCATGCAGCTGTTCCTGATCTATTACGGCCTCGGCAGCTTCCGCCCGCAGCTGCAGGATCTGGGGCTCTGGTGGTTCTTCCGCGATGCCTGGAATTGCGCGCTGTTCGCCTTTACGCTCAACACGGCCGCCTACCAGGCCGAGATCCTGCGCGGCGCGATCGAAAGCGTGCCGCGCGGCCAGCGAGAAGGGGCCGCCGCCCTCGGCCTGCCGCAGCGAATCGCCTTCTTCAAGGTCATCCTGCCGCAGGCGATGATCGTGGCGCTGCGCCCCTATGGCAACGAGATCATCCTGATGATCAAGGGGTCTGCCATCGTCGCGATCGTCACGGTCTTCGATCTGATGGGCGAAACCCGCCGTGCCTTCTCCCGCACCTTCGACTACCAGATGTATCTCTGGGCCGCGGTGCTCTATCTGATGATGGTGGAACTGCTGCGCAATGTCTGGGCCTGGCTGGAACTGCGGCTGACGCGGCATCTGAAGCGGTAGCGCCGATCCGGCGCCGCTTGGCAGCACTCCCATGAAGCTGCTGCCAAGCATCTGTTATCGCACAATATTTTTCGTCATACCCCTGTCATTAACGCTTGATTCACCAGATCGGCGCTTCAATCATACGGACCATCATTCAGCAACGATGAGGTCTCGCATGGCACAGGACATGGAACTGCAGCTGAAGGGTTACGGGCTGACGACGGCGGAAATCCTCTACCGCCTGCCCGACCGGCCGACGATCCTCCAGACCTACATCTGGCAGCATTACGATCTCGCTCCCCACTTCCCCGAGATGAAGAGCTTCCTCAAATTCTGGCAGGAGACGCTCGACGGTCCGCTGCATTCGGTTCGCTATGTCCACCGGAAGCTGATCTCGGCGAGCGACTGGCAGGCGCTGCGGGGCGAGTTCATCATCAACTGACCCCGCTGCTCAAGCGAGGCATCAGACCGAGCGGGTGATGCCGCCGTCCACGCGGATGTTCTGCCCGGTGATATAGCCGCCGCGCGGACCGGCGAGCAGCACAATCAGCTCGGCCACCTCCTTCGCCGTGCCGTAGCGCTGCATGGGAATGCGGGCACGGCGCTCCTCGGTTTCCGGCAGACTGTCGATGAAGCCCGGCAGAACATTGTTCATGCGCACATTGTCGGCGGCGTATCGGTCGGCGAAGAGCTTGGTGAAGGCCGCAAGGCCGGAGCGGAAGACGCCGGAGGTGGGGAAGAGCGGATCGGGCTCGAAGGTGGCATAGGTCGAGATATTGACGATGCTGCCGCCGCCCTGTGCGACCATCAGCGGCGTGACCAGCCGGGTCGGGCGGACGACGTTGAGGAAATAGACCTCCATGCCCTTGTGCCAGTCCTCGTCGGAGAGCTCCAGCACCGGCGCGCGCGGCCCGTGGCCGGCGGAGTTGATGAGCGCATCCACGCGTCCCCAGGCTTCATGCGCCGCGTCGACGAGACGCTTCAGATCGTCGTTCGACTGGTTGGACCCCGTCACGCCGAGGCCGCCCAGTTCCTTTGCCAGCGCCTCGCCCTTGCCGCTCGAGGAAAGGATGGCGACCTTGTAGCCTTCTCCCGCCAACCTGCGCGCGGCCGCCGCGCCCATGCCGGATCCGCCGGCCGTGATGATGGCGACCTTGTCGCCCGTCGTCTGCGTCATGATGCTCTCCCGCTTCGTCTGACGATCCCTCATAGTCAGGCCGCGACCCGCCGCGCAAATGCGTTTTTCTGATTGGTCCATGCCGTGTGCTGAGGCTGCCGCAGCCGTTGCCAAGCGCGGCCGAGGGTCCTACAAGGCGGCATGACCCAGAAGATCGATGAAGAGGCCCTCGCGGAGGCCTATAACCGCGCTCTCGCGCTCGAAAAAGCCGGCAAGGTGGACGAGGCCGTCAAGGCCTATGAAGAGGTGCTGGCCCTCGACCCGGACGATCATGGCGGCGCCGCCGTCCGCATTGCCTCGATGGGCCGCGGCGAGACGCCCGACCGCGCGCCGGAGGCCTATGTCACCACCCTTTTCGACCAGCAGGCCGATGCCTTCGAAGAGATCCTCGTCGAGCAGCTCGAATATTCGGTGCCGATGCTGGTGCGCCAGCGCCTGCAGGCGCTCTCGCTCGGCCCCTTCGGCAACTTCCTCGACCTCGGCTGCGGCACGGGGCTGACCGGCGGCGCGCTCAGCGACATGACCGAGACCCGGACCGGGGTCGATCTTTCGGAAAACATGGTCGAGATCGCCCATGAGAAGGAGATCTACGACAGCCTCTACGTGGCGGAGGCGGTCGATTATCTCGAGGACAATGACGACGGCCCGTTCGATCTGGTGACCGCGACCGATGTGCTGCCCTATCTGGGCGCGCTCGAGCCTTTGTTCTTCGCGGCGGCCGAGACGATGAGCCCGGGCGGCCTGTTCGTCTTCTCCAGCGAGACCCTGACCGACGCCGCCTTTGCCGGCCGACCCTTCATGGTCGGCCCGCATCAGCGCTTCGCCCATTCGGAGGCCTATGTGCGGGCTCGTCTGGATGCGACGGGCTTCGACCTCGTCGACCTCACCGAGATCACCGTCCGCCTCGAAGAAGGCCAGCCCATTCCCGGCCATCTGGTCATCGCGAAGCTGCGCGGCTGAGTTTGCCTATCCTGGCTCCGCACATCTGCGGGGCAGAACCCGGTTTTCCAGCGCGCGCGGTCGCGCCAGTGAGCAGCGACGGAAGAAGAGGAGCCAAGCATGGCACGTGTCGCATTCATCGGTCTCGGTGTCATGGGCTATCCCATGGCGCGCCATCTGAAGGTCAAGGGCGGCCATGAACTGACCGTCTTCAACCGCACCGCCGCCAAGGCCGAGGCCTGGGTGGCCGAGCATGGCGGCCGAAGGGCGGCAACCCCGGCCGAGGCCGCGCGCGATGCCGATTTCGTCTTCGCCTGCGTCGGCAATGACGACGACCTGCGCTCGGTGACGACCGGTCTCGACGGCGCCTTCGAGACGCTCTCCGCCGATGCGATCTTCATCGACAACACCACCGCCTCGGCCGAAGTGGCGCGCGAGCTCGACGCGGCCGCCCGGGCCCGCGGCGCGCATTTCATCGATGCGCCGGTTTCCGGTGGCCAGGCGGGCGCGGAAAACGGCGTGCTGACCGTGATGTGCGGCGGCGAGGAGGCGGCCTATGAGCGGGCCAAGCCGGTCATCGAGGCCTATGCGCGCATGGTCGGGCTGATGGGCCCGGCCGGCAGCGGCCAGCTGACCAAGATGGTCAACCAGATCTGCATTGCCGGTCTCGTCCAGGGCCTGTCCGAAGCCATGCATTTCGGCAAGCGCGCCGGGCTCGACATGGAAGCGGTGGTGGGCGTCATCTCCAAGGGGGCAGCCGGCTCCTGGCAGATGGAAAACCGGCACAAGACGATGATCGAGGGGCGCTACGACTTCGGCTTCGCGGTCGACTGGATGCGCAAGGACCTCGACATCGTGCTTTCGGAAGCGCGGCGCAACGGCGCCCGCCTGCCGGTTACCGCGCTGGTCGACCAGTTTTATGGAGAGGTGCAGGCCCTGGGCGGCCAGCGCTGGGACACGTCCTCGCTCCTCGCCCGGCTGGAAGCCGCTGACAAGGCCAAGAGCTGAGCGTTCGGAACCGGCGCTGCCCCGCTGCAGCGCCGCCCTGCCCTCAGTCTTCCTGCGACTTTGCCTGTTCGAGCAGCATGTAGTCGAGCGGCATCTGCGTCGTGTACTTGATCTGCTCCATTGCAAAGGCCGAGGAGACGTCGCGGATCTCGATCTTGGCGATCAGCCGCTTGTAGAAGGCGTCATAGGCCGCGATGTCCGGCACGACGACGCGCAGCAGATAATCGACATCGCCGCTCATGCGGTAGAACTCGACCACTTCCGGAAACTCGGCCACCACCTCGGAGAAGCGGCGCAGCCATTCGATCGAATGCGCATTGGTGCGGATCGAGACGAACACCGTGACCTTGGTGTTGATCTTCGCCGGATCGAGCAGCGCCACCCGGCCGCGGATCACGCCGTCTTCCTCCATCTTCTGGATGCGCCGCCAGCAGGGCGTGGTCGACAGACCGACCTTCTTGGCGAGGTCGGCCACGGCCAGCGTGCTGTCTTCCTGCAGAAGACGCAGGATCTTGCGGTCGAGACGGTCCATGGAGGTGAAATCCCTTGAGAGAGCGGAGAACGAATTTTTATTTCTTCTACAGCGCGCTTCGACCTCAAGGAAAGAATTTATTTGCGTGAAATACGGCTATCAACCGCCTTTCGCAGCACCGGCAACAGGTCCTCCTCGAACCAGGGGTTCTTTTTCAGCCAGGAGGTGTTGCGCCAGCTCGGGTGGGGAAGCGGCAGCAGGATGCGTTCGGCGCGCGGGTTGAAAATCTCCCGCCAGTTGGCGACGGTTTCCGTCATCGAGCGTCGCGCAGGACGTGCGTCCTGCGCGTCATGGGCGGCGTGCCAGGCCTGCGCGTGGCTACCGATTAGCAGCGTCAGCGTGACGGCGGGAAGCGCCGCCAGGGCCTCCTGCCGCCAGGCGGGCGCGCATTCGCGGCGCGGCGGCAGGTCGCCGCCATGCCGGTCATAGCCCGGAAAACAGAAGCCCATTGGCACGATGGCAAAATTGTCCGGGTCATAGAAGGTCGGCCGGTCTACCCCCAGCCAGTCGCGCAGGCGGTTACCAGACGGGTCGTTGAAGGGAACGCCGCTTTCATGCGCGCGGAGCCCCGGTGCCTGGCTGGCGATGACGATCCGGGCCCGCGGCGACAGGACGAAGATCGGCCGTGGCTCGTGCGGCAACGCCGGCAGGCGGGCGGGTGCATCCCGGCAGATACGGCAGGACGCCATACGACCCGACAGGTCGCGAACAGCCACGTCCTCCAAAGGCAGCCCGCCGGGAACCCGGTCGGCCGCGGCGCCCACGCCGCCCGCCTCTTCATCCGCCTTCGCCCTGGCATCCGCGTTCGCTCTGGCTGTAGTGCCTATTGCTCTTCTCCTGCCCACCACCGTCGGATCCGATCGAGGAGGTCGTCGATCGACGTGAGAGACATATGGGATGGCTCCGCCATTTCGCCATGTCGGGCGCGCCAGTCGCGCGGGCGTTCGAAAGGCCCGGACCAGAGGCCGCGCTTCTCCGTTCGCGCCGCGCGCTCCTCCTCCAGATAAGCGCCGGAGGTGACGGCCAAGCCCTCGCGCACCATGGCGGCATTCAGGTTCCGGCCCTCGACCCTGCATTCGGCGAGCCATCGACGGTAGCGGTCCCGCCCTTCGGCACGGCAGACGACGGCGTTTCTCCCGATCAGCGTGGTCAGCCGCGCCCGCGCCTGCATGCCGCACGGCCAGCCGGGCGAATCACCGCAGGTCTGCGCCCGCTCCGGCGCATCGATGCCGAGGAGACGGAGGCGCGCCTTGCCGATCGCCAGCGTGTCGCCGTCGATGATGCGGGCGTGACCGGTGAGGGTCTCCGCTCCCTCATCCTGCCGCAGCTTGGCAACGACAGATGCGAGAAGCGCAAGGAAAACAAGGGTGACGCACAGGTCCAGCGTCAGGCGGCGGAAGGATCGTCGGGACATGGACATCGGCGGATGGGCAGCGGCAAGGCGCGTGCGCAGCAACTTCTTAACAATTCGTGCCTAGACTCACCCAGGTCTTTCGAAGGTCCTTCTGCAGCATATGATGAACGGTGTCAGCACTTCTCCCGACAAGAACATTGTCGACAAATCGCGGGGCTATCGCAACAAGCCCGTGTCGAAGACGGTGCGCGCCAATCGCGAACGGCTGCAGCTCGGCCCCACCAACGCGGCCGGCTTCGACAAGGAGATGCTGGCGCTGCACATTGCGCAGGTGCTGCAGGGCGCGGCCGCCATGCCGGTGCTTCTCATCCTGATTGCCGGCGGCGGCATCTATCTTACGGGAAATCTTCAGTTTATCGGCTGGCTGCTCGGCTCGCTGCTCATCCATGCGGCGATCCTGCTCGTGACCCGCCGCGCGCGGCTGCGCGACATGACGAGCGAGCGCGTCGGCTATTGGCGCTTTCGTTTCCTCGTGCTTCAGGGCCTCTTCGGCCTCAGCTGGGCCGGCCTTCTGCTGCAGGAATGCGTCACCTGCAGCCCGGGCGATCTCGGTTTCTATCGCGGCGCGGCGCTGCTCGTGGCGCTGGCGGCAACCGCCATGGGCACATTCCTGTTGCGCCATGCCTTGCTGATCACCTTCGTCCCCGCCGTGCTGGTGCTGGCCGCACAGGCCGCCCTTTCGAAGAGTCCAGATGCGATGGCGCTGGCAGCCGTCATCCTCACGGCCCTTGTCTTCCTCGTCTTCATGACGAGCCGCATGCACCGCGCCAACCTGCACATCCTTTCCGTGCAATCGGAAAAGGACGATCTGATCGCCGAACTCGAGGTGGCCAAGTCCATGTCGGACGAGGCGCGACGGCGCGCGGAAGAGGCGAACCTGGCGAAGTCGCGCTTCCTTGCCTCCATGTCGCACGAGCTGCGCACGCCCCTCAACGCCATCCTCGGCTTCTCGGAGGTCATGTCGACCGAAGTGCTCGGCCCGCTCGATAACCCGACCTACAAGGAATATACCGGCGATATCCATCGCTCGGGCCAGCATCTTCTCGATCTCATCAATGAAATTCTTGACCTCTCGCGCATCGAGGCCGGCAAATACGATCTGAACGAAGAGGTCGTGCATCTGGTGGAGATCACCGAGGATTGCATCGGCATGGTGCAGCTGCGCGCCCGCACCAAGAGCATCACCATCTCCCAGCAGTTCGAAACGACGATGCCGGCGGTCTGGGTCGATGAGAAGGCCATGCGGCAGGTGACGCTGAACCTGCTCTCCAACGCCGTGAAATTCACCCCTCAAGGCGGCGAGATCTCGGTCAAGGTCGGCTGGACGGCAGGGGGCGGGCAGTACATCTCGATCAAGGACAATGGACCCGGTATCCCCGAGGACGAAATCCCGATCGTCCTTTCCGCCTTCGGCCAGGGTTCAATCGCCATCAAGAGCGCCGAACAGGGCACAGGTCTGGGCCTGCCGATCGTCCAGGCGATCCTCGCCAAGCACGATGGCGAGTTCATCCTGCGCTCGCGCATGCGGGAAGGCACCGAGGCCATCGCGATCCTGCCGGCCAAGCGCGTGCTGCAGAGCGTGCCGGCGGTGGAAGACACCGCACCGGTGAAGCGCCGCCGCAAGAGCTTCGCCTGACGCCGCGACTGGTCTCGCGACTTAACTTAGTCCGTCCGTGAGGCTCGGAGCGGCTTTACCCGAAGAGACATCCGCAAGTGCGCGGCGGCTGATGGTCAGGCCTCCAGGAGATGGCCCCGGCCGATCACCTCGATGGCCACCGTCTCGCCGATCGCCGCAACCTCGAAGCCAGAGACGCGGAGGTCGAGCACGGGACCTTCGTCGCCGACGGCAACACTCAGCCGGCACAGGCCGCCGCCGAATTCGGTGTCGAGCACGCGCGCGCGCGTGCCGCTCACCTCCGCCTCCCCGAGGCCCAGCCAGCGCACGCGCAGCTGCTCCGGCCGCAGCATCAGCGTCGTGCGGCCCTGCGCCGTGGCTTCGACCGGGATGGGCCCGAGCGGCGTGGTGGCGATCTCGCCGATCGTCTCCGCCTCCAGAAGCACGGCATCGCCCAGAAACAGCGCTGTCTGCCGATCGACGGGATGACGGTAGAGATCCTGCGGACGACCGGCCTGGACCAGCCGACCTTCCCTGAACACCGCGACAGTATCCGCAAAGGACAGTGCCTCGCTCTGGTCATGCGTGACGAGGATCGAGGTCGTGCCGGAGGCCGCCAGGATACGGGCGACAGTCCGGCGCATGGTTTCGCGAAGGCCAGTGTCGAGCGCCGAGAACGGCTCGTCGAGCAGCATCAGTCGGGGCTTCAGCGCCAAGGCGCGGGCCAGCGCCACGCGCTGCTGCTGGCCGCCCGAAAGCTGGTGCGGGCGGCGATCGGCCATCTGCGGCCCGAGTTCGACCATCTCCATCAGCTCGGCGATCTGCTGGTCCCGCCCGTCCGCGCGCTTGGCGAGGCCGAAGCCGATATTCTCGGCAACCGTCAGATGCGGGAACAGCGCCCCATCCTGCGAGACGATGCCGATGCCGCGGCGATGGGCCGGCAGGTGGGTAGCGGCATCGCAGAGCAGCGTGTCTTCCAGGGTGATCCGCCCCTCATCCGGCCGCTCGAAGCCGGCAATCAGCTTCAGGAGCGTCGTCTTGCCGGAGCCGGAGGGGCCAACGACTGCAACGCGCGCGCCGCGCGCAACGCCGAGCGACACATCGCGCAGCGCCTGCGTGCGGCCATAGGTCTTGCCGATGGACTCGATGGAAAGAAAACTCATGCGCCGCTCGCCCGGCCCGACTGGCGATGGAGGACGAGGGTCAGCGGCAGGGACAGAAGCACCATCATCAGCGCATAGGGCGCGGCCGCCACATAGTCGATCTCGCTGGTCAACGACCAGAACTTCGTCGCGAGCGTTTCGACGCCGTTCGGCGAAAGCATCAGCGTTGCCGTGAGTTCATTGGTGATGCCAAGGGCGACGAGCGCCGTGGCGGCGGCCGCACCGGGTGCGGCGAGGCGCATGGTCGTCTGCCGCACGGCAACCACCGGCCGGCGGCCGAGCGCCATGGCCGCGCGCTCGAGCTCGACCGGCGCCTGGGCGATGCTGGCGCGAAGCGCCACCAGCGCCCGCGGCAGGAACAACAGCGCATAGGCGACGAGCAGCGTGACGAAGGTCTGGTAGAGCGGCAGGAACAGCCGCACCGTGATGGTGACCAGCGCCAGCGCGACGACGACGCCCGGCAGCGAGCCGACATAGGAGTGGCAGGCCTCCAGCACGCGTTGCAGCCGGCTCGGTGCCCGCACAGACAGCCAGGCCATCGGAATCGCGACCAGCGTCGTCAAGAGACCGCCGCCGACGGCAAGCAGCATCGTCTGGCCGAAGGCGAAGCCCACCTCGTCCGCCGGCCAGATGGCGAGCCCGCCAAGCCAGAGCCAGCGCGACAGGGTGACGAAGGGCACGCCGATCGACAAAGCGGCGACGGCGAGATTGAGAAGAAGAGCCGGGATCATCCACCGCCCGAGCCGCCGCCGGACGGCAACCCGCGGGGCGCCGCTGCCGACGCGGGCATAGCGCTCGCCGCCACGCAGCGCCGCTTCCAGCGCCAGCAGGCCGAGGCAGCACAGCACCAGCACGCCGGCCAGCATATTGGCCGCCGGCCCGTTGAAGGCCGACTGGAACTGGTCGACGATCGCGGTCGAGAACGTGTCGAAGCGGATCATGACGTAGAGGCCGTATTCCGCCAGAAGATGCAGCCCGACCAGGAGCGATCCGCCGCAGATCGCCAGCCGAAGCTGCGGCAGGACCGCGCGCAGGAAGACCCGGACCGGCGAGAGACCGAGCGAGGCCGCGGCCTCCTCGATCGACGGATCGAGCCGGCGCAGCTGCGCGGCAACGGGGAGGTAGAGAAAGGGGAAATAGGCCAGCACGGAGATGAGCACGCCCCCGCCGAGACCCTTGAGCCCCGGCACCAGGCTGATCCAGGCATAGCTGTGGACGAAGGCCGGAACCGCCAGGGGCGCGACCGCGAGCCAGGCCCAGACCCGCGCGGCGAAGAGATCCGTCCGCTCGGTCAGCCAAGCCAGCGTTACGGCAAGGACGATGGTGATGGGAACGGTTACGAGCTCGAGCAGCGCCGTGTTGACGAGAAGCTCGGCCACCCGCCCGCGGAAGACGAGGGCAGAGGCCGTTTCCCACCCCGTCTGCAGCGTGACGACGACGACGAAGCCGAGCGGCACCAGGCTGACGAGCGCGACGACCAGCGCAATCGTGGTGACGAGAGGGTGACGCAGGCGAAAAGCCGACAGGCGCGTGGTCGACCCGCCCTTCCCTCCGCCATCATCCCAAGTCGCCTGTGCCACGGTGCAGACCCTGCCGAAAACAATGCGAGAGGACCGCTGCCGGTCCTCCCTTCTTCAAACCCTATCATGACATGTCCGGATCGATGTCATCCAGAATGTCCTTATAGATCTTCCAATTCCGCATAGCGCTTATGCTGATCGGACGTGCCTGCAGCAGAAGCGCGGTTGCTCAGAGCAGGCCGGCTTCGGTCATCATGTCGGTGACCGCCTTGCTGTTCAGCGACTGCGGATCGACCTTCGGATAGCCGAGCTCGGCCAGCGGCACCAGTGCCTTGTTGGAGGCGTCGTCCTTGCCCACGGCATATTCGAAGCTGGTGCCGTCGCGCAGGATCGCCTGACCGCCCTTGCCGGTCAGCCACTTCACGAAGGCCTGCGCGTCCGCCTTGTGCGGGCTGGAGGCCAGAACGCCGGCGCCGGAGATCGAAACGAAGGCGCCCGGATCCTCGTTCTTGAAATAGTGCAGCGCGATGTTCTTGGAGTTCTCGCCCGTCTTCGCCTGATCACCGAAATAATAGTAGTGATAGATCAGAGCGCCCTCGATCTCGCCGGCATTGACCGCCTTCATCGCTGTCGAATTGCCCTTGTAGGGCGTGACGTTCTGCTTCATGGCGGCTAGGAAGTCTTTGGTCGCGGCATCGCCCTTCAGGGCCAGAAGCGCGCTGACGATCGCCTGGAAGTCGGCACCGGCCGGCGAAGCGGCCCAGCGGCCCTTCCAGCTCGGATCGGCGAGATCGAGCATCGATTTCGGAAGAGCGTCTTCCGCAAGCTTGGTCTTGTCGTACACGAAGACGGTCGAACGCGCCGCGACGCCGACCCAATGGCCGTTGGACGGGCGGAAGTTATCCGGCACCTGGTCCAGCGTCTCCTTGGCGAGAGGCTCGAAGAGACCGGCTGCATCGACGAGCGCCATGGCCGGCGAATTCTCGGTCAGGAAGACATCCGCCGGCGAAGCGGCGCCTTCCTGAACGATCTGGTTTGCAAACTCCATGTCGCTGCCCTTGCGCAGCGTCACCGGAATGCCCGTTTCCTTGGTAAAGGCGGCGGCCCATTCCTTGCCCAGGCTTTCGTGCTGGGCATTGTAGACGACGATCCCGGCGGATTCGGCACTGGCCGGACCGGCAGCGGCCCATGCGAGAACAACCAGACCGACCGTGCCGGCCCTGCGAAGCGATGCGCTCATCGGATACCTCTTGATTTCGTCCGGCCTCGCCGGCCGGCGAGCCCTCTATAGAAAAGAGGATTAGAAAGGTCAACTTAAACCGGTCGAAGAAACCGGGTCAGATCGCCGCGCCGTAGAGCATGTGCGAGAGGAAGACGACATAGAAGGCATAGCCGGCATTGGCGAGGATGAGGCAGAGGCAGGCAAGCGACCCCAGATCCTTGGCGTTGCGACCCATTTCCGAGATTTCGGGCGAGACGCGGTCGACGATCTCCTCGATGGCCGTATTCAACGCCTCGAAGGCGATCATCAGCAGGAAGAGGAGCGCCATGGCGACATATTGAAACAGCGTCGCACCGGCGATGACGAAGGCGACCATCGCCACCCCGAAGGCAATGAGCTCATGACGGAACGCTGCCTCGCCGAGCAGCCGGCGCGCGCCGCCCAGCGAATAGCTGCCGGCTGCCAGCAGATGCGCGATGCCCGTCAGCTTCTTGCCGCTGCGGCGCACGGGCGGGGTGTCGTTCGGTTCATCCAGGCGGGGGCCGCTCGCGCTCATCTCGGTCCTCGTCATGCCGGCCACGGAACGCGGCGTCCTGCTCGTGATCATTGGCTTACACTCTTCGCCATGCAGGGCGCAAAGGCGTCGAGATCCCTGTTGTAGACATCCGTCTGGACATTCATCATGCCGAGCACCGTGTGGAACAGGTTGTCATGCGACATCTCGGCATTCGCATAGGGGAGAAGGCATGCCTGATCAAGTCCCATGACCTTCTGGTAGGATGGCGAGAACCAGGCGATGAAGGGGACATGGGTCTGCTCGCGCGGAGCAATGGCGTAAGGCGCGCCATGCAGATAGACGCCGTTCTCGCCGAGCGACTCGCCATGGTCCGACATGTAGATCATCGCACCCGAAACCTGGCCTTCATGCTTGGCGAGCAGCTTGGCAACGCTTGCCAGCACATGGTCGGTGTAGAGGATCGTGTTGTCATAGGCGTTGACGATCTCCTCCTTCGGGCAGTTCATCAGCTCGTCGGTGCGGCAATCGGGCGTGAAGCGGCGGAACGCGTCCGGATAGCGCTGGTAATAGCCGGGACCATGGCTTCCAAGCTGGTGGAGTACGATCACCGTATCGGTCTTGATTGTCGCGAGCTTACGGTCGAGACCGTCGAGGAAGATGCCGTCGAGGCATTCGCCGTCCTTGCAGAGCGGGCTGTTCTGCCTGTCGTTCAGGCGGGCGTAATCGATGAGGTTGGCAATGCCCTTGCTGCCCGTGTTGTTGTCCCACCAGGACACGGAAACGCCGGCATGGGTCAGCACGTCGGTCAGGTTCTGGCGCGAGCGCGCCTTTCGCTCGCTGTAATCCTCGCGCCGGAACCCGGAGAACATGCAGGGCAAGGACACGGCCGTGGCCGTGCCGCAGCTCGTCGTGTTGGTAAAGTTGACGACGCCGAGCGCCTCGAGCTCCGGGTTGGTGTCCCTCCCATAGCCGTTCAGCGAAAAATTCATCGCGCGCGCGGTCTCACCAGCCACGACCACCACGACCACCGGCTTGTCGGCCGTCTTCAGCCTGTCGCCGGCGCGGGCATCGGTCCCGAACGGCGCAACGACGAGATTGCTGTCCGCCACCGTCGACAGGCCGTAACGAACCGCCGCCGAGATCGGGGCGGTCGGATTGAGAAGCTTCATGACGTCCTTATGCTGGCGCACGACATAGGCGATGCTTGCGAAATTGGCCGCAGCGAGACCCGCCGTCAGCAGGAGCGCGGGAAGGATAACCGCGACATTGCGCAGCGCCCGATGCAGGAACCGCTCGGGCTTCAGCCGCACGAGGAGGATGGCGAGGGCCGGCAGCACCGCGAAGAGAAGCACATGGGTGACGAAGGACGGCGTGATGAGATGGCCGGCTTCCGGACCCGTCGTCGTCACCGCGCTCTCGATCATCGCGCGGTCGATCACCGTTCCGAAGGTGTCGTTGAAATAGGACGAGATGCCGCTGATCAGCACGAGCAGGGTGGCGACCGATTTCAGGATCCAATCGACCGAGGCGAAGACGAGAACGGCCAGCAGCAGCAGGCCGATGCCGAGCGCGAAGCTGACGAACGCCGGCGTCGTGCCGCCGAAGGCAGCGTGGGCATGCGCCCAGAAGGTGGCGTTGCAGGCCAGCAGCAGATAGAGCGTAGTCGCCAGCGCCAGGGTGCGGCCGCCGATGGTAGGCCGCCATAGGGTCATGCGTTTCAAGGATCAAACTCCGGGCCGAAGGCGCGCGGGACCGTTCGCCCCCGCGCGCTGCCTGCCTGATAGGCGGAGAATCCTGTCGGTAACCCGTCACCGATCCGTCACGAAGACAGAGCTCAGTGTTGGGACTGACTAACGCCGGCCTGGGAGAATGTGGCCATGCCCGAATGGCAAGCCGCCGCCGCCTTCACGATGCCGGCCGCAAGCGCCGCGCCCGTGCCCTCCCCGAGCCGCATGCCGAGCGCCAGAAGCGGCGTCTTGCCGAGCTTCTCGATCGCGGCAAGATGAGCGGGCTCGGCCGAGACATGGCCGATCAGGCAATGGTCGAGGGCAGCCGGGTTGGCGGCGTGCAGGATGGCGGCCGCGGCGGTGGCCACATAGCCGTCGATGATGACCGGGATCTTCTGCATGCGCGCGGCGAGAATCGCGCCGGCCATGGCGGCGACTTCGCGTCCGCCGAGACGGCGCAGCACTTCCAGTGGATCGCGGCGATGATCGCCGTGCAGGGCCACCGCCGCTTCGACGGCTGCCACCTTCCGTTCATAGAGCTCCCCGTGCGAGCCTGTGCCGGGGCCAACCCAGTCGCGGGCCGAACCGCCGTAGAGCGCGAGGTTGATCGCGGCTGCGATCGTGGTGTTGCCGATGCCCATTTCCCCGATGCACAGGAGGTCGGTGCCGCCGGCAACCGCCTCCATGCCGAAGGCCATCGTCGCCGCACAATCGCGTTCCGACAGTGCGGCTTCACGGGTAATGTCGCCAGTCGGATAATCGAGTGCCAGATCGAAGACTTTCAGGCCGAGGTCGTGGGTGACGCAGATCTGGTTGATCGCCGCGCCGCCGGCTGCGAAGTTTTCCACCATCTGGGCCGTCACGCTGGGCGGAAACGGCGTGATGCCCTGAGCGGCAACGCCATGGTTGCCGGCGAAGATCGCGACGAGCGGGCGGGTGACGGCCGGGGGACGGCCGGTCCAGGCCGCCAGCCAGAAGGCAATCTCTTCCAGCCGGCCGAGCGCGCCCGGCGGCTTGGTCAATTCCGAATCGCGCGCCCGCGCGGCCGCGACGGCGCCCGAATCGGGGCCGGGCAGATCGCGAAGCAGGGTGCGAAAATCGTCGAATGGCAGGCCACTGGCGCTCATTGCGAAGGTCCTTCTAGCGTCGTGAGGGGAGAAGCGCGATCTGCGGCGCAAACCGCTGGACCGTCTTCGTCTGCGCCCTCATAGAGGGCGGGACCGTTCTCGGCAATGTCGGGAACGGCAAGCGCCTGCCCGGTCGGCTCCCCGCCCCGCCATGTGGACGCCCGTCTCGAACCCCGTGGAGGATGCGCCTCGCGATGCCGATACAGTCCTTTGTCACCGATGTGGCGCGCGCCGTCGCCTTTCTGAGCCGCCTGCCGGTTCCCGCCCGGTTCTTCGAAGGCGACGACGGCCGGCTGTCCCGCACTGTGCGTGCGTTTCCCGCAGCAGGCGCCGTGATCGCCCTGCCCGCAGCACTGCTGCTCGCCCTCCTCCTGCTGCTTGGCGGCGCGCCGCTGCTTGCCGCCCTCATGGCCCTCCTGCTGTCCACGCTGATCGCCGGTGGCCTGCATGAGGACGGGCTGGCGGATGCGGCGGACGGGCTCGGCGGCGGGCGGGACCGCGAGCGGGCGCTGGCGATCATGAAGGACAGCCGCACCGGGAGCTATGGCGTGCTGGCGCTGATCTTCAGCCTCGGACTGCGTGCGGCGGCCCTTTCGAGCCTTGCCGTCGCGCTCGGCCCATTTGGCACCGGGCTCGCTCTCATCGCGGCGGCCTCGCTCAGCCGCGCGACAATGCTTCTGCACTGGCGGGCGCTGCCGCCCGCGCGCACGGACGGCGTCGCGGCCGGCGTCGGGCTGCCGGAGCGCTTCGCCGTCCGTCTCGCCCTCGGTTCTGCCGTTTTGCTTGCGATCCTGCCCATGCTGATTGCCGGTGTGAGCCCTGCGGCGCTTTTTATGGCGCTCGCCCTGGGCTTTCTGGTGGAAAAACCGTTCACGCGGCTCTGCCGACGCCGGATCGGCGGCCATACAGGCGACACAATCGGAGCGACACAACAACTCTCGGAGATCGCTTTTCTCGCCACTCTTGCACTGGCCGTCTGATACACCGATATCAGGCGAAGACCCCCGCTTGGACTGTTCATGGACTCACCCTGCATTCTCGTCTGCTCGATCGATCCGGCCACCGGCTTCTGCTTCGGCTGCGGGCGGACGATGGCCGAGATTGCCGGCTGGACCGGTTACAGCGACGCGGAGCGCCGCACGGTCATGCAGGGTCTGCCGGCCAGGCTGGCGACGATCGAGCGTCGCCCGCGTCGCGAAACGCGGCGGGCGCGGATGGCGCGGGAGCGCGCAGGGTCATGAGCCGATTGACCATCGCCCTTTCGGTTCTCGGTCTCGGGCTGCTCCTGCTCATTTTCAATCATGACTCCGGCGAGACCCTGGGGCTTCCGAACGGAAGCTTTGCAAGCCTGGTCACGCTGAGCGCTCTGCTCGTCGTCTTTGCCGCGGGCATCTGGCGTAGCCGCCGAGGCTTGAGCGAAAGCGCGCGGATGTTCGGTCTGTGGATGCTGATCTTCCTCGCGGTCATCACCGGCTATCTCTATCGCGGCGAGCTCGGCGGCTACTGGGCCAGGCTTTCCGGCGGCCTGCTGCCCGGCCGCGCCGCCGTCTTCACCGACAATGAAGGCTATCAGGAGGTAGTGCTGCACAAGGTCATGAACGGCCACTTCGAGGCGAATGTGTCGATCAATGGCGGCCCGGTGCAGATGCTGGTCGATACCGGCGCCTCGACGGTGGCCCTTTCCTATGAAGACGCCGAACGACTGGGCCTCGAGCCTGCCAAGCTCGCCTTCAACCGTCGCATCATGACCGCCAATGGCGAGGCGCGGGGCGCGGCCGTGACGCTCGCCGATGTGTCGATCGGCCCGATCCACCGCAGCGACGTGCGCGCCACCATCGCCGAAGCGGGCAAGCTCGACCAGAGCCTGCTCGGCATGAGCTTCCTTTCGACGCTCGATTTCCTGCAGATGCAGACCGACGAGCTGCGCCTGCGCGATTGACGCGCCGACGCGCGGCATGGCCCACCGTTCCGCCTTTCCCAACGGCCTCTCTCCACGGGCCTGCCCTGTCACAATCGCGTCATGTCATCCGGCTGTCATGTGACAATGCTGTTGCTGTGCCTGTCATAAACGAGGCCGGCTTCGCATGTCGCGCCTTCCAGGGATCGGTCGCGCATGGTTCTGGCACTCAGCCTCGCAACGGGCATTCTGCTGCTTGTTCATCTCATCAGTCTCCTCATCGCCTCGCTGCGGCTTGCCCGCGGCGGCACGCCGGCCCCGGCGGTTGGCGAGGCGCCGCCGGTGTCGATCGTCATTCCCGAAAACGGGATCGAACCCTATAGCGAAGAGACGATCGCCCGCGCCTTCCGGCTCGACTGGCCGCACTACGAGCTGATCTTCTGCCTCGCCGACCCCAAGGACCCGCTGATCCCCACCATCCGCGCGGCGATGGCGGCGCAACCCGATCGGCCTGCGCAGATCCTGACCGGCGACGACCGCATCAGCGCCAATCCCAAGCTCAACAATTGCGTCAAGGGCTGGCTGGCGGCGCGGCACGACTGGGTGATCCTCGCCGATTCCAATGTCCTGATGCCGCAAGACTACATTCGTCACCTGATGGCGGCCTGGCGGCCGAACACCGGGCTCGTCTGCTCCACGCCGATCGGTGCGCGCCCGCACGGCTTCTGGGCCGAGGTGGAATGCATGTTCCTCAACAGCCACCAGGCCCGCTGGCAATATGCAGGCGAGGCGCTCGGCTGGGGCTTCGCACAGGGCAAGAGCATGCTCTGGCACAAGCCGATGCTGGACGCCAATGGCGGCATCCATGCGCTGGGCGCCGAGATTGCCGAAGACGCGGCCTCGACCAAGCTCGTCAGCCGGCTGGGATTGAAGGTCCACCTCGTTTCCGCGCCCTTCTCGCAGCCGCTTGGCGCCAGAACGCTCAATGAAGTCTGGTCGCGGCAGCGACGCTGGGCGCGGTTGCGTCGCGTCACTTTTCCGGCTTTCTTCGTGCCCGAAATCATCCTTGGCGCCGTTCCGCCGCTCGCCCTCACCCTTGCCGCCTGCTGGCTTTCCGGCACCGCGCCGCTTCTGCCCGTTCTGGCCATCCTCCTCGCGATCTACCTTCCGGAGCTGGCGCTGGCGCGCGCCAAATGCTGGCGTCTCTCGGCCCTCTCCCTGCCGGCCATGATCACGCGCGACCTTCTGCTGCCGCTCGTCTGGCTCAAAAGCTGGCAAACCACCGCCTTCGCCTGGCGCGGCAACTCGATGACGATCGGAACGAAGGGGACGGAGCTGCGGGAGGCGTGAGTAGTGAGTAGTGAGTAGTGAGTAGTGAGTAGTGAGTAGTGAGTAGTGATCAGGTAGTACATAGGGCCGTAGTCAAGCCTATTCTTCGCCAATCGCCCCCCTCTCTGCTCCCTACTGCCTATTGCCTATCGCCTACTCGCCACTCCCTACTGCCTACTGCCCACTGATCACTGCTCACTGCTCACTAATCACTTCTCACCTAGCTCCTCAACCGATACCCCGTCCGGAACACCCAGACGAGGATCGCGAGGAGGATGGTGAGGAAGAGGAGGATCATGGCGAGGCTGATCAGGGGGTTGACCTCGGAGACTTCGAAGAAGGACCAGCGGAAGCCGGAGATCAGGTAGAGGACCGGATTGACGTGGCTGACGGCCTGCCAGAAGGGCGGCAGCATGGAGATCGAGTAGAAGCTGCCGCCGAGAAAGACGAGCGGCGGAATGACCAGCATGGGGATGAGGTTCAGCTGCTCGAAATCCTTGGCCCAGATGCCGATGAGGAAGCCGAACAGCGAGAAGGTCACGGCCGTCAGCACGAAGAAGACCAGCATGGCGATGGGATGGGCGATCGACAGATCGACGAAGAACGACGCCGTGGCAAGGATGATCAGGCCGATCATCATGCCCTTGGTCGCCGCCGCCCCGACATAGCCGAGCACGATCTCGATCATCGACACCGGCGAGGACAGGACCTCGTAGATCGTGCCGGTGAATTTCGGGAAATAGATGCCGAACGAGCCGTTCGAGACGCATTGCGTGAGCAGCGTCAGCATGATCAGCCCGGGCGTAATGAAGGCGCCGTAGGAGACGCCCTCGATCTGCCGGATCTGCGACCCCACCGCCGCACCGAAGACGATGAAATAGAGCGAGGTGGTGATGACCGGCGAGACGACGCTCTGCAGCAAGGTGCGGCGCGTGCGGGCCATTTCGAACAGGTAAATCGCCTTGACCGCTTCGAAGTTCATGCCCGCCGCTCCACCAGTTCCACGAAGATATCCTCAAGCGAGCTCTGCCGCGTCGAGAGGTCCTTGATCCGCAAGCCGGCCTCGGCCAACGCCGCCAGAAGCGTGGTGATGCCGGTGCGCCCGCCGGAGGCGTCGTAATCATAGACGAGCCGCCGGCCGCCATCCTCCAGCGTCAGATTGTAGGCGGCAAGCGCCGGCGGGATCGCCCCGATCGGCTCGGAGAGGTCCACGGACAGTTGCTTGCGGCCGAGCTTCGACATCAAGCGGGCTTTCTCCTCGATCAGCAGGATCTCGCCGCCATTGATGACGCCGACGCGATCGGCAATCTCCTCAGCTTCCTCGATATAATGGGTGGTGAGGATGATGGTGACGCCGCTGGCGCGCAGCCCTTCCACCACCCGCCACATATCCTTGCGCAGGTTGACATCCACGCCGGCGGTCGGCTCGTCGAGGAAGAGGATGCGCGGCTCGTGGCTCAGCGCTTTGGCGATCAGCACGCGCCGCTTCATGCCGCCGGAAAGCTCGCGCAGCATGTTGTCCTTCTTGTCGTAGAGCGAGAGATCGCGCAGCACCTTCTCGATATGGGCCGGATCGGCCTTGCGCCCATGCAGTCCGCGCGAGAAGGACACCGTATTCCACACCGTCTCGAACTGGTCGGTGGTCAGTTCCTGCGGCACGAGACCGATCATGGCGCGGGTCTTGCGGAATTCCTTGACGACATCGTGCCCGCCCACCGTCACCTGTCCGCCGGACGGGTTGACGATGCCGCAGATGATCGAGATGAGCGTGGTCTTGCCGGCGCCGTTCGGGCCGAGCAGCGCGAGAATCTCGCCCTGCTCGATCTCGAGCGAAACGCCCTTGAGCGCCTGAAAGCCGGATCCGTAGGTCTTGGTGAGATTGGTGACGGAGACGATGGGCGCCATGAAGTTCCCGCGAGAGAGCGTGACGAAGAGATGCCCTTATATGGCATGTTCGCGACGGTTTTCACCTCCCCCCGCTCCACCTTCTGGCAGAGAAAGGCTCGCCGGCGCTGTCATCAAACCGTTGCGGGAATCGCGGCATGGTCTGCCCGCACGCGCTGGTGGTTGCACCCGACCCCGCCTGTGATTTGCACCCGGCTGGACCCTAGTCCCCTTCCGCCCGGGTTTTCTTCAAGGCCGGCCCTGCGCCGGCCTATTTTTTTGCGCGACCTGTCTGCGCTCAATCGCAATGGCGGTAGCCGGACTTCCTGTTGCGCAGGTCGAAGTGGAAATGGTCCTTGTGGCTCGGATCGCTGCCCGGGCCGAGAACGGTGTTGAAATATTTGCAGCTGTCGGAGCGCACGGCCTTCAGCAAGCCCTTCTCGCGGAAAGCGAAGAAGCCGGGCTTGCGGACGTCGATTTCCCGTCCGCTTTTCAGCACGAACGTGCCGACATCGATCGCATTGCCGCGCGCATGCTCCGACATCGGATTGCCGCGACGCGAATTCATCGTCCGGCAGGAATATCCGCCGAGTGGCTTGATGGTGCGGATACCGGTCAAGTAGCGATAGCGGGCGGCGGGCGCGAGCTCGTTCTTGACCCAAAGCGCGAAGGCCTCCGTCACCTCGCAGTTCAGCTTGACCGCCGGCTTGACGCCGATGCCGCCGGACAGGCCGCTGAGTTCGATCGGATAGTCGATGCCGCAGGACGGGCCATTGGCAATGCGCGGCACGTCGCGGAACTCCACGCCGAGGCGCCTCAGGCGCGACCGGCAGGCCACTTCGTCCGCCGGCATGGCCTGCGGCGACCGCGGTGCCGCCGGGACGGACATCGGCGACCCCGCGCGCGGCAGAAAGGCAACCTGCTGCTCCTCCTCGACCTTGCGGCGCTTGATCATCTGCTCCTGCTGATCGGCAAGGAAGGTGCGACGACGACGTTCCTCCTGCGCCTGGCGCTCCGGAGTCATGGTTGGCAGGTCGGGATCGGCGAGGACGGACTGCGTCATCGCGGGCGGCGCGACGGAAGCGACCTCGCGCAGTGCGCCGGTGCCGACACCGTCCACCACCGGCGGCGCGGCATCGGGATGGATCTGCCGGGCCTGTTCCTCGGCAAGACCGGTGACGCGCGGCTCCTCCCCCAGCATGCCGTCAATATCGACAGCCGGACCGGCGGCCGCGTCGGGCGGCAGCGTGCGGCCGGAGCCGTGAAGGCTCGCAACCGGCGCGCGCGCCGGATAGGGCGAAACGTTTCCCTCCGGCACCGGCCCCGGCGCGATGCTGCCGACCGGACCGATGCTCGGGCTGTCGGTGAAGCGCTCCGGCGGGGAGAGATCGTCGGTGGTGCAGGCGGCCAATGTCAGCGCAAGCGCCAGGGCGGCCGTGCCGCGTCTCATCATGGCTGTCTTCCGCATGTCGTTCCGCCTTCCGCCGTTGCCGCACTGCCGGGAGCTGCCGCGACGGCGCCCCCGCGCCTGCCCCGATCCGGAGGCTCGACCGTGATGGGTGCTCGTGTCGGAAAGCGGGCCTGATGCGGACGAGCGCCGAGCATCGCCGAACATGGTAAACGAAGGCTTTACCAAGCCGCTGTTTACGAAAGTGGCGATTGAGTGTAGAGTCTTTTTCATCGGCGGCACGTTTGATGGGCGTCGCCGACTGCGTTTCCGAACATATGGAAAAGCGGCCCCCGAACTCATCGAAAGGGGCATGAGCATGATCGATCTAGCACAGACCGGACAGGACCGAACCTACCTCAACCCGCGGATTGCCAGCGTCTCCGTGGTCGAAGCCATGGGCGAATGGCATGTCCTCGTCGTCGAAAACGGCGTCGAGCGCAGCCAGTCCTTCATCCAGCGCGGCTGGGCGGAATCCTATGCCAGCGGCCAGCGGCGCCGGCTCGACAGCCGCCACGTCTGAGCGCGCCCGGAGCACCGGGCTCCTTCATGAAGATCGAGGCCAAGGGCCCGGCAGCGACCCCTGCCGAGCCCTTTTCCGTTTCTTGCGCCCGCCTCCACCGACTGGAAGAATCACCGTGGATCGCCGAAGCTGCGGCTCTTCGAGGCGGAGAGAGACGATGGACAACCGACCGAGCGGCGAACTGACCCTGCGTACCCTGGCAATGCCGGGAGACGCGAATGCGGCGGGCGATATATTCGGCGGCTGGGTCATGGCGCAGATGGACCTGTCCTGCGGCATCCGCGCCGCCGAGCGCGCCCGCGGCCGCGTCGTCACCGCCGCTGTCCGCGAGATGGCGTTCGCGCTTCCGGTGAAGATCGGCGATACGCTCTGCATCTACACCGACATTACCCGGGTCGGCCGCACGTCGATCACGCTCAAGGTGGAAGCCTGGGCGCAGCGATACCTGTCGCCGCTGATGGAGAAGGTCACCGACGCCACCTTCGTGATGGTGGCGCTGGACAGCGCCGGCAAGCCCACCCCCGTCCCGCCGGAGGCATGAGTATCCGCTCGAGCCGCAGCGGGATCCTGCATTGGTGCAGGCATCCCCCGCGGCCCGTTTCTCAGGCGGCACGCGCGTGACCGCCGTTCCGTTCGAGGCGGAATGTGCGGAGAAGCCGACGCAGCTCTTCGCTCTCCCTTGCCAGCGTCTGGCTCGCAGCACTCGTCTCTTCCACCATGGCAGCATTCTGCTGGGTCATCTGGTCCATGGAATTGACGGCCTGGTTGACCTCCTGCAGGCTGGTCGCCTGTTCCTGCGCAGCCTGGGCGATGGAGGCGACGTGGTCGTTGACGGCGTTAACCAGATTCTCGATCTCCGACAGCGCGTCCCCGGTCGACCGGACGAGGGCGACGCCCGCCTCCACCTCGCTGCTTGAGCCGCGGATGAGATCCTTGATCTCCTTGGCCGCTTGTGCCGATCTCTGCGCCAGCTCACGCACCTCCTGCGCGACGACGGCGAAACCGCGCCCGGCCTCGCCGGCCCGCGCCGCCTCGACACCGGCATTCAGTGCCAAGAGATTGGTCTGGAACGCGATCTCGTCGATCACGCCGATGATCCGGCCGATCTGGGACGACGAATTTTCGATCCGGCCCATTGCCGCCACGGCGTTGCGGACGATGTCGCCCGAACGGGCAGCGCTGGCCTTGGTGGCCGCCACCATGTCGCGCGCCTCGCGGGCCCGCTCGGAGGCCGTCAACACCGTTGTCGTGATCTCGTTCAGGGCTGCAGCCGTTTCCTCCAGCGCCGCTGCCTGCTGCTCGGTGCGCCGCGAAAGATTGGAGGCCGCTTCCGAAATGCCGCCGGCACTGTCGAAGACGATGTCGGTCGAGCCGTTAATGGCGCCGATCACGTGGCGCAAGGCGGCAAGTGCCGTGTTGAAGTCGGTCCGCAACTTGGCATAGTCGCTGGCGATCGTGCCGATCTCCGGTGTCAGATCGCCAGACGAGAGCGCCTCCAGGGCCGTGCCAAGGGTGGCGATCGACCGTGCCTGCCGATCGGCCTGCTCCCGCAGCTGCGCGGCTGCTGCATCCCGCTGATTGTCGATCTCGGCCTGGCGCTCCTGCTCGCGCTGGCGCAGCGTCACACGATCCTCGACGCTGTCACGCAACAGGCTGAGCGCCTCCGCCATCTGGCCGATTTCGTCCCCCCGGCCGGTTTCGGGCACCGGCTCGGAAAGATCTTCTCGGGCGATGGCCCGCATCGCGCCCTTGAGCCGAACGAGCGGGCGCACGACGCTGCGGACCACCAGCAGCGCGGCCGAGAGGGTGAGCGCGGAGGCCGCTGCGCAGACGATCCCGAGCTGGATCAGCCCTGCGCGAAACAACGCGTCCAGGTCATCCGCATAGACCCCGGTCCCGACGATCCAGTCCCAGGGCTTGAACCCGATGACGTGCGACAGTTTCAGCACCGGTTCTTCGACGCCGGGCTTCGGCCAGTAATAATCGACGAAGCCCTGCCCCTGCGCCTTCACCGTCGCGGTAAATTCCTTGAAGATGGCCTTGCCGGTCTTGTCTTGCAGGCCGGAAAGATCCTTGCCGACCAGTTCGGGTTTCAGCGGATGCATCAGCATCCGCGCCTGCATGTCGCTGATGAAGAAATAGCCCGCATCCTGGTAGCGCATGGCACGGACCGCCTCCATAGCTCCCGCCTGCGCGGCTTCCCGGGTAAGGACACCCTTCTGCTCAAGGTCGAAGTATTTCTGGAAAATCCCGACAGCGGCCTCGTCCATCGCCGACAGCATCGCCTTGCGTTCCTGCACCAGTCGAGCATGGGATTGCAGAAGCGAGAGGGTCATGGCTGCGACCAGTGCCAGGATTACAAAGGTAACGAGCGCGTAGAGCCGCGCAGAGATCGAGAGTCTTCTCATATCCTGTCCTCCAGTAAAATCAGAGGATAGGAATGGAAAGATTTAGAATATCCTAATTCAACGCCCGATCGTCTGTGTGGAACCAAGATGAAAGGATCGGCGCCGACGTCGATGGCACAGATGATCGGCCTTGGTTGCTTTGTGAACGCACTCTTCGCCTATCTTACAGGTAAGCGGAGGCCATGCTGTAGTCGAGGCCGGGGAAGATGGCGTTGGTCAGCGTCGAGGGCGCGACGTCGAACTGGCGGTGCAGCATGGCGGCGGCAAGCGCCCGCACGTCGCCGGTCGGCATCAGGTCCCGGCCGTCGAGCAGCGCATCCTCGCTCAGGCCAGGCCAGCGACCGAGAATGCGGCCGCCGCGCAGGGCGCCGCCTGCCAGCAGCGCCAGGCCGCCCGTTCCATGGTCGGTACCGCCCGAACCGTTTTCGCGCACCGTGCGTCCGAACTCGGTCATCGCCACCACCACGGTCTTCGACCAGGCGGCAGGGCCCATGGTCTGTTTTAGCATGATTAGCGCCTCGGCCAGATCCCGGGCCGGCTTGGCGAAAGCGGTCGCCTGGCGCAGATGCGTGTCCCAGCCGACGATCGAGAAACTGGCGATGCGATAGTCGCGCGCCAGCAGCCCGCCCGCAAGCCGCGCCGTTTCCACGACGCTGCGCTCGCCCGGCCCCTGACCCCGAATTTCGTCGGCCGAACTGTCGGTCGTTTCCGCCTCCTTCAAGGCCGCGGCAAACAGCGGATCGCCGGCATAGAGCGCCGTGAAGAAGGCAAGTTCGTCCGCCCCGACGGCGAGATCGGTTTTCGGCGCCCAGACATCGACCGGCTGTGCGCCGGAGAGGATCAGGTCGGAGGTGGTGTTGACGTCGATGGCGCGAATCGCGGCCGAGCGCGGAAGGACCGAAAGCACCCGGTTCAGCCAGCCATCCTTGAGCGCGCCCACACCGTTTTCGCCCGTCTCCAGCACGTCCTGCCCATCGAAATGGCTGCGGCTGTTGCGATAGGGGGTGGAGACGGCGTGGACGAAGGACAGCTCACCCGCCTGCCAGAGCGGCAGCAGCGCCTTAGCATCCGGATGCAGGCCGAAATGGCCGTCGAGATCGATCAGCCCTGTCTCGGGCGTCAGCGCGATCGTCGGGCGGTAGGCCGCAAAGCCCTTGTCGCCATAAGGCTGCACCATGCCGAGCCCGTCCATCGCCCCGCGCAGGACGATCGTCACCAGGCGGTTTTCGCCCGGCATGGCCGCGAAACTGACGGGCGTGACGAGCGGCACCGCCGCGGCACAGCAGGCCGTGGCGAGGAAGGCGCGCCGGGTTGGCATGAAGGGACCTGTCATTGTGCTCTCCGTGTTCGGCCTTGCCGCGGCTGCTTCCAGCCTTTGCCCTGATCGGGCCCTGCCCTGCCTGTCGACCGGGCCGTCATCGGCGGTTGAATTCGGGGGATGCAAGCGCCAGCGTCAGACCCACCTGGCGACGCGGCGCGCGCGAGACGGTGCGGATCGTGTCATCGCGGGCCGCCTCCCCCAGCGCATCCTTGAGCAAGGCCGTGGGATCCTCGTCGCCGCCGAAGCTGGCGCCGAGCCGCCGCGCCCAGGCGATCCGGCCGGTCAAGGCGCCGCCGCCAATCCAGGCGCTTTCGGTGTCCGGCCAGCCGGCCGGGCTCGGCGGCTGCCAGATCGGCTGGCCCAGCGCGGCAATGGTCTGCACCGCATCGCGCGAGAGGCTCTTGCGCCGAGCGGCCAGCGTCTCGAGCCGTTCGTCGAGCAGCGCGTCCAGCCGGTCGCCGGGTTTTCCGAGCGTGCGGATAAGGGCGGCCGCCCCGTTCGTCATCATGGCCTCGCCGCCCGGCTCCTTGGCGTCTGCTCCGTCCTGCATCGCGCTCATCGTCTGGCGGCCGGCAGCGCCGGACTGTTTGGCTGCCTCCTCGGTCTCGGCCGCCAGCATGGCTGCCCGCTCGGGCGCGGCCTTACGGGCCGAGGGGCGCGGTGCATCGAGAGTCGCCTGGTCGATATCGAGCGCCCGCAGGCTGGAGGCGACATAGTCGAAGGGCGGCTTGATCTTGCCGAGCGTCACGTCCTGCCCGTCCTTGTGGGTTACGAGCACGCGGTAGACGGCCATGAGATCGCCATCGCTCCTTCGCCAGGCCTGCGTCATCGCGCTGACCAGGGCGGCCGGCGGCTGGTCGGCGATGAAATGCGCGGCGAGCTTGCGGCAGAGATGCGCGGCGGTCTGCGGCCGTGCCGCGAGGTCTGCAAGCAGATGCTCGACATCACGCTCGCTGCGCAGGCTGCCGCCATAGGTCGTGCCGAGGACAGGATGGGCGCCGGGCTCCGCCCGCTGGCGGAGAAAGGCCCAGTCGGTGCGCTGCGCATTCGGCACGAGGCCGGTCAGAACCCGGGCGGCACTCGTCACGTCCGTCTGGCTGTAGCCCGAGCCGGCGCCCATGGTGTGGAGCTCAATCAGCTCGCGGGCGAGGTTCTCGTTCAGGCCCCGCTTCTGCTTCTTCCCCACCGGCGAATTCGGGCCGAAGGAGGCTTGCTGGTCGAGATAGAGCAGCATGGCCGGATGGCGGACGGCAGCGGAGAGCAGATCGGCGAAACGGCCGGTGAGATGGGGCCGGATCGCGTCGCGCTCCTGCATCGGCACCAATTGCCGCAGATCGCCGGACTTGCCGATATTGGTGGAGAAATGGTCGACCCAGAAGGCGGCGAGCCGCTCGTGGAAGCCGTGCGGCGAGAGAACGGCATTGGACAGCCGGTCCTGGCGCTCGGCAAGCAGCATCAGCTGCACATCCCTGCCCTGGGCCTTGATGAGCGGAACGCGCTCTTCCGGCGGCAGAGGCTTGGCATGCGCGGCGACCGCCCGGTTGCGGGCGCGCATGGCCAGGAAGAGCTGCCGCCGGCGGGCGAGCGGCAGAGCGGTGAAGGGCAGATCGGCGCGTTTCGGCGCGGCCGCCTGGGCCAGCAGAGCCTCCGCATCGGCCGGCGGCGCTTCGCCGGGCCGCAGGCCGTAGCCGAAGCGGATGGCGGCGAGTGTGGGAAAGGAAAGGCTCATGCGGGGCTCCATCCTCGGATGATGCCGACCTAGGCCCGGAAGCAGGCGAGATTCGGGCAGATCAGGATCCGCTCACATGGGAGGCGAAGAAAGTGGGCGGCCTTCCGCCGACGACCCTTTTCTTCCCGCGCATCCGGCGCCATATTGCGAACATGGCCAGAACATCGAAAAGCAAAACGCCCTCGACCGGCTTCGAGGAAGCTCCGCAATCCGACTTCGAGGGGGCGCCATTGAGCGGATCCGTCGCCGACTGGGTGAAGCAGCTGGAAGCGGAGGCGGAATCGGGCGCGATGGAAAGCCGCCGCGAGGTCGCCTCCAAGGCAGGCCGCCACCGCAAGCAGGTAGAGATCGCCGCGCAGAAGCAGAGAGCGAGGGCGGAGGACACGATCAGCGCCTCCAAATCGGCGCGCGGCACCTCGATGGGCGGCTCGACCGACCCGAAGACCCGCGCGGCCGCCGGGCTGAACCCGGTGGCCGGCATGACGGTGGATCTGGAGAACGCCTCGGCGCTCGCCCCCGGCGCGGTGACCGCGACGGTGGATGCGCTGGCCAAGCTAATCGAATCCGGCAATCCGCTGTTCAAGGACGGCAAGCTCTGGACGCCGCACCGCCCGCCCCGCCCCGACAAGTCGGAGGGCGGCATTCCGCTGAAGATGGTGACCGAATACAAGCCCTCCGGCGACCAGCCGACGGCGATCAAGGATCTCGTCGAGGGTTTGAGCTCCGGCGAGCGGAACCAGGTGCTACTCGGCGTCACCGGCTCGGGCAAGACCTTCACCATGGCGCAGGTCATCAACGAGACGCAGCGCCCCGCCGTCATCCTCGCGCCCAACAAGACGCTGGCGGCGCAGCTCTATGCGGAGTTCAAGAACTTCTTCCCCGACAATGCGGTGGAATATTTCGTTTCCTACTACGACTACTACCAGCCGGAAGCCTATGTGCCGCGCTCCGACACCTATATCGAGAAGGAAAGCTCGATCAACGAGCAGATCGACCGCATGCGCCATTCGGCGACGCGCTCGCTGCTCGAACGCGACGACGTGGTGATCGTCGCCTCGGTCTCCTGCATCTATGGTATCGGTTCGGTCGAAACCTATACGGCCATGGCTTTCCAGATGACGGTCGGCGACCGGCTGGACCAGCGCCAGCTTCTGGCCGACCTGGTTGCCCAGCAATACAAGCGCCGCGAGATGGACTTCCAGCGCGGCTCCTTCCGCGTGCGCGGCGATACGATCGAGCTTTTCCCCGCCCACTTGGAAGATGCCGCCTGGCGCATCACCATGTTCGGCGACGAGATCGAATCGATCACCGAATTCGACCCGCTGACCGGGCACAAGACCGGCGACCTGAAATCGGTGAAGATCTATGCCAACAGCCACTATGTCACCCCGCGCCCGACGCTGAACGCCGCGATCAAATCGATCAAGGACGAGCTGAAGCTGCGCCTCGCCGAGCTGGAAAAGGCTGGGCGGCTCCTGGAGGCGCAGCGGCTGGAGCAGCGCACGCGCTACGACATCGAGATGCTGGAGGCGACCGGCTCCTGCCAGGGCATCGAGAACTATTCCCGCTATCTGACCGGCCGCCGCCCCGGCGAGCCGCCGCCGACGCTCTTCGAATATATTCCCGACAATGCGCTGATCTTCATCGACGAGAGCCATGTGACGATCCCGCAGATCGGCGGCATGTATCGTGGCGACTTCCGCCGCAAGGCGACGCTGGCCGAATATGGCTTCCGCCTGCCCTCCTGCATGGACAACCGCCCGCTTCGCTTCGAGGAATGGGACGCCATGCGCCCGGATACGATCGCCGTTTCGGCGACGCCCGGCGCCTGGGAGCTCGAACAATCGGGCGGCGTCTTCGCCGAACAGGTGATCCGCCCGACCGGGCTGATCGACCCGCCGGTCGAAGTCCGCTCGGCCAAGACGCAGGTGGACGACGTGCTCGGCGAGATCCGCGAGACGAGCGCCAAGGGATACCGCACGCTCTGCACCGTGCTGACCAAGCGCATGGCCGAGGATCTGACCGAATATCTGCACGAACAGAACATCCGCGTGCGCTACATGCATTCCGACATCGACACGCTGGAGCGCATCGAGATCATCCGCGATCTGCGCCTCGGCGCCTTCGACGTGCTGGTCGGCATCAACCTGCTGCGCGAGGGCCTCGACATTCCCGAATGCGGTTTCGTCGCCATTCTCGACGCCGACAAGGAAGGCTTTCTGCGCTCGGAAACGTCCCTTGTTCAGACCATCGGGCGTGCGGCGCGAAACGTGGACGGCAAGGTCATCCTCTATGCCGACCAGATCACCGGCTCCATGCAGCGCGCCATGGACGAGACGGCGCGCCGGCGGGAGAAGCAGATGGCCTACAATGCCGAGCACGGCATCACGCCGGAATCGGTGAAGGCGAAGATCTCCGACATTCTCGACTCCGTCTACGAGCGCGACCATGTTCGCGCCGATATTGCCGGCGCTTCCGGCAAGGGTTTTGCCACCGGCGGCCATATGGTCGGCAACAATCTCGCCGCCCATCTGGAAGCGCTGGAAAAGCAGATGCGCAACGCCGCCGCCGACCTCGACTTCGAAACCGCCGCGCGCCTGCGCGACGAGATCAAGCGCCTCAAGGCCGCCGAACTCGCGGTCATGGACGACCCGATGGCCAAGCAAGAGGCGCGGAGTGCCGAAGGCACGACGGGGAAGCAGGGAAGTGCGGCGAGAAGTACCGAAGGCGCGACGGGCAAGCCCGCCGGCAACGGCAAGGGCGGCAAGCCCGCCAGCCTGCAGGCGCCGAACGAGGCCAACAGCCTCTTTGCCAAACCGGACCTCGACAATATGGGCCCCGGCACGGACACCGAACGGCCGCTGTTCCGCAAGAATACGCTGGACGAAATGACCGTCGGCCGCACGGAGAAGCCCAAGCCCGGCGCCCTGCCCGACAAGCCCGACGCCGCCAAGGCCACCAAGCGCTTCTCCCCGCTGATGGAAGGCCAACCCGAACGCACCGACGACCCGCGGCCGCTGGTGCGCGGCAAAGTGGGCGCCGGCAGCTATGAGGATGCGGGTGACGTCAAGCGGCAGAAGGGCCGGACGAAGGGCAAGACGGGGCGGCCGGGGCGGTAGAGAAGGGCTCGGACGTCCCACCTGCTTTGCCCTCCAGCGCGGCCATCCTCACCCCGAATTTTCAGTCAGAGCCCGCACGCGTGCCGGCTGCCGAACCTTGCCGAATTCCCTTCGCGCCAAGGCCCGGCTTTTGCGCGCGAGCAAATGCTCGCAGAGGACAGCGACGCAGCGCGCCAGGCGAATTTTTCCGCAGATACAATGGCAATCTTGTCAATCATGCATTCCTAAAATATATTTTTAACCACCCTCTGGCATTGTAGTCTCGTTCCCGTACACCCGCCCTGCATGAAGCAGGCGCGCCCCCGCGCCCAGCCACGATGAAGCGTGGGGCAAGCGCCTGACCCTATGGAGTGTATCGTGATTGCATCGGTTCAATCTCAAGGGCTGATCGCCCTGACGCTGCTACAGAATACCGGCAACAGCGGCAGTGCCGCCCCAGTGGCATCCGTCGCGCCTATGCAGAGTGTCTCGGCAGTGCCATCGAACAGTTCGACCCAGGCACAGGCGGCTGCAGGCAAGCTTGCCTTGGACAAGGCCGGACAGAATGAACCATCGCCGTTTCCTTACTGCCAGCCCCTCGGCTTCGACTTCTCCTTTGACGATGTTTGGGCGCCGCCTCCAATCGGAGAGGGAGGCCGCGTGCTGAGTGAGGCTGAAGCAAAGGAGGAAATCGCAAGGTATAATGCACTATCAAAGAGAACCGGCTTCCCCGAACTCAATGAGGAATTCGCCGCAAGCCTCATGAAAAGTTATATGACGGTAGGAATCTGATTGCCAAGAGCGCTAGAGAGCAGCAATTGATGTAAACACACAAAGAGAGTGCCTCCCTCACTGGGAGGCACTCCATTCTCACGCCCAGAGAAAATCACTCGAATCAATTGAGTTCGCACTCACACCGCTAACAATGACATAAGTTGTACCACCGTTGATTTCAAGCAAAGCAGACCCGTTGTGATTATAGAGGTTCACCGAAGATACATTTGCACCCATTACGAATTTATCGGATCCATCGACATAGTCCGTTACAGTGTCTACGCCGTTTCCAGATCCAAATATAAATTGGTCTGCACCTGCTCCTCCAGTCAACGTATCATTAGCAACCCCACCGGTTAGTTGATCAGCACCCAGTCCGCCTATAAGCGTATCGTTTCCACCCCTGCCGAAGAGCTGATCCGTGCCATCTCCCCCATCAATTGTGTCCCCGTAGCTAGATCCGGTCATTTGATCGTTTCCAGCATACCCCCACATCTTTATTCCAGACCAGGTTGATGTCAGGCTATTGTAAACTGCCTCTCCTGTCATGTAGTCATTCGTCGCCGTTCCCTTAAAACCGGCGATGTTTATTAGTGTCACGCCTGTCAAATCCAGCGAGCCAGCGGTAGCGATATAAACCGGCTTGTAATCGTTGTTGACGATACCTTCAATTGACGACATCGACCCTATACCGATGTCGACATAGCTGAACGCTGCAGAGACATTTGACACCGCTATAATGTCCGTTCCACTGCCGCCATCGTAGTAATCCACACCGGCTGATGAGTTCAAAACGAATACGTCGTCCCCGTTGCCACCGTACATGCTGTCGTTGCCAAAACCACCGATAATGGTATCATTCCCGTCATACCCATAAATGAGGTCGGGACCTGTGGTGCCCTGCAGCACGTCATTTCCGGAAGTACCGTTAAACACAGCCATTTCGAACCCCTTTTTGATGAGAGAACCTTGCCGAGCAACCAGGACGGCTCGGCAATTCAAGGTTTCACACCAAAAGAGCGAATGTTTCAAGATCTTCTTTATTACTAAAACTAGTGATTGACGGCAGTCTGCCGGCTCAACTTTCACTTTCGGAACCATCCCCACCCCCACCCGTTTGCCCCTGACTCAAACACTCAGGAGCACCCCCATGCCCGCCCTTGCCGATCCTTTCATCGCCGCCCTCGCCCGCCTCGAGTCCGACCGTGATCTCGATGGTCTCGTCGCCCTCTTTGCCGAAAACGCCACGGTGGAAAATCCGATGGTGGCGCATGGGGAGGGGGCGGAAGGGGCTCGGGTGTTCTGGGGGAATTATCGGGAGGCGTTCGACGAGATTCGCTCCGATTTCCTGGCCGTGACCGAGAGCGACGGCGTCGCCTTTCTCGAATGGCGCAGCGAAGGCAGCCGGGCGGGAGAAAAGGTGCGCTATGGCGGCGTCAGCGTGCTGGAGGGCAAGGATGGCAAGATCACCGCCTTCCGCACCTATTTCGATCCCCGCCGCATCCCCTCCGCCACCGCCTCGGGCGGCGAAGGCACCGGGCGCACCGGCGACGCGGGGGCAGCATCCTCGGCGGGCAGCGCGAGCGGCCTGCAACCGAGCGGCGTGCCGTCCGGCGGCCAGAGCGATGCCTCGCCGGACGCGATGGAGGATGCGCAGCGCGACGCCGCCGAGCAGCGCGCCGCCGGCGGCTGTAACTAAGCCGCCTTTCGCCCCTCCCCGCCCCGGCGCGACACGCTGCCCTCTCGCAGTGAAACGTGGAGCCTGTGCGCGGGAGCGGATCGGGCGCGAGGGTTTGGCGGGCCGCATTGCCCGCCTCTTCTTATAGCGAGATCAAGCGGCCCTTCGGGGCCGTTTTCCTGTTCAGCGGGGTTATTCGGCCGCTTCGTCGCGCGGGTCGTCCTGCGGGCCCTCGCCGGCAAAGCGGCGGTCATCGGCGTCAAGGGCCACGGGCGGCGCCTCTTCGGGCAGCGCGGGGGCGCGGTCCGGCGGGGCGGCCTGCGGCTCCAGGTCGTAGCGATAGCCGTCGAGCATGGCATAGGCCTGCTCGATCGCCTCGACCTGCGCATCGGCCGCGCGGATCGCCTCGGCGATCGACTGGCTGCGGGCGCGCAGCATGGAGCCGAGAACATCGGCCCCATGGCGGCGCGCCAGCCGGTCCATATGCTGGCGGATGCGCGTGCGGTGGCGCTCCAGCTCCAGAATATGGAAGCGGCTCTTCACCAGATCGTCGGACAGGCGCCGGCGCATGGCGGCGACGGGATCGAAGCTGCCGGGCTCACGCTCGTCCAGCAGCACCTCGTTGACCAGCGTCTCGATCATCAACAGACCCTTTAGGTCGCGCGGATCGGCGAGCTGCGGGTCATAGCCGGTGTCGTCATAGAGCTTGCGGCGAACGGGGTCGCGCAGGAGATCATGGGCGGCCTGCAGGCGGCCGAAGGCCTCCACATCGCCGCCCTGGTCGGGATGCGCGGTCTTGGCGGCCTGCCGCCAGGCGGATTTGATCGCCTGGTCGTCGGCTTCGGGCGTCAGTCCGAGCAGTTCGTAAGGGTCGATCACGCGGCCTTCATCCTCTGCATGGTGGTTCGGCGCTCCGGCGAGCGAGGTGACGCGGCAGGGGTCCGGCTCGCGCATCGCCTCTCCGCCGCTTCGTACCTGCCCCGCCCTCCGGCTTCAACCCTTCTCCGCATTGGCTCGTTGCGGCACAGGCGCGGCGCGTCGACCAGCCTGCGGCCTTTCCGCGTCGAAAATGTGAACGGAGCCCAAACCATGGCGGTGCGTCGGGGCTTTTCCCCCATCTCCGTCCCCTTGCAAAGCGATGTCTTTCCTGTCAGAAAGCTGACGTCCGGGCGGTTTCCCGGAGATTGGACTGACGGTTTCAAAGCCGGTCCGGACACGCCCGGCGCGCCCGCCCGGCAGTGCCCTGCCCGGCGCCAATGCGCCCGCCCGTTTCGGCTTGCCGAATGTGCGGCGCGGACATTCCGACCCAAGGCGCTGCGGAAGCGCCCGCCCCGGATGTCCATGGCCTTCCATGGTCTTCCTCCCTACGCGACACCCAGACTGGCGGCGTATCGGCGTGAGGGCCGGTGTTCCGCCCCTCGCCATCAGCATCCCCGTCGCCGGGGTTGCCGTCAGACTATCAGGGACAAGTAAAGGACAGATCCCAATGGCCACCAAGGGCACCGTTAAGTTCTTCAACCAGGAAAAGGGCTTTGGCTTCATCACGCCGGATGGCGGCGCCAAGGACGTTTTCGTTCACATCTCCGCCCTTCAGGCAGCCGGGATCGCCACGCTCAAGGATGGCCAGCAGGTCACCTTCGACACCGAGCCGGACCGCATGGGCAAGGGCCCGAAGGCCGTCAACGTCTCGCTCGCCTAAGAGCTTCGCCTTTCGCCCTGGCTCGTTCGCGAGCCGGGGCCCCCGCCGGCCTCCCCGGCAAGAGCCGCCGCGAGAGAGTCCGGCCGTTGTTCCGGGCCACGCGCTCGCCCGGCCCCTCCCCCATCGAATCCTGATCCGGCCCGGCTGCGCCCGGCTTGCGCCATAATCGCTAGACGGCTTCCGGCAGCCGCGCGGCCTCGCTCTGCAGCACCTCGGCAAAGGCACGGTGGATGATGTCCGGCCCGGCGTCCCTGGCTGTCGCCTCGGCCGAGAGGATCTGGCGAAACCGCCGCGCCCCGGCCCAGCCCTGAAACAGCCCGACCATATGGCGCGTCACATGCACCAGCCGGCCGCCTTCGGCGATATGCCGGGCGGAATGGGCGGCCATCGCATCGCGCACCTCTTCCCAGAAGGCGGGATCGCGGCGGTGGCCGGCCTCGGTGAAGCCACCGGCCGGCGCCGTCTCCGGCGGAGCACCCGTCAACGGATGCGGCAGGCGGGCATCGACACCGCTGAGCAGCGAACTGTCATGGTAGGCGGCACGCCCCACCATCGCGCCATCCACCCGCTCCAGCGCGGCCTGCGCCGCATCGAGCGTGGTCAGGCCGCCGTTGAGGCCGATGAACAGGTCCGGGTTCTCCGCCTTCAGCCGCGTGACGAGATCGTAATCGAGCGGCGGGATCTCGCGGTTTTCCTTGGGCGAAAGCCCCTGCAGCCAGGCCTTGCGGGCATGGACCCAGAGCGCATCGACACCGGCCGCGCGGACCTTCTCGGTCAGAGCGCGCAGCGCCAGCTCCGGATGCTGGTCGTCGACACCGATCCGGCATTTGACCGTGACGGGAATCGACACCGCCGCCTTCATCGCCGCCACGCAGTCCGCCACCAGATCGGGCGTCTTCATCAGGCAGGCGCCGAAGGTGCCGGACTGGACCCGGTCGGACGGGCAGCCGACATTGAGGTTGATCTCGCCATAGCCGAACCCCTCGCCGATCCGCGCCGCCTCGGCAAGCTTGGCCGGATCATTGCCGCCGAGCTGCAGCACCACCGGCGTCTCGCAGGCCTCGCGCCGCAACAGCCGCTCCCGCTGCCCCCGCAACACCGCCTCCGCCACGATCATCTCGGTATAAAGCACCGCATGCCGCGAAAGCTGCCGCGCCAGGAAGCGATAATGCCGATCCGTCCAGTCGATCATCGGTGCGATGGCGAAGACCGGGGGTCGGAGACTGCCGGAAACTGGCACTGACGATTGCTCGCATTCGCTTGGGATCATGGTCATTCGATCTGTCTGCCGTTTGATAAGGGGCGCGCGGCCTTCTGCGGCTGACAGCCGAAGGACGGGCCGGCTGCGCCAGGAGGCAATTGCGCGCGGTGCTTCACCGCGCCGACGCTGTCGCGCTCTCCTTAGCGGAGTTCGGCGGGAAGCGAAACAGGGGGATGATCGACCCCTGCGTCACCAAAGGACCGCCGCTCGGACCACAGCCCTGGCGCGGGCCCTTTTCGATCTGGCTTCGCCGCTGCTGCCGGAAAGGCTTGCGCCCTTTCAGTCGAACACTCTAATAGTCACCGGCTGAGGAGGGGGTGCGCATCGACGCTCCCGCTGGTCAGCCGATCAGCCGGAAGCCGGCATGTCGGACGAAGGAGATGCAGGATGTCGGAGGAAAGACTGGCGGGGATCGATGCGCTGCGGGTCGTTGCCTTCGTCTTCGTCGTGGCGCTTCATGCGGACCGGACCGCCCTGCCGGAGGCGGTCGTCATCGCGCTCGAAACCATCCCGCGCTTCGGCGTCCCCTACTTCTTTCTCGTTGCCGGATACTTCCTCAAGGTCGAGGAGACGACGCTGCCGGCGCTGCTCTCCCGCCTCGTCACGCGGCTGGTGCCAATCTATCTGTTCTGGGTCCTCGTCTATCTTGGCGTTCACAAGTTGCTCATCGGTGACTTCGGCATCAGCAAATTGGGTGCGCTGCTGATTGATGGCGGGCCGGGCTATCATCTGTGGTTCCTCCCGGCGTTCGGAATTTCCATTCTCACCGTCTTCCTCCTCGCCCGCCGGTTCGGTGACCAGGTGATGCTCGCCTCCTGCCTGCTGCTCTTCATCGTCGGCCTTTATTTCATCGAACTTCTTGCCCCCTTCGGCCCCGCGCTCCCTTGGAAGCTGTTTCGCAACGGCCCTTTCTTCGGTGCGATCTTTGTTGCTCTCGGTTTTTTGATCAGGAAACGCCGGTGGCGACCGCGGCCTCCGGCGGCGCTGCTTCTTCTGCTGGCCGAGCTCGGCGTCTCGCTCGGCGAGCGGTTCGTGCTGTCCTCCGCCGGGCTGATCGCACCGACCGAATCGATCAATGACACCCTCGGTACGCTTGCCTATGGCGCAGGTGCCTTCTCCCTCGCCGTGTCGCTCCCAAGCGGCGGGGCGTCTTTGCGCGCGCTGGCGGAGATCGGCCGCTACACGCTCGGCTTCTACTGCATCCATCTCGTCTTCCTCTGGCTGGTGCAGGCCATGCTCGGCCCGCCCTCGGGAACAACCCTCCTCATCGCGATCTCGACGACCTCGGCCCTGTCCATCGCGGCCACGCTCGTCCTTTCGCATGTGCCGGGCCTCGCGCGCTTCATCCGCTGATCTGCCGATGCGCGTTCCTGTGGCACCACAAGGCGTGCCGCTCCCGAGGCATGTGTTTCGGTTCGGCACAGAACCGACGACGATCCCGTGATTGATAACCATTCCTTTCCGCTGTTTGTGCAAAGGCGACGAACGCAGAGTTGAAACGGCGAACCAAAAACAGGGCCTCTGATTGATTTCGCAGCAGAAATTCTCTGCTGACGAAGACATGGAGGACATGATGAACACGCGTATCGCTACTTACACACTGGCAGCTCTGATCTCGTCGGTGCTTCTGTTGCCGGCAGCAGCGGATGCCCGGGACCGCGGGCAGTCTCGCGGCCTGGGCGTGTCGCTCGGCGGCAGCAACGGCATCAGCGTCGGCGTCGGCCGTTCGAGCCGCGGCTCGGGCCTTGGAGTCGGCGCCTCGGTCGGCGGCAGCAAGGGTGTCAATGTCGGAGCCGATGTTTCGAGCAAGCCTTCGTCCGGGCTGAGTGCCGGCGTAGGCGCCAGCATCGGCGGCAGCAAGGGCGTGAACACCCGTGCCGGCACGAGCCTCGGCGGCAAGAGCGGCGTGCGCGCCGGCCTCTCCGCCGATGTCGGCGGGAAGGATGGCGTTTCGACCAGGGTCGGCGCCGCGGTTGGCGGGACGTCCGGACTCACGACGGGCGTCGGCGCTTCGGTCGGCGGCAGCAAGGGCGTGACCGGCGGCCTCTCCGCCAGCATCGGCGGCTCGAAGGGCATCGATGCCGGCGTCGGGCTGGGGATCGGCGGCGGCGGGACCGGTGTCAGTGTGGATGTCGGCATCGGCGGCTCCGACACGGGCGGCACCTCTACCCGACCGGACAAGCCCGGCAGGCCGGACAAGCCCGGCACGCCGAGCGTCGGCGATACCGGCGGCAATTTCAAGCCGCCGCGCGCGATCCGGGAGGTCGCGGCACTCGATGCCTTCGACAGCATGTCGCAGTCGGAGCGCCAGCAGCTTCTCAAGACCTGCCGAAACGTCTCGTCCGGCGGCTACGATGCTTCACTCGTCAAGCTCTGCCGGCTGCTGCAAATGGCCAGCCGTTGAGTCGACACCGCAAGCCTCCTACCCCGTTTCCGACGGGGTAGGTCCCGAGCCCGCATGGGCTCTTCGCATGGTCGATCGGCTAGGCCGTGCGCGGATGGCCTCCCGTCACGCGGCGGACCTTTCCTCCACCGTGCCGAGAGCGGGAGCCTTCGCCCGCAAAGCGTCACGGGCGGCGGACCAGGCGGATGGATCGAGGCGGAGCTCGGTCTGCAGCCAGGCCAGCGTCATCCGCTTCGTCGCCTCCAGCATGTCCGGCGATTCGGTTTCGGTCTCCTTGGCATCGAGGCCGGCAATCCCACCCAGTCCGTGGCCCGCCCCCGTGAGCATGAGCAGCGCCGAGGAGCCCGCCGCATCGCGATAGGGATCGACATGCCAGTCCGGCCCCCGGGTGGTGAAGTGCGAGGCATCCTCCGACCCGCAGACGACCAGGCTGGGCGCGGCGATTCCACCGAAATCGAGATCGAAGAAGGGGAAACGCGCCGCGCTCTCCGGCAGAAGATCCGCCCCGCCACGCCCGGGCGCGGCCAGCAGGACACCGGCCGTAATCCGCGGATCGCGAAATGTTTCGCCGTCGAGGGTGGCACCGAGCAGGAGGCTGACGGTGTGGCCACCGAAGGAGTGACCGGCCGCGGCAATGCGGGCGGGATCGAGCCGCCCTTCAAGGCCCGGCGCCTGATGCGCGACATCCTGCAACCGATCCAGGATCAACCGAAGCTCCGCCACGCGCTCGCGCCAGAAGAATGGCGCACCCGGCTTGTCCAACGGCAATCCGCCGACGCGGGAGCTGGCATGGGTTGGCTGGATGACGGCAAAGCCGCGCTCGGCCCAGAACTGGGCCAGCGGCGCATAGCCATCCTTGGAGGGAAGGTAGAAGGACGGACCATAGCCATGCGACAGCAGGATGATGGGCAGGCGCTCCCCTTCCGCCGGCGCGGTCAGCCGCAGTTCGAGCGGCGGCAGCCCGTCCCGGTCAAGCCGCAGGGGGGAATAGGAAAGGGTCAGGCGTGGCGCGGGGCTTGGAAGGGCGGCGGCGGCTTCGATCAATCGGTTGGTGGTCATGGTGTTTCTCCTGTTCGACAGGCAGAAGAATGGACGACGCACGCCGGATGATCTATGAGGAGAAATCCCGATCTCTTTCGCGAGAGTCCAGAATGCGCGATCCGCTTGCCGATATCATCGCCCTGTTGAAGCCGCAGCCCAGCATTGCCAAGCTGGTCACGGCCGGAGGGCGCTGGCTGGTGGAGCGGCGGGATCTCGGCAGTCCCTTCTACTGCGCGATGGTCGAGGGACGCTGCCGCATCATCATCGACGGACAGGCACCCCGCCTGCTCTCGGCCGGCGATTTTCTGCTGGTGCCGGACATCCACAGCTTCACCATGACGAGCCTCGACCCACCTCCTCCGGGCACCCTGCCGCAACGGCTGGAGACCAGCCCTGGCGTTTTTCGCCTGGGCGCGCCGCAGGCGGAGCCGGATGTGACCGCGATGGTCGGCCACTGCATCTTCGCGGCGGATGACCGCGCATTGCTGGTCTCATTGCTGCCGGGCATCATCCATCTTGGCGGCGACGAGCGCCTCATGGCCGTCGTGCGGCTGATCCATGACGAGACGGTCCGCGACGAACCGGCGCGCGACATGATCCTCGGCCGGCTGCTCGACGTGCTGCTCCTGGGCGCGTTGCGGAATGGGAGTGACCCTTCGGCGGCGCCGGGCTTGATCCGGGGCCTGTCCGATCCTCGTCTGGCGCCGGCACTTCGGCTCATCCATGCCGATCCGGCAGCATCCCTTGGCATCGATAAGCTTGCCGACGCGGCTTCCCTGTCACGCTCCGCCTTCTTCGAGCGTTTTCGCCGACAGCTGGGGCTCGCGCCGATGGATTATGTGATGCAGTGGCGCATGGCGCTTGCCAAGGACATGCTGCGTCGACGCGCTGCGCCCGTGGCCGAGATTGCCGCGCGAACGGGCTATGGATCGGCGAGCGCCTTCTCGGTCGCTTTCGCTCGTCATGTCGGCACCAGCCCCGGCGCCTTCGCGCAACGAGGCTGAACGGACCGGCAGGGATCGACTTGCGTGTCGAGCCTCACCCGCTCCGCGATCGTCGGATCATCAATGCGCGTGGAGCTTGGCCTCGTGGGCGGCGAGGAGGAAGAGGTTGCGCGCATCCTCGACCGGCTTGCGACCATCGATCGCCGCGCGGCAGATGCTGCGCGCTGCCACATAGCGCGGACCCCGCGCGTCCGGCCAGGCCTCGGACAGGCAGGCCAGAGCTTCCGAAGGTCCGCTGACGACGCGGATCTCCTGCGCTCCGGCTGCAACCGACACGGGCTCAACCCATTTGATCGATGTCATGACAAACCTCCCAAAAAACACGTCACACACGCCCGTCGAAACGGCGATTGATAACGCGGGAGCATCCGCTCCGGTTCCTCGCAACTGTGGCTGCAGTGAAGCAAGAGATGCGAGGAAAGGCAAGGGTAGCAATGGCTAACAAAGAGAAAAAGCCTGCCGCGGGGAGGAGGCGCGGCAGGCTCTGAATGACCAAAGGCAGGGAGGAGAGTGCCTTCGATCCAGGATCGCCTGGGAGGAGGAAAGCGATCCGATGCGAAAACACTAATATTGCATTGCAAAACTTACAAGTGGTTTTTTTGCGGATGCGAGATCGTTACCAAAGGCGTCGCTGACGGCGCTTTGGCTGAAGTGCATAGCCGGCCAGGAATGCCAGCGCAGCGCAAGACAGAAGAAGCACGCCCGTGCCGGCGGGACGATCGACGGCACTGGCTGCTACGGCCCCTGCTTCACGGCGAATCGCCTGTCCCGCAGAACGGGCGCGGACCGTCAGGCTATCAGGATCCTCGAGTGCTCCAGTAAATCCGGTCTTGAGTTCTGCCATATCACTGTCTCCCTTGGCTCTCGACATAACGTTGACAAGCCCTCTTCGTTCCGCAGCGCAGTAGAACGTGCCATGAAGGAACAGATTTCCTTTCGCACTGCGAAATCATCCCGCGAATTTTCGCCTCTACTGGCCGAAAAGCCGGTCCTTGCGAATATTCTGCTAGGAGCGACGCAGACCGTATGGCATCCTGATGATGAGGTGCCTCACAAAAACCGCCATCGCAGATCCTACTGCGATCTCGCGAATCGGCGGTCACCGTCCGCAGCACTTCGCTCAAGCATGGCATACGGATGAGGAAATCTTGCAAAGGCCCGTTTAGAGGCCGAGGGAGAGAGAGATGGTCGAAGAGAATCTGTATCGCATCGTGGAAGTGAGCGTAAAGCGTGGCGCCGATCGGCGCGATGTCGGCATCATGACGGTGCGCCAGGCCCTGGCGCTTCCGGAAGTTCCGAGCCTCGAATACAGCCATCCGGACGGCAACTCCCGCAAGGGAACACCGCTCCTGACCCGCGACCAGCTCCAGGCTTACGCCTGCGGTTGAAGCACTTTCCCGCGCGCGGCCGCTCAGTCACCGCCGCGCGCCTGAAGCTTCCGACCGAACTTTGCCGCCGCTCACCGCCTTTCGCGCCGTCATTGCCCGCTGATGTCTTCCTCGCGGCTTGGGCGTGCACGCTCTGCATTTTTCTCAACACCGGCGTTCCAGCGTCGTGCCGCGGCTGATAGGGTCGGTGCTTTCGATCCGACAGCGAGCCATCCATGCCAAGCCTTTTTCCCCCTGCCCCCATCGTCATGCTGCCAGTGTCGGGGAGCGACGACATGTTTCCGGTTCGCCGGGTCTATTGCGTCGGGCGCAACTATGCGGCGCATGCCATCGAGATGGGCGGCGATCCGGACCGCGAGGCGCCCTTCTTCTTCCAGAAGAATCCGGACAATCTGACACTGACGGATGGCATCTTTCCCTATCCCTCTCAGTCGTCCGACGTGCATCACGAGGTCGAGCTGGTCGTTGCGCTGCATCGGGGCGGCCGGGACATTGCGGTCGATACCGCGCTCGATCATGTGTTCGGCTATGCGGTCGGCATCGATTTCACCCGCCGGGACCGGCAGGCCGAAGCCAAAGCTGCCGGTCGCCCCTGGGAGGTGGCCAAGGCCTTCGAACAGTCCGGCCCGCTCTCCCCGCTCGTTCCCGCCAGCAGGATCGGTCATCCGACGGAAGGACGCATCTGGCTGTCGGTCAATGACACGCCGCGCCAGGACGGCAATGTGAACCAGATGAGCTGGAAGGTGCCGGAAATCATCGCCGAGCTGTCGCGCCTGTTCACACTCGCGCCGGGCGATGTCATCTTCACCGGCACGCCGTCCGGCGTCGGGCCCGTGGAGCGCGGAGATCGCGTGACCTGCGGCGTCGAGGGCGTTGCGGCACTTGCCGTGAGCGTTCGCTAGAGGATCGTTTTCCGATGCCGCTTTATGCTCTTGGCGCCTTGGCGCCGACCCTCCCCCAAGCCGAGCGGTTCTGGATCGCGCCGGACGCGCATGTGATCGGCGATGTCATGCTCGGCGAGGATGTCGGCATCTGGTTCGGCGCGGTTCTTCGCGGCGACCAGGAGCCGATCCGCGTCGGCGCGCGCAGCAACATCCAGGAGGGCGCGGTGGTGCATGTCGATGCCGGGTTCCCCGCCACGATCGGAGAGGGCTGCACCATCGGACACCGCGCCATCGTCCATGGTGCCACGATCGGCGACAACAGCTTGATCGGCATGGGCGCCACCGTGCTCAATGGCGCGGTGATCGGGCAGAATAGTCTGGTCGGCGCCAATGCGCTGGTGACCGAAGGCAAGGTGTTTCCCGACAACGCGCTGATCGTCGGCAGCCCGGCGCGCATGGTGCGCCTGCTCGACGAAACGGCGATCGCCGGCCTGCGGCGCTCGGCGGAAAGCTATGTGCGCAACTGGCAGCGCTTCGCGACCGAGCTTCGATTGCTCGGTTGATCCGGCCCGGCCGACGCCGGCGCTCAGACCGTGCAGTTCTCGCAGTGGCCGCGCATTTCGATCGTCGTCTTCTCGGTCTTGAAATGGCGGATGGCGGCCAGCGTTGCCAGGCGTTCCTCCACCGCATGGTCATGGATTTCGGCAACCTGCCCGCAATCCTCGCAGATGGTGAAGGCGATGACGCTGGCCGCATGGGCGCCATGGTCGTGCCCATGTTCGTGGCGGCAGGCCACGAAGGCGTTGAGGCTTTCCAGGCGATGCACCTGGCCGCGCTCCACCAGCTTGTCCAGCGCACGATAGACCTGCAGCGGCGCCCGGAAGCCGTGGTCGCGCAGCTTGTCGAGAATGGTATAGGCGCTGAGTGGAGCCTCGGCTGCGGTCAGTGTTTCCAGCACCAGAGCCTGGTTCTTGGTCATGGCCATCAGTGGTCTCCTCCCTGCACGGCATGAAACTCGCCCGCCCCGCGCCGCCGCCCGAGAGGCAAGAGGCTGAGGACGAAGATCAGAACAGCGGCCACGACGATGGACGGGCCAGACGGGGTGTCATAGCGCATCGAGCCGAACAGGCCGCCGACAACGGCGATCGCGCCGATCAGCGAAGCGAGGACCGCCATGATTTCCGGCGAAGCGGAAAAGCGCCGCGCGGTTGCGGCAGGGATGATCAGCAGCGAGGTGATGAGCAGGATGCCGACGATCTTCATGGCAATGGCGATGACGAGCGCCATCAGCAGCATGAAGAACAGTCGCGCCCGCTCCGGACGCAAGCCTTCGGCCTCCGCCAGCTCGGCGTTGACCGTGGAGGCGAGCAGCGGTCGCCAGAGATAGATGATCGCCATGACGACCAGAATGCCGCCGCCCCAGATCAGGTCGATATCGGCCTCGCTGACCGCCAGGATATCGCCGAACAGGAAGCCGATGAGGTCGATGCGCACCCAGGTCATGAAGGCGACGATGACCAGCCCGACCGACAGCGCCGAGTGGGACAGAATGCCGAGCAGCGCATCGGTCGACAGCGTGCCGCGCCGCTGCAGGATCAGGAGAAGCAGGGAGACGACGCTTGCAACGATGAAGACGCTCAAGGTCAGATTGACCTGCAGCAGCAGCGACAGGGCGACGCCCAAGAGCGCCGAATGGGCCATCGTGTCGCCGAAATAGGCCATGCGACGCCAGACGACGAAGCAGCCGAGCGGACCGACCGTGAGCGCCAGGCCGATGCCGGCGATAAGCGCGCGGGTGAAGAAGTCGTCAAGCACGGTCGTGCTCCCTGCGGTCCAGCCTGTTCAGCCGGGGATGGTGATGGCCGCAGCCGCAGCCCGCATCATGGACGTGCGCATCGGTCTCGTGGGGATCGTGGTGGTGGCCGTCGTCCGGGTGGCAATGGTCGGTCACGCTTCCATCGGCATGGCGCACCCGTCCATCCGGCAGATGGGTATGGTCGTGCTGGTGGTGGTAGAGCGCCAGCGTATCGGCCGCGCGCGCGCCGAACAGACGGCGATATTCCGGGCTCTGGCTGACATCCTGCGGCGTGCCGCGGCAGCAGACATGGCCGTTCAGGCAGATCACCGTATCGGTCTCTGCCATGACCACGTGCAGATCATGGGAGATCAGCAAGATGCCGCAGCCCGTGCGGTCTCGCAGTGTCTTGATCAGGTCGTACAGTGCGATCTCGCCCGAGAAGTCGACGCCCTGGACCGGCTCGTCCAGCACGAGCAGATCGGGCCGCCGTGCGATCGCCCGGGCAAGCAGCGCACGCTGGAACTCGCCGCCGGACAGATGCCGCACTTCGGCCTTCAGCAAGTGCGCAATTCCGGTGGCCTCCACGGCCTCGCGCAGTGCCGGGCGGCTCAAGGGGGCGGTCAGCGTCATCAGGCGCTCGACCGTCAGCGGCAGGGTCCAGTCGATCGCAAGCTTCTGCGGCACGTAACCGACCGTCAGGCCCGCCCGCCGCTCGACACGGCCTTCGTCCGGCGCCAGAACGCCGATGGCGGTCTTGGCCGTGGTCGACTTGCCGGAGCCGTTCGGGCCGATCAGGGTGACGATCTCGCCGGGGCGAACGGAAAAATCGACGCCGCGCACGAGCCAGCGCCCGCCGCGGCGCACGCCTGCTTCCCGCAGGCTGACGAGCGGCGCGGAAACGGTGGAACGGCTTGGGTCGTGCAGCATGGCAATTCTTTCTGCGCTCTGTTGCCAAGGGCTATGGCACACGTTATAGCATTACGCAATTAATGTAATAACATAACCATGACATTGCCAGGTCTTGTCCCGCGCTTTGTCGTGAAAGGACATGGCCATGCGCACTTCGCTTCTCCGCTTCGTCCCCGCCACTCTTCTTTGCGGATGCGCTTTCAGCGCCCATGCGGAGGTGCCCAAGGTCGTCGTGTCGATCAAGCCGATCCATTCGATCGTCGCTTCGATCATGGACGGCGTAGGCGAGCCGGCATTGATCGTTGATGGCAGCGCCTCGCCCCATACCTATGCCATGAAGCCCTCAAACGCCGCTGCGCTCGAGCAGGCGGGGATCGTGTTCTGGATGGGCCATGGCATGGAGCACTTTCTGGAGAAGCCGCTCGAATCGCTCGGCACCGGTGCCACCATCGTCGCCCTGGAAGAGGCCCCCGGCATCGAAAAGCTCGCCGCCCGGGAAGGCGGTCCCTTCGAACCGCATGAGGATGGCGACGAGCACGAAGCCGAGGCCGACCACGCACATGCAGACGAAGCAGCGCATGAGCATGGCGAGTTCGACATGCATGCCTGGCTCGACCCGACCAATGCCAAGGCCATGGCGGCGGAGATTTCGAAGACGCTGTCGAAGGCGGATCCCGACCATGCCGCCGCCTACAGCGCCAATCTCGCATCCTTCGAGGCCAAGCTGGACGCCATGGACAAGGCCATTGTGGCCACACTCGCACCGGTGAAGGACCGGCCCTTCATCGTCTTCCACGACGCCTACCAGTATTTCGAGCATCATTACGGGGTGCGCGTGGCCGGCTCGATCACCGTCAATCCGGAAAGCATGCCGGGCGCCAAGCGCTTGAGCGACATCCAGGCCAAGATCAAGACGCTCGGCGCCACCTGCGTCTTCGCCGAACCGCAATTCGAGCCGAAGCTGATCCGCGTGGTGACGGAGGGAACCGAGGCGAAATCCGGCACGCTGGATCCGGAAGCCGGAACGCTGCAAGCTGGCCCCAGCCTCTATTTCCAGATGATGCAGGACATCGCCGACTCGCTGCGAACCTGCCTCGCCGCGGAGGGCTGATCACGCTGCCCGCCTCGCGCAAGGCCGCGCTGCTAGGGCTCGGGCAAAGCGTGAGCGGAGAGCGACATCCATGGCGGCATTGGCAGCGGCCCGTACGGCCTATGAGGCTGGCGATTTCATCGCCGCCCTCACCCACTTGAGCGGGCTGATCGACGGCAGCGAGGACCAGGACACGCTGCTGCTGCTGGCCGAGACGTTCGACAAACTGGGCCTGACAGCCGATGCCGCCGAGATCGCCAGCCGCGCGGCCGAGAGCGACGATCCCTCGCCACAGGTACTCAAACGCGCCGTCGAACTGCATGACAAGATCGGCGACGAAGCGCGGATCCAGCTCTATGGCATGCGGCTCTTCGAGAAGGCGCCGGACGATGCCGACAATGCCGCGCTGCTCGCTGCCTCCTTCCTGCGGGGTGGGGAGGATGCGTTCGCGCGGTTGCTGCGCGCGCCTCTGGCGGAAAGCGAGCGGCCCGACCATGTGATGATCGCCGGCACGCTCTACAATGACGAGGAGCGCGACCCGGCGGCCCTGACCGTCTTCCGCAAGATCGCCGCTCTCCACCCGGACGACCCCTTCGCGCAGTTGAAGCTGCTGGCAGTGGCGCGCAACTTCTGCGATTACGCCCTCATCGAGACGGTGGAGGAGAAGCTGAAACCCGCTTTGCGCGCGCGGGAGGCCGCCGTGTTCGAAGGCGAGACGGGCTATTCCAACCTGCTCTGGTGCGCGGACGAAGCGGTCAATCGGCTCGCCACCAACAATCCCTGCTCGCGCCCGATGCCGAGCCCGGCTTCCATCGCCGCGCGCCGCACCCGCCCGCATGCCTGGACCGCGCGGCTGCGCGTCGGCTATCTGTCGAGCGATCTCTGGGACGACCACGCCACCATGCGCCTCCTCCAGTCCGTTCTGGAACAGCATGATTTAGGCCGCGTCGAGCCGGTGCTCTACTGCTACACGCCGGAGCGCTTCGTCGGCTTCGACGCCGGCGGGCGCGACCGCTGGGGAAAGATCGTGCCGATCGGCACGATGAGCGATGCGGAAGCCGCGGAAACGATCCGGCGCGACGGCATCGACATCCTGGTCGACCTCAAGGGCTTCACAGGCGGCTCGCGCAGCGGCATTTTGAATTACGGCCCCGCACCGGTGCAGGTCGCCTGGCTCGGCTTTCCAGGCTCCACCGTCGGCGTCGATCTCGACTATGTCATCGGCGATCCGATCGTGCTGCCGCCCTCCTCGCAGCCGCACTATCACGAGCAGATCTGCCGCCTGCCGGAAAGCTACCAGCCGAACGATCCGGTGCATCGCGTCCTTCCCCCCGCTACGCCGCGTGACGATCTGGGGCTGCCCGCTGATCGCTTCGTCTTCGCGAGCTTCAACACCCAGCGCAAGATTTCCCTGCAAACCCTTGAGACCTGGGCAGAGATCCTGCGCGGCGCGCCCCGCTCCGTGCTCTGGGTCATGATCGACGGTGCGCTCGCGCGCGAGAACGTCCTCGCCGCGCTGGAGCGGCGCGGGGTTGCGGCAGAGCGCATCCATTTCGCGCCGAAATGCGATTATGCGACTCACATCGCCCGCCTCCAGGCAGCCGATCTCGGCCTCGACACCGCCCCCTATAACGGCCACACCACGACCTCCGACAAGCTCTGGGCCGGCCTGCCGGTCATCACCCAGAAGGGGAGCAACTTTGCCTCCCGCGTTTCGGAAAGTCTGCTCACCGCCATCGGCCTGCCGGACCTCGTCCTGCCCAACCGGCAAGCGCTGGTGGCGCGCGCAATAGCCCTTGCCGAAGATCCAGCGGCCATCGCGCGCACCAAGACCCGCCTTGCCGAAAACCGGTTCCGCGCGCCGCTCTTCGACGCCGAACGCTTCTGCCGCCACCTCGAACAGGCCTTCGAAACCATGGCCGCCCGCGCCAAGGCCAAGAAGCCCCCCACCCCCTTCACCGTCCAAGCCTTGCCTGCACGAGACCGGGCGTTCAGGTAAAGAGAAAGCCCCGCTCGGCATCCTGTCTGCGAGGCTTCGCTGGTGTCGTCGCACGCTCGTGTCAGAGCTTGCCGTTGCGCTGCTGGATCATCATGAAGGTGTCGTAATTGTATTCGGCGATCTGGGCGTTCAGATAGAACTCCGAGCGGAAGGCCTTGATGGAGCCCCAGATTTTCTTGAAGGTCGGGTTGGTGGCCTCCATTTCGGCATAGACCGTGTTCGACGCGTCGAAGCAGGCGGACAGGACTTCGCCGGTGAAGGGGCTGAGCTTGGCGCCGGCCACAACCAGGCGCTTGATCGCTGCCGGGTTCAGATAGTCGTATTTCTGCAGCATGTTGGCATCTGCCGCATGGCAGGCCGTGCGCAGCAGCGCCTGGTAGGACTTCGGCAGGGCATCGAAGGCCGCCTTGTTGAACATGGCGTGCACCGTCGGCCCGCCTTCCCACCAGCCAGGATAGTAGTAATAGGGGGCGACCTTGAAGAAGCCGAGCTTCTCGTCGTCATAGGGACCGACCCATTCGGCCGCGTCGATCGTGCCCTTTTCGAGGGCGGGATAAATGTCGCCACCGGCGATCTGCTGCGGCACGACGCCGAGCGTCTGCATGACCTTGCCGGCAAAGCCGCCGACGCGCATCTTCAGGCCTTGCAGGTCGGCAACCGTCTTGATCTCCTTGCGGAACCAGCCGCCCATCTGCACGCCGGTGTTGCCGCCCGGAAAGCCGATCAGGCCCTGGGTCGCCAGGAACTCGTTGAAGAGATCGATACCGCCGCCGTGATATTGCCAGGCATTATGGCCGCGGGCGTTCAGCGCAAAGGGCACGGCAGCGGCGAGCGCCCAGACCGGGTCCTTACCCCAGTAGTAATAGGACACGGTATGGCAGGCCTCGACCGTGCCCGTGCTGGCTGCATCCGCAGCCTGAAGGCCCGGCACGATTTCGCCGGCCGCAAAGACCTGGATCTGGAAATTGCCGTCGGTGGCCTCGGACACGTATTTGGCAATGGTCTCTCCGCCGCCATAGATCGTGTCGAGCGATTTCGGGAAGGAGGAGGTCATGCGCCAGTTGATCTTCGGCATGGTCTGGGCGAGCGCCGGCGCGGCGAGCGTCGATGCGGCCACGGCACCGAGACCGGCGCGCGTCATGAATGATCTGCGATCCATAAAGTCCTCCTCCTGATGCGGGTGCCGGCGTTTTGCCGTTCCCTCCCCCGCGCGTGCCGCAGCACCTTGCTCCACCCGCAACCCTCGTCCGGTTGCGTCCTCAAGGGGCAGATTACACGCTGCGGAAGGCCTGTCCAGCCGGAGGCTCGGGGCCGTTCTGCGACTTTTGTCCAAGGCCTGGGTCCGTATGAGACTTTTCTTACTTTCAGCCGCGAGCGGAATTCTATTCCGCATCCGCCGGTCGATCGGTGGGCGATTGCCCTCGGATGAGCAGAGCCGGGCAGATAGAGTGCGTCCACAAACTCAACCGGAGCCTGTTCTATGAAACGTCTTCTGACGATCGGGGCGGCGCTGGCCGTTCTGGCCGCGCCGCTGCCCGCCCTTGCCGCCGATACGCTGCTGAACGCCTCCTACGACATCTCCCGCGAGCTGTTCGAGAAGGTGAATGAAGGCTTTGTCGCGACGCATCCCGGGGTCACGATCGACCAGTCGCATGGCGGGTCGTCCAAGCAGGCCCGTGCGATCCTCGAAGGTCTCGAAGCCGACGTCGTCACCTTCAACCAGATCACGGACGTGCAGGCGCTGGTCAAGGGCGGCTTCGTTTCGGAAGACTGGCAGAAGGATTTTCCCAACAACGCCTCGCCCTATTATTCCTTCCCCTCCTTCCTGGTGCGCGAAGGCAATCCGAAGGGGATCAAGGACTGGAGCGACCTGACGCGCGACGACGTGAAGGTCATCTTCCCCAATCCGAAGACGTCGGGCAATGCGCGCTACACCTATCTGGCGGCGCTGGCCTATGCCAAGGAAACCTTCAAGGACGACCCGGCCAAGGTCGAAGCCTTCATCACCAAGCTCTTCGGCAACGTGCCCGTGTTCGACACCGGTGGGCGCGCAGCGACCACAACCTTCGTCGAGCGCGAGATCGGCGATGTGCTCATTACCTTCGAAGCGGAGACCAAGGGTATCGCGCGCGAATTCGGTGAGGACAAGTTCGATATCGTCACTCCGCCGGTCAGCCTGCTCGCCGAATTCCCGGTGGCGATCGTCGACAAGGTGGCGGACGCCCATGGTTCGCGCGACCTTGCAAAGTCCTATCTCGACTATCTCTATTCGCCGGAAGGCCAGACGATCATTGCCGAGAACGGCAACCGGGTTCACGATCCGGCCGTGGCTGAAAAGTTCAAGGCGGATTTCCCGGAGCTGCGCCTCCTCACCGTCGACGATGTGTTCGGCGGCTGGGCGAAGGTGACGAAGGAGCAGTTCGGCGAGGGCGGTCAGCTCGACAAACTTTATGGCAGCCGTTGATCGAGCGGCCGCTTTATGAAACAGGGGGCTGGGGCGGCTGAACACCGCCCCGGCCCTTCCCGTCATTTCCACCACGAGAGGCAGAGACTTGGCCAGACGCACCCTCCCCGGTCTGCCGCTCGCGCTCGGGCTGACGCTGCTTTATGTCGCCGTCATCGTCGTGCTGCCGCTGGGCGCGCTGATCTTCAAGGCGGCAAGCCTCGGCCCGGTCGATTACTGGCGAATCGTCTCCTCCGATCGGGCGCTCGCCAGCTACCGTGTCACCCTGCTCTGTGCGGCCGCCGCCACCGCCTTCAACCTCGTCTTCGGTCTGGCGCTCGCCTGGGTCATCGTGCGCTACCGCTTTCCCGGCCGGCGGCTTGTCGATGCGCTGGTCGACCTGCCCTTCGCCCTGCCGACCGCGGTCGCCGGCATCGCGCTGACGACATTGTTCGCCTCCAATGGCTGGTTCGGCGGGCCGCTCTCCGCGCTTGGCATCAAGGTGGCCTATACGCCGCTCGGCATCATCGTGGCCATGGCCTTCACCAGCCTGCCCTTCATCGTGCGCACGGTGCAACCGGTGCTGGAAGAGCTGGACGGGGCCCTGGAGGAGGCGGCCCAGACGCTTGGCGCCAGCGACGGCGCGATCTTCCTGCGCGTGCTGCTGCCGCAGCTTCTGCCGTCGCTGCTGGCCGGCCTGTCGCTCTCCTTCGCCCGCTCGCTCGGCGAATTCGGCGCCATCATCTTCATCGCCGGCAACCAGCCCTTCGAAACCGAGATCACCGCGCTTCTGACCTTCATCCGGCTGGAGGAATATGATTATCCGGCCTCGGCCGCCATCGCCTCCGTCATGCTGTTCGCCGCCTTCCTGATGCTGGCCGTCACCAACGCCCTGCAGGCCCGCGCCCTGCGCTACACCGTGAAAGGCTGAGCATGGCTTCGTCCCGCCGCCCCCAGCGCATCGGCGAAGCGCCGGCCATCCGCCGCAGCCTGATCGGGCTGGTTCTCGTCTTCGTCGTGCTGGTCATCGTCGCGCCTCTTGTCGTCATCGCCGTTCAGGCTTTCACCAAGGGTTTTGCCTTTTATGCGAAGTCGATCGGCGACAAGGACACGCTCCATGCCATCGGCATGACGGCGGCGACGGCGCTGATTGCCGTGCCGATCAACACCGTCTTCGGCATCGCCGCCGCCTGGGCCATCACCAAGTTCGACTTCCGGGGCCGACGGCTGCTGCTGGTGGTGATCGAGATCCCCTTCTCCGTTTCGCCGATCGTTGCCGGCGTCGCCTATCTCTTCGTCTACGGTCTTCAGGGCCTGTTCGGCGAAATGCTGCAATCGGCAGAGCTGAAGATCCTGTTCGCCCTGCCCGGCATCGTGCTTGCGAGCCTCTTCGTCACCGCCCCCTTCGTGGCGCGCGAGCTGATCCCGCTGATGCAGGCGCAGGGCCGCGATCTGGAAGAGGCCGCGACCTCGCTCGGCGCCAGCGGCTGGCGCACCTTCTTCTCCGTCACCCTGCCCAACATCAAATGGGCCCTGCTCTATGGCGTCATTCTGTGCAATTCGCGGGTGATGGGCGAGTTCGGGGCCGTATCGGTGGTCTCCGGCAATATTCGCGGCCAGACCAACACGCTGCCGCTCCACATCGAGCTGCTCTATCACGACTACAATGCGGTCGGCGCCTTTGCCGCTGCCTCGATCCTCGCCAGCCTTGCCATCGTGACGCTGATCGCCAAGGTGCTGCTCGAGCGGCGCGGCGCCGGCCGCGTCCGCCGCCCCCAGCTGGCCGGCCCGTCGCTTTCCCCGGAGACATCCGCCCCGTGAACATCCGTCTCGACACCGTCGTCAAAACCTTCGACACCTTCCGCGCCGTGCATGGCGTGTCGCTGGAGATCAAGAGCGGCGAGCTCGTGGCCCTGCTCGGCCCCTCCGGCTCGGGCAAGACCACCATTCTGCGCATGGTCGCCGGCCTCGAACATCCCGATGGCGGCGCCATCTATCTCGGCGCGGAAAACGCCACCGACATCGCGGTGCGCCATCGCGGCGTCGGCTTCGTCTTCCAGCACTACGCCCTGTTTCCGCATATGACGATCGCCGACAACATCGCCTTCGGCCTCAAGGTCTCGAAGACCAGGCGCTCGGCCGCGGACATCCGCGCCCGCGTCGCCGAGCTGTTGCGCCTCGTGCAGCTCGAAGGGCTCGACGCGCGATTCCCGGCGCAGATTTCCGGCGGTCAGCGGCAGCGCGTGGCGCTGGCGCGCGCGCTCGCCGTCGATCCCAAGGTGCTGCTGCTCGACGAACCCTTCGGCGCGCTCGATGCCAATGTCCGGCGCGATCTACGCCGCTGGCTGCGCCAGATCCATGACGAACTCGGCATCACCACCCTCTTCGTCACGCATGACCAGGCGGAGGCCCTCGATCTCGCCGATCGCGTCGTCATTCTCGACAAGGGCAAGATCGTGCAGAGCGGCACACCGGAGGAGGTGTGCCGGGCGCCGGCCAACGCCTTCGTGATGAAGTTCCTGGGCGATGCCAATCGCCTTCCGGCCCAGGTCTCGGCCGGCGAAGCCCGCGTCCACGGCGCAATCTTCCCCGCACCGGACCTGCCCGATGGCCCGGCCGAGCTGTTCTTCCGCCCGGCGGATGTCGTGTGGCGAGAGGATGGACCGGGCGTTCCCGCAACGGTCGCCCGCGTGATCGATCGACCGGACAGCCGGCGGATCCTTGCCGAGACGGCGGATGGAACAACGGTCGAGTTCGACGCCCCGCCGGAGTTTCCCTACAAGGCCGGGACGGCGGGGCGGCTGGAGATCAGCCGGCCGCGCCTTTACGCGGCCGGCTGAGGCATTTGCCGGTCAGGCGAGCTCGGCCGACTTGGCCCAGAGGTTGATGTCGGCCTCGCGGGCATAGGTGTCGATCTCGGCCAGTTCCTCGGCGGTGAAGTCGAGCTTGTCGAGCGCCTTGACGCAGTCGATGATCTGCTCGGTCCGGCTGGCGCCGATCAGCGCCGAGGTCACATGGCCGCCGCGCAGCACCCAGGCGATCGCCATCTGCGCCAGCGACTGGCCGCGACGCGCGGCGATGTCGTTCAGCTTGCGGACATTGTCGATGATCTCGGGACGGATCAGCCCCTTCTTGAAATAATGGTTCTGCGCGGCGCGGCTGTCCTGCGGAATGCCGTTCAGATATTTCGTCGTCAGCATGCCCTGGGCGAGCGGCGAGAAGACGATCGAACCGACGCCGAGATCCTCGAGCGTATCGAGCAGCCCGTCCTCCTCGACCCAGCGGTTGAGCATGGAATAGCTCGGCTGGTGGATGAGCAGCGGCGTGCCCATGCTCTTGAGGATGGCGGCCGCCTCGCGCGTGCGCTGCGAGTTGTAGGACGAGATCCCCACATAGAGCGCGCGTCCAGAACGGACGATATGGTCAAGCGCGCCGCAGGTCTCCTCGAGCGGGGTCTCCGGGTCGAAGCGGTGCGAATAGAAGATATCGACATAGTCGAGACCCATGCGCTTCAGGCTCTGGTCGCAGGAGGCGATCAGATATTTGCGGCTGCCCCACTCGCCATAGGGACCCGGCCACATGTCGTAGCCTGCCTTGGAGGAGATGATCAGCTCGTCGCGGTATGGCTTGAAGTCCTGGCGGAACAGCTCGCCGAAGGCGGTTTCGGCGGCGCCGTAGGGCGGGCCGTAATTGTTGGCGAGGTCGAAATGGGTGATGCCGAGATCGAAGGCGGTCTGGCACATCTCGCGCTTGAGTGCGTGCGGCGTCGTCTCACCGAACGTATGCCAGAGGCCAAAGGAGATCGCGGGCAGCTTGAGGCCAGAGCGGCCACAGCGGGTGTATGTCATCGTGTCGTAGCGGGTCTCAGCCGGATGCCAGGCCATCGTCAGTCCTTCCTTCGCGCGCGCCTTGTCCGCCCCGTCCGGGCGGCCATCAGGGCTGCGCCATGTTCGTGATGCAGAAACCGCCGAAGGTACGCCACGACGCACGCAGCGGATCTGCCCGCCCGGTCTAACGCGAAAGCCCGGTCACCGAAACCGGTTTCCGGGCTTCATCCTCAAAGAGGTGCTCCTCAGCGCAGAAGCGCATGGGCCTCCTCGACACCCAAGGGCGCCGGCTGGGTGCAGGTTGTGGTCAGGTCGATGAACTGTCGCTCCTCGCCGGAGCGCAGGATCGAGGTCATCACGTCGACGCCATGCAGCGTGCGGTCGAGCGAGCAGCGGGGATCGCGGCCCTCGGTGATCGCTTGCGCCATGTCGGCAAGGCCGGCCGTGCGGTAGTTTGCCATCGGCCCCTGCGGATGGTCCTGGTTGGCGACGCCGAAGGGATGGTCCCAGCCATCGAGCGGCGAAATTTCCTTGCCGCGGCCGCTCGCTTCCACCTTGCCGCCGAAGAAGTTCGGGTCCGGCACATAGAGCGAGCCGTCGGTGCCGTAGAGCTCCATATTGCCATGGCGATGCGACCAGACATCCCAGCTGGCCGACAGCGTCACCGTCGTGCCCGAATGGAATTCGAGCAGGGCATGGATGTTGGTCGGCGTCTTGACCGAAATCGTCTGGCCCTTGCGCGGCTCGCTGGTGATCGTGCGGGTCTTGTTGGCCTTGGAGGCGAGCGCCGCCACCCGCTTGACCGGCCCGATGAGGTTGACGAGGTTGGCGACGTAATAGGGGCCGAGGTCGAGAACCGGGCCGGCGCCAGGCAGGAAGAAGAAGTCCGGATTGGGATGCCACATCTCCATGCCCGGGCTCATTACATGGCAGGTGCCGGAGGTGATCCGCCCGATCCGCCCCTCATCCACAGCCTTGCGGGCGAGCTGGTGGGCGCCGCCGAGAAAGGTGTCGGGCGCGCAGCAGACGGTGAGGTTTTTCGAGGCCGCGAGAGCGCGCAGCTCCTCGCCCTGGGCCAGCGTCAGCACCAGTGGCTTTTCGGAATAGACATGCTTGCCGGCTTCGAGGATCCGCTTGGAAACCGGGAAATGCGCATCGGGGATGGTCAGGTTGACGACGATGTCGATCTCCGGATTGGACAGAAGTTCGTCGATCGTCTGGGCGCGCACGCCATATTCCTGCGCGCGCAGCGCCGAGGCCTCCGGGTTGATATCCGCGCAGGCGCGGATCTCGATGCCCCTGAAGAGAGGGGCGAGCTTAAAATAGGTCATGGAGATATGGCCGCATCCGATGATGCCGACGCCGAGATCCTGGGTCATGGCGGGTCGTCCTGTCAGAAGGTCTTGATGGAAGCGATGGAGCGGGTGGCAAGCCGGGACAGATCGCTCGGATTGTCATGTTCGACGACGTAGAATTTTGCCGGCGTCGCGGCCAGACGGCCGAAGAGGCTCTTCCAGTCGACCGTGCCGTGCCCGACATCCGACCAGCCGTCCTCGTCCGTGTTTTCCCCGGCCGGCGCGATATCCTTCACATGCACGGCGGTGATGCGGTCGCCATAGGTCTCGATCCAGGCGAAGGGATCGGCACCACCCCGGATGACCCAGGCAATGTCGGCCTCCCAGGTCAGGTCGGGGCCGCCTTTGAGGATCAGATCCATCGGCACGGACCCGTCCCCGAGCGCCTTGAACTCGAAGTCGTGGTTGTGCCAGCCATAGGTGAGCCCCGCAGCCCGGATTTTTTCGCCAGCGGCCTGCAGGCGTTGACCGAAGGCTTCCCAGCCGGCGGCGTCCGTCGGGCGGGCATCGGGCATGATGTGAGGGCAGTAGACGGCCTCGATCCCGAGCGCCTTCGCCACCTCGACCACGCGCTCCGGCCGGTTTTCCAGCATGTCGAGCGAGAAATGACCGCTGGTCATCGACAGTCCGTTGCGGTCGAGATCGGCCTTCAAGGCTGCGAGCGCCGTGTCGTCGAGATCGGCATAGATGCCGCCATAGCCCTCGACCTGCTGGTAACCGGCGGACGCGACCGCATGGAGCGAATCCGACAGCGGCGGGAAGTTGCGGGCGGAGTAAAGCTGGAAACTCAAGGGGCGCATGGGATGTCCTTTCATGTCGTGCTGCCGCAAGGCAGCGTTTGGCAGGGCGGCGGCGGAGCGGTCGTCAGCCTATGCCCTGGCAGCTCTCAAGATCGTGCAGCGTGAAGCGCGGCGCGCGGCCCGAAGACGCGTCGTCCGGCGTGAAGCGGACGGTGCGCCGCTCGCCGGCCAGGAGGTCGAAGGCATTGTCGCTGAAACGGCCGGAGAGGTCGGCTTCGACCATGACAAAGAGGGCGAGCCCGCGTGCGGAGATCGTGAGGTCGTAGGCGCCGGCATCGGCCGCGACGGCGTGGAGGTCCACACCCGACGGCTGAAGCGCGAGGGCCTTGTACGTGCCGGTCACATGATGGCCCTCGCCCTCCATGCCGTTCGAGGCCTCGAAACGCCAGAAGAGCAGCGTATCGTCCGGAATATCCGAGGCCGGAAGGGTGACGAGCGTCGCGGCGCGGTCCGGCGAACAGGTGCCCGCCGCCGCTGTCAGCGGCTGCTTCGTGCCATCGAGCGCGACGAGGAAGGTTTCCAGCCGGACGGTGACGGCCTCATTGGTGTCGTTGACCATCGACATGGCGATGGAGCGGCCATCCTCGGACGGGATGGCGGCAACGGCCACCGGCTGGAAGAAGCGTCGCACCATGTAATGCATCGCCTTCCAGTGTCCGCCATAATCGAGGCTCGACCAGGAGGCGACGGGCCAGGTGTCGTTCAGCTGCCAGTAGAGCGTGCCCATGCAGTGCGGCTTCAGCGACCGCCAATAATCGACCGCCGTGCGGATCGCGAGGCCCTGCTGGATCTGGCTCAGATAGACGAAGCTCGCGAAATCCTTGGGAAAGCGGAAATAGCGGAACATGGTGCCGGCGATCCGCTCGTTGCCGCCGGCATTCTTCTGATGCGATTCCATCACCGGCGCGGCGATGTTGAGATCCTTTGCCTCGGCGAATTCGGCGATGACCGGCATGGAGGTGTAGGACTGGAAGCCGAATTCGGAGCAGAAGCGCGGGCGCACGGAGCGGTAATTATGAAAGGACTTGTTCTCGTGCCAGACCGACCAGTAATGCATGTCGCCGGCGCCATCGGCGTGCCAGGCATCGCCGAAATCGAGCGGGCCGACGGCCGGGCTCGAGGGCCACCAGATCAGGTCCGGCCCGGCCTTGCGCAGGGCGACCTCGATCGTGCGGTTCAAGCGGTCGTAGGAGACCAGATAGCGGTCGCGGTTGTTGCGGCTCTCCTCGAACCAGGTCAGCGCGCCGACCAGCTCGTTGTCGCCGCACCAGAGCACGATCGAGGGATGCGAGGAGAGACGGCGGACCTGGTAGCCCACTTCCTCGGCGACGTTTTCCAGAAAGTCCTCGGTCGAGGGATAGAGGTTGCAGGCGAACATGAAGTCCTGCCAGACCAACAGCCCCAACCGGTCGCAGAGATCGTAGAACCAGTCCGGTTCGTAGAAGCCGCCGCCCCAGATGCGGATCATGTTCATATGGGCGTCGACGGCCGAGGTCAGCAGATCCTCCACGCCCTGCGGGCTGACGCGCGAAAAGAGGGCATCGGCCGGAATCCAGTTCGCGCCGCGGCAGAAGATTTCCTGGCCGTTGATGCGAAAGGCGAAGCGGCTGCCGGCCTCGTCCGGGTCGGTGATCAGCTCCACCGTCCGGAAGCCGATCTGGCGCGTCACCTGGTCGCCGCCGGCAGAAACGGTCAGCTGCGAGAGCGCCTGGGCACCGTGGCCGGCGGGCCACCAGAGCTCCGGTTCGTCGACGGAGATCTTATGCTCGATCGTGGTCTCGCCCGGCGCCAGCTGGCGCTCGAGCGCGTGCGGTTCGCCGTCGAGATCGAACTCCAGCGCCACCGGACCGGCGGCCTCGGCAAACAGGGTGACGGACACGACGAGGTCGACCCCGCCCTCCTCCCGCCAGATCTGCCGGGTCGTCAGATGCTCGATCCGGGCGGCAACAAGCCGGCGCAGGGCCGGCGGCTCGTAGATGCCGAGCGGGGCGATGGCGATGTTCCAGTCCCAGCCGAAATGGCACTGCACCTTGCGCAGCATGTTCCCGTTCGGGATCGGCGAGTTGGCCGTGGAATAGGGAATGGGGAAGGGCTGGCGCGCCTGGCGCGCGGCCCCTTCCCGCACGGACGAGCGGATGACGATGCGCAGCCGGTTCTCGCCCGCCTGGAGGAGCGGCCCGACCAAGGGTCGGTAGCGGCGGAAGCTGTTGTCGGTGTGGATCACCGGGTCATCGTTGAGCGTGACCTCGGCCACCGTGTCGATCCCGGCCAGGTCGAGATACCAGGACCCGGACAGGTCCTCGGGCGAGAGCGTGAAGCTGCGCTCCAGCACCCAGTCGCGCTCGGCCACCCATTGCACATCGCGCTCGTTGCGGCCGGCATAGGGGTCGGGAATGAGTGCGGCTGCCTGAAGCGCCGAATGGACATCGCCCGGCACGGTCATGGTCAGGCTGTGGCTGGCATCGGCATCGGCAAGCTCCCAGCTGCCGGAAAGATCGATGCTGACGAATTCGCTGGGCTTGGTCATGGCTGTCTGTCTCTTGCGCGGCCTCATCGGCCTTCTGCTCCCGGCGCCTGCGCCGGCATTGGCGGGACGACGGGCGCCTGCCCGTCGTCCCTCTTCGAAACGGTTCAAAGACGCCGCTCGGTCTCGGCGTCGAAGATCGAGGCGAGCGCCATGTCCATGCCGAGCGCGACGGACGAGCCCGGCGCATAGCGGCGGTTGCCCGCAACCCGCACCGAGAGCACCTGACCGGCAAGCTTCAGCCAGAGAAGATTGTCCGCCCCCATTGGCTCCTCGATATCGACGATGGCACGGTGCTGCTCGCCGCCAGCCTCATCGACGCGGATATGCTCCGGCCGGATACCGAGCACGACCTTGGCTCCGGCCGCGATGGGCGCACGCGCCGGATAGGCATCGATCGCCAGATCGACGCCGCCGACATGCACCACCTTGCGCCCGCCGCGCTCCTCCACCGTGCCACGGAAGAAGTTCATCGAGGGCGAGCCGATGAAGCCGGCGACGAAGAGGTTCTCCGGCTTGGAGTAGATCGTCATCGGATCGGCAAGCTGCTGGATGACGCCGCTCTTCATGACGGCGATCCGGTCGGCGAGCGTCAGCGCCTCGATCTGGTCGTGGGTCACGTAGATCATCGTGTTCTTCAGGGACTGGTGCAGCCGCTTGATCTCGACGCGCAGCTCCGAGCGCAGCTTGGCGTCGAGGTTCGAGAGCGGCTCGTCGAAGAGGAAGACATCGACATCGCGCACCAGTGCCCGGCCGATGGCGACGCGCTGGCGCTGGCCGCCGGAAAGCGCTGCCGGCTTTCGCTTGAGAAGCGGCTGGATCTGCAGGATCTCGGCGGCGCGGGCCACCCGCTTGTCGATCTCGGCCTGCGGCATCTTGGCCACCTGCAGGCCGAAGGAGAGGTTCTTCTCCACCGTCATCTGCGGATAGAGCGCATAGGACTGGAACACCATGCCGATGCCGCGGTCCTTGGGCTCTTCCCAGGTGACGTTCTTGCCCTTGATGAAGATCTGCCCGTCGCTGATCTCCAGCAGCCCGGCGATGCAGTTCAAGAGCGTCGACTTGCCGCAGCCGGACGCGCCGAGCAGCACGAGGAACTCGCCGTCCTCGATTTCGAGGTTGAGATGTTCGAGCACCGTCACGGCGCCGAAATTGAGGGAGAGATCCTGGATGGATACGCTGGACGTCATGGAGGATCAGCCTTTCACGGCGCCGGCGGCGATGCCGCGGACAAAGAGACGTCCGGAGACGAAGTAGACGAAGAGGGGCACCGCCCCGGTCAACAGCGTTGCCGCCATGTTGACGTTGTACTCCTTCACCCCCTGGACGGAGTTGACGATGTTGTTGAGCTGGACGGTCATCGGGTAATATTCGGGCCGCGTGAACACGACGCCGAACAGGAAGTCGTTCCAGATGCCGGTGATCTGCAGGATCATGGCGACGACGAAGATCGGCAGCGACATGGGCAGCATGATCTTGAGATAGATCGTCCAGAACCCTGCCCCGTCGATGCGTGCCGCCTTGAACAGCTCTTCGGGAAGCGAGACGAAATAGTTGCGGAAGAGCAGCGTCAGGATCGGCATGCCGAAGATCGTGTGGACGATGATCAGGCCGGTCAGCGTGCCATAGATGCCGAGTTCGCGCAGCACGATGACGATCGGATAGATCATCACCTGATAGGGGATGAAGGCGCCGACGATCAGGATCGTGAAGAAGATCTCCGCACCCTTGAAGCGCCAGTTGGCCAGCGCATAGCCATTGATCGAGGCGATGGCGATCGAGACGATCGTCGACGGGATGGTGATGCGCACCGAGTTCCAGAAGCCGCGCGAAAGCCCGTCGCAGTTGAGCCCCGTGCAGGCGCTCGCCCAGGCCTTCGCCCAGGGTTCGAAGGTGATCTCGACCGGCGGCGAGAAGATGTTGCCGAGCCGGATCTCCGGCATGCCCTTCAGCGAGGTGACGACCATCACGTAGAGCGGCAGCAGATAGTAGCAGGCCGCCACGAAGAGCGTGCCGTAGATCATGATGTTGCGGCCGGAGAGGCGCTTGCGGGGCCGGGCCCCGCGCGGGCCGGCGGCGAGCTGGCCGCGGGCGGCATCGAGACCGACTGCGGTCATGGTCAGGGAGGCGGTCTCAGCCACGCTTGCGTCCTCCGAATTCGAGATAGGCCCAGGGGATGATGATGATGGCGACGGTGACGAGCATCATGGTCGAGGCGGCGAAGCCCTGGCCGAGATTCTGGGCCTGGAACATGTAGTCGTAGACATATTTCGCAGGCACTTCGGACGAGATGCCCGGGCCACCACTCGTCTGCGCGACCACGAGGTCGTAGACACGCACGATGCCGCTCGCGATGATGACGAGCGTGGTGATGAAGACGGCGCGCATCATCGGGATGACGATGAAGATGTAAGTGCGCCAGGTCGGGATGCCGTCGACGCGGGCGGCCTTCCAGATCTCGCCGTCAATGCCGCGCAGGCCCGCCAGCATCAGGCACATGACAAGCCCCGTCCCCTGCCAGAGCCCGGCGATCAGGATGCCGTAGATGACGATCGACGGATTGTAGAGCGGATCGAAGGTGAAGCTGGTCCAGCCGAGCGAGCGCACGATCGACTGCACGCCGAATTCCGGATTGAGGATCCACTGCCAGACGAGGCCGGTGACGATGAAGGAGAGCGCGAAGGGATAGAGGAAGATCGTGCGAAAGGCGTTTTCGAAACGGATCTTCTGGTCCATCAGCGCGGCGAGCACGAAGCCGATCACCAGACTGAAGACCAGCGTGAAGACGCCGTAGATCGCCAGATTGGTGATCGACACGCCCCAGCGCGGCGCGGCCCAGAGACGCTCATACTGGTCGAGCCCGACGAAGGAGAGGCGCGGCAGCAGGCGGGAATTGGTGAAGGAATAGAGCACCGTCCACAGCGTGCCGCCGAGGAAGATGACGACCGCCGTCAGGATCATCGGGATCGAGGCGATCTTGGAGTTCAGGTTTTTCAGGAGCTGGTTCGGCCGGCCGGCCGCCTTTCGGGCGGGGGCGGCAGCCGGAAAGGCAGCAGCGGGGGCCTTGGCAGGTTGGAGCATGAGGGACCTTTCCTGTCACGAGCAAGACGGCACAGAGGCCCGCCCGGCCAAAAGGCCGGCGCCAAGAGGAGCGGATGCGGGCGTGAGGCGATCGGTCCGGCGCCGACCAGAAGGCCGGCGCCGGACCGGGGTCAGACCGTCATTCGGCCGAGGCGATGATGTCCGCGAAGCGCGCACGCGCATCTTCGACCGGCATGGAGCCGGCGAAGAATTCCGAGAACAGGTCTTCCTTCTGCTTCTGGATATCGGCCGAGAGCAGCTCGTCGGTGCTCTTGGTGACATTGCCCTTGGCGAGGATGGCGAGACCCTTCTTCATGCAGTCGTTCGCCGCATCGAGATTGACGTCGCCGCGCACCGGCAGCGAGCCCTTCTTCAGGTTGAAGGCAACCTGCGTGTCGGGGTTCAGCAGCGTGGACGCGAGAACCTCCTGGGCCTTCGCCTTCTCCTCGTCCTTCAGGAGCGGGAAGTAGAAGGCGTCACCTCCGGTCGAGATAAACTCGTTGACGCCGAGACCGGGAAGGCAGGAATAGTCGGTGCCGGCCTTCTGGTTGGCGAGCTGGAATTCGCCCTGCGCCCAGTCGCCCATGATCTGGCCGCCGGCCTTGCCGGTGATGACGAGGTTGGTCGCCTGGTTCCAGTCCTGGACATTGGAACCCTTGGCCATCTTGCGGGCATCATCCGCGGCCTTCCAGATCTTGGCCATGCCCTCGCCGCCGATCGTGTCGGCATCCTTGTCGCCATAGACCTTCAGATAGAGATCCTTGCCGCCGAGCGCGATGACGAGCACGTCGAAGAGACCGGCGGATTGCCAGGCCTGGCCGCCAAGCGCCAGCGGAATGATGCCGGCTTTCTCCAGCGCCGGGGCAGCGGCAACGAACTCGTCCCAGTTCTTCGGCACGGCGACGCCGGCCTTCTCGAACGCGCCGTTCGACAGCCACAGCCACTGCCAGGAGTGGATGTTGACCGGGGCACAGTAGATCTTGCCCTCGATCGTGCAGGACTCGAGCAGGCTTGCCGGACGGATCTTGTCCTTCCATCCCTCCTTGGTCGCGACATCGGTCAGATCCCGCATCAGCCCGGCCTGCACAAGCTCCTCCGCCTGGCGGCCATGGTTGAACTGGGTGGCACCCATCGGGTCGCCGCCGGTGATACGGCTGATCATGATCGGGCGGGCGGTGCCGCCCGAGCCGGCGATCGCGCCATCGACCCATTTGTTGCCGGTGGCATCGAAGGCCTTGGCTAATTCCGCAACCGCGGCCGCCTCGCCGCCGGACGTCCACCAATGCGTTACTTCCAGATCGGTCGCCTTGGCGGCCGCAAACGGCAGAGCCACGCTTGCCGCCATGACGGCAGCCAAAAGATGCAGTTTCATTGAGTTCCTCCCTCACTGTAACGTTGCCGGAGAAGCGTAGCGGATGTGGTTTTCCGTGGCAACGCCCTCCCTCTCAAATTTTGCTGAAAAGCCACTACGCACCTCATGCGTGCATTCTCGGTGGGCAGCGTGAGAGGTTCTCTCTGAGCGTTTGCGCTGCGAAACGTCGCTGAAAGCCCAATACCGGCCGCAATTTGGCCCAACGGTCCGCTTCCTGCTCAAGAAGGCCTTTGCTGCGGTCGCGAAGACACGATCCGTGCGTGCAAACTGTCGCATTGGTTGCGGTAGGAGGAAAACTGACAAATGCCAACACCGATTTTCCTGTATCGTTACAGTTTTTTTGGATTACACTCCTTTCGTTGGTCAGGGTGCGCTTTTGCCTCGAACATGCGAAGGTGCCGGTCCGAAAACGAGCGGTCGAGAATAGGGAGCAGTTGGGAATGGACGAGAAGGCTCGCAGCGGGGATGGTGCGGCGCTGGTCACGCGCGAGCGCCCAACGCTCAAGACGATCGCCTTCATGACGGGCCTTGGAATCACCACCGTGTCTCGGGCGCTGAAGGATGCACCGGATATCGGTGCCGAAACGAAGGAGCGGGTGCGGCTCGTCGCGCGGCAGATCGGCTACCAGCCGAACCGCGCCGGCGTGCGCCTGCGCACCGGCAAGACCAACGTGATCAGCCTTGTCCTGTCGCTGGAAGAGGAGGTGATGGGTCTCACGAGCCCGATCGTGATCGGCATTTCCGAGGTTTTGGCGTCAACGCCGTACCACCTCGTGGTTACCCCCTACAGCCCGTCGCGCGACGCGCTGGCGCCGGTGCGCTATGTGCTGGACACCGGTGCCGCCGACGGCGTGATCATTTCGCGCACGGAGCCGCGCGATGCGCGGGTGCAGATGATGATGGAGCGCAATTTTCCCTTCGCCACCCACGGGCGCACCGACATGGGACTGGTCCACCCCTTTCATGATTTCGACAATGAAGGTTTCGCCTATCAAGCCGTCCAAAAGCTCGTCGCCAAGGGGCGGCGGCGGCTGACCTTTCTCAGGCCGCCGGAGCATCTCACCTTCCACCGCCACATGCGTCGCGGTTTCGAACGGGCGGTCGACGACTTGAATGTCGAGGTCGTGCCCTTCGAAGGCGTCGATATCGACAATCGTCTGGTCGACATTCGCGGCGCCTTCGAGAGCCTGCTGGACCGCCCCTCGCCACCGGACGGCATCGTCTGCGGCAGCGGCGCCGGCGCCATCGCGCTGGTAGCCGCACTGGAAGCCAAGGGCCGCCGTCTTGGTCAGGACATCGACATGGTCTCGAAAGTGCCGAGCGATTTCCTCGGCTGGCTGCGGCCCGAGGTCATGACGCTGCGGGAGGACATTCGCTTGGCCGGCCACGAACTCGCCAAAGCCGTTCTGGCCCGCATCGCCGGCCGGCCAGCGGAGGAGCTGCAGAGCATCAGCGAGCCCATCCCCATGGCCTGACGCCCCTTTCGATCGCAGCCTCGATCATGGAAAAGGCCGCGCAGCCTGATCGCTGCGCGGCCTTCAGCAGTCAGGCGATCGTCTCAGGACCGTTCGGACACGAGGCCGCTGCCCCAGGGGCCGTGGTGGGAATCGGCGCCGTCGGTGCGGTCATAGCCGTGCGCCCCGAAATAGTCGCGCTGGGCCTGGATCATGTTCGCCGTGCCGCGGCCGCGGCGATAGCTGTCGAAATAGCCGAGCGCGGACGCGAGTGCCGGAACCGGCAGGCCGGCCAGCACGGCCGCGGAAACGACACGGCGCAACGCGCCATCCGTTTCCTTCACGGTCTTGGCGAAAGCCGGCGTAACGATCAGGTTTGCCGCATCCGGCGTTTCGGTGAAGGCCTGGGTGATCTCGTCGAGGAACTCGGATCGGATGATGCAGCCGGCGCGCCAGATTCGCGCGATGGTCGGCATGGGCAGGTTCCAGCTGAATTCCTTGGAGGCTGCCGAGAGAACCGCGAACCCTTGCGCATAGGCGCCGATCTTGGCGGCGAGCAGCGCGTTTTCGAGGTCGGCAATGAAGGCGGCCTTGTCGGACACGGCAAGCGCCGGCACGTCCGGCAGGCCGAGCGTGGTTTCGGCGGCCTCGCGCTCCGCCTTCATGGAGGAGAGGCTGCGCGCGGCGACGGCGGCCTCGATGCCCGTCGCAGGCACGCCCATATTCTGCGCTTCGATGACCGACCACTTGCCGGTGCCCTTCTGGCCGGCCTTGTCGAGGATCACGTCAACCAGCGGACCGCCGCCAATATCGTCCTTGGCCCGCAGAACGATTTCGGAGATCTCGATCAGGAAGGAATTCAGACGGCCCTTGTTCCAGCCGCCGAAGACATCGGCGATCTCGCTCGCCTGCATCTTCAGCCCGTCGCGCAGGATGCCGTAGATCTCGGCGATCATCTGCATGTCGGCATATTCGATGCCGTTGTGAATGGTCTTGACGAAGTGGCCGGCACCGTTTTCGCCGAGCCAGGCCACGCAAGGATCACCCTCATAGCGCGCGGCGATCGAGGTCAGCACCTTCTCGACGCGCTTCCAGCTCTCTTCCGTGCCGCCCACCATGATCGAGGGGCCGTGACGCGCGCCCTCCTCGCCGCCGGAGACGCCCATGCCGATGAAGGTCAGGCCGCTATCCTTCAGCGCCTCGAATCGGCGCATCGTATCGCGGAAATTGGCGTTGCCGGCGTCGATCATGATGTCATGCGCCTGCAGATAGGGCTTGAGCGTCTCCATCTGCTGATCGACCGCATCGCCGGCCTTGATCATGATGATGATCGGCCGCGGCGGCTTGATGGCGGCAACGAACTCCTCGATCGTCTTGCAAGGGATGACGCGGTCCTGCAAGTCGCCCGCTTCCTGGAAAAACTCGTCGGTGCGCTCGGTCGTCCGGTTGAAGACCGCGATCGTGTTGCCCTTCTCGGCAATGTTGAGCGCAAGATTCGATCCCATGACGCCAAGCCCGATAAGGCCGATTTCCGCCTGTGCCACCTGTAAAGCCTCCATTCGACGTGGTTGTCGGCGCGCCGCCCTCTCCTGGGTCGGGGCGCCATCGTTCTGACGGCACCCCCGGTAAGGGAGGGCTGCCGTTTCGCGAGAAGTTCTCGCACCGTCGCCTGGCAAGCACAAGCGCTTGTTGGCCGGCTCCGGATGGAATCCGGCGTGGCTGCAAGCCGCGCTCCACCCTGAAACGGAAAAGAACATTTGCAAAACAAACGCGCGGGCGGCAAGAAGCGCGGGAGAAGCCCATCCCGCGGAGCATGTCATGTCCACCCAGCAGGCCACGATCGTCCATGTCAGCATCGAGCGACCGGTTGCCCGGGTCTACGAGATCGCCCGCAATCCGAAGATCATGCCGCAATGGGCAACGGGGTTGGCGAGCGGGCTGATCGACAAGGGCGATCATTTCCTGGTCAAGGCGCCCTTCGGGACCGCCACGCTGCGCTTTGCGCCGCCAAACAGTTTCGGCATCCTCGACCATTGGGTCACCGTCGATGGCGGCGCCACCACCTACAATTCGATGCGTGTGGTCGCAAACGGCACCGGCACGGAGGTGATGTTCACTCTCCTGCGGACGCCGGACATGACGGATGAGGACTATGCCCGCGACGTCGCCTGGGTGCACGACGATCTGACCCGGCTGAAGACGCTGATCGAATCGTCCGTCTGACCGAGACAGCGGCGACGGTCCGCACGGGCTGCCGGGCTGACGGGCTGTTGGACTGTCGGACTGAAAAGGGCGCCACGCAGTCCCATCGCCGGGGGGCCTCCGGTGCCGGGTGCACTGGCACCACCGGCCGGCCTCAGGCCGCGATGGCGCGCCTGCGGTCGGCCATTTCCTGCACCACGACGATCGCGCCCAGGATCTTGCCGTTCGCGGAGCGGCAGGGCGTCATGCGGCAGCGAACGACGACGGTTCTGCCATCTGCCTGCTTGGAGAAGGTGTAATCCACATCCCGCCCGGAATAGCAGGCATCGAGATATGGCCTTACCCGCTCTTCAAACCGGGCAAATCCCATGAATTCGGCAACGTGCCGGCCGACCAGCCCCATCGGCGTCTGCCCCATGCGGTGGCAATGCAGGGCGTTGGCATAGAGATAGCGGTAATCGGGCGTGATCACGGTCACCCGGTCCGGCAGCGAGTTCAAAATCGCCTCGTTCAGCAACCCGTCATCGGCGTGAGCCGCAAGACGCCGCAGCGGAACAACACGCCGCTCCCCGCCTGCGCCAAGCGCGATCGACTCGTCGATCAGGTAGCGACGCGCGAGCAGACGCAGCGTCGAGCAATAGCGCAGCACGGTCGAGGAATCGTCCGCATCCTGCTGGAGAAGATCGAGCACCAGGCCGAACTGCAGCCGCGCCTCGGCCGTGCTCGCTGCCTGACGCTCGACGATCGTTTTCAGCAATGGATCGATCTCACGATCGAGATAATCGATCAGAAGATCGTCTCCAACAGAGACTGCATGCTGAAGTTGTGCATGCTTGGCCCAAAAGGAATCGATCAAAGCTTGCATCGTGTCGCTCCATCGCTACTCGGCGCAGTGCCTGGACTGTTAAATGTATAAATTAAAAAAGATACACGTCTTCATCGCATTGAAGAAAGAAAGAGACGGAAATTCATCCTCTCACGCTATTCTAAATCAGACCTTTCTTCAATGCAAAATATCGGATAGAGGCAGAAGAGCCCGAGGTTCCCGGCCGGACGCTTTGAACAGATTCGCGCTCCGAAGGCCAGCGCAACTACCTCAGGTCGCATGGAGAGGACGCATCAGGCCTCGCGGGCAAGCTTTCTCTTGATCGCCCAGCGATCGTGATACCAGAGCCACTGACCGGGATGCTCGCGCACCCAGCTCTCCACCTTGTCGTTCAGCATCTGCGCTGTCGCGTCGACATCCACCGCCCCGTCCGGCTTGCGCGGAATGGTCACCGCCGGTTCGAGCTCGAGACGGTAGCGGTTCCCGGGAAGGCGCACGCAGCGCGCCGGATAGACGGCGCAGCCGAACTGGCGCGTCAGCTTGGCAACCAGCGGATTGGTCTTGACCTTCTGGCCGAAGAACAGGGTGGAAAGGCCGCGGTTGAACTTCTGGTCCACCAGCACACCGACCCCGCCGCCACGCTCCAGCTGGCGCGCAAGCGCGAAGGACGAGCCGGCGTGGGACGGCACGAGAGTGCCCATGCGCTTGCGCCGAAACTCGAAGACCTTTTCAGCCATGTAGCGGTTGTTCGGCGGGCGGAAGAGAACGGTGACATCGAGCCCGAAGGCAGAGCCGGCAACGGGCAGCATTTCGAAATTGCCGCTATGGGCGGTAAAGACGATGAAGGGCTGGGGATTGTCGCGCAGCTCGGCGAAGACCGGAATGCCGGTAACCTCGACGCGGCCCGGGGTTTCGCGCGCGGGGTCGAAATCGAACAGCGTGTCGAGGAAGACATATTCGGCGGCCAGCCGGCCAATCGAACCCCAGCTTTCCATGGCGATCGCCGTGATCTCGCGCTCGTCCTTCTCGGGAAAGGCGTTGCGCAGATTGGTCAGCGTCAGGCGATGGCGACGCTTCAGAAATCGCGGGCCGATGAAGCGGGCGGCGCGGTCCATCAGGTTCAGCGCGGTATCGGCCGGCAGCAGCTTCAAAAGCGCCAGCGGCACGAAGGCAAGCTGCGCCACCAGCCATTCGCGCAGGCGCATGAAGAACAGGACAATCCGTGTCAGAAGCTGGCGCATCCGCTCACTCGATCATGAGCATGATCTTGCCGAAGACCTGCCGGCCTTCCATGCGCTCCAGCGCCTTGTCGATGTCGGAGAAACCGACCTGCGTGTCGATGACCGGATGAACCAGACCGCGCGCCATCTTCTGCATGGCATTCGCCATGTTTTCCATGCGGCAGCCGAAGGAGCCGATCAGACGCAGCTGCTGCTGGAACAGCATCATCAGGTTGATGTCGGTCGAGACGCCCGAGGTCGAGCCGCAGGTGACGAGCCGGCCGCCGCGCTTGAGGACGAACATCGAGCCCGCCCAGGTATCCTTGCCGACATGCTCGAAGACGACGTCGACGCCCTTCTTCTTGGTCAGCTTGCGCACAACCCCCTCGAAGCGGTCGGAGCGGTAGTTGATCACATGGTCGGCGCCGAGCGCCCTGGCCTTCTCGGTCTTGTCGTCGGAGCCAACGGTGGTGATGACCGTGCAGCCGATCTTCTTGGCGAGCTGGATCGCCGCCGTGCCGATACCGGAGCCGCCGGCATGGACGAGGATCGTCTCGCCGGGCTCGAGCCTGGCATTGTCGAAGAGCATGTGCTCCACCGTGCCGAAGGTGACCGGCGCCAGCGCCGCACCCACCGCATCGACGCCGGGCGGGGCCGGCACCAGCAGGCGGGCCGGGAGATTGACCTTCTCCTGCGCAAATCCATCGAGATGGAAGCCGTGCACGCCGGAGACGTTCTCGCACAGATTGTCGCGCTTCTCGCGGCAGGGCCGGCAAAGCCCGCAGGTTCGGGCACCGTAGATCGAGACCAACTGGCCGGGCAGGACAGTGGCGACGCCGGGGCCGATCGCCTCGACCACGCCGGAGGCCTCCGCGCCGATGACCAGGGGCATCTTGCGCTTGGCGAAAGCCATGCCGCGCCAGCCCCAAACATCGATATGGTTCAGCGCCACCGCCTTGACGCGCAGCGTCACCTCGCCGGCTGCGGGTGCCTCCGGCTCCGGCACATCGACGATCTCGAGCTTGCGATCCTCGATCAGTTGCAGAGAGCGCATGGCACGTCCTTTCCCATCACCGTCCCGTGCGATCGGCGATAGCCACGCACATTTTTAATACGTCTTGTCCCGGCCGCGCGGCGTCGCGCGGTCAGGCCGGCTCCGCCGTCATGACGAGGCTCGCATTCTGGCCGCCGAAGCCGAAGGAGTTGGACAGCACGGCCTTCACCGCAGCATCCCGCTTCACATTCGGCACCACGTCCAGCACGATCGCCGGATCCGGGTTCTGGTAGTTGATGGTCGGGGGCAGCGTGCCGGTCAGCATGGTCTGCAGCGAGAAGACCGCTTCGACCGCGCCGGCCGCCGTCAGCGTATGGCCGATCATCGACTTGTTGGAGGAGACCGGAATGCGCGCCAGCCGCTCGCCGAAGACGGCGGACATGGCCCCATATTCCATCTTGTCGTTCTCCGGCGTCGAGGTCCCGTGGGCATTGATATAGCCGATCCCGTCCTCGTCGATGCCGGCATCGGAAAGGGCTGCGCGAATGGTGGCAATGGCCGGGCCGCCATCCGGCGAGGAGCGGGTGCGGTGAAAGAGATCGGCCTTCTCGCCGCAGCCCTTCAAGATGCCGAGCACGGTCGCGCCGCGCGCCAGCGCCGCTTCGAGCGATTCCAGCACGAGGGTCGCCGCACCCTCGGCGATCACGAAGCCGTCGCGATCCTTGGTAAAGGGCTTGGATGCCTTTTCCGGCGGGTCGTTCTGCGTCGACAGGGCGGAAAGCAGCGAGAAGCGGATCAAGGCTTCGGCGCTGACCGACCCGTCGGTCGCCACCGTCAGCGCCCGGTCGGTGCGCCCCTGGCGAATCGCTTCGACGCCGAGCTGGATCGCCGTTGCGCCGGAGGCACAGGCGGTCGAGAGCGTGACCGGCAGGCCGCGCGTCCCGAACCGATCGGCCAGCCGTTCGGAAATGGCGCCGAACAGGCTTGCCTCGTGGAAGACAGGATCCGGGCGGACGCGCATGGCGGCCAGGAACCGATCATAGGCGTCGCCCGGGCGAACGGAGGGTCCTGCGCGATCGGCAAGCGCGAAGCGGGCGCTCCATTCCGGCTCGATCGGCGGGGCAGCAAGAAACAGCGGTCCGCCGAAATCGCCGCCGAGACCGGCCATCGACAGCGCCTCGAGCACGGTTTCGCGCGCCATCGCATAGGAGCGCTCGACCGCATTGTTGACGGGGACATCGAGAAAATCGACCGTGCCGGAAATGCGCGTCGAAAGCCCGTCGGTCGGGAAGCGGGTGATCTTGTGGATGCCGGACACGCCGCCGGTCAGCGCCGCCCAGTTGTCGGCAAGACCCTGGCCGAGCGAGGTCATGATGCCCATGCCTGTGACCGCGATCAGCGGACGGCCGAGATGATCCGTGGTCGCGCGGCTCATGCCCGCCCCTCCCCTGTCTCCTTGACGAGAACCGCAATGCCCTCGCCGCGCTGATGGCCGATGGTGGTGACGATCGCGCGTGTGGCGGGTTCACCCTGCGCGTCCTCCGTCGGATCGAAAGCCGGCACGCGGGCACTGGATTCGAGCGAAAGGGCGGCAAGGGCCAAGCCCAGCGGAAACTGCGCTTCGATGCCGTGGCCGGCAAAGCCCGCATAGCCGCGCACCGGCGCGCCGGGAAGCCTGCGGTCGAGATAGGCCTTTTCCCGCGCCGAGAGGGCGGAGAGCCCGCTGGCGCCGGAAAAGACGATCGTCCCTTCGCCAGTCAACCCTTCGGTCATGCGGTCGAGACGCGCTTCGAGCCGGCCCTCGTCACGGCTGCCGCGATCGCCCTCGATGGCGTCGATCGTGGCATAGATTCGCGCCTGGCGCGCCTCGGCATGGGCGCGCGATTCCAGCACCAGGAAGGCGCCGATCGAGCCGAGGATCACCCCGCCTCCCTCGCCATCGACGCGGGACCAGAGTGGCGACCATCGGCCGATGGCGTGACCGCCGATCGCTTCGATCAGCAGCACGATGTCCAGCCGCTCGGCCGACAGCGCGCCGCCGACAAGCGTATGAGTGGATTGGCCCGCCTTGATCCGGGCAAAGGCGGTTTCGACGGCGGAGATGCCGGCCGCTTCCTCGCCCATGAAGGTGCGGGAGGAGCCGGTGACCTTGTGAACGATCGAAATATTGCCGGCCAGCAGATTGGAGAGCTGGGCGAGGAAGAGGGTCGGCCGCAATTCCGTCGTCAATTTCTCATTCAGCAGCTGCTCGCGGTCGTTGCGCTTCAGCGCCTCGTCGACAATCAGGCTATCGACGGCGATGTCGCGTTCGCCGCCGCCAGCGGCAACGATCATGTCCATCGTGCCGCAAGCCTCGATATCGTCCTTCAGCCCGGCATCATCGAGGGCAAGCCCGGCCGAGAAAACGCCGAGCCGCTGCCAGTTTTCCATCTGCCGCTGGTCGCCGCGCTTGGGGATCTGGGCCGACCAGTCGATCGCCGGCAGCGGATGGATCGGATAGGGGGCGAAACGCTCGGTCTCGACCACCACCTCCGGCGCGGACGAGGCGGTCAGCAAGGAGCGATGCGGGGCAATGCCCACGCCCTGGGAGGTGACGATGCCGATGCCCGTGATGACGACGTCGTTTGCGGCTGTCATGCGCCTTCCCCTGCTCTGCCCGACGCGGCCATGGCCGCCATCAGCCCTACCTCTTCCGCCCGGCCCCGCACGATGGCGGCCAGCGGAACCTGGTCGAAGGGCATGGTCCTCAGCTTCAACTGTGCATCGGCGACGCGCTTGCCGGCCGAGGAAATCTTTGCCCTGGTCACGGCAAAGCCGGAGCCGTCATGTTCGAGATGCGCCTCGATGTCGAGCACGGCATTGGGCTCCACGAAGGAGCGCATCTTTGCGCCATCGACCGACATCAGGAAGGGCATGGCGGCGAAATTGGTGGCGGCCAGCACGAGGAAGCCGGAGGCCTGCGCCATGGTTTCGATCAGCAGCACGCCGGGCACCAGCGGATAGCCGGGAAAATGGCCTTCGAAGACCGGGCTTGCGGCCGGCACGACCGAGCGCGCCGACAAATGGCCGGCAGAAAGATCGACGGCGTCGACGCGATCGATCATCTGGAAATATTCAAGCAGCATGGCACAGACTTTCCCGGCAGCGATCCGGCTGGGCTGATCGCCGCATTGCCCCGGCGCCAAGCGCGGGCTTTCGCAAACGACCGAGGCGGCCAGGAAGCGCTGCCGCACGGGCCGCGCCGGTGCGGCGCCCCGTCAGTAGAAATGACGATGCCGCCTGTCAAGCGACGGCGGCATCGAAGGCATGGGTCGGTCCGGCTCAGGCCTTGGCGGCGCGCAGCGCGTCGATCTTGGCGCAGAGGTTCTTGAGAACGAAATATTCCTCGGTCGAAACCTTGCCCTCGTTCACATCCTGGGTCCACTGCTCCAGCGGAATCTTGATGCCGAATTCCTTGTCGATCGCGAAGACGATGTCGAGGAAGTCGAGGCTGTCGATGCCGAGGTCATCGATCGTGTGGCTTTCCGGCGTGATCGCCGCGCGGTCGATTTCGCTGGTTTCTGCGATGATGTCGGCGACCTTGTCGAATGTAGCTGTCACGCTGGACCTCGTCTTATCGGTGTTTTGCCAGAGCTATAGGTAAATGCTCGGCAAAAGCCAATGGTCCTTGAGGGCCCACAGCGATTTTCTCGGTAAGTCGATCCGCTCCTACTGCCCGATGACGATCCGCGTATTGGCCAGCCCGCTGCTCGCGGTCATGGCGAAGAACTCCGCGGCGTTGTCGGGGTGAAGCCGCACGCAGCCATGCGAGGCCGGGCTGCCGAGCCGCTTGAGATCGAAGGTGGCGTGGACCGCATAGCCGCCGTTGAAGAAGACGGCATAGGGCATCGGCGCATTGTCGTATTTTTTCGAATGATGATCGCGCGACAGCCACTTCGCGCTCCAGCTTCCCTGCGGCGTCACATAGCCGCGCCGTGCGGTTGACACCTTCCAGCGATAGCGCAGGACCCCGTCCTGCGTCACCGTCATTGTCTGGCTCGAAAGGCTGACCGTGGCGACGAGCATCGCCGCCTCTGCCTGTCTCGACCCGGCGAAAAGAGCCAGAAACCCGAGCGTGACCAAGATACCCCACCGCATAGCATCCCCCATCGCTGCAGCACCCGCCCCCGGGCGCATCCCGGCTGCAAGACTATCGGCAATCTATGAGGAAACCCTAAATTCGATCCCCCGCACGCAAGGTTTCGAGCGGCATCAGGCAAGCGCGAGGAAGGAAAGCGCGAGGACCGCGACAAGCGCCGAACTGCAGCTCGCATGGAAGATGGCGACGGCCTTCTTGATGTCCTCGACCCGCGCCTCGCCCCGACCGGCGGCATTCATCATCGGCTCGTCGACGACCTCGCCATTGTAGACACGCGGACCGGCGAGCTGGAGTCCGAGCGCGCCGGCCATGGCGGCCTCCGGCCAGCCGGAATTGGGCGATCGATGCAGGCCATGGTCGCTGAACGCCACCTTGAGCGCGCGCCATCCGGCCTTGCGGCCGCGCACCGGCAGCGCGCCGAGCGCGATCAGGCCGGCGGAGAGACGGGCGGCCGGCAGGTTGGCCACATCGTCCAGGCGCGCCGCTGCCCAGCCGAAAGCCAGGTACCGGGGTGTCTTGTGACCGATCATCGAATCGGCCGTGTTCAGCATCTTGTAGGCGAAGAGGCCGGGCAGCCCGCCCAGCGCATACCAGAAGGCCGGCGCGATGACGCCGTCCGAGAAGTTCTCGGCCAGGCTCTCGATCGCCGCCCGGCAAATGGCCGGTTGGTCGAGCGTTGCGGGATCGCGCCCGACGATCATCGACACCGCGCGCCGCCCCTCTTCCAGCCCGCCGTTCCAGAGAGCCTTGGACACGGCCAGCACGTGATCGGACAGGCTCTTCTGTGCAAGAAGCACCGCCACCACCACGATCTCCGCCAGTGCGCCGACAAAACCGAACGAGCGCAGCAGGACCTGGAGAAGGAGGCCGATCAGGATCGCGAGCAGCAAGGCGATGAGCAGCGCCACGACGCCGCGACTGCGGCGCGCGGCATCGCTCGCCGTCTCCTTGTTCAGCCGCCGATCCAAAAAGCCGATGACGGCGCCGAACAGCACGACCGGGTGCGGGAGGCGTCGCCAGAGCCAGTCCGGATCGCCGAGCAGCCGATCGAGGATCAGCGCGGCGGCAAGCAAGGCAAGTTGCATGGTCACGCTCCCGGTTTCGGCTGCCAGGCAGCCAGGGCCACTGCCAGCCGCGCGTCGCCGGCCTCATCCGGGCTCAGACCCAGGCGCAGCCAGCGGGGCGCATAGTCGAACCGGCGCGTGAGAATATGGCGCCGGCACAGGTGCTCGTGCAGCGCTGCCGCGCCGTCGAGCTCGATCAGGGCAAATAGGGCCGTTCCGCCTGCGATCGTCAAGCCTGCCGTCGTCAGCACGTGATGGAGACTCTCGTGCCGCTCCAGGATGCGGCTGCGGATCAGCTGGCTGGGTTGAGTGAACACCGCCTGCGCCACGGCAAGCGCAGGGCCGGAGACTGCCCAGGGCCCGAGCGCATCGCTGATTGCATGAAGGATTCGCTCCGGGCCAAGAACGAAGCCGAGCCGGATGCCCGCCAGCCCAAAGAATTTGCCGAAAGAGCGGAAGACGAGCAGGCCGGGATGACGCCCCGCGACGTCGGACAGGCTCTCCTGCGGCGCGACATCGGCAAAGGCCTCATCCACCACGAGCAGGCCGCCCCCCTCCGCGAGCCTCGCAGCCAGCGCCAGCAATGCCGCGCGGGGCAGCTGCCGCCCGGTCGGATTGTTCGGGTTGACGACGACGACCAGACCGGCCGTCTCCGGGATCGCCTCCAGCCCGCTGCAGGCAACGACCGGCAGGCCCGCCTCCGTCAGCACGCGGCGGTATTCGCCATAGGTCGGCTCGAGGATCGCCGCCGTGCCGCCAGCGGGCACCAGCCGTGGCAGATGCTGGATGGCCGCCTGGGTGCCCGGAACAGCCAGCGGCAGGCAAGCCTGCGCACCATAGAAGGCGGCCGCCGCCTGGCGCGTGGCCATGAGCAGATCGGCATCGGGCAGCCGGTGCCAGATCCGGGGCGCGAGGTCGGGAAGCTCCGGCGGCAGCGGGTTGAGCCCGGTCGACAGATCCAGCCAGTCTACGGGGTCGCCGCCGTAAAGGGCGGCTGCCGCAGCGACGCCGCCGCCATGGAGGATCGCAGACGCCATGGTCAGGCCTCGGCCCGGTCGATCAGATGCATGAAGGACCCGGCCACGGCACCCCGGCGCAAGCCCGCCGGCGGCAGGTCCGTGCCGGCGGCATCGGTCACCGCGAAAAGGCGGTCTGCCGCGCCTTCGCTGACGATGGTGGCGTAATGGAACTCGTGCCCCATCAACGGTGCATCGAAAGGGGCACCGCCGAGCGGCGTCAATCGGCGGTAGCCCAGGTGGCGCCGCCGTTCGGCAAAGCTGGTGGTGAGCGGCAGCAAGCCGAGCATGGCGTGGCGCGTGCCGTCCGCGCCAATCAGCCCTTCGCCGAGCGTCATGTAGCCCCCGCATTCGCCAAAGATCGCCGCACCGCGTGTGGCGGCCGCCTGCATGCCGGCGCGGAAGCGATCCGCAGCGGAGAGCCGGCCGGCATGAAGCTCCGGATAGCCGCCCGGCAGATAGACGGCATCGGCCCGCTCGTCCGGCGCCTCGTCGGCGAGCGGCGAGAAGGGCAGGATTTCCGCGCCCGCGCGGCGCCAGCCGGCCAGCACATGCTCGTAGGTAAAGGCAAAGGCGACATCGGCGGCGATCGCGATCCGCTGGCCGAGCGGCGGAAGCGGCAGATAATCGCCGAAATCGGCCAACGGCATGCGGGCCGCCGCGCCGAGCGCCAGCAGCGCCTCAAGATCGCAGCCGGCCGCAACCGCATCCGCGGCGCCATCGATGAAGCTCTCCAGCCCCGCATGTTCCCCCGCCTGCACGAGGCCCAGATGCCGCTCCGGCAGCGCCAGCGCCGCATTTCGGCCGATGATGCCGAGCACCGGAATGGCGATGGTGTCCAACGCAGCCCGCAGCATGGCCTCGTGACGGTCGCCACCGACCTTGTTGAGGATGACGCCCGCGACACGGATATCGGCGCGGAAGCTGCGATAGCCGCCGACGAGCGCGGCGACCGACTGCGCCATGCGGCCGCAATCGACGACGAGCACGACCGGCAGGCCAAGCGTGGCGGCGAGATCGGCGGCAGAACCGCTGCCGTCGCGGGCGCCGTCGAAGAGGCCCATCATCGCCTCGATCACCAGGATCTCTGCCGCAGCGCTCGCCCGCCGCGCCTGGGCGATCAGATGCGGCGGCGCCATGGCCCAGGGGTCGTAGTTCAGGCAGGCGCGGCCCGAGGCGGCACTGTGGAAGGCGGGATCGATGTAATCCGGCCCGGCCTTGCCGGGCGCCACAGTGACGCCGCGCCGGCGGAGCGCGCGCAGCAGCCCGAGCGTGATCGTCGTTTTCCCCGAGCCGGAAGACGGAGCTGCAATCAGGAGGCCGCTCATGCCGGATCCTTGAGTGCCGGGTGGAACGGTGTTTCGGCAGACAGGATGCGTCCTTCGAGCGCGCCCAGCCAATCGAGCGAGGCGCGCAGGCGAACGACCTCGCCCAGAACCACGATCGCCGGCGGCTCCAGCCCGGCTGCCCGCGCCGCCTCCGGCGCTTCGCCAAGCGTCGTTTCCAGAACCCGCTGGCTGCCGGTCGAGGCACCGCAAACGAAGGCGAGCGGCTCGTCCGCCCCCCGTCCTGCGGCCAGCAGATTGGCGGTGATCGTGCCGAGATGCTTCATGGCCATATACATGACGATTACCGGGGAGCCCTTGGCCACCGATGCCCAATCCACCCGGTCCGGCACGAGGCCGGAGGAATCATGGCCGGTGAGAAAGGTCACGACATGGGTCACGTCGCGATGCGTGACCGGGATGCCCGCATAGGCGAGGCCGCCGATACCGGCGGTAATGCCGGGGACGATGCGGAAGGGAATGCCGTGCTCGACGAGCGTCAGCGCCTCTTCCCCGCCCCGGCCGAACACCAGCGGATCGCCGCCCTTCAGCCGCAGCACCCGCTTGCCGGCCCGCGCCAGCTCCACCAGGCGGCGCGAGATATCGCGCTGCTTCGGCGAGGGCTTGCCACCCCGCTTCCCCGCAAATTCGAGCACCGCGCCGGGCCGCGCGAAGGACAGGCAGGCCGCATCGACCAGCGCGTCATGGACGATCACATCCGCCTGCTGCAGCCCGTGCACGGCATGCAGCGTCAACAGCCCCGGATCGCCCGGCCCTGCCCCCACCAGCCACACACTGCCCGGCTGAAGAACCGGCAACCCCGCAAAGAGCCCCGCCATCACGAGACGAGCCCCGCGCTGTCTATCGTCTCGGCAAGAGCCGCAACACCCCCTCTGCCTGCCGGCATCTCCCCCACAAGGGGGGAGAGCGCTGGGGGCGCCGGTGTCGGCTGAACGTCGACATCGACACGGTCATGCGCCTCCGACCTGCCGAGCGCCTGCCCCGCGGTCTCTCCGCCCTTGTGGGGGAAATGGCCGGCAGGCCGAATGGGGTTTCTGCGGTGCGTTGGAGGGTCGACTGCTGGCAGATCAGGCGTTTGGCCAAAGGGAAGTGATTCGATGTCTGAACCTGCGGATTTGTTTTGGGAGGAGAACAGGCCAAGTTTTTGAACTTGCGCGTGATCGACCTGGGCGACCGCCGCGGTCGCATGACGGGAGCGCTGCTTCGGGACCACCAGCTGCGCGGTTGCGCCTCCGGCGGCAAGGGCGGCGGCTTCGGCGACGCCGTGGCAGCCGACATGGCGGAAGACGAGTTCCGAGGGGGTTGCGAGGCGCGGCGTTTCAGCCTCCAGCCTTGCCGCGGGAAAGGAGAGGAACAGGCACTGGAAATGGCGGGCGAGCGCCAGCAAGGCGGGTTCGCGTGCGCGCCCGTCGATCGAGACGATCGCCCGCAGGGGACCGGACGGGGCGGCGGACAGCGCCTCCTCGGCCAGAGCCAGGAGTTCGGCAAAGCCGGTTCCGCTTTCGCAGCCGAGGCCGAGCACGAGCCCGTCGTTCAGCATGGTCATGGCGTTTGTCCTCCCCCTCCGGCCCCATGGCTATGCGCCATGCCCTGTCGCTGCCGCGCCTGCGGACCGACCGGGGACGACACCCCGGGGGATCGAGACAGTTCCGGCCTGGCCCCGGATTCGGTCGGCCGCACCGGACGCACTGACAGCGCCGTCTTGCCTCCCTTGTAGGCCAGCCGCCTCGGCGGGGTCAAACCCGGGGCCGTCATCCGCCGTCGCAATTCGGGGTTCGTGCGGCGATGGTTCGGCAAGGCTTCCCTTTCCGGACGCGCTCTGCCACAAGCGGGCACCCCGCCGCATGAGCGCAGCCCGTGACCGATCTCGCCCTTCATCTCCTCGTCTTCCTGTTCGCTGCCGCCTTCCTCGCCGGCTTTATTGATTCGATTGCCGGCGGCGGCGGGATGATTACCATCCCCGCCATGCTGATCGCCGGCATTCCGCCGCTGGAAACGCTCGGCACCAACAAGCTGCAATCGCTGTTCGGCTCCGGCTCGGCGAGCATCGCCTATGCGCGCCACGGCCATGTCCGGCTGAGAGAGCAGCTGCCGATGGCGCTGCTCGCCTGCCTCGGCGCCATTCTCGGCGCGCTGGTGGCCACCATCGTTCCCGGCGCGGTGCTGCGCGCCGTCCTGCCGCTCCTCCTGATCGGCATCGCGCTCTACTTCGCGCTCAAGCCCAATGTCGCCGATGTCGACCGCCTGCAGCGCATCTCGCCCTTCGTCTTCGGCCTCACCGTGGTCCCGCTCATCGGCTTCTATGACGGCATCTTCGGTCCGGGCACCGGATCCTTCTTCATGCTGTCCTTCATCGCACTGGCCGGCTTCGGCGTGCTGAAGGCGACCGCGCATACCAAGTTCCTGAACTTCGGCTCCAATGTCGGCGGGTTCGCGGTATTCCTGGCCTATGGAGTGGTACTCTGGAAGGTGGGGCTGACGATGGGCGTCGGCCAGTTCCTCGGCGCACAGCTCGGCTCCGGCTTCGCGATGAAGCGCGGCGCCAAGGTCATCAAGCCGCTCTTGGTCGTCACCTGCATCGCGCTCGCCATCCGGCTGCTCGCCGACCCCAGCCACCCCATCCGCCTGTGGATGGGGTTCTAGAGCATGTCCGCCTCAGCGCGGCCCTTTCGGCGCCGCACGATGCGGGACGAACAAGACGCTTGGCTCCTCCTCGACGATCCCGTGATCATCGAAGACGCGCCAGGGATCAATATTCCACGCCCTTCTGAGCCTTGATGCCGGAGCGGAACGGATGCTTGATCAGCTCCATCTCGGTCACCAGATCGGCGATCTCGATCAGTTCCTCGCGGGCATTGCGGCCGGTCAGCACCACATGCGTCATCGGCGGCTTCTCCTCCTGAAGGAAGCGCACGACCTCGCCCATGTCGAGATAGTCATATCGCAGGGCGATGTTGATTTCATCCAGGAGCACCATGGAGTTGCGCGGATCGCGGATCAGGGTCTTGGAAACCTCCCAGGCCTTCTGCGCCATGGCAACATCGCGGGCCCGGTCCTGCGTGTCCCAGGTAAATCCCTCGCCCAGAGTGTAGAACTGGCAGAGATCGGGAAAATTCCGTTCAATTAGGGTGCGCTCCCCGGTCTCCCACGCGCCCTTGATGAACTGTACCACGGCCGAAGGCATGCCATAGGCGATGTGGCGGAAGATCATGCCGAAGCCGGCGGTGGACTTGCCCTTGCCCTTGCCGGTGTGGACGATGATCAGGCCCTTCTCGCCCGTCTTGGTCGCCATGATCTTTTCGCGCGCCGTCTTCTTCTTCGCCATCTTCATGGCGTGGCGGGCGTCGTCCGGCGCAAGGCCCTCCGCGGCCTGCTGCTGTGCCCCTTCCGGCTGCGCGCCGGATGTCGGCTCCCTGTCGGTGATGTCGCTCATCGTCCCTCTTCCCATCGTCCTTCGTCGCCTGCCGTCAGGAGGCCAGTTTCTGCTGTCCCGCCTCGCTCAGATCGAAGCGTGCGGAGTTGGAGCGCGGCCGCCAGAGCCCCCGATCAATGGCGCGGATCAGCGTCTGCGTCATCTCGCGGAATGCGGCCGGATTGTGCTGCTCCATGAAGCGGCGCACCGTCTCGTCGGCCACATAGGCATTGTAGACCGCCTCGAAGTGGGCATCGCGGACCGCGCCGGTGGTGGCGGCGAAGGCGTAGAGATAATCGACCGTTGCGGCGATCTCGAAGGCGCCCTTGTAGCCATGCCGCATCATGCCGGCGATCCATTTCGGATTGACGGCGCGTGCGCGCACCACCCGCGCCAGCTCCTCCTCCAGCGAGCGGATCACCGGCCGCTCGGGACGGGAGTGGTCGTTGTGGTAGGCGGCGGGCCGGGCGCCTGTCAGGGCCAGCACCGCCGTGCTCATGCCGCCCTCGAACTGGTAGTAGTCGTCGCTGTCGAGCAGGTCGTGTTCGCGGTTGTCCTGGTTCTGCACCACGGCCTGAACGGTGGACAGGCGCGCTTCGAACAGGTCGCGCTCGCGCTTGCCGTCCTCGCCCGCCCCATAGGCATAGCCGCCCCATGTGAGATAGGCATCGGCCAGCTCGCCGGTCTCTTCCCAGGCATCGCTGTCGATCAGCGCCTGCAGCCCCGCGCCATAGGCGCCCGGCTTGGCCCCGAACACGCGGTAGGAGGCTCGGCGTTCCGCCAGCGTTGCCGGCACGCCCTTCTCCGTCATCGCTGCCACCTCGCGGCGGATGCGGGCGGCGATCGCATTGTCCGCATCCTCCTCGTCCAGCGCGCCGATGGCCCTTACCGCACTGTCGAAAAGCGCGATCTGGTCGGGGAAGGCATCGCGGAAAAAGCCGGAGACACGCAAGGTCACATCGACGCGCGGACGGTCCAGAACCGCCAGCGGCACGATCTCGTAGCCGGTGACGCGGCGCGACATCGGATCCCAGAGCGGCTTGGCCCCGATCAGGGCCAGAGCCTGAGCCAGATCGTCGCCGCCGGTGCGCATATTGGCCGTTCCCCAGGCCGTCAGCCCGATCGAGGTCGGCCACTCGCCATGGTCCTGCAGATAGCGGCGGATCAGAAGCTCGGCCGACTTGCAGCCGAGCTCGAAGGCGGCCGGCGTCGGAACCGCGCGGCTGTCGACCGAGTAGAAGTTTCGGCCGGTCGGCAGCACATCCGGCCGTCCGCGGGTCGGCGCGCCGGAAGGGCCGGGCGGCACGAAGCGCCCGTCGAGCCCGTCCATCAGCGCCCGGATCTCGGCCGCGCCGCAAGCGACGATGGCCGGCTTCAGCCGCGTTTCGACCATGTCCAGCACGGCACGCGTCGCGCTCCAGCCATCGGGACAGGCAATCGCGCCCGCAACGAGCCCTGACGCCAGACGCTCGATCCGCTCCACCGTGTCGCCGGCACTGCGCCAGGGCGCGTCGTCCACGCTCTCCAACGCGGGCGGTCGAGCACCCGACCAGAGGTCGGACGGGTCGCAGTCGAGCGGGTCGAAGGGATTCCCATTCAAGTCCGCGAGGCCGGCATCGCGGGCGATGGCGCGCTGCAGGCTGGCGTCACCGCCCTCGCCCGCACCACGCGGCACACGGGCAAGCGAGACGGTCAGATCGGTCAGCAGCCGGCCGGTCGGCGATATGCCGAAGATGTGCAGACCGTCGCGAATCTGCATCTCCTTCAGGTCGCAGAGGTAGGCATCGAGCTTTTTCAGCGCCTCCGTTTCGCCGTCGCCTGCGGCGATCCCGGCATCGGCATCGAGCCCGATGTCGCGCACCAAGTCGAGGATTTGGCGGGAAAGCAGCCGCAGGCGGCGCGGATCGCCGCCGGCCGCGTCGTAATATTCATCGACCAGCGCCTCCAGGTCCTTCAAGGCACCGTAGCTTTCGGCCCTTGTCAGCGGCGGCGTCAGATGGTCGACGATGACGGCGCTGGTGCGGCGCTTGGCCTGGGTGCCCTCGCCGGGATCGTTGACGATAAACGGATAGAGATGCGGCACAGGACCGAGGATCGCCTCCGGATAGCAGAGTTCGGAAAGCGCCAGCGCCTTGCCCGGCAGCCATTCGAGATTGCCGTGCTTGCCCATGTGGACGATGGCGGACGCCCGGAACACGCGGCGCAGGAAGGCGTAGACCGCCAGATAGCCATGCGGCGGCACGAGATCCGGCGAATGATAGGTCTCCTTCGGGTCGATCTCATAGCCGCGCGCGGGTTGGATTCCGACCATGACGGCGCCGAAGCGGGCAAGCGGCAGGGCGAAGGCGCCATCGTGGAAGAAGGGATCGGCCTCCGGCGCGCCCCAGCGGGCCGCGATCTCATCTTGAATCTGAAGGGGAAGGCTGGCGAGGAAGTCCCTGTAGTCGTTGAGGGAAAGCTTTTCCCGCACCACGCGGCCGTCGCGCGCGGCATTGGTCGGCCCTTCCATCAGGTGCGTGATCAGGGCATCGCCGCTTTCCGGCAGGTCGGCGACGGGGTAGCCGGCGGCCTCAAGGGCGCGCAGCACTTCAAGCGTGCCGGCCGGCGTGTCGAGCCCGACGCCGTTGCCGAGCCGGCCATCGCGGTTGGGATAGTTTGCCAGCACCAGCGCGATCCGCCGATCCTTGGCCTTCATGCGCCGCAGCTGCGCCCAGTTGGCGGCAAGCGCGGCGACGAAGGCGATGCGGTCGGCCCGCGGCTGATGGCCGACCAGCGTCGCATCGACGTTCGGATCATGCCGGGCCGGCGCCTTGAAGGAGATGGCGCGGGCGAGGATGCGGCCGTCCACCTCCGGCAGGGCGACGTTCATGGCCAGGTCGCGGGCCATCAGCCCCTGGCTGGAAGCCTGCCACTGCGTCTCCGTCGAGGCGGAAAGCACCAGCTGAAGCACCGGCGCTCCGGTCATCTCCAGCACCGTGCCGCTCTTGCCCGAGCCCGGGGCCGAAACGGCAAAGCCGGTGGCATTCAGCACGATATCGGGTGGCGACTGGCTGAACAGCGCCTCCACCGTTCCGATCGCCGGCGGGTCCTTGAGGCTCGACACGAAGATCGGCAGGACCCGCAGCCCTTCGGCCTCGAGCCCTTCGATCAGCGCGTCGATCGCCTTCGTCTCGCCGCTCTGGACGAGCGCACGATAGAAGCAGACGGCGGAAAGCGGCCGCTCCGACCCGCCGGAAAGGGCCTGCCAACGCGCGGCGTCGATCACGCCCTCGCCCGGCCACCAGATGCCGGCCTTGAGCAACGGCACCGCCGCCCCCGGCCGCTCCGCGCCCGTCACGAGCGCCCCGGCGAAGGCGAGCAGCCGCGCCATGTTCTCCGCCCCGCCCTCGCTGAAATAGGCGAGCATCGCCGCCCGGTCCTCGGCAGAAACCGTCGAGACGGCGTCGAGCCCCGGATCGGGCTTGTCGTAGCCGGGCAGAACCGCAATCGGGATGCGATGGGCAACAGCGGTGGCATGAAGGGCTTCCAGCAGATAGGGGAAATAGCTGGCGCCGCCGAGCGCCCGCACGAGGATCAACCGCGCATGACGCGCCGTCCGCTCCACATAGGCATCGACCGACATCGGGTGCTTCAGCGACAGAAGGCTCGCCACCCGCAGGGTGAGGCCGGTCGTCACGCCGGCTTGCGCGGCGGTGAGTGCCGAAAGCTCCGTATCCGCGGCAGAGAGGAAGAGAATGTCGCCCGGCGACTGGCCGAGATCCACCGCCTCCTCCCCATCCGCAATCGTCCCCTTCTGGGCAAGCAAGAGATGCATGGATCAGGCTTTCAGGCTGCAGGAATGGCGGACGGGACGAGGCAGGGCAAAGTGGCAGAGTCCCCCTCTGGCCTGCCGGCCATCTCCCCCACAAGGGAGGAGAGACCGGGGGGTGGGACCGTCGCTTCCTTTCGGGCGGAGGGGGTTCTGGCCGCCTGCGCGCGTCTGGGTCAAAATCTCGATCGCGCGCGCGCGCCGACCTCGACGCTTCAGGCCTGGCCCTGCCGGCGCCCCCAGCGCTCTCCCCCCTCGTGGGGGAGATGCCGGCAGGCAGAGGGGGTGTTGCGAGGCGGAAGCCTTGCTCCCGCTCTCAAGCACCCTTGCGCTGACGCCCCTCGCCCCCATGCGGATCGTCACGCCTTCGCCGATGCCGCTTCGGCGGCGACGCCGATGGCGGTGCGGACGGCCGCCTCATCCATTTCGGCGAGACCGATGACCACCAGCCGGGTGCCGCGCGGCTCGACGGGCGTCCAGGCGCGGTCGTAATGGGTGTCCACCCGGCTGCCGACGGCCTGGATCTGCAGCCGCATCGGCTTGGCCGGCACCTCGACGAACCCCTTCAGCCGCAGCACATCATGCTCGGCGATGACGTTCTTCAGCCGGGACACGAAGGCGGCGGGATCGGCGATGGCACCGAGGCTGACCACGAAGCTCGAAAACTCGTCATGGTCGTGCTCCTCGCCGGCCTCATGCTCCAGCTCGTGATGGGACTTGCGGTTGGCGATATCGGCTTCGGTGCCGACCCCGAGGCCAAGCAGGACCGAGGCCGGGACCGCGCCGTTGCGCGCCTCGATCATTGACGGCCGGCGGTTGCCGTGGGCGGTCACGGCCGCGCGCACGGCGGCAAGCCCGTCGGCATCGATCAGGTCGGTCTTGTTGAGGACGATCAGGTCGGCGGCGGTCAGCTGATCCTCGAAGAGCTCCTCGAGCGGGCTTTCATGGTCGAGCGCATCGTCCTCGGCCCGCAGCGCATCGACCTTGTCGTGATCATCGGCGAACCGGCCGGCCGCCACCGCCGCGCTGTCGACAACCGTGACCACGCCATCCACCGTCACCTGCGTGCGGATTTCCGGCCAGTTGAAGGCGTTGATCAGCGGCTGCGGCAAGGCAAGCCCGGATGTCTCGATGACGATATGGTCCGGCCTCCCCTCGCGCTCCAGGAGCTTCGTCATGGTGGGGATGAAGTCGTCGGCCACCGTGCAGCAGATGCAGCCATTGGTAAGCTCGATGATGTCGTCCTCGCTGCAGGCTTCAGCGCCGCAGCCTTTGAGAACCTCGCCATCGACGCCGAGATCACCGAACTCGTTGATGATCAGCGCAATACGGCGGCCACCGGCGTTTTCGAGAATGTTGCGGATCATCGTCGTCTTGCCGGCGCCGAGAAAGCCGGTGATGACGGTCGCCGGAATCTTGCCGTGCGAGGGGTGGGACATGGATCAACCTTTCATCTTGAGCGGCAGACCGGCCGCCACGAAATAGACGGTGCGGGCCCGAGCCGCGATCATCTGGTGAAGTCGCCCGGCATGGTCGCGGAACGCCCGGGCCATGGCGTTGTCCGGCACGATGCCGAGACCAACCTCATTGGACACGAAGACGAGCATGCTGCGAAAACCCGGTAGGGCAGCGGCAAGGCGCGCGCTCTCGGCGTCGACATCGCGCTCCTCCAGCATGAGATTGGTGACCCACAGCGTCAGGCAATCGACGAGCACGACCGTGGCCGGATCATCGATCGCAGCAAGACGGCCGAGGAGATCGAGGGGTTCCTCATGCGTCGTCCAGCCTTCGCCGCGGCTTGAGCGGTGGCTGGCAATACGGGCCTGCATTTCGTCATCGAAGGCCCGGCCCGTCGCCAGATAGTGGCGCGCATGACCGCTGTCGCGCGCCAGGGTCTCGGCAAAGGCCGACTTGCCCGAGCGCGCGCCGCCCAGCACCAGGACAGTGCCGCCGGAAAGCCCGCTCACGGCATCGCCTGCCGGGCCATGATCGCCCCGTGCCCGAAAGAAGGGAGTTGCAGAAAGAAATGGAAGCCGGCGGCGCGCTCGCGCGTCCCGGAAAGATCACTGTTCGCCACGACAACCTCCGGTCAGGCACCTCTGTCCGGCATCGCCCTAAGGACAATGCGCTGTGGCTGGCAGGTCTCCTGGCTCACGGGTGGAGGCGGGGAACAGGAGACCGAGCTCCCATTCCCCGCCAGCAGGTTCACCTCGCCTTCCCGGCGCCTGATGGTTCTGCGAAGAGGTGGACGATTCGTAGAAGAAGAGGCGTCCGACCCCGGTTGATCGCAAAACCGCGGCTCCAGTGGCTTTTCCGGCTCTGCCGCCTGCCGCACCGCCCGCGCCCCATGCGCCGGCATCTGCCGCTCGACGGCTGTCGAACCGGATGGCGAACCCTGACCGTTCTACAGTCGCGGGGTCGGCTGCGATAAGGATGCCCTGGCTGGGTCCATCCCGTCACATTCCCATGTCCGCCTTCTCCCTGCCGCCCGCATGCGGGACGATGAGGAGAAAACGTCCTCCCGACGCGTGCTCGGCGGCGGGAACCATCCATAAGAGATGGTTATGCTTTTGCCTGGATCAAGTCAATCGATGCCCTATCTCGACAGCGTGAGAGCGGCGACCGCCGGACCGCCGCGCAGATGAGGCCCGCACGCCGCATGCAGATCCGCCTGAAGCCCCTCCTTGCCCGTCTAGCGGCCGTGCCGCGCCGGGTGACGCGCCTGAGCGAACTGCGCCTCTTCGCGCGGCGCAGCGAGCTCGGCCTCGTCTTCGCCGGCATTGTTGTCGGGCTGACCTCCGGGCTGGCGGTCATTGCCATGAGCTTCGTGTCGCTGCAGCTGCACCGCACGATCTTCGGCATCGGCGAATATGAGCGGCTGAGCTCGTCCGATCTGAAGGGCGAGATCGCCACCTTCATCGCACCCATCGTCGGCGGCATCCTGCTCGGCCTGATCATGCTGATGCTGGCCTCCTGGCGAAAGAAGCCGATGCTCGATCCGATCGAGGCCAACGCCCTGCATGGCGGCCGGCTGTCTCTGACCGACAGCATTATCGTCGCGGTGCAGAACCTCGTCTCGAACGGCTTCGGTGCCTCCGTCGGTCTGGAAGCCGGCTATACGCAGCTTGCCTCCGGCATCGCCTCCAAGCTTGGGATCAAGCTGGAGCTTCGGCGTGGCGATCTTCGGATCCTGCTCGGCTGCGGCGCGGCGGGTGCCATCGCCGCCGCCTTCAACGCCCCCCTGACCGGCGCCTTCTACGCCTTCGAGCTGATCATCGGCACCTATACGATCGTGTCGCTGACACCTGTCGTCGTCTCCGCCCTCGTCGCGAACCTCGTGACCCGTCTCCTCTGGGGCGATTCTTTCACGATCGACATCGGCAGTTTCGGCGAGGTCGTGCCGGCCGATTACCTGCCGGCCATCGTCCTCGGCGCCCTTGCCGCCGGCGTCGGCATCCTGGTCATGAAAGGCGTCTCGCTGACCGAGGAGCTGGCGCGGCGCAGCGCGATCGCCGCCCCGCTGCGTCCGCCGATCGGCGGGCTGGTGGTCGGCGCGCTGGCCACGCTCTCGCCGCAGGTGCTTTCCGGCGGACACGGGGCGCTGCACCTCAACCTCAGCCACGACACGCCGGTCATGATGCTGGTGGCGCTCTTCGTCATGAAAGTCGTTGCGACGGCGGTGTCGATCGGCTCCGGCTTCCGCGGCGGGTTGTTCTTCGCCTCGCTGTTCATGGGCGCCCTGCTCGGGAAGCTCTACGCAAGCCTGATCGTTCTGATCGTCGGGCACGAGACGCTGACCCCGGTGATCTACGCGGTCGTCGGCATGAGCGCGCTTGCCGTGGCCATCATCGGCGGCCCCTTGACCATGACCTTCCTGGCGCTGGAGATCACCGGCGATTTTCCGATCACCGCCCTGGTGCTGGCGGCGGTGCTCACCTCCTCGCTCGTCGTGCGCACCACCTTCGGCTATTCCTTCGCCACCTGGCGCTTCCATCTGCGCGGGGAAAGCATCCGCAGCGCCCATGATGTCGGCTGGATCCGAAACCTGACCGTCGGAAGGATGATGCGGCCGGACGTGCGCACCATTTCCTCCAAGGCGACGCTGGCGGAGCTGAAGGCGGAGTTTCCGCTCGGATCGGCCCAACGGGCGATCGTGGTGGACGAGACCAACCGCTATGGCGGCGTCATCCTCGTTCCGGAAGTCTATGCCAGTCCGGTCGAGACGGGGCAGGACGACGCCGGCATCGGCCGGTTCATACGCAATGCGAACGACTTCCTGCAGCCGGCCATGAATGCCCGCCAGGCCGCCGCGCTCTTCGACAAGAGCGGCAGCGATGCGCTGGCGGTGGTGAACAATCTGATCGAGCGCCGCGTGGTCGGACTGTTAACCGAGAGCCATACGCTGCGTCGTTACAGCGAAGAACTCGACCGCCGCCGCCGCGAGGCCTCCGGCGAGATCTGAGCGAAGGGTGGGGACGTCAGGCGAGGAGCGCGTCGAGCCAGCGCGGATCGAGCAGGCGTGCGAGCTCGTCCGCGACCCCATCGAGCGCCGCATCGACCGAGCGGCGATAGTCGGTCGCTCCCCCTTCGATGCCGAAACCCGCGAGCAGGCTGCGGCGATAGGCATCGCTCGCAAACAGGCCATGCAGATAGGTGCCCATCACCGCCCCATCAGCGGAGACCGCGCCATCCGGCCGTCCGTCAATCTCGACCATGGGACGCAGGCAGTCGGTGCCCGATGTGCGGCCGAGATGGATCTCGTAGCCCTCCAGCGCCACATCGTGCTCAAGCGAGCGGGCGCGGCTGTTGCGCAAGACTTTCTCGGGCGCCATCACGGTGTCGATCTCAAGGAGGCCGAGCCCTTCGACCCGCCGCGGCGCACCTTCGATGCCGTCGGGATCATCGATGCTGCGACCGAGCATCTGGTAGCCGCCGCACAGGCCGATGATGCGGCCGCCGCGTCGGATATGCTGGGCGAGATCGCGATCCCAGCCTTCTGTACGCAAGGCCTCGAGATCGGTAATCGTCGATTTCGAGCCGGGAAGGATGACAAGCGAGGCATCGGCCGGCAGCCGCTCGCCGGACCGAACATAGACGAGCGAGACCATCGGCTCGGCTGCGAGCGGGTCGAGATCATCGAAATTGGCGATGCGCGGCAGAAGCGGGACGGCAATGGTGAGCGGCGCGTCCTGCCCGGAGGCAAGCTTTTCGAGCGCGACCGAATCTTCGGCCGGCAGGCGACCGGCCTGCTTCAGCCAGGGCACGACACCGAAGCAGGGCCAGCCGGTGAACCGGCCGATGGCGGCAATGCCGTCGTCGAACAGCGAGACATCGCCGCGGAACTTGTTGATGAGGTAACCGCTGACCATGGCCCGATCGTCGGGGTCGAGCACGGCATGGGTGCCGACCAGCGAGGCAATGACCCCGCCGCGGTCGATATCGCCGACGAGCACGACCGGCACCTGCGCCGCCCGGGCAAAACCCATATTGGCAATGTCGCCCGCCCGCAGATTGATCTCCGCCGGCGAGCCGGCGCCCTCGACGATCACGAGATCGCGCCCGGCCGAGACCTGTTCGAAACTTTGAAGAACCGCACCGAGCAGCTGCGGCTTCAGGGCCTGGTAATCGCGTCCGCGCGCGGCGCCGACCACGCGCCCCTGGACGACGACCTGGCTGCCGGTTTCCGACTGAGGCTTCAGGAGCACGGGATTCATGTGGACGGAGGGCGGCACGCGGGCTGCCAGCGATTGCAGCCACTGCGCCCGGCCGATCTCGCCGCCATCCGCTGTGACGGCAGCATTGTTCGACATGTTCTGCGGCTTGAACGGCGAAACGGCGAGGCCCCGGTTTGCGGCGAGTCGGCAAAGGCCTGCGACCAGCACGGTCTTGCCGACATCCGAACCCGTCCCCTGGAGCATGATCGCCTTGGTCATCGCCGCTCGTTAGCATTCGTGCCGCAGGGCGCCTAGGCCGATCTGCGACGCGGCGCGCGGAATGGCGACGTCCGGAAGCGGGTTCGATGGAAGAGGGAGGGCGCGGCAGGAGGTTGGGACGCAAAACAGGATCCAACCTCCGGGTCGGGTTCCCCCTGCCGCGGCACCTTCCTACTGCCCGTCAGGTTACCGGAGTGTTAGCACGAGCCGCACCAATCACGATTTCGGCATCTTTTTCGCGCCATCGATCAACCGCGCTTGCGCGTTCCGGATCGGCGGTTGCATTTGCGTGGCAAGCGTCTAGCTTGGCGGCAAGAGGATATGGTCGAGCTCGGGCTCCGCCGGCGTCCGGAGCGAAATGGGAGGCTGAGGGTGAAGATGAGGACGCTGCTGGCCGCCCTGTCACTCGCCTCCGGCCTGGCCGCCCTACCCTGCGTTGCGTCCGCCGCCTGCGGCGAGATCAGCATTGCCGAGATGAACTGGGCATCTGCGGGCATTGCCGCGCATCTGGACGCCTTCATCCTCGAAAAAGGCTATGGCTGCCGCGTGACGCTGGTGCCGGGCGATACCATCCCGACCTTCACCTCCATGACCGAGCTCGGCCAGCCCGACCTCGCGCCCGAACTCTGGGTCAATTCGGTGCGCAAGCCCCTGGCTGCAGCGCTCAAGGACGGCCGGTTGATCGAGGGCGCCAAGATCCTCAAGGACGGGGGCGTCGAGGGCTGGTGGATCCCGAAATATATCGCCGATGCCCATCCCGAGATCCGCACCGTCCAGGATGCGCTTGCCCATCCCGATCTCTTTCCGGACCCCGCCGATCAGAGCCACGGCGCTATCAACAATTGCCCGACCGGCTGGACCTGCCAGATCTCCACCGCCAACCTGTTCAAGGCGGTAAAGGCACAGGAGCACGGTTTCCATCTGGTCGAGGCCGCCTCCTCCGCCGGCCTGGAGGAAGGGATCGCCGCGGCCTTCGAGAATAAGGTCGGCTGGCTCGGCTATTACTGGGCACCGGCACCGAGCCTCGGCCGCTTCGACATGGTCAAGCTCAGCTTCGGCACCGGGCATGACCGCCTCGAATGGGAGCGCTGCACCAGCGTGCCGGATTGCCCGGACCCGCAGGTCAACGGCTATCCGGTGTCCGACGTCTATACCCTCGCCACATCCGATTTCGCCGATAAGGCCGCAGAAACGCTCGGCTATATCAAGGCGCGCTCCTGGGACAACACGACCGTCAACGGCTTGCTCGCCTGGATGGACGAGAGCAAGGCGACCACGGCAGACGCCGCCCGCCATGTGCTGACCACGCAGCCGGACCTGTGGACCCCCTGGGTCTCGCCCGAGGCCGCAGAGAAGATCAAGGCCGCGCTGGCCGAATAGGCCGGCGCACGCGCCTTTCACCTCGCCTTAACGCCGACTTGCCATTCTGCCGCCGGTCTCCCGCGCTCTGCGGCGGGGGCAGCAACCGGGCGTGCGCAGCACCATGTCGATCATCCCCTTCGCAAGCCTCCTCGACGAGGCTCCCGGGCAGGCCGGCGCCGCTTTCGTCGCCCGTGCCAAGCGGCCGCTCGCAGCCTTCCTGTCCGGCTTCGGCCTGTTCGTCATCCTGCTGACGCTGCAGCCCTTCCCGATCCTCGACACGGAGAGCGACATCTCGCTCGACACCGCCAACATCATCAACCAGGTCGGCTATCTCGGCCTCGGCGGCCTCTATCTCGGCGCCATGCTCGCGCTGTGCGACCGGCAGGTCCTGAAAACCCTGCTCTCGCCGAGCTGGGCCATCATTTTCGCCATCGCCTTCCTGTCCTGCCTGCAATCCTGGAACCCGGCTTCCGCGACGCGCGGCCTTATGCTCAGCCTCGTGGTGCTGATCCTGGTCGCCGCAGTTCTTGTCCTGCCACGCAGCGAACGCGACTTTGCGAATGCCAGCGCCAACGCCGTCCTTCTCCTGCTCGTCATCGACTATATCGCCCTCGTCGTTGCCCCCTCCCGCTCCATCCACCTCAATGTCGGTCTCGAGGCCACGCATGCCGGCTACTGGAAGGGGCATCTGATGCACAAGAACATCAGTGCACCGGTCTTTTCCGTCCTGTCGATGTTCGGGATTTATGCCTATCGCGTCGGTCTGCGCTGGCGTGGCGCGGCCATTGCGGCGCTTGCCATCATTTTCGTGCTCAACACGGGATCAAAGACCACCATCGGTTTTCTGCCCGTCGCCGTGCTTCTTGTGGCCATCGGATCGGCAACGCGCCGGCCCTCGCTGATGATCCTCTGCCACGCTCTCTTCACGCTGATCATCTTCAGCCTCACGATCGGCACCACCTGGTTCGAAAGCTTCGACCGCTTCACCCAGGAGATCCTACCGGACCCCACCTTCACCGGCCGGTCGGACATCTGGCGCTTTGCCAGCGCCTCGATCCCGCAGCATTTCTGGGTGGGGCATGGCTATGCGAGCTTCTGGCTTTCGCCGGTCATTCAGGGGCTCGAGAAGGACTTCGAGGCCAATTGGGACGTGCGCGGCATCGTGTCGGGCCACAACTCCTATCTCGACGTCGTCCTCACCTTCGGCGTGCCCGGTGGGCTGATGATCATCACCCTCCTCTTCGTCAAGCCCTTTGCCGATTACCTGCGTGCCCTGAAGCAGGAGGTGAACCGGCCCTTCGCCGATTTCTGCATCATGGTCATCGTGTTCATGACCTATAACGGCATGATGGAGAGCTTCATCCTCAACCGCGCGGAACCCATGTGGCTGCAGACCGCCCTGGCGGTAACGGGCCTGATGTTGATGGCGAAGCTGCCCTTGCGCAGCCTGCCCTGAACGGCGTGCCACCGCGGGCCGCTCGGTTGCATTCAGCGGAAGCGTCTTTATATCTCAGCCAGCTTTCAAGGAGATGCCCCGATGACCGACCGCACCGATCCCCTGTCCCGCCTCCTGTCGGAAAAGGGCGTGCTGCTCGCCGATGGGGCAACCGGCACCTCGCTGTTTGCCATGGGCCTGGAAGCCGGTGAAGCGCCGGAACTGTGGAACGAGGCGCAGCCGGACAAGATCGTCAAGCTGCATCAGGACTTCGTCGATGCCGGCGCCGACATCATTCTTACCAATTCCTTCGGCGGCACGCGCCACCGGCTGAAACTGCATCAGGCCGAAGGCCGCGTGCAGGAGTTGAACCGCCTGGCCGCCGAGATCGCGCGTTCCGTTGCCGACAAGGCCGGGCGTCCGGTCATCGTCGCCGGCTCGGTCGGGCCGACCGGTGAGCTGCTGGTGCCGCTCGGCGCTCTGACCTATGAGGATGCGGTGGCGGCCTTTGCCGAGCAGATCGAGGGCTTGATGGCGGGCGGCGCCGACCTTGCCTGGATCGAAACCATGTCTTCGCCCGAGGAAATCCGTGCGGCGGCCGAAGCGGCAACCAAGGTCGGCCTCCCCTTTGTCTATACGGGCTCCTTCGACACGGCCGGCAAGACCATGATGGGCCTGCATCCGAAAGACATCCATGGTGTCGCGCGCGATATCGGCGCCGGGCCGGTTGCGGTCGGGGCCAATTGCGGCGTCGGCGCGTCCGACATCCTGTCCTCGCTGCTCGACATGACGGAGGCCGATCCGCAGGCGACCATCGTCGTCAAGGGCAATTGCGGCATCCCGGAATTCCGTGGCTCGGAGATCCATTATTCTGGCACCCCGCCGCTGATGGCCGACTATGCGCGGCTGGCGCGCGATGCTGGGGCGAAGATCATCGGCGGCTGCTGCGGCACGTCCTGCGATCATCTGGCCGCCATGCGCCAGGCGCTGGACAGCCACCAGCCGGGCCCGCGCCCGACGCTCGACACCATCGTGGAGCGGATCGGCCCGCTGCGCAACAAGACGGCCGGCGAAACCCCGACCGGCGCCCCGCGCGAACGCCGACGCCGCTCCACGTAAGACCCGCGGCAGACAATCCAGTTCGGCTTCAGCCTCGCATGGCATGAGAAGGGCGATCGGAAGATCGCCCGAGCCGGCGCGCCCCGCGCGCCGCCAGCGGCGCCCCTCTTCCCCCCTGATGCCGTCTGATGAGCCCTGAGGACCCGCCTTCATGACCAGCCATGCCACAGCCCGCACCACACGAGACACGATCGCCGAGAAGCTCACCGCACTGACCGAGGCCGACCGGGCGGAACTGCTCCGCCTCATGGACTTCGCCGAGGGCGACGATCTGCTGATCGATGGCGTCCAGCGCTATCTCGATCTCGCAACGGCGGCCAAGTTTCTCAACTCGATGAAGCTCGAGGAGCGCGGCTCCTGGATCGGCAGCCATGCGCCCGCCCGGCTGCAGATGCGGCTGACGGAAGCCGCACGCTCCAGCCAGCATCCCGCCTATCTCGCCTTTCGCGCCGGCCTGCAGAAATCCGGCGGCCTCGCCCGCGCCTTCCCCAAAGCCTGAGAACCGGGACGGCTACGGCGACGCCCCTTCCTCTGCCGCCGGGACGGCCGTGGCACTGCGCCACATCGGCTCGACCACGCCGATGATGGGGCCCATCGGGTACCGCGTGTCGAGGCGGCCGAGCGACGGCGCGTAGAGGCTGGAAATATGCCCGTCGAGGAACAGAGCGTTCGGGCAGTCGAGCTCGTCGCGAAACAGCGTCGCGAAATCATAAAACCGCACGGGCGCAAGCGAGATCGCCAGATAAACCTTTCCCTTCGTGTCGACGCCGATGCCGTTGCGAAGCTGCAGGCTGGTGCCCTCCGGCAGGAAGGCCGGATGCACTGCGCCGTCGATCACCAGCATCGGGCCCGACTGTGTCGCCTCGTCTGGCGCCACACCTGAAGCGACAAAGCGCCCCGTCTCCATCACCATCGCCCGCCCGTCCGCCAGCGCGAAGACGCCATTTGGCTTCAGGTAGAAGTTCCCCCAGCCCTCGCCCGTCGCCAGCGGGTGCTTCTCGATGCCGCCGGTGACAAGAAGCCCCACGGCCGAAAGATCCTCCTCATACATGCCGCCGTTCATCGCCATGACCAGCCGCATCTGATCGCGCCGAAGCGCATCGCGCAGCGCCACGAACCCCCCAAACGCCCGCCCGCCCTCATCCCCATGAAACACCCGCACCGCCGCCGGCTCCGCCAGGCAGACAATAAAGCCGATGCCTTGGTGGGACATCGTGGTGCAGGGCTGATCGGTGGCGTGCAAAGGGTGCGAGGCTGAGGTCATGAGGACGATGAGAACCAGAGCAAGAAGCCGGAGAAGATCGGCCAAGCGCGGCATCCGGACCGTGTCGCGCTTCACCGGATCGCCCGCTCAAGCGCCGCGGTGATCCACTTGTTGAGGCTGAGGCCGGAGCGACGGGCAGCGAGCGAAATCTCCTTGTGCAGCTTCGGCTCGGTGCGGACGAGGAATTGTCCCGAATAGGGCTTTTCGGGCTCCTCTCCCCTTTCTCGGCAGAATGCGAGATAGTCCTCGACCGAGTCTCGGAAGGCCGCCTTCAGTTCTGCTGCCGAATGCCCTTGGAACGTGATGACATCGCGAAGGTTGATGACCTCGCCGTGAAACAGATCAGATTCATCATCGAACTCGACGACCGCCTCGTAGCCCTTGTAGTACATCATCGTCATGGCTCGATCTCTGCTTCGAGAAGCAGCCGTCGCAACGACCGGACGGCGCCCTTGTCAAGTTCCTTTTGGGGATGCGGCCGATGGAAGACGGCACGCACCTCGTGCAGCACAATGCGCACGCGCGATCCATTGCCTTCCGTAAGCTCCGCTCCGCATGCCAGGAGCAGCGACTCGACGTCCCGCCAGGCGATGGTCGACGCGACAGGATCGCGAAAGATCGCCAGTCGATGTTTCCCGCTGAGCCTCACTGGTATCACCCTGCGATATCATAAACAAGGGCATCGGTTCGCGGGCTGGAGAGTGGAGGCTTCAGCCTCACCCCGTCAAGCGCTCATCGCCGCCATATGAAAGCGGAGCTGTTCCAGCGGATAGCGATGGTTGCGGCCGGTGGGGCAGGCGTTGCGGGCGTGGCATCCGTGGGATTGGCAGCCGGTTCGGCCCTGCGGGCTTGCCAGATGGGTGCGGCAGCGCGGGACGTCGAAGTGGCCGAGCGCGACGGCATGGGCCGGGCACTGGGTGAGACAGGGTTTATCGGCGCAGGTGGAGCAAGGATGCGGCGGTGGCGGCGGCGCCGGCTCGGGCCAGGGCGTCGAAAAGCCGAGGGCGGCGCGGTAGCTGTGCCAGAGGCCGAAGGTCGGATGGGCAAGAATGCCGAGCGGGGAGGCCTCAAGTCCCTCCGCGGCCCTCGCCCAGCGCTGGAACGGCTGGTAGGGCGGATCGGACGGATACCACGCCGTCGCGCTGAACTGTGCGGCGATCGGCCCGACGACCGCTTTCGACCAGCTATCCAGCGGATGATCGAGGAGGGGATGGTCCGCATGCCAGGCCGAGAACGCCGGCCAGAGAGAGCCCCCGGCCGGACCGACGAGCACCAGACCCACAGCCGGCGCGCCACTCGACAGCAGCGGCGCATCCTCGACAGCGGAGAAGGTCAAGCCACCCCTGAGCTGCAGCCCATGGCCACTCAGCGCTTCGGAAAGGGCCGCCACATCGATCGTCACTGCGGCAGCCGCCGTGCGGCAGTGTAGTGCGGGCGCCAGACCTCCTTCTGGATGAGATCGGCGATCCGCGCCGCGCCGCCTTGCTCCCTGGCGGCCTCGGGCTCGCTTCAGGTGAAGGCGTCGGGCATCGAATTCTTGCGGCTGTCGACAAAGGCCTTCAGCGCCTCGTCGATCGCCGGATCGAGCGGCGGCGCCTCGTAATGGTCGAGCCAGGAGCGCGCCAGCGCATTCGCCCGCTCCTCGATTCGCTTGGCGCCTTCGACCTCCCACTGTTCGAAGGAGTTGTTGTCGGCAAGCGCCGAGCGGTAGAAGGCGGTCTGGAAATTGGCCTGGGTGTGGGCGCAGCCGAGATAGTGGCTGCCGGGACCGACCTCGCGGATCGCCTCCAGCGCCTGGCCGTTCTCGGTCAGGTCCACGCCTTCCGCCATGCGCTGCATCATGCCGAGCTGGTCCTGGTCGATCATGAACTTCTCGTAGGACGAGACCAGCCCGCCCTCCAGCCAGCCTGCCGCGTGCAGCACGAAGTTTGTGCCGGCAAGCAGCGTCATGTTCAGTGTGTTGGCCGATTCATGCGCGGCCTGCGCATCCGGCACCTTGGAGGCACAGAGCGAGCCGCCGGTGCGGAACGGGAGACCGAGCCTGCGGGCGAGCTGCGCCGCACCATAGGAGACCAGTGAAGGCTCGGGCGTGCCGAAGGTCGGCGCGCCGGACTGCATGGAGATTGAAGCCGCGAAGGTGCCGAACAGCACCGGCGCGCCCTTGCGGATCAGCTGCGTCAGCGCCGCGCCGGCCAGCACCTCGGCGAGGATCTGCGTCAGCGTGCCGGCGACCGTCACCGGGCTCATGGCACCGGAGAGGATGAAGGGCGAGACGACGCAGGCCTGGTTGTGCCGTGCATAGACCTTCAGCGCGCCGAGCATGGTGCCGTCGAACACCATCGGCGAATTGGCGTTGATAAGATTGAGCGTCACGCAATTGTTTTCAACGAATTCGTCGCCAAAGACGATCTTCGCCATCGCGATCGTATCTTCGGCGCGTTCCGGCGCCGTGACCGAGCCCATGAAGGGTTTGTCGGAATAGCGCAGATGGCTGTAGACCATGTCGAGATGGCGCTTGTTCACCGGCACGTCGACCGGCTCGCAGACCGTGCCGCCGGAGGAATGCATCGAGGGCGCCATATAGGCGAGCTTCACGAAATTGCGGAAATCCTCGATCGTCGCATAGCGGCGCTCGCCGTTGAGGTCGCGCACGAAGGGCGGGCCGTAGACCGGCGCGAAGATGGTCGCCTTGCCGCCGACATGGCAGTTGCGCTCCGGATTGCGGGCATGCCAGGTGAATTCGCGCGGCGCGGTCTTCAAAAGCGCGCGGCAGAGCCCCTTCGGAAAATGCACGCGCTCGCCCCGCACATCCGCCCCTGCCGCCTTCCAGAGCGCCAGCGCTTCCTCGTCTTCCCGGAACTCGATGCCGATTTCCTCGAGAATCCGGTCGGCGTTCGCCTCGATCAGCGCCAGGCCTTCGTCGTCCAGCACTTCATATTCGCGAATGCGCCGGGTGATGTAGGGAAGGGACGGCCCTGCCCCGCCGCCGCTGCGCGAGGCGCGCCGGGCAGCGGCCCCGCGGCCCTCGCCACGCGAACGCCGGCCGCCACGGTCCTCCACCTGTCCGTCGAGTTCGCTCATCGCAGTGCCTCCTCCAGCCTTTTCCCGCCCGCGCCGCAGCGCATCGCTTCTGGCGCGCATGCTATCAAGGTCGGCGGTCGAAACCCGTCTCGCTGCGCCGGGAAATGGCGCAAGCCAGACAGGGCCTAGCCTCTTGCGGCGGCACTGTCCATGGCGAAGCGCGGCCTGTGCAGCGGGTCCTCCCCCGTCGCTTCCGCCGTTGCCCTTGTCGTTTTCCGACGCTGTTTTTGCGCGACAGGGGCGCTAGCCTTGGGGCATAGTCTCGGAGGATTCTCGAGCGAGGAGACGGGCATGGCAGACGACGACATCATTCTTTCCGAACTCTCCGACGAAGAGCTCGTGCAGCAGATGCACGACGACCTCTATGACGGGCTGAAGGAGGAGATCGAGGAAGGAACGCGCATCCTTCTCGAACGCGGCTGGGCGCCCTATGACGTCCTGACCCAGGCGCTGGTCGAAGGCATGCGGATCGTCGGCATCGACTTCCGCGACGGCATTCTCTTCGTGCCGGAAGTGCTGCTGTCCGCCAACGCGATGAAGGCCGGCATGTCGATCCTGCGGCCGCTTCTCGCCGCCACCGGCGCGCCCAAGCAGGGCAAGGTGGTGATCGGAACCGTCAAGGGCGACATTCACGACATCGGCAAGAACCTGGTCGGCATGATGCTGGAAGGGGCCGGTTTCGACGTCGTCGATCTCGGCATCAACAATCCGGTCGAGAATTATCTCGATGCCATCGAGCGCGAGAAGCCGGACATCCTCGGCATGTCGGCGCTGCTGACGACGACCATGCCCTATATGAAGGTCGTCATCGACACGATGAAGGAAAAGGGCATCCGCGACGACACGGTCGTTCTCGTCGGCGGCGCGCCGCTGAACGAGGAATTCGGCAAGGCCGTGGGCGCCGATGCCTATTGCCGCGATGCGGCGGTCGCGGTCGAAACCGCCAAGGACTTCATGAAGCGCCGCCACAACCAGCTGGCCGGCTGATCCCGTCCGCCCTCCGACACCAGGAGGGGTGACCAACAAAAAAGCCGGCTGCCGCTCTTTCAAGCGCAGCCGGCTTTTCTCACTTAAGGTCTGGCCGCGATCAGTTGGCAGCGCGCTGGACGCTCCGGCCGGCATCCTGCGTCGCGTCGACGGCGTTGGCGGTGTCCCGGCCTGCGCCGCGGATCGTGTTGCCGCAAGCGGTGAGCGAGGCAAGCGAAACGAGAACGATGCCGACGGTGGCGAGGGTCTTGACGGTCATGAGCGTGGGTTCCTTGGAAAACCGTGTTGCGACGAAGCTCGAGGATGCCATGGGCCCCCTCGTGAGCCATGAACGCACCAAACGTCATAAAGTTCACGTGATCGGCTGCGGCGCGATCGCCCGGGAGATTCTCGCTGTCTGCACGCAGCAGGGCTTGGCCCACATAAGCCTCTCCTGCCTGCCTGCCATCTTCCACAACACGCCGGAGAAGATCGTCCCCGGCTTGCGCGAAGAGCTTGCGAAACTGCGCGCGGAGGGGGGTGAGCGGTTCTTCATCGCCTATGCGGATTGCGGCACGGGCGGGATGCTGGACCGGTTTTGCGAGGAGGAAGGCGTGGCGCGGATCGCCGGCCCGCACTGCTATTCCTTCTTCGCCGGCAATGATGCCTTCGCCGCGCGGTGGGACGACGATCTGACCGCCTTCTTCCTCACCGATTTCCTGGCCCGCCAGTTCGAAGCCTTTGTCATCGAGCCGCTCGGCCTCGACCGTCATCCGGAACTGCGCGACGCCTATTTCGGCCACTACAGAAAGCTCGTCTATCTCTCCCAGGAAGAGGATGACGCGCTTCAGCAGAAGGCGGAAGCGGCCGCCGCCCGGCTCGGGCTCGCCTATGAATACCGCTTCACCGGCTATGGCGATCTCGGGCCCGCCCTTGCGCAAACCGGGTGCGATTAAGCGGAACGCAAAGCTTTTCTGGCAGAGACGCTTCGGCCGAAGGGAGATCTGCGATGAGCGAGGAACGACAGGGCAAGCTGGTGATCATCACGGCCGGCGGACGCAATCCGCAGGTGCTGATCAACGCGCTGGCCCGCCGCTTCCCGGATCTGACGGTCCTTGTCGAGCCGCCGGAATCGAAATCGCTCTTCGTGCGCCGGCGGGCCCGCAAGCTCGGCTGGATCACGGCGCTCGGACAATTGGCGACGATGATGAGCTCGCGCTTCGGAAAACGCTTCACCGAGGCCCGCGCCGCCGAGATCCTGCGCGACTATGGCCTCTCCGATGCGCCCGACCCCGCGATCCGCACCATTGCCATTCCCTCGATCAACAGCACCGAGGCGATCGATGTTCTGAGGGCCGAACGCCCGGATGCCATACTCCTCGTCAGCTGCCGCATGCTGAGCGCCGCAACGCTCTCGATGATGCCCTGCCCGGTCATGAACCTCCATGCCGGCATCAACCCGCACTATCGCGGCCTGATGGGCGGCTACTGGTCGCGCATCTGCAGCGACGAAGGCAATTTCGGAACGACGATCCACCTCGTCGACGCCGGTGTCGATACGGGCGGCGTTCTCTACCAGGCGCGGGTAAAGCCGCTGCGGTCCGATACGATGCACACCTATCCGCTGCTCCTGACGGCGGCAGGCACGGACATCGCCAGTCGCGCCGTCGAGGATGCGCTGGCCGGCCGCCTGACACCGATTTCGGTCTCCGGCACCTCCCGGCAATGGTACCATCCGCCGATCTGGACCTATCTCTGGAACGGGATGCGGCGCGGGATCTGGTAGCGCCGGGTGCGAAGTCGCTTTTGAACAGGCCGCGCGTCGTGCCAAGATGCGCGGCGCGCCCCGACTTCAGCGAGCATCCGGGCCAAGAGGAGACCTGAACGCCGATGGCAGACCGCATCATCGTCTACTGGCGCGACATTCCCGCACAGATCATCATCAAGCAGGGCCGCAAGAGCGCCAAGCGCGAACTCTCGCTGCGCTTCACCGAGGCGATCGACATGGCCGCCATGCGCACGGCGGCTGCCGAAAGCGGCGCCTATCTCGAAGAGTGGCGCAAGGGAGAGCCCGTCCCGGTCTCCGACGATCTGGAAGCGGAAGCCGATCTCGCGGCTGCTGCCTTGGAAGAGGCCTATGACCGCGAACGGCTCGTTGCCCTGGTCAAGGCAGGGGGGCGCGCGAATGGCTGAGACCAACCGGCCGCTCGCAGAGCTTGCGGCGCCGAAGCTCGATCCCGCGGTCAAACCTGCCAAGGGCAATGCCGCGCCGCATGCCAAGGCCGCAACCGGCGCCTACACGCCCTCCTCCGTCTCGCCCAATCGCCGCGGCCAGCACAGCTATACGATCCGGCTCTGGTCGGTGCGCCATGCGCGGCTGCTCGAGGGCGTCTACCACCGCTTCGCCGCCGTGTTCCTGAAGCTGCATCCGGTCTGGAAGCGGCTCGGCTATGCGCGGGTCGAAAAGCCGGTGACGGTGGTCGAGCGCGGCGTGAAAGGTCTGCTCTTCGATTGCCGCATGTGCGGCCAGTGCATTCTCTCCTCCACCGGCATGTCCTGCCCGATGAACTGTCCGAAACAGCTGCGCAACGGCCCCTGCGGCGGCGTGCGCGCCAACGGCAATTGCGAGGTCGAGCCCGACATGCCCTGCGTCTGGGTCAAGGCCTGGGAAGGCTCGCGACAGATGGCCGGCGGCGATGCGATTCTCTCCGTCCAGAAGCCGGTCAACCAGTCGCTGCGCGAAACCTCCTCCTGGCTGCGCGTCACGGCCGCCGCCGCCGAGGCGCGCGAAACCGCTGAAGCCGCGGAGGCGAAGATCCATGGCTGAGCCGCCGCTTTTCCCCCATTACGATGAAAACCCGCTTGGCCGACACCTGCCGCTCGATCCCCTGCCCGGCCACTCCTCGCGCGGGCGCTTGGAGCGGGTGCTCCGGCGCGGCGAGTTCGCCGTCACCGCCGAGCTCAATCCGCCCGACAGCGCCGACCCGGAAGAGGTCTATGCCCGCGCTGCGATCTTCGAGGGCTGGGTGGACGGCATCAATGCGGTCGATGCCTCGGGGGCCAACTGCCACATGTCGTCGGTCGGCATCTGCGCGCTGCTGACCCGCATGGGCTATGCGCCGATCATGCAGATCGCCTGCCGCGACAAGAACCGCATCGCCATCCAGGGCGACGTGCTGGGTGCGGCGGCAATGGGCGTGGCCAATATCCTCTGCCTCACCGGCGACGGCGTGCAGGCCGGCGACCAGCCGGGCGCCAAGCCGGTCTTCGATCTCGACTGCATGTCGCTGCTCGAGACCGTGCGGATCATGCGCGACCAGTCGAAGTTCCTCTCCGGCCGCAAGCTCACCTCGCCGCCCCAGGTCTTCCTGGGCGGCGCGATCAACCCCTTCGCGCCCCCTTACGATTTCCGCCCCCACCGGCTGGGCAAGAAGATCGAGGCCGGGGCGCAGTTCGTCCAGAGCCAGTATTGCTTCGACGTGCCGATGTTCCGCCGCTATATGGAGCGCGTTCGCGATCTGGGCTTCGACGAGAAGTGCTTCATCCTGGTCGGCGTCGGGCCGCTCGCCTCGGCCCGCACGGCGCGCTGGATGCGGGCGAGCGTCCCCGGCGTCCATATTCCCGACGCCATCATCGCCCGGCTCGAAGGCGCGGCCGACCAGAAGAAGGAAGGCAAGCAGCTCTGCATCGACATCATCAACGAGGTGAAGGAAATTGCCGGTGTCTCGGGCGTTCACGTCATGGCCTACCGCCAGGAAGAATATGTAGCGGAGATCGTGCATGAATCCGGCGTGCTGAAGGGGCGGACGCCCTGGCGGCGCGAGCGCAATCCGGGCGAGGAGACCGTGGCGCACCGCATGGAAGAGCTGCGCGACGGCCAGACCCAGGACCAGCAGGAAATGGCCGGCACGGCCGCCAGGCAGCCGCATTGACAGGTTCGCCGCGACCGGTTCCGGTCGCGCTCAAGACAGACACAGGCCGGCTGAAGCGGCTGCACGACATCATCGAGGAGACTTCCAGGCATGACCCGCACCATCGTCGCGTCCGCCACGCGTGAAATCATCATCGGCTTCGATCAGCCCTTCTGCGTGATCGGCGAGCGCATCAACCCGACCGGGCGCAAGAAGCTGGCGGCGGAAATGGTGGCCGGCAATTTCGAGACGGTCATCAAGGATGCGCTGGAACAGGTCGCCGCCGGCGCCACCATGCTCGACATCAATGCCGGCGTGACGGCCGTCGATCCGAATGCCACCGAGCCGGCCCTCCTCGTCCAGACGCTGGAGATCGTTCAGGGCCTCGTCGATGTGCCGTTGTCGATCGACAGTTCGGTCACCGCCGCCATCGAGGCCGGCCTCAAGGTCGCCAAGGGCCGACCGCTCGTCAATTCCGTCACCGGCGAGGAGGAGAAGCTCGAGGCAATCCTGCCGCTGATCAAGAAATACGACGTGCCGGTCGTCGCCATCTCCAACGACGAAACCGGCATTTCCATGGATCCGGACGTGCGCTTCGCCGTGGCCAAGAAGATCGTCGAGCGCGCCATGGACCACGGCATCAAGCCGGAGGATGTGGTGGTCGACCCGCTGGTCATGCCGATCGGGGCTCTCGGCGATGCCGGCCGTCAGGTCTTCGCGCTGCTCCGCCGCTTGCGCGAGGAACTCAAGGTCAACACCACCTGCGGCCTCTCCAATATTTCCTTCGGCCTTCCGCATCGCCACGGCATCAATGCCGGCTTCATCCCCATGGTCATCGGCGCCGGCATGACGTCCGCGATCATGAACCCCTGCCGCCCGCAGGAAATGGAGGCCGTGCGCGCCGCCAACGTGCTGACTGGCACCGACCAGAACTGCGGCAACTGGATCATGACCTATCGCGACCATAAGCCGGCCGAGGCCGGCGCCGCCCCTGCCGCCACCTCCGCCCCCGGCGCCAGCTCCGGCCGCCGCGGCGGCCGCGCGGCGCGTGCCGGCGCGGGAGCGAAGACGGAGTGACGCGTGACCGGCGTCGTGACGGTCGTCAACGCCGAGCCTCCCCTCTTGGAGAGTCTCCTTATTGGCTATAGAAGGGATCGAGGAAACGGAGCTCGCGATGCCTAATCGACATGTATCTCTTACCGACGATAATGCAGAGATTGTTGACCGGCTCGTGGAGTCCGGGCGCTACCGCAACGCCAGTGAGGTCTTGAGCGAGGGAATCCGCCTCATCGAGGAAAGGGATTGTCTGGAGGCGGCCAAGCGCTTTGCCCTTGCCGAGGCCGCGAAGATAGGTTTCGATCAGCTAGACGGTGGCGATTTTCTTGAGGTGGATAGCGAGGGGCTCGAGGAACTGATGGAGACGCTCGGCCAGCAAGCCCAAGCGCGGGTCGCCAGGTCCGCCTCGTGAGCCGATGCCTCGCTATCGCCTTTCGCGTCAGGCTCGCGCCGATGTCGTCGATATTCTGGAATGGTCGGAGCGGCGGTTTGGGCGCGCAGCGCGGCAGCGCTACCAAGCACTGATTCTGATAGCTCTGGACGACGTCGCCGCAGATCCATTGCGCATCGGCAGCGTCGATCGGCCCGAGCTGGGGCCGGCAGTCCGCACGTACCACCTGCGCCACAGTCGCGACCGTGCGCGCATCGACAATAGGACCGTCGAAAGCCCACGCCATCTTCTTATCTATCGCGTCATCGAGCCCGGCTTGATCGGCGTGGGCCGCATAGTCCATGACGCGATGGAGATGGAGCGGCACCAGCCGCTCGATTACGGTGAGCCCAAGGCCCGACCAGAAAGACCATCATGACCGATCACCCCCTCGTCCTTTTCATGCCCTCCGGCCGGCGGGGTCGGTTTCCGGTGGGGACCAATGTGCTGGAAGCGGCGCGGTCGCTCGGTGTCTATGTCGAAAGTGTCTGCGGCGGGCGGGGCATTTGCGGGCGCTGCCAGGTCGAGGTGCAGGAGGGGCAGTTTGCCAAGCACGGCATCACATCGGCCAAGGACCATCTGTCCCCCTTCGGGCCGAAGGAAGAGCGCTATGCGGCCCTGCGCGATTTGAAGGACGGGCGCCGTCTCTCCTGTTCGGCCACCATTGCTGGCGATCTCGTTATCGACGTGCCGCAGGATGTGGCTGTCAATGCGCAGGTGGTGCGCAAGGAAAGCGACGGGCGGGTGATCGCCCGCGATCCGGCCGTCCATATGTGCTATGTCGAGGTGGAAGAGCCGGACATGCACAAGCCGCTCGGCGATCTCGACCGGCTGAAGGCGGCGCTTTCCGCCGACTGGGGCTACGAGGCGCTCGACGTCGATTTCCACCTGCTCCCCGGCCTGCAGAAGACGCTGCGCGCCGGCGAGTGGAAGGTGACCGCAGCGATCCACAAGGATAGCGAGGGCGAGCGGGCGCGGCTGATCGCGCTGTATCCGGGGCTGAAGAACGAGGCGTACGGGATTGCCTGCGATATCGGCTCGACGACGATCGCCATGCATCTGTCCTCGCTGCTCTCCGGCCGCACGCTCGCTTCCGCCGGCACCTCCAATCCGCAGATCCGCTTCGGCGAGGATCTGATGAGCCGTGTCTCCTATGTGATGATGAACCCGGACGGGCGCGAGGCAATGACGCTGGCCGTGCGCGAGGCGCTGAACGGGCTGATCGATCGCGTCTGCGCCGAAGGCGGCATCAGCCGTGCCGATATTCTCGATGCCGTCTTCGTCGGCAATCCGATCATGCACCACCTTTTCCTCGGCATCGACCCGACGGAGCTTGGCGGCGCCCCCTTCGCGCTCGCCGTCTCCGGTGCCGTCACGCTCAAGGCCTCAGAGATCGGGCTGCCGCTCAACGCCGGGTCGCGGGTCTATGTCTTGCCTTGTATTGCCGGCCATGTCGGCGCCGATGCCGCGGCGGCAACGCTGACGGAAGGGCCGCACCGGCAGGACGAGATGATGCTGCTGGTCGATATCGGCACGAATGCCGAGATCGTGCTTGGCAATGCGGCGCGTACCGTCGCCGCCTCCTCGCCAACCGGCCCGGCCTTCGAAGGCGCGGAAATCTCGTCCGGCCAGCGGGCTGCGCCGGGCGCGATCGAGCGGGTGCGCATCGATCCTGCCACGCTGGAGCCGCGCTTCCGCGTTATCGGCATCGAGCCCTGGTCGGACGAGCCGGGCTTTGCCGAGGCTGCAGCCGGCGTCGGCATCACCGGCATCTGCGGGTCGGCGATCATCGAGGTGGTGGCGGAGCTCTTTCTTGCCGGCGTGCTTTCCGAAGACGGCGTGATCGACGGAACGCTCGCCGCGCGCTCGCCGCGGATCCTCAGCAATGGCCGAACCTTTTCCTATCTGCTGCACGAGGGCGCCCAGCGCATCACGGTGACGCAGAACGACATCCGCGCCATCCAGCTCGCCAAGGCGGCGCTTTATGCCGGCGTCAAGCTGCTGATGGACAAGCAGGGCGTCGACCATGTCGACCGCATCGGGCTTGCCGGCGCTTTCGGCACCTTCATCGACCCCAAATATGCGATGGTGCTGGGGCTGATCCCCGATTGCGATCTCGACCGCGTCAAAGCGGTCGGCAATGCGGCGGGAACGGGGGCGCGCATGTGCCTGCTCAACCGCGGCTACCGTCGCGAGATCGAGGACACCGTGCGCAGGATCGAGAAGATCGAGACGGCGCTGGAGCCGAAATTCCAGGATCATTTCGTCGCCGCCATGGCGCTGCCCAACAAGGTGGATGCCTTCCCGCATCTGGCCCACGTCGTCACGCTGCCCGAACGCCGGACCTCGTCCGACACAGGCGAGACGGGGGGACGACGGCGCCGACGCAGCCGCGACTGAGCGGTTTACAAAGAGGCTGCGGACAGCGTGGAACTTCGCAGCGGCGGCCGAGTTTTCACCGCACTGTGGACCAGATCACCGCCTCCATCTCCGCTTCCATCCGGAAGAAAGCCAGCGCCGGAACCGTGCAGGACACGCCGGCCCCCGAACTCGTCTATCTCGACAAGCTCGAGGCAGGCATCACGCGCAAACAGGGCAAGAACGGCTTCCTCTATTACGACGCCGACGGCAAGCGCATCAGCGAAGAGAGCGAGATATCGCGGATCGCGGCGCTCGCCATTCCCCCGGCCTACACCGAAGTGCTGATCTCGCCCGTGCCGAACAGCCATCTCCAGGCAATCGGCGTGGACGCGCGCGGCCGCAAGCAATATCGCTACCATCCCGACTGGCATGCCGAGCGCGGCAAGGCGAAATTCGCCCTGCTGCCGAGCTTCGCCGCCCGCCTGCCCCGCATCCGCGAGCGCGTGGACCATGACCTGAAGCTACGAAGCCCCGGCATGGACAAGGCGCTCGCTACCGTCGTCTGGCTGCTCGACCACCTGTTCATCCGCGTCGGCAACAGCGTCTATGCGGAAGAGAACGGCTCCTTCGGGCTGACGACCCTGCGCAACCGCCATGTCAAGATCGACGGGTCCAGCGTGCATTTTCGCTTCAAGGGCAAGTCGGGCAAGGAATGGCGGCTCAGCCATTCCGACCGGCGGATCACCCGCATCATCCGCACACTTCAGGAACTGCCAGGCCAGAACCTCTTCCAGTACCTGGACGATGACGGACACAGCCATCCGATCCGATCGCAGGACGTCAACGCCTATATCCGGGAAGCCTCGGGCGGCGAGTTTTCCTCGCGCCAGTTCCGCACCTGGGGCGCCACGCAGATGGCCGCGACGGCCCTTTCGAGCGTCGATCCGGCCCCGAGCGAAAGGCTGCGCAAGAAGCAGATGAACGAGGCGGTGGATGCGATCGCCGCGTCGCTCGTCAACACCCGCGCCGTCTGCCGCAGCTCCTACATTCATCCCCGCGTCTTCGAGGATTTCGAGTCCGGTGCGCTGATGGAGCTGCGCCGCATGCGCCGCAGCACGAGCAACACGCTGACCCGGTGGATGAACGACGACGAGATCAAGGTCATGCGCTGGCTGAAACAGACGGACAGCGCGTAAGCCCTTTCGTCAGAGCAGGGACCGGAAGGCCGTGCGGACATGGTCGGCGACGGCGAGCACGGGGGCGGCGGCGTTCTCCTCGACGCACATGCCGATCAGATAGCTGCCCAGTTCCGGCAGGCCCTCCGCCGGGCCGAGCTCGGTCAATTCCCCCTGAACCAGATAGCGCGGGAGCGGAGCGACCGCGAGGTCGGCAATGATGGCGGCCTTCTGGCCCGTCGTATGGGCGCTCAGGAATGCGATGCGGAAGTCCCGCCCGATCGTGGCCAGGCGTTCAGTGGCGTCCTGACGCCAGACGCAGCCCTCCTCCCACATCGAAACCGGCAGCGGATTGCGCAAATGGGCGGAGCCGTTGCGCGTCCCGACCCAGACGAGCTTCTCCTCCATCAGGATCTCGTTCTCGCGCGTCGCTTCCTTGTGAAAGCAATTGTAGATGGCGATGTCGAGCCGATGCTCCTCGACCCGCTTGCGCATGACGGATGAGGTGCCGATCATCACATCGACGGTGACATTCGGATAGCATTCGGCGAATTTGCGCAGCACTTCCGGCAGAATGCGCTCGCCGAGATCCTCCGGCGCCCCGACCCGCACCACGCCGTTCATGTCCGGCAGCAGGAAGCGTGTGACGGTCTCGTTGTTCAGCGCGATCATCCGCCGCGCATAGACGAGCAGAATTTCCCCCTTTGGCGTCAGCGAGACCGAGCGCGCATCCCGCAGAAACAGCGTCGCGCCCAGCGTTTCCTCGAGCTTCTTGATCTGCATCGAAACAGCCGAGGGCGTGCGGTAGACCGCCTCGGCGGCCGTGGTGAAATTCCCGGTTTCGGCAATGGCCACGAAGGTGCGCAGCACGTCGAGTTCGAGCATCGGCAACACGTGCCGCAGCATCATATTCATGCCTGCCTCCATCAAAAATTCTGAATGCTAAGCCCATTTGATTTCGTTTGATTGAACCTGATTTCGGCATCAAGGTCAAGGCATCGGATCAGCGCCCCGTTCGGCTGTGACTTAAAAGGAGAACAGCGATGAGTGCACAGCCAGCACGGCGACCAACAACACGATGGGACTTGCTTGCCCGGTTGGTAGACCGCCTCCAGCGGTATCGGCACCACCACACGAGAGATGGGTTGCGTCGGACTCTGCCACCCGTCCTTCACAAGGACCTTGGCCTGGATGATCAAAATCCGTGATCCCAGCCATAAGACCTATTCGTTTGAATGATCGATCAGGCCGCGCTACCTTCCTCTTATGGTCGCGACCTTTCTGCTCCCCGAGAACCGAAAGGACCCATGCAATGACATTGTTTCAGACGTCTCACCCCGCCATGGACAAGCAGACCGGTTTTCCCGCTCGGCTGTTCCGCTTCTGCGCTATGATCCGGGACGGGCTCGCCGCCCGCTGGGCGGCCCATTTCACCGTGCGCCTCGATTACGAGACACAGAAGGACATCGGTTTCCGGTCGCTGCGGGAATAGTCCGAAATCGACGAAGGCGCGGGAAGGCCGGAGCCTTAAACCATACTTAAGTGAAACACCATATTCATGCCGTCTCTAACCGATTCAGATCCTGGAGACGACGATGAAAAGGCCAAGCATCAGACTGCTTTTGGGCGCCGTTTTCGCGGCGATCCTGCTGACCTCCGGCGCGATCTCTTATGCGAGCCTGTCGGGGCTCAGCACCACCAATGACGCCACCCGCCAGTTTTCGGAAAACTGGATGCCGTCGATCAATCTGGTCAATGCGCTGAACACAGCAACCTCGGACCAGCGGATTGCGGAAGCGGCCCATATCCTTTCGAAAACGAAAGACGAGATGGCAGCGGCCGAGCGTGACACCGCCGCCGTCAGTTCATCGATTGCTTCGCTGCGCCACCGCTATGAACCCCTCATCTCATCGTCCGAGGAGCGCGCCACTTATGACAAGTTCGCCACCCAATGGGCCGCCTACACGCAGCTCATCAGCCAGGTGATCGCCCTTTCACGGCAGAACATGAACGAACAGGCCACCCTTCTCTTCAGAGGGAAGGGAAAGACGCTGTTCGACGAGGCATCCGATACGCTGTCGGCGTTGGTCGACATCAATCAAAAGGGCGCCGATGCAGCCTACCAGGAAAGCCAGGCGGCCTATTCAAAGACGCAGCTCATCTCGATCCTGCTGACGGCCCTGACCTTCGTCATCGTGGCGGGATCCACGATCTTCGCCTTCCTCGGCATCTCGAAGCCGCTGCGCAGGATCACCCAGGCCATCGGCGCCTTGGCTGCGGGCGACACCCAGTCGCCTATCCCTTTCCGCGAGCGCACCGATGAAATCGGCTTGATCGCGGGAGGGATCGAAGTCTTCCGACAGGCGGCGGTAACGAAAGCGGAACTGGAAAAGCAGGCGGAGGAGGCTCGAGACGCGACGGGAAGAATGGCCGCCGCACGGGCGCAGGCCGACGCAGAAGCGGCGGAACGACTGAGAGTGGTGACCGAGGCTCTGGCGGCCGGCTTGCAGCGCCTGGCCTCCAGCGACATCTCCGTCCAGATCGAACAGGAATTCGCGCCGGAATTCGAAGGCCTCCGGCATGACTTCAACGGCTCGATCCGAAAGCTCAGTTCGGTCCTCAGCGGCATCACACAGTCGATCATCGTGCTGAACGACGGCACGCAGGAGATCGCCAGCGGCGCAAACGACCTCTCCCGACGCACCGAACAGCAGGCGGCAGCGCTTGAAGAGACGGCTGCCGCCCTGGAGCAGATTACCGGCAATGTCGCCGGCTCCGCCGAGCGGACGAACGATGCACGCCGTGTGGCCCTCAACGCAAACCAGGCAGCGGCCGACTCCGCTGAGGTCGTTTCGCAGGCCGTCGACGCCATGCAGATGATCGAGAAGAGTTCGACGCAGATCTTCGATATCATCGGCGTCATCGACGAAATCGCATTCCAGACCAATCTTCTGGCGCTCAATGCAGGCGTCGAGGCGGCGCGGGCGGGCGAAGCCGGCAAGGGCTTCGCGGTCGTCGCCCAGGAGGTCCGCGAACTGGCCCAGCGTTCCGCCCAGGCCGCCAAGGAGATCAAGGTTCTGATCCAGAACTCCTCCCAGCATGTCCAGTCCGGTGTTCGCCTCGTCTGCAGCGCAGGAGAGGCCCTTCAGACAATCGGAGGCTTTATCCGCAACATCAACGACGAGATGGACGCGATCGCGCTGGCGGCCAACGAGCAAAAGACCGGCCTTGCGGAAATCAACGTGGCCGTAAACCAGATGGACGAGACGACGCAGAAGAATGCGGCCATGGTCGAACAAACGACCCATGCCGCCGGAACGTTGGCGGAGCAGGCGGAGACGCTGCGCAGCCTGGTGGCAACGTTCCGCATCATGGAGCAGGCATCTGGGCACAGTGGCGCCCTGCACAGCGTCGCGCGGCACATGGGAACGACCGAGCGCACGACGGCGCCCTCAAGAGCACCCGCCCGCCCGCGTGCAGCCAGCGCGGCACGGTAGACGACGACCGGGAGGGGGGCCGCCCCCTCCTCTTCCCCCACTGCCGAGCCGACCCGGACACGGGCCGCTCCCCGCTTCGGGCGCAAACCGATCCTTGTCTATGTCCGACATCAAGCCATCGGTCCAAAAGGGTCGCAATCGGAAAAGTGCATGTCCGCTTTCTAAAGCCCGTTCGAACCCTCTTCGCACCTGCACACTCAAATGCACGCATCTGCAGCGAATTTGGGCAGGCTAACAGGCAATTGCACAAGAACTTACCTTTGCAACGCATGTCGCAAAAGAAACTGACTTGGCAGTCGCGGCCATCCCTGTCAATGTCGCGATCAGAGCAGCCCGTCGGCGCGAGGAGCGCAAGCTAGGCTCGCCGCGCCAAGGAGTTACGCGATGACCAAGCCCCTGTCCAAAAAGCGTTCCCTCGTCTTCTTCCTCGTCCCGAACTTCTCCATGCTGCCTTTCTCCGCGGCCATCGAAACGCTGCGCATCGCCAACCGCATGCTGGGCTACGAGGCCTATAGCTGGCGGCTTGCCTCCAGCGATGGCGGCAAGGTCACCTGTTCGGCCGGCATCGAGATCGAGGTGAACGGCTCGCTGGCCGACGAGCGCAAGCTGCTCGGCGGCGAAGGCCGGCCCTCCATGGTGCTCGTCTGTTCGGGCGTGCAGGTCGAGGCGTTCAACAACAAGTCGGTCAATGCCTGGCTGCGCGAGGTCTATAATCGCGGCGTCGCGGTCGGCAGCCTCTGCACCGGCGCCCATGTGCTGGCGACCGCCGGCCTGCTCAACGGCAAGCGCTGCGCCATTCACTGGGAAAACCTGCCGGGCTTCGCGGAAGCTTTCCCCCAGGCGGATGTCTATGCCGATCTCTACGAGATCGACAGCAACATCTACACCTGCGCCGGCGGCACCGCCTCGCTCGACATGATGCTGAACCTGATCGACCAGGACTTCGGGGAAACGCTGGTGAACAGCGTCTGCGAACAGGCTTTGACCGACCGGGTGCGCGGGCCGCATGACCGCCAGCGGCTGCCGCTGCGCGCACGCCTCGGGGTGCAGAATGCCAAGGTCCTGTCGATCATCGAGCTGATGGAGGCCAACCTCGCCGAGCCGCTGTCGCTGATCGAGGTCGCCGACAGCGCCGGCCTTTCCCGCCGCCAGATCGAGCGGCTGTTCCGCCAGGAAATGGGTCGTTCACCGGCCCGCTACTACCTCGAGATCCGGCTCGATCGCGCACGCCACCTGCTCGTCCAGTCGGCCATGCCGATCGTCGAGGTCGCGGTCGCCTGCGGCTTCGTTTCCGCCTCGCACTTCTCCAAGTGTTATCGCGAACTCTATAGCCGCTCGCCACAGCAGGAGCGCTCCGACCGCAAGCTGACGCTGCAGCCGGCGCGCTGAACCGCCTCAGGAGGCCATGGACTGCAGCAGGCTGAGGTCGGAGACGATCCGGTTTCGGCCGCCATGCTTTGCCATATAGAGAAACTGGTCGGCGGCGTTCAGATAATTGTCGAAGGTCTCGCGCCCCTCGATCGAGGCGATGCCCATCGAGACCGTGACGGACAGCTCCTCGTCATCCGCAACCACCTTGGCCATGGCGATCGAGGCGCGCAGCGTCTCGCAGAAGGCGGAGGCTGCCGCCACGTCGAGATTGCCGAACAGGATGCCGAACTCCTCGCCGCCAAGGCGCGCCAGCAGATGCGCCTCGCCCACATGGTGGCGCAGGTTGCGGGCGACCGCCTTCAGCACGAGATCGCCCACCTCATGGCCGTAGGTGTCGTTCAGCCGCTTGAAATGGTCGATGTCGAGAACGGCGATCGCCGCCCCTGTTCCGGATCGAAGCGACTGCTCGACAATGCGCGGCCCATGCTGGAAGAAGTAGCGGCGGTTGAAGAGGTCGGTCAGATAATCGCGCGCGGCCAGGCGATGGAGCGACTGGATACGCTTCTGCATGGCGACGATGAAATCGACCCGCAGCAGGAAGGCTTCCGGCTGCAGCGGCAGGCGGATGACATCCGCGCTGCCCGCCTGGCGGTAGCGCAGCTCGTCGCGCGGATTGTCCGTGTCCGAAAGAACGAGCAGCGGCGGCGGATCCTCCGAGAACTGCATCTGAACCAGGCCGAGCAGATCCATGACCCTGTCATTGCCCTCATCCTCGGCCCGGCAGAGCACGAGTTCGAAGAGATCTGTCGTCAGCGCCCTTTGCGCAGCGGACAGATCGGCACATTCGACCACGCGAAAGCTGTGGCGATGGAGGAGACGGGCAAGCTCGCCGCGGCCTTCGCTGTTCGGATCGACGATCAGGATGCTCGATTGCCGGTTGCCGAGCGTCCGGTCGATCAGCGACAGGAGGTTCGGGATCGCAGCGGCGGTCTTGACGATGCAGTCCACCACATCGCGCGAGAGAATATCGGCCCGGGTCTGATCGTTGAAGGTGCCGGTGAAGACGATGGCCGGAATGCCGGCCGCGATCACATGGTCGAGCGCCTCGCAGTTCGGCGCATCCGGCAGGTTCAGGTCGAGAACGGCAACGGCGAAGTCGCCCGTGGACGTCGCGCGGCGCACTTCGGCCAGCGAGGCGCAATGGGTCACCACCGCGCCCAGTTCGCCCTCGACCCTCTGGCGGATCAAAGTGGAGAAAACACGCGAATCCTCCACCAGCAGCAAGGATTTGCCGCTGTGCTTCCCCCTGCCGCCTTCCGGCGACGCTGCCCTGCTCGACCCCACGGTCATCCACCATTCGACTGGGCGAGCGTTCCAGGCTGGCCCTTCCTTACCCGACGGCGCGCGCGGCTCCCGACCGCGCGTACCCTTGGCTTTCTGCGTCTCGTGCCCCCGGAGGCGGCCGGACGGACAGCCCTTTCGCGAGGACGCCGATCAGGCGCTGAGGGCCACCTTGGATCCGAGCGTGCGGATCTTGGTCAGCGTGTCCAGATTCTGGTTCACGCGGCAGTAAAACTCTTCGTTGACGAACGGCCGAACGACGAAATCGTTGCCGCCCGCTTTCAGAAACCGCGCGGACAGCAGCCGGTTGGTTGAGGAGGACACGCCGATGATACGCAGCTGATGCGGGCCATAGGCGCCGCGGATACGCCGCGTCAGCTCGAACCCGTCAATATCAGGCATGTTGTAATCGGTGATGACCAGACCGATGTCATCGTGGCGCTTCAGCAGGTCAAGCGCCGTGGCCCCGCTGTCGGCAGCCGAGACGCGGAAATTGTAGCGCTTGAGCTGGGTGGTCAACAGAGCACGGGCCGTGACGCTGTCATCGACGATCATCACATGATGGCGGTGATTGGTGAGGAAGCGGCAGACCGATTCTACCAGCATATCCACCGCAAAGACGCTGTCCTTGATGACATAGTCGACGATCTCGCGCGCCAGGATCGACTCGCGGGTCTGCTCCTGGAAGGTGCCGGTGAAAACGATGGTCGGCACGCTCATCTCGACCAGATAATTGAGCGCCTCGCCGTTTTCGGCACCGGGAAGATTGATGTTTGAAATGGCAAGCGCCGCCGGAAAGGCAGCGTTCTCGACGGCGAACTGCAGCTCGTCATAGTCGCGGCAGACGATGACATCGATGTCCAGGAGCTCCTTGAGCCGCTTGGAGACCATGGCTGAAAACAGATTGGAGTCCTCGGCGAGGACGATGCGATGCTGCGATAATGACTCGCCGGAATAATACATGCCGGACACACCGAAAAAGGACATCGCGCGCTCTTGAGTTAAGTGTTCCCCTTATTGAGCAGGTTAGAGAGGAATGTTTGCCCAGTGGTTAAGAGCGCACGGGCTGTCCCAGAAATAGACAGGCGATCGGAAGGCCGGCGGACCGGCCTTCCCGGGAGCGCACCGCCGCTCAGGCGCGCAGCGCGGCGTTCTCCGGATCGAACGGGCTTTCCGCGATCACGGTGGCGTCATAGAGTTCGCCGAGGATCTTGATCTTGAGCTTCGTGCCGATCTCCGCATGGCCCGGCTTCAGCATGGCGAGTGCGAGCGACTGCCCGACGCGCCAGCCATAAGCGCCATTGGTCGCGCGGCCGACCAGAGCGCCGCTTTCATCGTAGATCGCTTCCGAGCCGCGGGCGTCGACATCCGTGGTGCCGTGCACGGCGAGCGTCGCGAAGTTCCAGGCGAGCCCCTTCTCCTTGTAGGCGAGCAGCGCGTCCCGGCCGATGAAATCCTTCTCCGGCTTGATGAAGCGGTCGAGCGCCGATTCATAGGCATTGTATTCGATCGACATTTCCCGCGGGATCAGGCGATAGGACTTCTCGACCGCCATGGCGGTCATGGCGCGGATGCCGAACGGCTTGATGCCGTGGGCGGCGCCCGCTTCCATCAGCTTGTCGAAAATATAGGCCTGCATCTCGATCGGGTGATGCAGTTCCCAGCCGAGTTCCCCGACGAAATTGACGCGCAGCGCGTGCGCGGTCGCAACGCCGACGGAGATTTCCTTGCCGGTGAGCCAGGGGAAGTCCTTGTTCTCGAGGCTCGTGCGGGTCAGCGTCTTCAACACCTCTCGCGATTTCGGGCCGGCCAGAACCAGAACGCCGAGCCGCTGGGTGATCTGCTGCAGACGGACGGAGCCGTCGCTCGGCGCGAGCTTGCGCAGGTAGTCGTGGTCGTGCGCCTCATAGGCGCCGGCCGAGACGAGATAGAAGCGACCCGGCGCCCATTCATAGACGGTGAATTCGGCGCGCACGCCGCCATGCTTCGTCAGCATGTGGCAGAGCGCGATGCGGCCGCGCTTCTTCGGGATCGCATTGGCGAAGATCGATTCCAGCCAGGCGCGGGCGCCGGGGCCGGAGACTTCCATCTTGGCGAAGGCCGACATGTCGAGCAGGCCGACGCCGGACGTGACGGCCTTCACCTCGTTGCCCACATGCTCGAAATAGTTGGACCGACGGAAGGACCATTTCTCGACGATCCGGCCATCGTCGAGCGGCGGCGCATGGTTGTGGTTGGTGAGGACGTCGACGCCGACGCCGAGCTGATCCTTCGGCACCTCGTAGCCGGCCGGCGCGAACCAGTTGGCGCGCTCCCAGCCATAGACGGAGCCGAAGACACCGCCGAGCGCCTTCAACCGGTCATAGATCGGCGTCGTCTTGAGCGGCCGGGCGGCCGAGCGCTCTTCGTCTGGATAGTGCATGGTGAAGACATTGGCATAGGCTTCCTCGTTCTTGGCGATGAGGTAGCCTTCCGTCGCATAGGGGCCGAAGCGGCGCGGATCGACGCCCATCATGTCGAGCGTCGATTCGCCATCGACGATCCATTCTGCCAGCTGCCAGCCGGCACCGCCGGCGGCGGTGATGCCGAAGGAATGGCCTTCGTTCAGCCAGAAGTTCTTCAGCCCCGGCGCCGGGCCGATGATCGGGTTGCCGTCCGGCGTGTAGGCGATGGCGCCGTTATAGACCTTCTTGATGCCGACTTCGCCGAAGGCCGGGACGCGCACCATGGCGGTCTCGATATGCGGCATCAGCCGCTCCAGCTCTTCGTTGAACAGCTCGTATTCGCTCTCGTCCGAGGGCCCGTCGACATAGCAGACCGGCGCACCGACTTCATAAGGCCCGAGCAGCAGGCCGCCATTCTCTTCGCGCATGTACCAGGCGCTGTCGGATTCGCGCAGAACCCCCATTTCCGGCAGGCCCTGCTTCTTGCGCTCCAGGATCGCCGGGTGCGGCTCGGTGACGATGTACTGGTGCTCGACCGGGATGACCGGGATATTGATGCCGACCATCTCGCCCGTCTTGCGGGCGAAGTTGCCGGTGCAGGAGATCACGTGTTCGGCGATGATCTCGCCCTTGTCGGTCGTCACCTTCCACATCCCGTCCGGCTGCTGCTCGATCGCGGTGACGGTGGTGTTGCGGTAGATCGTGGCGCCGCGATCGCGCGCGCCCTTGGCGAGCGCCTGGGTCAGATCGGCCGGCTGGATATAGCCGTCGTCGGGATGCTGGATCGCACCGAGCAGTCCATCGGTCTCGCAGAGCGGCCAGATCTCCTTGACTTCCTCCGGCGTCAGCAGCTTGACGTTGATGCCGATCGTTTCGGCAATGCCGGCATAATACATATACTCGTCCCAGCGATCCTTGGTGCGCGCGAGACGGATGTTGGACACCTTGGAGAAGCCGACATTCATGCCGGTTTCTTCCTGCAGCTCCTGGTAGAAGCGAACGGAATATTTGTGGATCTGGCCGACCGAGTAGCTCATGTTGAACAGGGGCAACAGGCCGGCCGCGTGCCAGGTCGAGCCGGAGGTCAGCTCCTTGCGCTCGATGAGCACAGAGTCGCTCCAGCCCTTTTTGGCCAGGTGGTACAGCGTTGAAACGCCGACAACACCGCCGCCGATGACCACCGCCCGCGCCTGTGTTTTCATGAGACCGATCCCCTTGATCTGAACGTCCGGCCGAACCCCGTCAGCCGGCATTTTCTGTTGTGCCGCGGACTATGCAATCGCGTCCCGCGCGGCCACCGCCTGTTTGCGACATCGGCATGTGCGCAGCGACCTTTTCGCTCAGCAGCGTCCGAGGGACCCGGCGCGTTATTTGCCGCCCTGCCGCGCGCGCCGGCGGGCCCGCGCGCTCAAGGCATGGCCGGGCCCCTGCGGTGCCGGGCGTTGGGCAGCGGATGGTTCGGGCTCGGCCACATCGGGCTCCGGAGTGGGCTGATCGGGCAGCGCCTCTCCCTCCTCCTCCTCCGGCGCCTCCTCGGGCAGGCGACCCGGGCGCAGGCCGCGGAAGAGATCAGAGAGCAGCGCGGCATCGTCCGGGCTGATCTTGACCGGCACTTCCGGTGCCGCCGGCCCACCCAGCGCCACGCCATCCGTCTTGAAGCGTTCAAAGGCCAGAAGGCGCAGTTCGGTGCGCACCGAGACGCCGGAGAGGATATCGGCCACGAAGGCCCGAACCTCGAAATCCAGCTTGTCCGCGGTGAACCCCATGAACACCACCTGCGGCTCGGGATTGCGCAGGATCGTCTGGCAATCCTGCGCCACGGCCTTGAGCACCTGCACGACCTTGCGTGGATCGTTGCTGGCATGGACGGTGAAAGGCACATCGACCCGGCCAAGCTTGTTGCGGTGCGTCCAGTTGCCGACGGAGGCGTTGATGAACAGCGAGTTCGGCACCATGATCGTCTGGCGCTGGAAGGTCTCGACCTCGGTGGCGCGCACCGAGATGCGCTTCACATAGCCCTCCGTCGTTCCGGAGATGACCCAGTCGCCGACCTTGAACGGCCGCTCTACGAGGAGAATGAGGCCCGAGACGAAGTTCGAGACGATGTTCTGCAGGCCGAAACCGACACCGAGCGAAAGGGCACCGGCAACAAGCGCGAGGCTTGAGAGATTGAGCCCCGCGGCGGAAATGCCGATCAGCCCCGCAAGCCCCATGCCGAGATAGCCGACGCCGGTCTTGACGGAATTGCGCACCCCGGCATCGGCCCGGCTGCGGGCCATGACGCTGCGGTCCAGCCAGCGCTGGAACCAGCGCGTGATGAGAAAACCGAGAACGAACAGCAGGATGCCGGCGAAGATGCTGATGATCGAGATGCTGATCGTGCCGACCTGGATATTGGTCAGCAGCTGGTAGGCACCCGACTCGATGTCGGCGATCTTGAAGCCCCATTGCAGCAGGAAGAGCGGAATGAAGAAGCAGGCGACCAGAACATAGATGAGAAGCCCGGTCAGGAGCCCGATCTGGTCGAGCGCCACCTGCTCCAGCCGGAAGCGGCGCGCGAGATAGCGGCCGACCACGGTCTTGGCGAGCGCGTCCTGCTTGGCGATCGCCTTGCCGGAGAGGATGCCGATATACATGGTGACGAAGATCGCCGTCGTCACCACGATCTGCGTGGCGATGAAGCGCGCCAGCCCGACATAGCCGGAGAGCGCGGCGAAGATCAGCCCCAGGCCGGCGAAGAACAGCAGGAAGGAGAGCCAGCGCGGCCAGGGACGGCCCTGCGCATCCAGCGGCTCGCCCTGCGGAATGACCGGTTTGAGGAGCGACAGGCTCATGAGGATCAGGCCGATGATGATCGAGGCGATCAGGCTCTTCACCACGGTGAGAACCAGCGGCGAGGCCAGCGTGACGCTGATCGTTTCGAGCAGATAATCGGCCGAATTGACGACGGCCATCGCGAGAATGGCCGCAACCAGCAGAACGGCGCCGCGATCCGAGACGCGCACCAGCCGCCAGGTGCTCTGGCCGGGCGCCAGAACGGCGGTCGAAATCGTCCAGATGAACTGCAGGCCGGCGCTGATGCCGAGCAGGATGCGCACGACGGGCGAGATATCGGGCCGCAGCACGTTGAAGGTCATCAGCAGGAAATAGCAGGTCGCCGCAAAGGTGCCGGCCGCGATCGTCGGGATCATCGTCGACCAGAAGGCGACCGAGAGCCGGGCGAGATAGCTCGGATGCACATCCCTCGTCGTCCGCTTGATGACGGGAGAGAACAGCCGGCGCGTGCCGAGCAGCAGAACCAGCGCCGCCAGAAGCGACAAGGAGACCGCGCTGAACAGCGGCAGGCGCTTGTAGGACAGAACGAAGGACAGCCAGCTGGTCAGGTTGCGCGTGAAGGCCTCGCGTTCGGCAAGGAAGGCGGTGCCGGCATCGGCAAAGGTATCGAGCGAGATGTCGGTGTGGCGCAGCAGCGTGTTGGCAAACAGCGCCCGGCGAATTTCGGTGATCGAGGCGGAAAGGCTGTTGGCCTGCTCCTGCACGCTTTCGGCACTGCCTGTGACGGCATTGAGGTCGGTGCGCTCCTGCAGGAGGCGATTGCGCTCCTCGGTAACAATGGCCGCTTCCGGCGGCGCGCCGTCGGCCGGCGGATCGCCGAGTTCGGTCAGGCGTCCCTTGATCTGGTCGAGCCGGGTGCGCGACGAATCGAGCAGGCCGGCGACCTGGCCGGAGAGATCATCGGTCTGCGCCTTCAGTTCCGCCAAGCGGTTGTCGTCCGCCCGCCCCTCTTCCACCCGGTCCGTCAGCCGGCTGAGCACCTGCTGCGCGGCCTGCAGGGTCTTGGCCGCATCGCTCTGCTGGGCTGGCGCCTGTTGGGCGGGGGCTTGCTGGGTGGGGGCTTGCTGGGCCGGTGGCTGCTGGGCCGGTGCTTGCGCATTGGATGGCTGTTGAGCCGGGGGAGCCGGTTGGGTTGCCTGCGGCTGCGCGGCGGGTTGCTGGGCCAAGGCAGCCTGCAGCGGCAGGGCAGCGAGAAGGGCGATGAGAAGGACGGATAGGAAACGGGTCATCAGGATCGCTTGAATGGCGGCGGGCGGCGTGCGGGCCCGCAGAATTGTCAACAGTCCGGTCGGACACGGCCGGACAGCCGTTCCATGAGCGGTATGGCGATTATGGGGCCGTGCGTCAAAAACTCGAGCCCGGCTCCTGCAGGAAGACCCGTTCCTCGGCCGTCGTCTCGCGTCCGAGGATTGCGTTGCGGTGCGGGAAACGGCCGAACCGGCGAACGATGACGGCATGACGCTCTGCGTAGTCGAGCAGTTTCGCATCGCCGAGCGCGGCAAACAGCCGGACCGACAGGGCCTGGTCCTCGACCGTCTCCGCATGTTCGAAGGGAAGATAGAAGAAGGCGCGCTCGGTCCTGCCCACCGCCTGATCGGCTGCGACATCGAGCGCCAGCCGCGCTTCCCGCCGGGCAAGACCATCGGTCGCAAAGGCCAGCGGCGAGCCGCGATAGATGTTGCGGGGCAGTTGATCGAAGAGAAGCACGGCCGCCAGGCGAGACTGCGGATCGGCCTGCCAGCGCGGATCGAGCCGGCGCGACTGCGCCAGATGGGTGGCTGCAAACCGCCGGGCGCATTCCGCATCGAGCTCCGGCGAGGAATTGAACCAGTCCTCTTCGTCAAGCTCCTCGAACCAGAAGCGCAGCACGTCGTCCGGCGTCGTCATGGGATCGCTCATCATCGCTCTCTTCCTGTTCAGCGTTTGACGGCATCAATCTTGCGCAGCAGCCGATGTCAACGAAATGGCTTTTCTTCGAGCGCACCGAGAACGGAAAGTTTGTTGTTCTGAAACTCCATCAATTCGCTAGAGTAAGCATCACCAAAAACGGAGGTCGAGCATGCAGACGAAGACGATCACGCGGTTTCTTGCCATGGCGCTTCTCGCCACAAGCGTCCAATTCGGCACCACGGGCTTTGCCTTCGCCGACCAGACGATCCTCAACGTGTCCTATGACCCGACGCGCGAACTCTACAAGGACTTCAACGCTGCCTTCGCTGAAAAATGGAAGGCCGACACCGGCGAAACGGTGACGATCCAGACCTCGCATGGCGGCTCCGGCAAGCAGGCTCGCTCGGTGATCGACGGGCTGGATGCCGACGTGGTGACGCTGGCGCTAGAAGCCGATATCGATGCCATTGCCAAGGAAAGCGGCAAGATCCCGGCCGACTGGAAGGGTCGTTTCGAAAACAACAGCGCCCCCTACACCTCGACCATCGTTTTCCTCGTCCGCAAGGGCAATCCGAAGGGCATCAAGGACTGGAACGACCTGATCAAGGACGGCGTCCAGGTCATCACGCCCAACCCGAAGACCTCCGGCGGCGCGCGCTGGAACTTCCTCGCCGCCTGGGCCTGGGCCCGCTCCGCCAATGGCGGCGACGATGCCAAGGCACAGGACTATGTGACGAAGCTCTTCCAGCATGTGCCCGTTCTCGATACCGGCGCGCGCGGCGCCACCACGACCTTCGTCCAGCGCGGGCTCGGCGACGTGCTGATCGCCTGGGAGAACGAGGCCTATCTCTCGCTCGAGGAACTGGGGCCGGACAAGTTCGACATCGTCACCCCCTCCGTCTCCATCAAGGCCGAGCCTCCGGTGGCGCTCGTTGATGGCAATGTCGACGCCAAGGGCACGCGCAAGCTGGCGGAAGCCTATCTCGGCTATCTCTACAGCGATGTCGGGCAGAAGATCGCCGCCAAGCATTATTACCGCCCCTTCAAGCCGGAAGCGGCGGACCCGGCCGACATCAAGCGCTTTGCCGAGGTGAAGCTGTCGACCATTGACGAATTCGGCGGATGGAAGGAAGCTCAGCCGAAATATTTCGGAGACGGGGGCGTCTTCGACACGATCTACAAGCCGGGACAATAAGCCTCCATGCCATTCAGCCTCGCGAAGCGATGGCACCTGAGACAGCCGAGCGTCATTCCGGGTTTCGGATTGGCGCTCGGCGTCACTGTGTCATGGCTCACCCTCATCATTCTCATTCCTCTGTCCGGGCTCGCCTGGCGCTCGAGCGCGCTCGGCTGGTCGACCTTCTGGTCGCTGGCGCTTGATCCGCGCACCTTGAACGCGCTCAAGATCTCGTTCGGAACGGCCTTCCTGGCGGCGCTCGCCAATGTCGTCTTCGGCGTTCTGCTCGCCTGGGTGCTGGTGCGCTACCGCTTTTCCGGGCGGCGCGTCATCGATGCGATGGTCGACCTGCCCTTCGCGCTTCCGACCGCGGTCGCCGGCATCGCGCTGACGACGCTCTATGCGCCGAATGGCTGGATCGGCCAGTATCTGGAGCCGCTCGGCCTCAAGGTTGCCTATTCGCCGACCGGCATCGTCATAGCCCTGATCTTCGTCGGCCTGCCCTTCGTGGTCCGCACGGTGCAGCCGGTAATGGAGGAGATCGACCGCGAGGTCGAGGAAGCCGCGGCCACGCTCGGTGCCAGCCGGTTCCAGACGGTCAGCCGCGTGCTGCTGCCGGGGCTCGCGCCCGCGGTTCTGACCGGCTTCGCGCTCGCTTTCGCCCGCGGGGTCGGCGAATACGGCTCGGTGATCTTCATTGCCGGAAACCTGCCCTATGTTTCTGAGATCGCGCCGCTTCTGATCGTCATCCGGCTCGAGGAATTCAACTATCCGGCTGCGACCGCCATTGCCGCCGTCATGCTGATCCTGTCCTTCGCGATGCTCTTCCTCATCAATTCGATCCAGGCCTGGAGCCGGCGGAGATATGTCTATGGCTCTTGATGCCACCGTACCCTCCGCCCCGCCCGCGCGCGGCACCGACCGCACGTCGGAAATGGTGCGCAGCGCCACCTCCGAAAGCCGGTTGGCCCGCTACAGCCTGATTGCGCTGTCGCTGCTCTTCGTGGCGCTCTTCCTCGTCATGCCGCTCGCCGTCGTCTTCACCGAGGCCTTTGCCAATGGCCCGGGCGAGTTCTGGACCGTGCTCAACGATCCGGAAACCTTCTCGGCGATCCAGCTGACCCTGCTGGTGGCGGCCATTGCCGTGCCGCTGAACCTCGTGTTCGGCATTGCGGCGGCCTGGGCGATCGCCAAGTTCGAGTTCAAGGGCAAAGCCTTCCTGACGACCCTGATCGACCTGCCCTTTTCCGTCTCGCCGGTCATCTCGGGTCTCGTCTTCGTGCTGCTCTTCGGCTCGCACAGCGTGCTTGGACCCTGGCTGCAGAGCTATGGGATCAAGATCCTGTTCGCCGTGCCGGGAATCGTGCTGGCGACCGTCTTCATCACCTTCCCCTTCGTCGCCCGCGAGCTGATCCCGCTCATGCAGGAACAGGGGACGGCGGACGAGGAGGCGGCGCTTTCGCTTGGAGCGAGCGGCTGGCAGACCTTCTGGCATGTGACCCTGCCCAACATCAAATGGGGACTGCTCTATGGCGTGCTTCTCTGCAATGCACGCGCGATGGGCGAGTTCGGTGCCGTGTCGGTGGTCTCCGGCCACATTCGCGGCATGACCAACACCATGCCTTTGCAGGTCGAAATCCTCTACAACGAGTACAGCTTCGTCGCCGCCTTCGCTGTCGCCGCCCTTCTGGCGCTGCTGGCACTGCTGACGCTCGTCATCAAATCCCTTCTCGAATACAGGTTCAGCGCCGAAATTGCGGCCAGCCGCAGGCACTGAAGAGGTCACCTTTCATGGAAGTACGCGTACAAGACATCCGCAAGGACTTCGGCCGCTTTCCGGCGCTGGAGACGGTGTCGCTCGATATTCGCTCCGGCGAGCTGATCGCCCTGCTCGGTCCTTCCGGCTCCGGCAAGACCACCCTGCTCCGCCTGATCGCCGGCCTGGAGACGCCGACCGACGGCACGGTCTTCTTCGGGACTGAAGATGCCTCGAAGAAGACGGTCCAGGAGCGCAATATCGGCTTCGTCTTCCAGCATTATGCGCTGTTCCGCCATATGACGGTGCTCGACAATGTCGCCTTCGGCCTGAAGATCCGCCCGGCCCGCACGCGGCCGCCGGCCGCCGAGATCCGCAAGCGGGCGAGCGAGCTGATCGACCTCGTGCAGTTGCAGGGCATGGAGAAGCGCTACCCGGCCCAGCTTTCCGGTGGGCAGCGGCAGCGCGTGGCGCTGGCCCGCGCCATGGCAGTGGAACCGAACGTGCTGCTCCTCGACGAACCGTTCGGCGCGCTCGATGCGCAGGTGCGCAAGGAGCTGCGGCGCTGGCTGCGCGAGATCCACGACCAGACGGGCCATACCACCGTCTTCGTGACGCACGACCAGGACGAGGCGCTGGAGCTCGCCGACCGGGTGGTGGTGATGAGCAAGGGTCGGATCGAGCAGGTGGGCACGCCGGACGAGATCTACGATCATCCGAACTCGGCCTTCGTCTTCGGCTTCATCGGCGAATCGAATGCGCTTCCGGTGCGTGTTGAAAACGGCCAGGTCTGGATCGCCGACCGGTCGATCGGCCTGCCGGCCAAGGGCGAGCCGGACGGACCGGCCGAGCTCTACTTCCGTCCGCATGATATCGAGCTGCTCGATGGCTGTGGCGGCTGCATCGCCGGGCTCGTCAGCCTCGGCCGCCGCGTGGCGGGAACGCGGCATGTGGAACTCGACGTGCCGGGCGCGACCAAGCGTGTGGAAATCGAAGTGCCGGCCGACAGCCAGGCTTCAGTCGGAACGCGCATCGCCTTCCGGCCCACGCGTTGGAAGCTGTTTCGCACCTGACCCTGACCCTGACCCTGACCGGATAAAGTGCGCCTCGGTTGACGGGAAGTCGAATCTGACGGTAAATGCGTAATTCCTGAATTGCCTCCGAAGGGGGGTAATCCGGCCATCCCGTCAGAGACCGCTCGTCCCATGCAGCACAGACCCGAAATTGATGGCCTGCGGGCCGTCGCCGTCGTCCCGGTCATCTTCTTCCATGCAGGGCTCTCGGCCTTTGCCGGCGGCTTCGTCGGCGTCGACGTGTTCTTCGTCATCAGCGGCTATCTGATCACGGGCATCATCGTCGCCGGCCAGGACAAGGGCCGCTTCACCATTCTCGGCTTCTACGAGCGTCGTGCGCGGCGCATCATCCCCGCCCTGTTCGTCGTCATGCTCTGCTGCCTGCCGTTCGCTTGGGCCTGGATGCTGCCGGCGCAGATGAAGAGCTTCGGCGAAAGCATCATCGCCGTCTGCCTTTTCTACTCGAACGTGCTCTTCTGGCAGCAGAGTGGCTACTTCGCGGCTGCTGCCGAACTGCAGCCGCTGCTGCACACCTGGAGCCTGGCGGTGGAGGAGCAGTTCTACCTCGTCTTTCCGCTGGTGCTGATGCTGATTCATCGGTTCGGCGATCGCGTTCGCATGGCCGTGGTGGCGGGTCTTGCGATCCTGAGCTTCCTCGCGGCCCAGTTCTTTCTCAATGGCGATCCGAGCGGCAATTTCTACCTGCCCTTCGGCCGCGCCTGGGAGCTCTTTGCCGGGGCGCTGGTGGCGCTCGTCCTGTTGCGCCATCCCCAGCCGCGCAGCAGCGCTCTGTCGCTCTTGGGCCTCGCCATGATCGCGCTCTCGGTGTTACTCTATGACGAGACGACGCCGTTTCCTTCCGTCTACACGCTGCTGCCGGTGATTGGCACGGTTCTGGTCGTGCTCTGCGGCGGACAGGGCACGGCAACGGCGCGGCTGCTCTCGACCCCGCTGCTTACCGGCATCGGCCTGATCAGCTACAGTCTCTATCTCTGGCACCAGCCGCTCTTCGCCTTCGCTCGCATCCGCAGCCTGACGGAACCTTCCGTCTGGCTGATGCTCGGGCTTGCGGCGCTTTCCGTTCCACTCGCCTATCTGTCCTGGCGGTTCATCGAGACACCGGTGCGGACAGGCCGAAGCGGGATCCTCGCCTCCGCACCCCGCATTCTCGGCGCGACCGCCCTGTCTGCCGCAGTCCTGATCGCGATCGGCAGTCTCGGCCGGCTGGATGGCGGGCTTGCCTTTCGCCTGCCGGAGGAAGCGCGCCTTGCGCTGGCTGTCGAGGAGAACCCGGATCCGGCCATGGAAGCCTGCCTGTTCGACAAGGGCCAGGCCAAGCTCGACCATCCGATCAAGGCCTGCCGGACACCGGAGAACGGGCCAATCGACACGATGCTGATCGGCGACTCGCATGCAGCCGGCATCACCGGCGAAGCCCTGCGCGCCTTTTCGCGGGAGGGCCTGAACCTCTATGCCCTCTCTCATTCCGCCTGCGTCGGCTTCTCCGGCTTCGTCGTCTCCGACAAGAAGTATCGCGAACGCTGCAATCGCTTCTTCACCGGCATCGAGGCCTATATCGCGGACGCGAAGATCAAGACGGTGATCATGCTCAGCCGCTGGTCGCTCTATGTCGATGGCAACGGTTTCGACAATGGAGAGGGTGGCAAGGAAGCGCTGAAGCCGACCTATGTCGATCTTTATGATCGCCGCGACGCCATGGGTGCACAGGACGATCCGGCCCGCAAGAAGCGGGTCATCGACACCTATCTTGCCGATATCCGCGCCTATCTCGACAAGGGCATCGATGTCGTCCTCGTCTATCCCGTGCCGGAGGCAGGGTGGACCGTGCCGAACCTCCTCGCTCGCGCGGCGATGACGGGTCAGACGGTCGAACCGCTTTCAACCTCGGCGGAGATCTATGCCGCGCGCAATGCCGCCGTCATCGCGGCCTTCGACAGGCTCGAGCATCCGCGTCTGCGCAAGGTGAAGCCCGGATCAGTGTTCTGCGACAGTCTGGTGAAGGGGCGATGCGTCAACAGCCTCTCGGGCGAGCAGATCTTCTATTTCGACGATGACCACCTCTCGAACGCTGGCGCAGGCCTGCTCATGCCAGGCATTATCGACGCTGTCCGGTCGCTGAAGGAGACAGCGCCGGCCGCCGATGCCGTCAGCGCAAATACTGGATTCTGAGCTCCAGCGTCATCCGCGCCACCGGCATGCGGGCCGAGTCCTGAACCTCGATTTCGATCATATTGGTCGGCGCGGAGGGCAGCCCATCCAGGGCCATCTCGCCCAGCACCGTCTTCGCCTGCTCGACGGCGGCCGTCAGGTCCGGAAATTCGAAGGCCTCGTCGGCGCCGATGACGCCGTCATTGTCGACCACGCTGAAATAGAAGGCTGGCATGACGCATCCGTTCTTTCTCTTCGACCGTTTCTACTCGCCTACGACGTCGGCAATTTGAAGGCTGAACGAGAGCCGACCGACGGCCGGTCGAGGTCCGCCGCTCGGCGCGACAGCGCTGAGAGAAAGCAGCATCGGCAGCTAGTTCGCCTCCCGCGCTTCCCGCTCCGGTGTCGTGACCAAGGGGTCTGGCGGTGTCAGCTTCGATGGGCTCGATTCCGTGTCAAACTGCTGCACGACCAGCACACTGAGGATCGCCGCGATGACGAGGCCGAAGATCGCGATCATCAGGATACGCACCGGCATGGACAGCTCCTTGTTTGCGGCTCCATGCCCCTCGTCAGGCACCGGACCCTCGCGCCGCTTGCACGACATTCCACGTGTTCGAAAACGCCGGCCAGGATGGCAATGTTCCGAGGACAACGCCTGATGCCAGTCTGGACAGTTGGGCGCTCAAGTCGTTGACGACCGAGACACCCCCTCCGGAAGCGGTGTGCGAGGCAGCACGGCTTCCTCGGTGCTTTGTCGAATAACCACGCGCAACAGCAGAGCGACCCATGTCGGCGGGTATTCGGACACAGGCGAGGACACGCTCGGTCGAGCGCCCTGTCCAGCGGACGTGAGCAGAAGATGCAGAGGGTCAAAACGAAAAGAGCCTGCTGCGGGAGGAGGTGCAGCAGGCTCTTGATTCCGGCCGGCAGCTGGGAGGAGGAGTGCTGCAGACCATCTGTCGGGGAACCTGGGAGGAGGAGGAGTTCCCTGACTGGTCGAAGCGGTGCGGGAGGAGGTGCAGCGCTTCGATGAGGAGGATCATACACCAGCCTCCCCGATTGGCGAGACGGTATATTGCATTGCAGCTATGTGTTTTTGCACGAGCGAAAAGGCATGATCGTGGGGCCTGGAGGCTTGACGGCTTGAACTGGCCATACAGCCTAACGAAAGGTTAAGTCCGGGGGTCGGCTGGCTGATTCCGTCATTCGAGCGACGCTTTCTCCTTGCCCCTTCCACCCGCCTCTGTCAGATGCGGGGATCACGGCTTCGTAGGGATTTTCGACCATGTCCGCCTCCTCCATCACGCTGGTGCCGCTTCGCAACGGACGATGGGCCTTCGTTCTTGTCTATCGCGGTGTCACCTATCCGGCGCAGGGCGCCTTCACCACCCAGCTCCAGGCTCATGCAGCCGGCGTCGCCGCCCTGAAAGGGCTCGAATCGAGACGCTGATTCGCTTGAAAATCAGGCCCTTCCGCCGGAACCTTGATCTTCACCTCGCGTTAACCCGCCGAGGGATGAAGGAGCAGTGATCATGACGGATCTCAAGGGTGTTCGGGGACGAACGGTGCGCGGCGAAGCCTGCACCTTGGAAGAGTTTCAGGCCCGATACGGCTTGGCGACGGAAGAGGCAAAACGGCTGTTCGAACGGTTCGGACCTTCGGCCACGGAACTGGATCTGCTGATGGCTGCCAAGCGGCGCACACCAGTCATGTGACGGCGACCGCAGGGCTTGGTCGGTGTCAACTGACGCGCGATGCGCGAGTTCCCGCGATTGGGGAAGGGTGAGCATTCTTTTATGCTTACGGCACGAAGCCGATATAGGACCATAGCGAGGCGCGGCGCCGTTTCCGCAAACGGGCGCCGGCAACGTTTTTCCCTTGCTTCCACGATCAAAATGTCTTTACCCACCAACAGATGGTCTCTCGGCCCTGGGGACAGGGGCCGGCAGGCAGAGGCGTGCAGGCGGCGAGCCCCGAGCTCCTGTTCTCGAAGCCCAGCCGTGACGGCTTGCCTTTGAGGAGTCTGTGCTCAAGACGTTTGGAGATGGGTGACTGATGGAAATTTTTACCGCTGCCGGCTTTGCCGCCTTCTTGCAGGTCATTGCGATTGATCTGGTTCTCGCCGGCGACAACGCGATCGTCATCGGTCTCGCAGCAGCGGGCCTTCCCGTTGACCAGCGCAAGAAAGCGATTCTCGTCGGCATTCTTGCAGCCACGGTGCTGCGCATCGCCTTCGCCGCCATCACCGTGCAGCTTCTCGCCATCGTCGGTCTGCAGCTCCTCGGCGGCGTCCTTCTTCTCTGGGTCTGCTGGAAGATGTGGTCGGAGCTTCGGTCGGCCGCGCATGAGGCCAACCAGTCGCTCGATCCGAATGCGCAAGAGGAAATGCGGGTTCGCAAGACCTTCCTGCAGGCAGCGACCCAGATCGTCATCGCCGACGTGTCCATGTCGCTCGACAACGTGCTGGCCGTTGCCGGTGCCGCGCAGGATCATCCCTCCGTGCTGGTCATCGGCCTGATCTTCTCGATCGCGCTGATGGGTCTCGCCGCCAACTTCATCGCCTCGCTGCTGCACAAGCACCGCTGGATCGCCTATGTCGGTTTGGCCGTGATCTTCTATGTGGCGCTGACCATGATGGTTCACGGCGGTCTGGAGGTCTGGCCTTACCTCACCGGCACGTCCACCCCTACCCCCGCCGGCTGATCAACCACACCGGAATTCTGACCCGCAGACCCGCACCGGCCTCTCTATGGAGGCCGGTTTTTTGGTCCCTGTCTTCGCGTTGCTTGCTCTGGCGCGATCGGACGATGCGGTGGCGTCTCCGCCCCTCGTTGCGAACTCGGCGAACTCTCCCGCGCCAATCGCGACCCAACAGCAGGCCCAGATCCGATCGGACAACGGGTTGCTTTAGCTCGAAACGCGTCCACGCCGTCGCTCGCTCGCCTCGACGTCCCCATTCCTGGCAAACCCGCCGCACGAAAAACGGCGCCGGATTGCTCCGGCGCCGTTCCAATGATGGTCGAAGGGAGGATCAGGCTGCGGCCGAGGCCTTGCCTTCGGTCGGGACTTCCGAGATCGTCTTCAGAACCTGGGAAGCGATCTGGTAGGGGTCGCCCTGAGAGTTCGGACGGCGATCTTCCAGATAGCCCTTGTAGTCGTTCTTCACGAAGGAGTGCGGCACGCGGATCGAGGCGCCGCGGTCGGCAACGCCGTAGGAGAACTTGTTCCACGGTGCGGTCTCGTGCTTACCGGTCAGACGCATGTGGTTGTCCGGACCGTAGACGTCGATATGCGCCATCAGGTTCTTCTCGAATGCGGCCATCAGCGCTTCGAAATAGGCCTTGCCGCCGACTTCGCGCATATAGGTGGTCGAGAAGTTGCAGTGCATGCCGGAGCCGTTCCAGTCGGTGTCGCCGAGCGGCTTGCAATGATATTCGACGTCGACCCCGTACTTTTCGGTCAGACGCTGCAGCAGGTAGCGGGCCATCCAGACTTCGTCGGCAGCCTTCTTGGAGCCCTTGCCGAACACCTGGAACTCCCACTGGCCCTTGGCCACTTCGGCATTGATGCCTTCGTGGTTGATGCCAGCGGCGAGGCAGAGGTCGAGATGCTCTTCGACGATTTCGCGTGCGACATCGCCGACATTCTTGAAGCCGACGCCCGTGTAATACGGGCCCTGCGGTGCCGGATACCCGGCCTCCGGGAAGCCGAGCGGACGGCCGTCCTTATAGAAGAAGTATTCCTGCTCGAAGCCGAACCAGGCACCTTCGTCGTCCAGGATCGTGGCGCGGGCGTTGGACGGATGCGGGGTAACGCCATCGGGCATCATCACTTCGCACATGACGAGCACGCCATTGGTGCGGGCCGGATCCGGATAGAGAGCGACCGGCTTCAGCACGCAGTCGGAGCTGCGGCCTTCGGCCTGCATGGTCGACGACCCGTCGAAGCCCCAGAACGGCAGCTGCTCGAGCGTCGGGAACGATTCGAATTCCTTGATCTGCGTTTTGCCGCGCAGGTTCGGTACCGGCTTATACCCGTCGAGCCAGATGTACTCGAGCTTATACTTAGTCATGACAAATCTCTCATAAATGGTGAGCCATCCAGGGGGCGATCGGCCGCAGCGACCAGTCCGTCCCTCCAACGATCAAGGAATGCATGCGCCGTGCCAGTTTCAGATCGTAAGAGAAAAGAAATCGAGCCGGACGATAATTCGCGCCAAGCCTACTCGTATGGGGACCTTGTCTGTTGAATCGATACCGCTTTTCGCACCGACTTCTCGGAGCGCTGGCGGAGTTCCGAGATACGAGAGACGAAAATCGAGGCAGACGCCTCGGAACTTGGCGGGCGGAGCGCCGTTGAGGCAGAGATTGAACGGAATTTTTGCGTCCGTTTGATTTATTTTTAGACTTTAAGACCAAAATATGTGCAATATGACGCCACGGTAACAGCTGAGAAGGGAGCCGATGCCATGCCCATCATCAACGAGCGCCACTCGGCGACGATCCTCCAATTTCCCCTGGGCGGCCTGAAGGGCGCCGGACATTGGAAGGCCCGCCGCGAGGCCGATCTGCAGGTCGACGACCGCATCATGATCATCGACACCTGCTGGTATCATGAAGAAGCCATGCGCGAGACCACGCCGCAGAAGAACTGACCGGGGCGACCGACAGTCGAGATGATCCCGGCTGCACGATGCCGGCCGGTTGTGCCTAGCTGCGCAGTTGGTAGTTGACGCTTGCGATCTGCCAAAGTCCGCCGAGACGGATCAGAGAAAGGTGCCCGACAAAGCTTCGCCCATCGAACTTGTCGATCAGCTTGACGACGGCAACGGACTCGGTGATGTCGTAGATGGTCAGGTCCGGCGATCCGGGCGGTGTTTCCGCCGCATCCGTTGAGGGCAAGGCCCCGGCATAGTCCGTCACGCTCATGCATTGAACCGCCGTGCCATCCGTGGCGATGATGACCGCTTGCGGATGGAAACACGCCACCAACGCCGGCGCATCCCCCGTCCCCAGTGCATGAACCAGGCGATGAACCACATCGCGGATTTGCGCCTCGTCACTCATTCTCGTGCCACCCGTCACTGCAAGGAGCCGGCGCCAGCGCGCTCAGCCCTGTTCCTCACCCAAGGTATCGGCGGCGAAGGCGCCGCGCTTGCCCATAGGTTGGGGCATTCCGGTGGTCGAGTCCACTGCCGTTTGACGCTCGAGCTCGGCATTGATCTCTGCGCCGATGATGAGAATGATGACCGACATCCAGATCCAGACCATGAAGCCGATCAGAGCACCGAGCGCGCCATAGGTGGCATTGTAGTTGGCGAAGTTGTCGAGGTAGTAGGAAAAGGCCAGCGAGGCGAGTAGCCAGGCAATGCTGGTGAAGAGCGCGCCCCACGAAAGCCAGCGCAATTGAGCGGCCTCCCGGCAAGGCCCATAGCGATAGAGCAGCATGGTCCCACCCGCCACCAAAGCCAGCATGACCGGCCAGCGCGCTGCGCGTGCCAGAAGCTCCACCCAGCGATCCAACCACAGATAGGACAGAACCGCCGGCAGGACGCCGATGGCCGAGATGATGACGCAGGCGACGATGATGGCGCCGAGCGTGAACAGGATCGCGAGCCCGGTCAATCGGAAGAACCCGCGTCGCTCGGTTTCGCCATAGGCGATGTTCATGGCATCGAACAGGGCGCGCGTGCCGTTGTGCGCGCTCCAGAGCGCGATTGCCAGGCCGCTGATGAAGCCGATCGACAGCGTCGATGCAGGCTGCGAGGTCAGGGCCTTCAGCTGGTTCAGGATGAGGTCGAGCGAGCCCGCCGGCAACACGTCGGCAAGCAGGCCGACCTGCACGCCGATCGCGCCGGGGTCGGCGACGAAGCCGTAGAGAGAGACGAGCGCGGTCAGCGTCGGGAAGAGCGCGAGCAGGAGATAATAGGTCACTCCGGCGGCGATCAGCGTCACCCGGTCATTGCTGACCTCCGCCACCACGCGCCAGAACACGTCCTTCAAACCGGGAAAGGGGATGTCCGTCGGGCTTTTCGCTGTTCGCCCATGTGCCTCGTCCCGAGCGGTGATCCGCGCGGGCGCTGCGGTTGCGCCATGTCCTGTCATCTGTCCCTCTCTCGTCATGGCGCGGGCTGTCCCTCCCGCGCCGCTCTCTCGCTGCGGCTCGCCTAGCCGGGGTTGTTGGATGGATTGCCCTGTGGCGGCAGGTCGCCCGGCGTGATGACCGGGGTCTTGCCCGCGTCCGGTGCCGGCTCGACCAGGTCGCCATCTCCCACGCGCGGCGGGGTCAGCACGCTGTTGCAGCTGTCGAGCGTCTCGGTCAGGCTCTGCCCCTCGCTTTTCGGCGCGCCCTCCCCTTGCGCTGCCGGGGGCGTCGTGCGGCAGGCGCTCCGGCCGTCCTGTGCCTCCGCCACCGAACCTGCAGCCAGCATGCCGGCGAGCGCGAGCGCGCGGACGCAGATGGGCAGCGAAAGGGTGAAGGATTGCATCGCGTGTCTGGACATGAACCGCTCCTTTTCGGCAGAACGAAAACAGGCGTGCTTGGTTCCGTGTTTGCGGCAGAGCGGAGACCGGATAGGAAGCGGAGGATAAGACCTTGATCGATCGTGCCTTCTTCGAACGGCCGGCTTCTGCAGTCGCGCCGCTGTTGATCGGCGCGCGGCTCCTGTTCGAAGGGGTCGGAGGAATGATCGTCGAGACCGAGGCCTATGAACCGCAGGATGCCGCGTCACACAGTTTCCGAGGGCCGACGCCGCGCAACCGCGCCATGTTCGGGCCGGCCGGCCATGCCTATGTCTACCGGTCCTACGGCATCCACTGGTGCCTGAACATCGTCTGCGAACCGGGCAGCGCCGTCCTGCTGCGCGCGCTCGCACCCGAAACGGGACTGGAGACGATGGCGGCCCGCCGGGGTGATGTCGCACCCGCCCTTTTTTGCGCCGGCCCCGGCCGGCTCTGCCAGGCGCTTGGCATCACGATCGCCGAGGATGGCGCCGACATGCTCTCCTCACCTTTCACGCTTGTGGCCTCCGACGCGGTTGCCGACGTGCAGACGGGGCCACGGATCGGCATCAGCCGCGACATGGATCGCCCGTGGCGCTTCGGCCTGCGCGGCAGCCGCCTCCTCAGCCGCCGCTTTCCGAACAGCCAGCCCATGGCTGCAGCGGCCGGACAAGACACCGGCGCGGATTGACTTCCCAGGTCTGCGCGACACATCCCCTGTCATGGGTCTGCATGCGACCCTTTTTGACAAGGAGCGACCATGACCTCTCACAAGACCCGCACCGCCCTGCTCGCCGTTGCGCTGGCAGCCTTGACCCTTTCGGCCTGCGGCAACACGGCCCAGGGCCTCAAGCGGGACGGACAGGACCAAAGCCGCGCCATGGACGATGCCAGCCGACGCGTGCTCGGCGGCGGCTGACCTCTCCCTCGATCAGACGTGGAGGCCTGTGGCGAGCATCGCTCAGGAACCAAGCAAGGCTGCGGCCGTCACTTCGTCGGTGACCAGCCCTGAAAGGCGGCGGCTGGCGAGGACCGCGCGGATCGCATCGAGCTTAGCGGGGCCGCCGGCCACCGCGATGATCCGATCGGCTCCCCTGTCGGAAAAGGGAACCGAAAGCGTGCGGGCCGTCAGCGGCGTTTCGAGCAAGCGTCCGGACGCGTCGAAGAAGTGACCCAGCAGCTCGCCCACCCCGCCATCCTCCGAGATTTCCCGGATCTCCCGCGCCTCGATCATTCCGGAGGAGACGAGCTGTGCCGCGGGCTCGACCGTGCCGATCCCGACGAACTTCAAATCCGCCTGCCGTGCCATGTCGAAGACCTCGCCCACACCTTTCTGGGACAGGAGAACCTCGCGGTCCTCCGCCGTGTTGGCGAAGAACGGCACCGGCATGACATAGGAGAGCGCGCCGGTCTTCTCGGCGATCTTGTGCATGACGTCGTGGGGATTGACCGAATAGTTGCGCGTCAGCCCGCCCAACAGCGAGACGAAGCGCGCGCCGGTTCCGCTGACCCGCGGCAATTGGTGGACCGCCGCCGCCAGCGTCCGTCCATGGCCAAGGCCGATCACTCGCGGCTCGCTGCCCTCGATCTCCCGTCGCAGAAAGGACGCACCAGCCTGGGCCAGGGCGCGGAGTGGAAGCCCCTCTTCGCCAAGGTCCGGCGCAACCTGACAGTGATCGAGCCCGTAGCGTTGGGCGAGCCGTGCCTCGAGCTCGACGCAGCCGACGATGTCGCCGTCGATCGTCACTTTGACAACGCCGTCGGCCACCGCACGCGCAATCAGCCGGTGCGCCTTGACCGATGGCAAGCCGAGCCGCTTTGCGACCGCCGATTGCGTCAGCCCCCCGACATAATGCAGCCAGGCGGCACGAATGGCGAGTGAGTCTTCCGTATCCATGGCATCCTATCCATCCACCGGTCCGCACCAGCCGGACACCATCCGTTGGCTCGTCCGTCTGCACACGAAGGCGTGTGCCCAGGTCTCTCCGATCGGATCGGATCGGCGCGATCGATCGAGAAACCTTGAAATTCGTTGGCGTCCATCATAGAGTTCTGAAGTGGCAGCCGGGGTTGCACCCCCGGCCGCCGTTTCACTTATGTCGAAAATTGACCCGCACGGCCATAGACCAGCCCGTGCGGGTTTTCCGTATCATAAGCGTGATGCTGATCGGGAACAGCCCCATCCGCGTCACTCCAGAACGAAGGCAAAGCCCTTGCCAAGGTCGAGGTGGCTCATCCCCCTCGACGCGCCGGCCGGCACGGCGCCCACTGCTTCTGCCATCGCGGCATTATATTAGCAGTGTCTTTCTCGACCTGTCACGCTGGATCGTTCAGTCTCTGTACCCATCCTGCGTTCCTAAACCTTGAGATCGGCCGCGCCGGTGTCGATGTGCGGCGCCCAGAAGGCGATGCTTTCGGCGATCTGTGGAATCACCTCGCGGTCGTTCGGATCACGCTCCTTGAAGGACAGTTCGAGGCAAACCTCGTTGTCTCGCGCGCCGCCGGCCGCGAAAGCTTGGAGCAGCGGCTGCGGCTGGATTCGGCCTTTGGCGTTGAAAGCGGCGGTGAACGGGCGGTGGCCGCCCTTGTCCATCAGGCTCTGCTTGATATGGATGATCGGCGAAACCTTCGGCACGGCGCGTGCCCAGGCATAGGGGTCGAAATCGTCGGGATTGGCGGAAGTAACATCGCCATGATCGATATCGGCCATCATCCACATCGGCACCGCCATGTTGGCGGCCGTCAGGCGGTCCTGCAGGGCTAGGCAGGCGTCGATCGTTTCGCCGAATTCGCGGCCGATGCTCATGGGTTCCCAGAAGACATAGGAAAGGCCAGCGGCCTTCGCATGCTCGGCCACTTCGGCCCAGCACTCGATGGCGATGTCGATCAGCGCCTCCCGACGGGTCGGATCGTCATAATCCTCATAGGTGAAGATCGCGAATTGCGTGCCGACCGAGCTCCCGCCGAGATCGCCGATGATATCGGCAAAGGTCTTGAACCAGTCGACATAATAGCGCCGCACGTCGCGGTCGGGATGACCAAAATGGTTGAGGCGCCCATAGGGGCCGGTCATGCCGGAGGTCACCCGCACGCCCGTGCGTGCAAGAGCCGCATCCATCTCGCGCGTGAGACGGCGGATCACGGGCGCCGGCCAGCTCGGATTGATGAATTCGTGGGTCAACTGCAGATCACGGATCTTCAAGTCGCGGGCGACCGTGTCGATCAGGTCGTCGGGCCGGGCGAAGCGGTTGACCAGCGGATTGGTGTTGAGGGACAGCGTCAGCGCCATGGTTCTCTCTCGATCTTTCAGGGGCGCTCAGGCGGCGCGGGCGAAACTGTCGTCGAACCAGGCGGAGAAGGCGGCCTTCTCGGCGGCCGTCATGCGCAGACCTTCCTTCGTCCGCCGCCAGAAGACATCCTCGGCCGTCTCCGCCCATTCATGCTCAACGAGATAGCGAACCTCGGCCTCGTAGAGGTTGCCGCCGAAATGACGGCCAAGCCCTTCCAGCGCGGTCGCGTCGCCGACGATGCGCGTCAGCCGCGCGCCATAGAGACGACCGTAATGGCTGAGCAGCGCACGCGGCATCCACGGATAGCGGACCCGCATCTCTTCCGCAAAGCGGACATAGTCCGCGTCCGGGATCTCGCCGCCCGGCAGGGTCGCGCCCCGCGTCCAGTCGCCCTTCATCTGCGGGAAGAAGCCGGCGATCTTCTGCAGCGCATGTTCGGAGAGCTTGCGGAAGGTGGTGATCTTGCCGCCGAAGACGTTGAGCAGCGGTGCGCCACCGGTTTCGTCGAGATCGAAGACATAGTCGCGGGTGACGGCGGAGGGGTTGCCCTGCCCGTCGTCGAAGAGCGGCCGCACGCCCGAGAAGCTCTCGATCACGTCGGAGCGGCGCAGCTTCTCCTTGAAGTAGCGGTTTACGGCCGCCATCAAATAGGCGATCTCGGCCTCGTCCGCGGTCACGTCTTCCGGCATGCCTTCATAAGGAATGTCGGTGGTGCCGATCAGCGCCTTGTCGCCTTCATAGGGGTTGATGAAGATGACGCGCTTGTCGTGGTTCTGGACGAGATAGGCCTGCTGGCCCTCCCAGAACTTCGGCACGATGATGTGGCTGCCCTTGACGAGGCGGACATTGCGGCGGCTGTTGGAGCCGGCGACGCGGTTGACGATGTCGTTGACCCACGGGCCGGCGGCATTGACGACCACCTTGGCGCGCACCGTGCGCACCGAGCCGTCGCGCATGTCGCGCAGGTCCACCCGCCAGCCGCCGTTTTCGCGGCGGGCCGAGGTGCAGGCGGTGCGGGTCAGAACGGTCGCGCCGCGCTCGGCGGCATCGACGGCATTGAGAACCACGAGGCGCGCATCATCCACCCAGCAGTCGGAATACTCGAACCCCTTGGTGTACTGGTCGAGAATCGGCGCACCTTCCGGCGCGCGGCGCAGGTCGAGCTGGCGCGTGCCCGGCAGGCGCTTGCGACCGCCGAGATGGTCATAGAGGAACAGGCCGAGCCGAACGAGCCAGGCCGGCCGATCGTCGGGGCTGTGCGGCAGAACGAAGCGCATCGGCCAGATGATGTGGCTCGCGGAATTGAGCAGCACCTCGCGCTCGATCAGCGCCTCGCGAACCAGGCGGAATTCATAATATTCAAGATAGCGCAAGCCGCCATGCACCAGCTTGCCGGAGCGCGAGGAGGTTCCCTCGGCCAGATCGCCCTTCTCGCACAGGATGACGGAGAGACCCCGGCCGGCTGCATCGCGGGCAATGCCCGCGCCATTGATGCCGCCGCCGATGACGACGAGATCGACCTCGGTGATATCGTTCATTGTGCCTCTCCTTGCGCGGATAGCGCCGCATCTTCATGAGTGGTGAGCACCGGTCCATCCTCGGCCGGGCCCGGAATTTCGGCCAGCTGATCCCAGACGGGCGACAGCGCATGGCGGGCGCCCGCATAGGCCGGGAACAGCGTGGTATAGTGGTAGGACAAAGCCCGATCGGGTGCCTCGGCCGCGCCCAAGAGAGGCGTTACCCAGGCATCGATGCAGCTGTCCATGTCGGGATAGGCGCCGATGGCGACCGCGGCCATCATGGCCGCGCCGGCGGCGCCGGCCTCCTCCCGGCTCGAAATGCGGACCGGCGCGCCGATGGCAGCCGAGATCACGCTGCGCAACGCCCCGGAACGAGCCGCGCCGCCGGTCAGCCGAAGCTCCTGCGGCAGGGCGCCCATGGCCGCGTAACAGTCGCGCGTCGCCATGCCGAGCCCTTCGACCACGGCACGGAGGAGATCGGCGAATCGGTGGCGCATCGACAGGCCGATGAAGCCCGCCCGCGCATCCGCATTGACGAAGGGCCCGCGTTCGCCCGCTTCGGAAATATAGGGATGATAGAGAAGAGCGCCGGGCTTTGAGGCCTTCAGCCAGCCTTCGATCCGGGCGACCAGCTCGCTGTGCGGGATCTCGCGGCCGGCATCGGCCATCAGGTCGCCGGCGAGCTGGAGGATCCAGTCGATATTGAGCGTGGCGGCCATATTCGTCTGCACCTGGGTGACGATTCCCGGGATCGGCAGGGCGATCACATAGCCGGTGCCTTCGGCATTGAGCTCCACCTCACCCGCCGCCTTGGCACGCATGTGAACGCCGGTCGAGCCGATGGTGGAACAGGCGGCATTGGTACGGCTCGTGCGAATGCCGGCGCCCAGCGCGGTCATCACCATGTCGACATAGCCGAGCGAGACCGGCGTGCCGGCCAGAAGCCCGGTTTCGGCCGCGGCGCGCGCGGAAAGGCCATGGGTGACCTCTGTGCCATCGACGATCTCGGGCAACAGCGAACGCCGATGGCCGAGCCCTAGCGCCTCGATCGCCGCGTCGCTGTAGGAGCGGCTGCGGAAGTCGCCGAAGGTGAAGCTCGCCTCCGACGGATCGGTGGCGCGCACGCCGGTCAGGTTCAGATAGAGCCAGTCCTTGCAGTGCAGCGCGACCTCGGCCTGATCCAGCAGGCCCGTGTGATGGCGGTCCATATGGGCGATCTGCGCGCCCTGCTGGCAGGTGTTGAGCCCGGTGCCCGTCGCCTCGAACCGCGCACGGTTCTGCGGCCCGGCAGCAAGTCGCCTGACGGTGGGCGCCGCGCGCGCGTCGAGCCAGAGCCAGGCCTCACCGACCGCCTCGTTGCCTTTGCCCACCAGCCAGGTCCCGTCGCCCTGCGCCGTGACGGAGAGCGCCGCAGTCCGTTCGGCAAGCCGGTCCACCTTTTCCGACAGGCCGCGCAAGGCAGAAACGCAATCGCGCCAGGTCTGGCCGAGCGATTGGGTGGCCGAACCGTCGAGGCCGGTCTTGTAGCTGTTGCGCACCGAAGCCGAGGCGATCTGCCCCCCGGCGAGATCGAAGGCCACCGCCTTGATCACCGAAGTGCCCGAATCGATCCCGATCAGCACGTCGCATCCGTTCTGCATACTCACGATCCTTGACTGAGAGGTCGCCCGCCGCGGCGGTTCCCCGCTCCGGCTTTCCTCCGCCGACGCCTCATCCTGCTCCTCCATCCCGACACCGCCACAGCCCTCCAGACCGCAACGCGCCGACGAACCACAGCTGTGACCCTGACCGCCAACTTATCACGGATTATTCACACAGCGACCGAAATTTTTTTCTGGCGCAGAATTTTTTTTCATATAAGCTTCCCCCTGTCAACGGAGCGAGCGCCCGAGGAGGATGCTGCGCCGCACTGGATGGCAGGAGGACTTTACACCACACGTCGTTTCGATCCGCCGGGACCGGATGCCCAAGTTGCCGAACAATGCTGGCAGCGCCAATTCCGTTCGCGATCAGGGACTTGCTTGATGGATTCGCATCCTTCACGGCTGCAGGATCATCGGTACGGACATCCGGGACGAGCGTCGCAGGCGGAGCGGCGTGCGACGGGACGCGGGCTGGTTCGGCATGATCGAAGAACGCTTGGACAAAGATGAACCCTCTGAAAAGGGTCATTGACAGGTTACTGAAACTGCATCAGGGTCGATGCAATATTTAACACAGACCTATCACAAGATAGGCCGCTCGCCCGGCGTTGGATGAGGAGATGCCGGGCGGCAAGGACGGGCGGAACACGACACTCACCACCCAATTTGCTTGCCCCGCCGCCTTGGCCGGCCTGAGGCGGAGGGCACCGGGATTGGGCACACCGGACGCTGGCGGTCTCGCCGGCGGGTCATCATCGAGGTTATTGAGCATGAGCACAGTCACGACACGCAAGATCCCGAGACAGGCGCCGGCAAGTCGCCGCGGCCTGATCGCCGGCGTCGCCGGGATCGTTCTGCTGGCTGCCATGGCCTACGACACACGGATCGTGCAGATCGGCTCCGAGCATGACGTGCGCCAGGCCGTGTTCTCGCCGGAAGCCTTCGGCGCGGAGAACTTCCCGAAGATCAAGGCCGATGTCGAGAAACGCGCCGTCGCCGCTCCCGAGCTTGCCGCCGCGATCGCCGCCGACAAGAAGGCCGCGGCCGAGAAATATGGTGTTGCGACCAGCACCGGCCCGGTCTTCCCCGTTTCCTTCACGGCCACGGCCGGCGAGCGCAAGGGCAATGCGCATGTGTTCAGCGGCGGCGAGCTGCCGGCCGACGTGGTGGTGCGTGTCCAGACCGGCCCCGCCGTCAACGGCACGGACCTGCGCGATGCGACGGGTGCGATCGAGTTCGGCCAGTTCACCAACCAGATCGAGTATCAGAACGCCGGCTCGGCCATCAACAACCAGATGAAGAAGGATGTGCTGGCCAATGCCGGCGCCGACAGTCTGACTGGCAAGACGGCCAAGGTCGTCGGTGTCTTCAAGCTGATCAATCCGAAGAGCTGGCTGATCACGCCGGTGAGGCTCGACGTCCAATGAGCACGCCCGTCCGTTCCGCCGCCGGCCAGGGCGACGTCGTTCTCGCCGCCCGCAACATTGCGAAATCCTATGGCAGCATCCATGCGCTGAAGGGTGTCAACTTCGAGATCCGCAAGGGTCAGGTCACGACTCTGTTCGGAGAGAACGGCGCCGGCAAATCGACGCTGATGAAGATCCTATCGGGTGTCGTTCAGCCGACCTCCGGCGAAATCGTACTCGATGGCCAGCCGGTGGTCTTCACCTCCTCGTCGCACGCCCGCGACCTCGGCGTCTCGATCATCCACCAGGAACTCAGCCTCGCGCCCAACTTGAACGTGCGCGACAACATCTTCATGGGCCGCGAGATCATGATGGCGACCGGCGTGGACTACGCCGAAGAGGAACGCCAGACGCGCCTGCTGCTCGAAGAGCTCGAAGAGGATATCGATCCGCTCGCGCTGGTGGAGGAGCTGCGGCTCGGCCAGCAGCAGATCGTCGAGATCGCCCGCGCGCTTTCGGTCGACAGCCGCATCCTGATCATGGATGAGCCGACATCGGCACTGTCCGCCTCGGAGGTCGAGGTGCTGTTCAAGGTCATCCGCGACCTGACAGCCCGCGGCGTGTCGATCGTCTATATCTCCCACCATCTCGAAGAAGCGCTGCAGATCACCCACCATGCGGTGGTGCTGCGCGACGGCACGATGACGGCCTATGCCGAGCGCAAGAGCATCGATCTCGAATGGATCGTGCGCAACATGGTCGGCGAGAACTTCGACCTCGGCTCGCCGCCGACCGGACACGTGATGGGCGATGTGGCGCTGAAGGTCGAAAATCTCAGCGTTCCGGATCCGGCCGGTGCCGGCTATTCCGTGGTCGACAATCTGTCGCTCTCGGTGCGCGCCGGCGAAGTCGTGTGCATCTATGGCCTGATGGGCGCCGGGCGGACCGAGCTCCTCGAATGCATCGCCGGCCGGCTGACGCCGTCCAGCGGCCGTGTGCTCCTTGAGGGAGAGGACATCTCCCGCTTCTCCATCGCCGACCGCATCGCCATGGGCCTGGCGCTCGTGCCGGAAGATCGCCAGCGCGACGGCCTGGTGCAGACGATGAGCGTCGGCGCCAACCTGTCGCTCGCCAGCATCCGCGCCTTCACCAAGGGCCTCTTCACCTCGCCCGGCGCCGAACAGTCGATCGTCGCCGATTCGATCCGCAAGGTTCACATCAAGACGGATGGCGGCGGCGCGGCGATCGGATCGCTCTCTGGCGGCAACCAGCAGAAGGTGGTGATCGGCAAGATGCTGGCCACCGACCCGACCGTCATCCTGCTCGACGAGCCGAGCCGGGGAATTGACATCGGCGCGAAGTCGGAAGTGTTCAAGCTTCTGGCCGAGCGCGCCAAGCAGGGCCTCGCGGTCCTCTATTCGACATCGGAAGTCGGCGAATGCCTGAGCATCGCCCACCGGATCATCGTGATGCGCCGCGGGAAGATTTCCGCCGAGTTCGACCAGCACGTCACCAAGGAAAAGATCATGGCCGCCTCCGGCGAGGCTGCGCACTAGAGCCGGAGCAGAAGGAACCTGACCATGTCCGCAACGAACACCTCCCTCCCCGCCGGCTCCACCAAGCCGGCAGCCGCCCCGGCAAAGCCGAAGCGCAAGCTTGACATCGCCCATCTGCTGCTCGAAGGCCGCGCCTTCTTCGCGCTGATCGCGATCATCGTCGTCTTCTCCTTCCTTTCGCCCTATTATTTCACCGTCAACAACTTCCTGATCATGGCCTCGCATGTGGCAATCTTCGGCCTGCTGGCGATCGGCATGCTCTTGGTGATCCTGAATGGCGGCATCGATCTGTCGGTCGGCTCCACGCTTGGGCTTGCGGGCGTCGTCGCCGGCTGGCTGATGCAGGGTGTCCACCTCGATGCGCTCGGCGTCATCCTCTATCCCCCGGTCTGGGTGGTGGTCGTGCTCACCTGCCTGCTCGGCGCCGTTGTCGGCGCGGTCAATGGCGTGCTGATCGCCTTCCTGCGGGTGCCGGCCTTCGTCGCCACGCTGGGCGTGCTCTATGTCGCCCGCGGCATCGCGCTGCTGATGACCAATGGTCTCACCTTCAACAATCTCGGCGGCCGTCCCGAGCTCGGCAATACCGGCTTCGACTGGCTCGGCTTCAATCGTCTGGGCGGCGTGCCGATCGGCGTCATCGTGCTTGCCGTGCTCGCCATCCTCTGCGGCGTCATGCTCAGCCGCTCCGCCTTCGGCCGCTGGCTCTATGCCTCCGGCGGCAACGAGCGCGCGGCGGATCTTTCCGGCGTGCCGGTCAAGTTCGTCAAGGTCACGGTCTACGTTCTGTCGGGCATCTGCGCCGCCATCGCCGGCCTCGTGCTCTCCTCGCAGCTGACCTCGGCCGGCCCCACCGCCGGCACCACCTATGAACTGACGGCGATTGCCGCCGTGGTGATCGGCGGCGCGGCGCTCACCGGCGGGCGCGGCACGATCCGCGGCACCATGCTCGGCGCCTTCGTCATCGGCTTCCTGTCGGACGGTCTCGTGATCATCGGCGTCTCGGCCTATTGGCAGACCGTCTTCACCGGCGCCGTCATCGTTCTCGCAGTGCTGCTCAACAGCCTGCAATACGGCAAGCGCGCCCGCTAGGCGCTGCGGCCCCACCCCTTCTCCGCCCGGCACGCCGGGCGCGGAAAACCGCCGGATGTCCGGCTCATCAAAACCTGTCGAATGGGAGAGAGAAGCATGTTCAAGAAAGGTACCCGGGTCCTGTTGGGCGCCGTTGCCGCCGCCACGATCTTCGCGAGCTCGGCCTGGGCCGAAGGCCTGATCACGGTCATCGTCAACGACCCGTCCAACCCCTACTGGCTGACCGAAGGCAATGTCGCCAAGGCGACTGCGGAAAAGCTCGGCTACACCGCCCAGGTCGGCGCGCACAAGGGTGACACCAACACCGAAAGCAACCTGGTCGACACCGCCATCACCAACAAGTCGGTCGCCATCATCCTCGATCCGGCGAATGCCGACGGTTCGGTCGGCGCGGTCAAGAAGGCCGTTGCCGCCAACATCCCGGTCTTCCTCGTCAATGCGGAGATCAACCAGGAGGGTCTCGCCAAGGCGCAGCTCGTCTCGAACAACGCCCAGGGTGCTGCCCTCGGCGCCACGCAGTGGGTCGAAAGCGTTGGCCAGAAGGGCAAGTATGTCGAGCTGTTCGGCGCCCCCTCGGACAACAATGCCGCCACCCGCTCGAACGGCTACGAAACCGTCCTGACGCAGTATCCGGACCTCGAAAAGGCTGCCTCGGAAGTCGCCAACTGGAACCGCACCCAGGGCCACGACAAGATGCAGTCCATGCTGCAGGCCAATCCGGACATCATCGGCGTGATCTCGGGCAATGACGAAATGGCGCTCGGCGCCATCGCCGCGCTCAAGGAAGCCGGCAAGCTCGAAGGCGTCAAGGTCGGCGGTTTCGATGGATCTCCGGATGCCGTCGACGCCATCAAGGCCGGTGAACTGCAGTACACCGTTCTCCAGCCGGTTGCCGTCTTCTCTGAAGAAGCCGTCAAGCAGGCCGACAGCTTCATCAAGACCGGCAACACGGGTGCCAAGTCCGAAAAGCAGCTGTTCGACTGCCTGCTGATCACCAAGGACAATGTGGACAAGTACACCGCACCCTTCGTGCTCGAGCAGTAAGAGAGCAAGGCCCTCCCAAGCCGATGGAGCGGGGGACCGAAAGGTCCCCCGTTCTGCCTGCCGCGACGGCAGAGCGCCCTGCCCCGCAGCGCAGCCTGCAACAACCACCGGTGCGTGCACGACCTAGGCGGTCGCGCCGATTTTCGATAGAGACACGAAAAACCGATCCTGGGGGTGATGGTGGCAGACAATCCCGCACGCACGACAGCCGAGCGACCCGAAAGCGCCAGCCTGCGCGCCGCATTCCCGTATGACGAAATTCCGAGCGACAGCCGCCACGCCCGGCAGATCGTGCGCCGGCAACTGATCGCGGAAGCGGTGATGGCCGAAGGCGCGCTGCGGATCGAGGATCTGACCGGGCGCTTCGGCATCAGCCTGATGACCGCACATCGCGATGTCGATGAACTCGTCGCGCGCGGCCTGTTCCGCAAGACACGCGGCATCGTCTCCGCCGCCCCCACCAGCCTGATCGAGGCCAGCGACGTCTACCGCTCCAGCCGCCAGGCCAGCGAGAAGACGGCGGTCGCCGAAGCCGCCATGCGCTTCGTCGAGCCGGGCCAGGCGATCTTCTTCGACGATTCGACCACTGTGCTGCAGATGGCGGCGCACCTGCCCGCCAAGGTGCCGCTGACCGCCATCACCAACTCGCTCGTGCTGATGAATGCCCTGAGGCAGATTTCCGATCTGACGCTGATCGGCCTCGGCGGCCAGTTCCACACCTGGTGCAACGCCTTCATGGGCCGCATGACCACGGCCGAGATCAGCCGCCTGCGCGCCGATGTCGTGTTCATGTCGATGTCGGCGATCGTCGACGATATCGCCTTCCACCAGTCGCCGGATATGGTGGAAACCAAGCGCGCCATGTTCGACTGCGCGGCCCGGCGCATCCTTCTCTGCGACCACACCAAGTTCGACCGGCGCGCCCTGCATGCCTTCGCGCCGCTCAAGGAGTTCGACACGGTGATCGTCGATGCCGGGACATCTCCGCACCATGTCGAGCGGATGCGTAGCAAGGGCGTTACCGTCCTCGTCGCCGCGTCGCCTCGCCCTGCAGCAACCAAGCCGGCACGTTCCTGAGAAAATAACACATCTTGCTGTGAACTTCCCACTTTGCTATGGGCATTTGGTGAGGATGGCAGGAGGAGTGCGGCATGCCGAGTGTTCTGGGGATCGATAGCGGACTGACCGTCACCAAGGCGGTGATCTTCGATGCCGACGGATCGACGCTTGCCGTCGCCCGGCGCCGCGTGGCCCAGATCATGACGACGCCGCACCATGTCGAGCGTGACATGGACGAGCTCTGGCAGGCGACGGCCGAGGCGATCCGCGAGGCGATCTCGGCAAGTGGCCGGCCGGCCTCCGATATCGTCGCCGTTGCCGCAACGGCGCATGGCGACGGCATCTACCTGCTGGACGCCGAGCGCCGTCCGCTCGGGCTCGGCATCGTCTCTCTCGACAGCCGAGCCGGCGACATCGTTGCCGAATGGGCTGCCAACGGCGTGGCCGACCGGTCGCTGGCCCTGACCGGCCAGATGCCGCATCCGGCGGCGCCGAGCGCGGTACTTGCCTGGATCAAGCGCAATGAGCCGGAGCGCTATGCCCGGATCGCCCATATGCTGCCCTGCAAGGATTACCTGCGCTTCTGCCTGAGCGGGACGATCGGGACGGACCGGACGGAAGCCAGCACCTCCTTCACCAATGTGACGACGCAGGATTACGACCCGGATATCCTGGCGCTCTTCGACCTGTCGGAACTCGCCCACGCCCTGCCGCCGATCGCCCATTCGGCCGAGATCGTCGGCCATGTCACGGCGGAGGCCGCAGCACGGACAGGGCTTATGGAAGGCACTCCGGTTGCAGCCGGGCTGCACGATGTCACCGCCTCCTCGCTCGGCGTCGGCGCCCATGTCGAAGGGGTGATCGCGGTGATCGCCGGCACCTATTCCATCAACGAGGTTCTCTCGCGCGAGCCGCGTACCGATCCGCGCTGGCTCTGCCGCAATGCCATCGAGCCGGGCCTCTGGCATTCGCAGGCGATATCGCCGGCCTCGTCCGCCAATTACGAATGGTTCCTCGAAACGCTCTGCCGCAGCGACCAGGCGACGGCCGCCGCGGACGGCGCCTCGATCCATGACCGGCTCGGGGCCGAGATCGATGCGGCGATGGCGCGGCGGTCGACCGCTCTGTTCCACCCCTTCCTGTTCGGCTCGCCCTTCGGGCCGCAGGCAAGTGCCGGCTTCTTCGGCTTGCGCGCCTGGCAGGGCCGCGGCGAGATGCTGCGTGCCGTGCTCGAGGGCATCGCCTTCAACCATCGTGTCCATGTCGACGCGCTGCGCGAAGGCTTCGAAGCCAAAACGATCCGCATCACCGGCGGCATCTCCCGCAGCCCGCGCTTCGTGCAGATGTTCTGCGACGTGCTGGGCCTGCCGGTCTCCGTCACTGAAACGGACGAGGCCGCGGCCTGGGGCACGGCGCTGTGCGCCGGCGCCGGCGCCGGGCTCTTTCCTTCGCCTTCTCACGACCCGCGGGATCTCAAACGTCTGACGCGCACCTACAGCCCCGATCCTGCCCGGCAGGCGGAGTATGAAACGCGGTATCGCCTCTTCACCGATCTCGCCGCCGCAATGGCCCCGCTCTGGCCGCGCATCGATGCGCTGGCCGCAGGGGACGCGCCATGAAAGCACCCGACCGCCATGAAGAGATCGCCAGCTACGTCATCGAGAAGGGCGAGGTGCGGATCGACACGCTGATCGCCGAATTCGGCGTCTCGCGCATGACGATCCATCGGGCGATCGACCGCCTGGCGCAGAAGGGCGTGCTGCGCAAGCTGCATGGCGCCGTCAGCGCCCAGCCTTCCGGGATCTATGAGAGCCTGTTCCGCTATCGCCAGACGGTCGCGACACGGCAGAAGGCGGCCTTGGCGCGCGCGGCGCTCGCCCATATCTCGCCGGGCCAGATCGTGATGCTCGATGATTCCACCACCGCCGCGGCGCTGGCGCCGCTTCTGGAAGAAGTGGCCCCGTTGACCGTCGTCACCAATTCGGTCGAAGCGGTGGCGGCGCTGAAGGACCGGGACGGGGTCGATGTGATCTGCGCCGGCGGGCAGTATCACCGCACCTACAATGCCTATCTCGGCCATCTCTGCCTCGCGGCGATCCACGCGCTGCGGGCCAATCTCTTCCTCTGCTCGGCCTCCGCCATCGATGGCACCACCGCCTTCATCCAGGATCAGCAGGTCGTGGGGATCAAGCAGGCGATGATGGCGTCGTCGAGCCGGCGCATCCTGATGGCCGACCACACGAAATTCGGCAAGGGGGCGCTGCATGTGTTCGAGTCGCTCTCCGCCTTCGACCTCGTGCTCGTCGACGACAAGGTCGAGCCCGACACGCTGCGCCGCCTGAAGGAAGCGCATATCCCCCTCCAGATCGTCCGGACGCCCGCATGACCACAGACACCGCCGCACTCATGGATCGCCGCCTGCTCGGACTGGAGCAGGAGGGCGTCGACGTCGTGATCATCGGCGCCGGCATCAACGGCGCCGGCCTGTTCCGCGACCTGTGCGAACAGGGCCTCTCCTGCCTGATCGTTGAGAAGAGCGATTATGGCGCCGGCACCAGCGCTGCGCCCTCCCGCCTTATCCATGGCGGGCTGAAATATCTCGAAACCGGCGAATTCGGGCTCGTCGCCCAATCGACCCGCGAGCGGAACCTGCTTTTGAAGAACGCGCCCCATTGCGTCGAGCCGCTGGAAACCTTCATCCCGATCTTCTCCTGGCTGCGCGGCATTCCCGCCGCGCTGCGCACGCTGGCCGGTTCGAAGAGCGCGCCGCGCAGCCGCGGCGCCGTGCTGATCAAGATCGGCCTGTCCATGTATGATTTCTACGGCGCCAAGTTCCGCGTCATGCCGCGCCACCGCATGATCTCGCGCCGGAAGGCGCTGGCCGACATGCCGCATCTGACGCCGAAGATCGCGGCGGGCGGCTTCTACCATGATGCCAAGATCAGCCGCCCGGAACGGCTCGTCTATGAACTGGTGCAGGACGGTCTCGCCGCCCAGCCGCTGTCGGCGGCGATCAACCGCGCCAGCCTCGTCCGGTCCGAGGACGGCAAGCTGACCTTCTCGCGGGAGGGCGGCGGGCCGGTGTCGGTCCGTCCGCGGCTGGTCGTCAATGCGGCCGGTCCCTGGATCGATCAGGTGAACGCCGCCCTCGGCGAGAACTCCCGGCTGATCGGCGGCACCAAGGGGTCGCACATCATCCTCGACCACCCCGAACTGGTCGCAAGCCTGAAGGGCCGGATGATCTATTTCGAGGCGGATGATGGCCGCATCCTGCTGGTCTACGACTATCTCGGCCGCGCCATGGTCGGCTCGACCGACATCAAGGCCGACGATCCCGACAATGTGCGCTGCGAGGAGGAGGAGATCGATTACTTCCTGGCAAGCCTCGACGCGCTGCTGCCCGGCCTCAAGGTCACGCGCGACCACATCGTCTACGCCTATAGCGGCATCCGGCCGCTGCCCGCCTCCGATGCCGCCAATGTCGGCCTGATCAGCCGCGATCACAGCGCGCCCTGGCTGGAGCCGCGCGCCGGTCGCAGCTTCCCCGTCGTTTCGCTGGTCGGCGGCAAATGGACCACCTTCCGCGGCTTTGCCGAAGAAGTGGCCGATGCTGTGCTCGCCCGGCTCGGCGCCACGCGTCGCCGCTCGACGGAGACGCTGCCGATCGGCGGCGGCAAGGACTTTCCGCAGGATGCTGCAGCGCGCCGCCGCTGGTGTGAGACGGCAGCGCGCGAGACCGGCGCATCGACGGAGCGGGCCGGGGAACTGCTCGCCCGCTACGGCACGACGGCGCGCGCCATTCTTGCGGCCGAAGGCCCCTCCGCGCCAAGGCTGCCGGACAGCCGGAGCTACAGCCTTCCCGAACTGGTCTGGGTCGCCTGTCAAGAACACGTGCTGCACCTCTCCGACATCGTCTTCCGCCGCACGACGCTTGCCGTTCGGGGCGACCTGACGGGTGCGGACCTGGCCGCACTGGCCGACGTCGTCGGCGACGCGCTCGGCTGGGATGACGACCGCCGCTCCCGCGAGGCAGTCGCCGTGCGGGACGACCTCGCGCGCAACCATCGCCGGACCGTGGTCCTGCCCGCCTCCTTGACGCCCGCCGACCGCACCGCTTGAGCGCCGGCGCGGCTGCGCTTGTCTTTGCAACCGCTTACCCTGTATCGTCGCGCCAGGAGCGAGACCGCGCGGCCAGCGCGTGGATCGGAGGAAGAGGAGGCGGCGCTGGGCAAGGCGCGTCACAGCATCATCATGCTGCTTGTCGCCGTGGCAGCCGCTGCGGCGGCGGTCGTCGGCTGGGGCGACAGCTATGCGACCCGCCGCTCCATGGATTCCGCCTCGCTGCAGGCCGGCAGCGCGCTGCGGCTCGCCGTCGCGGCCCTGTCCGGCCATCTCAAGCGCTATGAGGCCCTGCCCGCGCTTCTGGCGGACCATGAAGACATGAAGGAGCTCGTCAGCCACCCGCAGGATCCGGCACTGCGGTCGGCTGCCAATGCCTATCTCAAGGAGATCAACGGCCTGCTCCGCTCCTCCGATGTTTATGTTCTGACCCCGGACGGCACCACGATCGCCGCCAGCAACTTCGATGGGCCGACCAGTTTCGTCGGCCAGAACTTCAGCTATCGGCCCTACTTCCAGGATGCGGTCGCCGGCAAGCTGGCGCGCTTCTATGCCGTCGGCACCACCTCGGCGAGGCGCGGCTATTTCTTCTCCGCCCCGATCGATGTCGACGGCCGCATCGCCGGCGTCATCGTCTTCAAGGTCGATATCGACAGCATCGAGGCCTCCTGGCGCGGCGGGGAGTACAAGATCTTCGTCACCGATCCCGAAGGCATCATCTTCATGAGCGGCAGCCCCGATTGGCTCTACCGCGCGATCCAGCCGCTGACCTCCGAGCGCCTCGCCCGGACCGGCGCCTCGCGCCGCTACTCCGACGTGACGCTGAGCGAGCTTTCCGTCCGCCGCTCGACCCTTGGCGGCCACGGGTTGATGACGATCAGGGAGGGCCGGGAAAGCCGCGACTATCTGGCGCTCGCCGAATATGTGCCGGAGGCGGACTGGACGGTGAACGTGCTGATCGACACGGCCGGCGTGCGCGCCCAGGCCCGCACGATCATTCTCGCCATTCTCCTTGTCCTCTGCATCGCGGGTTTGACCGTCGCGATCCTGCTGCAGCGGCGTGCCCGGCTGGCGGAGCGCATGTTGCTGCAGACGCAGGCGCGCGACGAGCTGGAACAGCGCGTGGCCGAGCGCACGGAGGACCTTGCCCGGGTCAACCGCGAGCTGCGCCAGACCCAGGCCGATCTCGTCCAGGCCGGCAAATTGGCCGGTCTCGGGCAGATGTCGGCCGCGCTCAGCCATGAATTCAACCAGCCGCTTGCCGCCGCCAAGACTTATGCCGACAGTGCGGCCCTGCTGATCGAGCGCAACCGCCTGGCGGAGGCGACCGACAATCTGCGCCGCATCTCCTCCCTGATCGACCGCATGGCCTCGCTCAGCCGGCACCTGCGCAACTTCGCCCGCAAGCCGAACGAGAAGCTGGGCGCGGTGGCGCTGGACGAGGTGGTCGGCGACGCGATGGACATCCTCTCCGTCCGCCTTGCCGCAGCCGACGCCATGCTGGTCGTCGACCTCGGCACGCCGGCACCGGTGGTCAGGGCCGGGCTGGTCCGGTTGCAGCAGGTGCTGGTCAATATCGTGTCCAATGCGGCCGATGCGGTGGAGGGGCTTGACGACCGACGCATCCTGCTCAGCGCCACGCAGCGTGCGGACCGCGTGATCCTCGAGATCCGCGACCAGGGGCCGGGCGTTCCCGCCGCGATCGCCGAGCGGATCTTCGATCCCTTCTTCACCACCAAGGGTGTCGGCAAGGGCCTCGGCCTCGGGCTCTCCATCTCCTACAACATCGTGCGGGATTTCGGCGGCAATCTGAGCGTTGCCAATGATCCGCAGGGCGGCGCGGTGTTCCGCATCGAGCTCGATGCGGCCGAGGCCGTGGCGGAGGCAGCGGAATAATGAGCGACGGCATCGTTCTGCTGGTCGATGACGAGGAGGAGCTGCGTCGCTCGACCGCCCAGGCGCTCGAACTGCAGGATCTGACGGTCGAATCCTTCGCGTCCGGCGAGGATGCCCTGGCGAGGGTCTCCTATGCCTTCAACGGCGTCGTGGTCAGCGACATCCGCATGCGCGGCATGGACGGCATGACCCTGCTTCAGCGCGTGCGGGAGATCGATCACGAGCTGCCGGTGATCCTCGTCACCGGACATGGCGACGTGCAGCTGGCGGTGACCGCCATGCGCGAGGGCGCTTACGACTTCCTGGAAAAGCCCTTCGCGATCCAGGCGCTCGACAGCATCATCCGCCGAGCGATGGACCGGCGCGGGCTGGTGCTGGAAAACCGGCGGCTCAGGGCGGTCGCCGGGAAGCGAGATGATGTCGAGACGCGCATGCCCGGCCGCACGCCGATCATGGTGGATCTGCGCTACCGGCTGCGCGCCATCGGGGCGAGCGATGCCGATGCGCTGATCATCGGCGACACCGGCGCCGGCAAGGAGGTCGCCGCCCGCGCGCTGCATGATCTCAGCCCCCGCGCCGACCGGCCCTTCATTGCCATCAACTGCGCGGCGCTGCCGGAAACGCTGATCGAGAGCGAACTGTTCGGCCACGAGACAGGCGCCTTTCCGGGCGCGATCCGGGCGCGGTACGGCAAGTTCGAGCATGCGCGCGGCGGCACGATCCTGCTCGACGAAATCGGCTCCATGCCGATCGACCTTCAGGCCAAGTTTCTGCGGGTGCTGCAGGAGCGCACGATCACCCGGCTCGGCTCCAACGAGACCGTGGCGCTTGACGTGCGCTTCATCGCCACCAGCAAGGTGGATCTGGAGGCGGAAGTTGCAGCCGGGCGTTTCCGGGCCGATCTCTTCTATCGGCTGAACGTCGTCACCGTGCGCGTGCCCGCGCTCGCGCAGCGCCAGGCGGATATTCCGCTACTCTTCCTGCAGCTCGTGCGCGAAGCCGCGGCGCGCTATGGCCGGGAGGACGGCACCGTGCCGCCGGAGGTTCTCGCCGATATCGGCCAGCGCGACTGGCCGGGCAATGTGCGCGAGCTGCGCAATGCCGCCGACCGCTTCGTGCTCGGCCTCGACACGCGCTCCACCGCCTCCCCCTCCTCGCAGGACAAGGAGCCGATGCGGCTTGCCGACCGAGTCTCCGCCTTCGAACGCCGCATCATCGCCAGCGCCATCGCCGCCCATGGCGGCAGCCTGCGCCCGGTCTACGAGCAGCTCGGCATTTCCCGCAAGACGCTTTACGAGAAGATGCAGAAGCTCGGGCTCGACAAGAGGCTGCTGTCGGGCGATGGCGATGATCACGGCTAAATCACCCATGACTCACATGCATGTGATCGAAACGGCTTAACGCCGTTCCTTGAATCCTTTTCCGCGCATCTCCATCTCGCTCCCAGCCCACCTGGTCCGGGCCCCTCTGGCATGGAGCCGCCGGCGCTCCTGCGATGTCGGACCGTCGACGTTCACCGCGCCGGCCAGGACCATGCCATGGATTTTGCGTTTCTCTTTATCGACTGGCTCGGAAAGCCGCTCTGGATGTGGCTCGGCTTCATGGGCCTCGTCATCGCCCTGCTCGCCTTCGACCTCGGGATTCTCCATAAGGAGAACCGCGAGATCGAAGTCGGCGAAAGCCTGAAACTCTCGGCGCTCTATATCACCCTCGGCCTTGCCTTCGGCGGCTGGGTCTGGTGGTATCTCGGTGCCGATGCCGGCATGAATTACGTGACCGGCTTTGTGGTGGAAAAGACGCTGGCGCTCGACAATGTCTTCGTCATCGCGCTGATCTTCTCCTTCTTCGCCGTGCCGCGCCTCTATCAGCACCGTGTGCTCTTCTGGGGCATTCTCGGCGTCATCGTGCTCCGCGCGCTGATGATCGGCCTCGGTGCGGCATTGGTGACCGAGTTCGCCTGGGTGCTCTATCTCTTCGCCGGCTTCCTGGTCATCACCGGCATCAAGATGCTGTTCGTCGGCGACAAGGAGCCGGATCTGGCCTCCAATCCGCTGCTCGCCTTCATGCGTCGGCGGTTGAATGTGACGGATGAGCATCATGGCGACAAGTTCTTCGTCCGCCTGCCCGATACCAAGACCGGCAGACACGTGCTCTTCGTCACGCCGCTCTTCCTGGCACTGGTTCTGATCGAGATCGCCGACCTCGTCTTCGCGGTCGATTCGGTCCCGGCGATCTTTGCCATCACCACGGACCCGTTCATCGTCTATACCTCGAACATCTTCGCCATCCTCGGCCTGCGCGCGCTGTATTTCGCCCTCGCCGCGATGATCCACCGCTTCCACTATCTCAAGCCCGCACTCGCCGTGGTGCTGATCTTCATCGGCTCGAAGGTCTTCGCCGCCGATCTCCTCGGCATCGACAAGGTGCCGCCGGCGATCTCCCTCGGCGTTACCTTCCTGATCATCGCCAGCGGCGTGGTGTTCAGTCTGGTCAAGACGCGCAAGACGGAAGCCGCCCGGTAAGGTCGGTCATGGGTGGATTTCGACCCACTGCTTCGGCGGATGGGGCGCAATCCACCCATGCTGCGGCGCGAGACTGCAGCAAGCCTGATGAATCCTTGACGCCGGCGATTGCGCGCCGTCGTTCGAAGACCGCAAATCCCGCTCATTCACGCGCCGCCAGGGGAGGAGCCCGAGCGGCCGGGTCTCGTCAGAGGGAGGTTTTCATGACGCTCTTCAAATCGCTGTTTGCCGCCACCGCCTTGGTCGCGAGCCTCGTTGCCGGAACGGCCCATGCCGACTATCCGGAACGCACCATCACCATGGTCGTCCCCTTCGCCGCCGGCGGCCCGACCGATACGGTGGCGCGACTGGTTGCCGAATCCATGTCGAAGGATCTCGGCCAGCAGGTGATCGTCGAGAATGTCGGCGGTGCGGGCGGCACGCTCGGCGCGGGCCGCGTCGCCTCTGCCGATGCGGATGGCTACACGATCCTGCTCCACCACATCGGCATGGCCACCAGCGCTACGCTCTACCGCAAGCTCGCCTATGATCCGCTCAACGCCTTCGATTATGTCGGCCTCGTCACCGACGTGCCGATGACCATCGTGTCGCGCAAGGACCTCGAGCCGACCGACCTCAAGGGCCTGATCGACTATGCCAAGGCCAACAAGGATACCGTGACCGTCGCGAATGCCGGCATCGGTGCCGCCTCGCATCTGTGCGGCATGCTGTTCATGAGCGCGATCGAGACCCCGCTCGTCACCGTCCCCTACAAGGGCACCGGTCCGGCCATGACCGACCTGCTCGGCGGCCAGGTCGACATCATGTGCGACCAGACCACCAACACCACGAAACAGATCCAGGGCGGCACGATCAAGGCCTTCGCAGTGACCTCGCCCGAGCGGCTGAAGATCTTCCCCGATCTCCCGACCGCCGTCGAAGGCGGCCTGAAGGACTTCAATGTCGGCATCTGGCACGGCGTCTACGTTCCCAAGGGCACGCCGGCGGACGCGACAGCCAAGCTGACGGCCGCCCTGCAGAAGTCGCTGAAGGACGAGAACGTCGTCGCCCGTTTCGCCGAACTCGGCACGGTCCCCTCGCCGGAAAGCGATGCGACGCCGGAGGCTCTCAAGGCCAAGCTCGAAAGCGAGATCGCGCGCTGGAAGCCGGTAATCGAAGCCGCCGGCCAATACGCCGACTGAGCCGGGCCTGAGCCATCCTCCGGGCTCCGGCCCGGAGGATGGGTGCCGGCAATCCGGGCACAGGCTCGGCACAGTCACGGGCGAGAGACCCCGTCCTAGCGGACGCAGGCTCCGGAATTTCGCACCGCCACCCGCTTTGCCGCTTTTGACCCGGCATCCCTGCCCGGCATGCTCAATCCTTCCATCGTCTATAGCCGCGCCGGCCACGCCCCTTCGCGCGTCGCCCTTGAGGGGACATCATGACATCGCGTTCCATCGATCGCACCAATGCCATCTGTGGCCTGGTCTTCATCGCGACCGGCCTGTTTTTTGCCGCCCAATCCTTGACGCTCGAACTCGGCACGGCGCTGCGCATGGGGCCGGGCATGTTCCCGCTCATCCTCGCTCTGGTGCTCACCCTGCTCGGCGGCATCATCCTCCTGCAGGCGACCCGCAGCACCGGCGAGCCCTGGGAGCCGCTTGCCTGGCGGGGGATGATCTTCATCCTGCCGGCGCCGGTGCTGTTCGGCATGACCGTGCGGGGCCTCGGCTTCGTCCCGGCGCTGTTCCTCGCCGCATTCTTCGCAAGCTTCGCCTCGCGCCGCATGAAGCCGCTCTGGGCCTTTGTCCTGGCGCTCGCCATCACGCTCTTCTCGCTCGGCGTCTTCAGCTATGCGCTCGGCCTGCCCTTCGAACGCTTCGGCCCCTGGCTCCGCTTCTAGGATCGACCTCATGGAACTGTTCAACAATCTCCTGCTCGGTTTTTCGACCGCCGCCTCGCCGGCCAATCTGCTCTTCTGCCTGATCGGCGTGCTGCTCGGGACGCTGATCGGCGTGTTGCCCGGCATCGGCGCGACGGCGACCATCGCCATGCTGCTGCCGATCACCTTCCAGCTCGAACCGGTCTCCTCGCTGATCATGCTGGCCGGCATCTATTACGGCGCGCAATATGGCGGCTCGACCACCGCGATCCTCATCAACATGCCGGGCGAATCCTCCTCGGCCGTCACCGCCATCGACGGCTACCAGATGGCCCGCAAGGGTCGTGCCGGCGCGGCCCTCGCCATTGCCGCGCTCGGCTCCTTCTTCGCCGGCACGGTGTCCACCTTCCTCGTCGCGATCTTCGCGCCGCCGCTGACGGCGGTCGCGCTGCAGTTCGGCGCGGCGGAATATTTCTCCCTGATGATCGTCGGTCTCGTCTCTTCCATCGCGCTCGCCCATGGCTCGATCGTCAAGGCGCTCGCCATGGTCTGTCTCGGCCTGCTTCTCGGCATGGTCGGCACGGACATCTACACCGGCACGCCGCGCTTCACGCTCGGCATCCGCGAGTTCTCAGACGGGCTGAACTTCGTGGCGCTGGCCGTCGGTGTGTTCGGCATCGCCGAGATCCTGCGCAATCTGGAAGGCGAAATGACGCGCAGCCTCCTGATCAGCAAGGTCAGCGGCCTGCTGCCCTCACGCGACGATTTCCGCCAGATGATCGGCCCCGTCTTGCGCGGCACCGGCATCGGCTCGGCGCTCGGCATCCTGCCCGGCGGTGGCGCCATCCTCGCCGCTTTCGCCTCCTATACGGTGGAGAAGAAGATCTCGAAAAGGCCGGAGGAGTTCGGACACGGTGCGATCGCAGGCGTCGCCGGACCGGAATCGGCCAACAATGCCGGCGCGCAGACCTCCTTCATCCCGCTCCTGACGCTCGGCATTCCCGCCAATCCGGTCATGGCGCTGATGGTCGGCGCCATGATCATCCAAGGCATCGTGCCCGGACCCAATGTCGCCACCGAGCAGCCGGCGCTGTTCTGGGGCATCATCGCCTCGATGTGGATCGGCAATCTGATGCTGGTGATCCTGAACCTGCCGCTGATCGGGCTCTGGGTGAAACTGCTGACCGTGCCCTATTACGTGCTGTTCCCGATCATCATGGCCTTCTGCTCGATCGGCGTCTACAGCGTGAACAGCAATGTCTACGACCTCTACTCGGTCGCCTTCTTCGGGCTGATCGGCTATCTGCTCGTCAAGCTGCGCTGCGAGCCGGCGCCGCTGCTGCTCGGCTTCGTGCTGGGTCCGCTTCTGGAGGAAAACCTGCGCCGGGCCATGATCCTGTCGCGCGGCGATCCGTCCACTTTCGTCACCCGCCCGATCAGCGCCGGCCTGCTGCTGCTTGCCGCCGCCGTGCTCGTCATCGTCTTCCTGCCGAGCGTGAAGGCCAAGCGCGAAGAGGTCTTCCAGGAGGAAGGCTGATCCCTTCCGATACCCTCAAACGACGACGGGACGCCCGAAGGCGTCCCGTTCCCGTGTGGTGCCTGTGTGCGACGGAAGGCCGTCAGGCGTGGTGGCCGGCCTCGCCGGCGGCCAGTCGGAGCGCACGCAGGCGCTCGGTCTTGGCTTCGCGCTGGGTGCGCTGCTGGTCGATGATCTCGCCGGCGACGATCTTGGTGCGGTCGATATTGCCAAGGGCCGCCTCGCCGCGCTTGCGGCGTGGTTTCTTCTCGTCCGTCATCCGAACCTCCTTCGGTTAGAGCTGCATTCGATCAGGGATGCAGCCCGAGGTCATTAACCTAGGTTAACACCTGTCATCCAGCGTGAACACCGTCCACTACCGTACAGAGGTTGCAGCTTCTATTCGGACTTCATGGAAAGTCGATGAAATACGACATCCATTGCAGCGAAGAAACATCCAAAGGTTGTCCTCGCAAGGACAGTCCCGGCCGGCCGTCATCCTTAGTCCCTGCACTCCCGTCGACCGATCGACCTGCGTCGACAGACCGCAGAAGGCTGCCTCACTCAGCCGTGCCGGCCTCGTAGAAAGCCTTGGCATCCGCCGTGAAGGCGCGGCGGGCGGTTGCGTCGGTGTAGAACATGTGACCGCCGGGATAGACGTGCAGATGGGCGCGGCCGGCGGCGAGATCCGGTGGCAGATGGTCGATGACATAGCGACTGGCGCCATAGGGCGTCAGCACATCGGTCCGTCCATGCACGATCATGAGGCGGAAGGCCGGGATGGTGGAGAGAAGGTCGCGCAGGTCGCCGGACGCGCCGGCCAGCGCGCGGCCATCGCCGCCGCGGCTGCCGTTCCACTCCCACCGCCGGTTCACGTCCGTGTTGAGCAGGGAATAGGTCATCGCCGTGCGAACGCCGAGCGCATCGCGCGCATAGGTGCTGAAGGCAGCGCCGTAGGCGCGGCTGTAGCCGTCGAGCATCGGATCGTCATTGCGGACGTCGGGCTCTTCCGGATAGGCGTCGGGAACGGAATAGGCCGCATCATAGGGGCTGACGATGCGCCCCTGCCCGGCCGCCTGCTTGGCATAGATTTCGCCGACGAAACCACGTGCCCGCGCGACATCGGCGGGCGGCAGGCCGGTCAGTGTCGCAACCTGGCTGTAAAGCGCATCCGCTGCCTCTCGCTCCCGCGGCGGCGTTGCGAGGCCGGTGAGATAGTCGCCCATTGCGAAACGCTCGGCCTCCGCCAGCGCCGGCGCGCTGAAGCGGCCGGTCCGCTCCAGCGTTGCGGCGGCCATGGAGGGAAGCTGCAGGGCGGCGCTCAAGGGGTCGTCGGAATTGGCAAGGAAGCGCCCCTCGATGAAGGGCGAGACCATCAGAATGCCGGACACCAGCAGGCCCTGGTTCTCCTTCAGCGCTGCCGCAACCTTCGCCGCGCGGAAACCGCCATAGCTTTCGCCCAGCAGATATTTCGGTGCGGAAAGCCGGCCAGCCTTCTGCGTGTACAGCATGATCGCCTTGGCGAGGCTTTCGGCATCCTGGCGGACGCCATAGAAACTGTTGGCAACATCGGCGCTCGCGGCCCGACTCCAGCCGGTGCCGACCGGATCGATCAGCACGAGATCGGTAAAGGCAAGCCAGCTCTCTGGATTGTCGATCAGCACCGGTCGCGTTCCGTCCGTTCCGTCTGCGCCGAAGGTGAGGATCTTCGGGCCGACCAGGCCGAGGTGCAGATAGGCCGATGCCGCGCCCGGACCGCCGTTGAAGGCGAAGGTGATCGGTCGCTCGGTGCCCTGCGCCGTCTTCGCGGAATAGGCGGTGTAGACGATCTTCGCCGTCTGTTCGCCGGTGCTGGCGTAAAGATCGAGCGAACCGACGGTCGCCGTATAGGCGAGCGTTGCGCCTTCTACCGTGACACGGCCCTCCCGCGACACGTCCTCGGGAACCAGCCCGAGGATGCCGTTCGGCGCCGCCTTCGTTTCCTGTGCGGAAGCGGAGAGCGGCAGCGCCAGGAGGGCGAGCAGGACGAGGACGGGACGGAACACGAGGACACTCCTTCAAGTCTGGCGCACGATGCAGGTGCCGAGACGGACGGCTGAGACTGGCGGTCTCCACCGCGCCGCAGTGACCTCCAGGGCCAGGCGCAGACATGGTGGAGCCCCCCGCCCCTGTCGAGGGCGAAGCGGCAAGAACCCGATCAACTCGCCTTCAGCAGTCTTTCGTCCATCGCTTTCATAACTCGGAAACAACAATGCCAGATCGGCACAACAACGCGCGCCGGGACAGCGTAATCAACCGCTTATTAATTGAACTTTGCCAAGGTGCAGGCGAGCCAAGCGGGACATGGTGCCGGCGTTTTTGCCGTTGGGGGAGTTTTATTCATGATCGATCGCCTGATGTCGCGTATCCGAATCCAGACGAAGGTGCTGATTCTTGTCACGCCCTTCGTTCTCAGCATCGGCGCCGTCGGGCTGACCGGGCTTTATGCGTCGGGTCAGTTGCAGGGGCGCATCGAGATCTCCAACAGCGTGATGCAGGCCCTCAGCGGCTTCAAGCAGGTCTATTCCGGCATGTCGCGCTTTCTCATGGAGCCGTCGTCGCAGACCTATGATGCGGCGCGCGCCACGCTGACGACGCAGATCGGCGACCTCAAGGTGATGGCCGAGGCCATGCGCCCGACGACCGATGTCGCCGAACTCGACACGGCCGTCAGCCAGTCCACCTCGCTGTTCGAGAATATCGATCGTCTCTGGAGCCTGCAGCAGGACCGCGAGCGGACCACTGCCGATATCGCCGCCCAGACGGAAGCGCTGATGGTGGTGCAGTCGGCGATCGGCAAGCATGCCTTCCAATTGCTCGCCAGTGCCAAGACCGTCGAGAAATCGGCCAAGGGCGGTCTCAACACCGCGCTCGCGCTGACGACGCTCGCCGACAAGGGTGAGCTGTTGGCCGGCCAGGTGTCCACCGTGCCCTCGCCCGCCGACAAGGCCAAGGCAATCCTCGTCGCCGTACCGGCCATGAACGAGGCGGTCGCCGCCACGGCGAAGGCGCTCGGCAAAACGGCTGCGCCGCCGGTCGACCGGCTGAAGAAGGCCGTCGAAGCGGTGGCGGCGGAGGCCGACAAGGTCAAGGCCGATCCGGCCGCCATACCGAGCTTCGGGCCGATGATCGGCGAAATCCGCGTCGCCGCGCGGGCAGTGAAGTCCTTTGCCGACGATATCATGCGCAAGTCGGTGAGCGATCTCGCCGCTGCCGAAGGCCAGATCGGCAAGGCCGACCAGGTGGGCAACAAGCTGCGCGCCATCGTCAACTATGCCAACCAGATCCGCGTCGGTTTCGCCGAACTCGGCGGCGCGCCGACCGAGGCCAATGCCAAGCTCATCCAGCAGGGGCTTTATGCCTATCGCAAGGAAGTCGAAGGCCTTGCCAAGGCCATGCCCGACGTGAAGGCAATGGCCGAGCTGCCGCCGCAGGCCGAACCGGCCTTGAAGGCCCTCGAGGCCGATTCCATGGCGATCGTCGATCAGCGCGCCCGCCAGCAGGCGGAGTTCGATGTCGCCGCCAAGGAGATCGACGGCATGTGGGGGCTACTCGCCGACTTCGCCGAGCGCCAGAAGCAGAGCGCCGGGAGCGAGCGTGAACAGGCCAACACGATCTCCATCGGCGCCACCCTGCTCGGCATCCTGGTCGCCATGCTGGCCGGCGGCGTGCTCGTCATCACCCTCAAAGGGCCGATCTCGCAGATCACCGCGGCGATGCGGCGTCTGGCGGACGGTGCGCTCGACACCGCCGTGACCGGAGAAAGCCGGCCGGACGAGATCGGCGACATGGCACGGGCGCTTTCCGTCTTCAAGCAGAGCGCGCTCGCCAAGATCTCGATGGAAGAGCGCGCCGAGATGGAGCGTCGGCAGGCCGAGGCCGAGCGCCACCGCAATGAGGCCGACCGCCAGGCTGCCGCCCGCGAAACCGAATTCGCTGTCGCCACCCTCGCAGACGCGCTCTCGCGCCTTTCGCATGGGGATATCAGCTTCACGATCGACACGCCCTTCGCGCCGCATCTCGATCGCGTCCGCGCCGACTTCAACGCTTCGGTCGCTCGCCTGCGCGAGACGCTGAGCGAGGTGAACACGCTGACCGGCCTCATCCACGACAATGGCAACCACATGGCGGGTGCCGTGGGGGATCTCGCCCATCGCACGGAAAAACAGGCGGCCGCGCTGGAGGAAACCTCCGCCGCGCTCGACGAGGTCTCCGTCACGGTCGGCACCGCCGCCTCGCGCGCCCACGAGGTCCGCGGCATCGTCCAGCGCACCAAGGGGCGGGCCGAGTCCTCGGCCGTCACCGTTCAGAACGCCGTCGGCGCCATGGACCGGATCAGCGAGGCCTCTCAGAAGATCGGCCAGATCATCGGCGTGATCGACACGATCGCCTTCCAGACCAACCTGCTGGCGCTGAACGCCGGTGTCGAGGCGGCCCGTGCCGGTGAGGCCGGCAAGGGTTTCGCGGTCGTGGCGCAGGAGGTGCGCGACCTCGCCCAGCGCTCCACCCAAGCCTCCAAGGAAATCGGCGAGCTCATCCGCCGGTCCGCAGAAGAAGTGTCCGTCGGCTCGCGCTTCGTGCGGGACACCGGCGACGTGCTGACCGAGATCGCCGGCGAGATCATCGGCATCGCCACCCAGATCGACCTGATTGCCGCATCCAGCCAGGAGCAGTCGACCTCGCTCGGCTCGGTCAACGGATCCGTCAACGAGCTCGACCACATGACCCAGCAGAACGCTGCCATGGTGGAGGAAACCAATGCGGCGACGCAGCAGCTCGCCGAGGACATTGCCGCCCTCTCCTCCCTGCTCTCCCGTTTCCGGTTGGAGGGGGAGACACGCCCAGCAAGCCGCCGCGCGGCCTGACCTTCATCCCCGCTTCGCATCTCCTCCGCACCGCGCTCCACAAGGGCGCGGTGCTTCCGTTTTGCGGCACGAACATTCGTCGCGGAACAGAACGCTCGGTCGAACGTTTCGGGAACATCACAAGGAGACGATGAATGACCACCCAGACACAGAGCGAGCAGAGCCAGTCCTCAAACACCGAGAAGAACCCCGATGATTGGGTCAGCGGCGATGAGCCGATGACCGGTGCGCAGGGCTCCTATCTGAAGACGCTGTCCGAGCAGGCGCACAAGCCGGAGCAATTCGCCGACGACCTGACCAAGGCCGAAGCCTCCAAGCGGATCGATGCGCTGAAGCAGGAACTGGATCTCGGCTAAACCCGTGACGAACGGGCAGTCTCGCTCCGCTCGAGGCGGGGCGGCACTGTCTGGCCATGGGACGCCTTCAAACAACCGCCGTCGCGCCGGCGGTTTCTTCAACTGGGCAGGTTTTCCGGAAGATCACGACGACCATTGGGAACCCGAAGGGCGTTTCCCGGTTGGGAGGGCGACGCAAACCTGGAGACCCCCATGAAGACCCTGTTTCTCACCACCGCATCCGCCGCTCTCGTTTCTGCCGCCCTGCTGGCAAGCCCCGTGCTCGCCCAGTCGGCTGCCGAAAAGACCGGTGTGAACAGCGTTCTCGGCGTTGCGCCGAAGACGGAAGACTTCATCAAGGAAGCTGCCGCCAGCGACATGTTCGAGATCGAATCCAGCAAGCTGGCCCTGGAGCGCGGCGACGAGCGCACCAAGGCTTACGCGCAGCAGATGATCAACGACCATCAGAAGACCAGCAGCGAGCTGAAGGACCTGGCGACCAAGGCCGGACTGCAGATGCCGGCACCGCAGCTCTCCTCCGCCCAGCAGGGCATGCTGGACGAGCTGAAGGAAAGCGACGGCGAAGAGTTTTCCGACGACTACCAGGAAGACCAGGTGACGGCGCATGAAAGCGCGGTCGACCTCTTCACCCGCTACGGCAATGAAGGCGAGCAGGCCGAGCTGAAGGCCTGGGCGGCCAAGACGCGGCCGGCACTGGAGCATCACCTGATGATGGCCCGCGAGCTCGATAAGGACTAAACCTTTCTCCTCGCTCCCTTGCCCTCATCCCCGGCGCCGCCGGGAATGAGGGCCTCCCCTCTCTCACGCGAGGCCATGATGCGCGTCGTGCCGACCCTGCTCCACGGCGTGGCCGACTATGCGGTTTCGCTCCTCGTGCTGAGCATCCCCTTCGCCTTCGGCTTGAGCAGCAGCCTTTCCGGTCTCTACATCCTGCTTAGCCTGTTCGGCATCGGCTATTCGCTGGTCACGCAGTACGAACTGTCGCTGGCCCGCCTGCTGCCCATGCCCCTGCATCTGATGCTCGATGCCGTGTTCGGGCTCGTCATGCTGCTCATCGCCGCCTTCGCGCCACTTGCGGACGGCGCCTTCTGGGTGACGCTGATCATCGGCGTGCTGGCGCTCCTGCTCGCAGCAACCACCAAGCTCACGCCCCGCTAGACGATCAAAGGGTCGGCGGCGCGATGTACTGGTAATAGGCCCAAACGCCGGCCAGCACGAGGACGACTGCGAGCCAGATCAGCGCCTTGCGTTGGCCGGCGGAAACCTGGCGCGGCGCCTTCTTCGGCTTCGGCCGTTCGAACTTGATGATGTTGTCGTCTTTCATCTCAACCCCAATTCCTGATCATCCCAACACGACTCAGCGGCGCGGGCCATTGCGCAGCACGATACAGGCCTGGCCGGCCCTGCGCACGATCGTACAGAGCGCGTCGGCCTCCTTGCGCGTTTCCCGGCCGATGCGCGCGGCATAGCGGGGTCGCGTCCCGAAGCTGCCCGTCCGCTGGCGGGTGATCAGGGCGCGTTCGCTGTTATAGGGTGCCGGCAGGGTCAGGACGGCGCGGTTGAACAGCCGCAGGGCCACGGCCGGATTGGTGTGGCCGGCTAGCTGCACGCCCCAAGGCGCCCAGTCGGCCGTCCCGGTCAGGACGGGCTCCTGCAGGATGCGGCTGGTGGCAAGCGCCAGGCAGGCCGGCTGAAACGGCTTGGCCGCATCGAGCGGCGGCGCCGCCCGCTCGGGCGGACTCGTCTTCCAGCTTTCCGCGGGATGACCGGTGATGGCGAAAACATAGTCCTGCGTTTCAAGCGGCAGGCGCCCCGTCGACAGGAAGCGCCGCAGCCCCGCCTCCCCGGCATTGTAGGCCGCAGCGGCAAGGCCGAAATTGCCGAAGCGTTGGTTCAGCTCCTGGAGATAGGCAGCGGATGCCGACAGCGCCTGTACGACATCGAAACTGTTGTCCAGCCCGCGCAGCCGGGCGGTGGAGGGCATGAACTGCGCAATCCCTTCCGCCCCCTTTGGACTGATCGCTTCCGGTCGGAACAGGCTTTCCCGCCAGATGAGCCGGGCGAAATAATCGGGCGGCACGGCATTGCGCAAAGCCAGGGTCTCAATCGCCGCGCAGAGATCGGCATTGAAGCTTTCCTTGCGAATGCAGAGGCCCGGCGCCTCGCCCTGTTCCTGATAAAGGCAGGGCACGGGGGTCTTCTCATCCTGCGCATGGGCCGGGATCGGCAGCGCGCCCAGGACGAGACCAAGAGCACCGGCGGCGAGGCACTGCGGACGCAATGAAGAGGCGGACGGGCTCGGCACGCCCATTGCCCTCCGCCCCATCATCGCTACCAGTGCTTTTCGTCCCCGGCGCAGCATCTATTGGGTAATCAGGTCGTGCCAGCTGAGGCCGTCGCGCTCAAGCAGGGCAGCCGCGTCGTCGGGGCCGAGGGAGCCGGGGGCATAGGGCTGCGGCTCGCCGTCCTGGCTCCAGGCATCGAGGAAGGGCTGAACCGCGCGCCAGCCGGCCTCCACGGCGTCCGCCCGCTGGAACAGCGTCTGGTCGCCGGAAAATATATCGTAGAGCAGGGTCTCGTAGCCGTTCAGCCGGCTGATATTGAAGCGTTCGGCATAGCGGAAGGCCATGACCGCCGGCTCGACCGCAACGCCGAGGCCCGGCCGCTTGATCAGCATGTCCATGCTGATCCCCTCATCCGGCTGGATCTGGATCACCACCCGGTTCGGCGGCAGATGCGCGTCGCGCAGGCGCGGAAACTGGGCAAAGGGCACCGGCTTGAAGGTGACGATCACTTCCGTATCCCGCACCGCAAGCGCCTTGCCCGTGCGCAGGTAGAAGGGCACGCCGGCCCAGCGCCAGGTGTCGACCATCAGCTTCAGGCCCGCATAGGTCTCTGTCCGGCTGTCCGGCGCGACATCTGCGGTATCGCGATAGGCAGGCACGTCCCGACCGGCCAGGGTTCCGGCCGTATAGGCGCCACGCACGCCGTTCTGCTTTGCCTCCTCCAGGCTGTACTGGCGGATGGCGCGCAGCACCTTGGCCTTCTCGTCCCGCACCGCCTCGGCGTCGAAGGCGATCGGCGGCTCCATGGCGACGAGCGCCAGGATCTGGAACAGATGGTTCGGCACCATATCGCGCAGCGCGCCGGTGGCGTCGTAGAAGCTGCCGCGCGTGCCGACATCCACCGTTTCGGCCGCGGTGATCTGCACATGGTCGATGCTGTCGCTCGTCCAGAGCTTCTCGATCATCATGTTCGCAAAGCGCAGCGTCATGATGTTCTGCACGGTTTCCTTGCCGAGGAAATGATCGAGCCGGAAGACCTGCGTCTCCCGGATGCGGGCCAGAATGCGCTGATTGAGCGCCCGGGCGGAGGCGAGATCGTGGCCAAAGGGCTTTTCGATCGCCACCCGGCGAAAGACGTCCTGGCCCTCTTCCATCAGGCCATGATCGGCCAGCTTCTCGACGATGTCTCCGAAGAAGCGCGGCGGAACCGCGAGATAGAAGACCGCATTGCCCGTCAGCTCCGTCTTCAGGGTCTCGTAGATCGCATCGGCGGTAAAGTCGCCGGAGATATAGCGGATCCGCGGGCGCAGCCGCGCCCAGGCGGCGGTTCGCTCGGTGTCATCTTGCGCTGCGGCCTTGGCAGGTGCGCCATGGGCGGCCTGGAAGGCTTCGAGGCTGCTGCGCAGCGTCTCGTCGTCGCCATCGTCCTTTCCGATGCCGAGCACCGTGGTGCGGGCGTCAAGCAGGCCCTCCCGCTCCATGTTGACGAGTGCCGGCATCAGCAGGCGGCGCGTGAGGTCGCCGGTTGCGCCGAAGATGACCAGCGTCGCCGGCGGTGCCGCCTGGAGCGCGCCGAGCGCACTGCGGGAAGCCGGTTCGCCCGTCGTTGAAACAGTCTGCGGTGTCTCGCTCACGATCATGTCCTCTGTTGCACCGCCGGCCTGTCCGCGAGGCCGGCCTGCGGGCAGATAGGGCGGCCGCGCCGCAAGATGAGGGGCGACCGGTGCAGGACCCTCAGCCGCCGGCCTTGCGCAGCGAGATGGCGAGCGGCGGGCCAAAATAGCGGGCCGTCAGTTCCTCGTTGGTGAGCGGGCGGCTGAAGAGATAGCCCTGCAGGACATCGCAGCCATAGAGCCGGGCGGCACGCGCCTGGAGTTCGGTCTCGATCCCCTCGACGGTCACGGCAATGTCCATGGCATTGGCAAGGGCGATGGTGGCCTGCAGAACCGGGCCGGCGCTTTCGTCCATCGCCAGCATGGCGACGAGCGACTTGTCGACCTTCAACCGGTCGAAGGCGAATTCGCGCAGGGCGCCGATGCTGGCGAAGCCGCTGCCGAAATCGTCCAGCGCCACCGAGACGCCGAGCGCCTTCAAGGCGGCGATCGCCTGCCTGGCCTGCTCGGGATGGTTGATCAGCACGCCTTCGGTGATTTCCAGCGTGAGGCGCGAGGGATCGAAGGCCGCTGCGCGCATGATGGCGGCCACCTTGTCGGCAAAGGCATGGTCCTGGAGCTGGACGGGCGAGACATTGACACAGAGCCCGACCTTCTCGAAGCGGCCGATCTCGGCGATCGCGCGGCGCAGGACCTGCAGGCCGAGTTCGTCGATCAAACCGGCGCGCTCGGCGACGGGGATGAAGACGTCCGGGGTGATCGTACCGAGCGGAGAGCGGGTCCAGCGCGCCAGCGCCTCGACGCCGCAGATCTTCTGGTCGCTGGCGCCGACCAGCGGCTGGTAGCGGACCTCGATCCCCTCGCCCATCAGCGTGGCGCGCAAGTGCTGCTCCATGACCATGGTGTCGCGGCGGATCTTGTCGAGTGCGCCGTCGAAGGTCACCACGCGGCCGCGGCCGAGATCCTTGGCGTGATAGAGCGCCACGTCGGCCGCGCGCATCAGGTCGCCAATGTCCAGCCGGTCGGCGGACACATAGGCATGGCCGACGCTGCCCGCGACCTGGATCTGCCGGCTGCCGAGGTGGATGATGCCGGTGGCTGCGGCGAGCACATCCTCTGCGACCGAGCCCGGACGCTCGGCGCCGTGAATGACGATGGAAAACTCGTCGCCGCCGAGCCGGGCGATGAAGACGCCCTCCGGCAGGCCGGCCTGCAACCGTCCGGCAACGGTGGCGATCAGCTCGTCGCCGGCCGCATGGCCCCAGGAGTCGTTGACGCGCTTGAAGCCGTCGAGGTCGAGCAGGCAGAGCTCGATCAACCCCTCGCCGCCGTCCTCGCCGCCATGTTCGCCGAGATCGGCAAGATGCTCCATCAGGGCGCGGCGATTCCATAGCCCGGTCAAAGGATCATGCAGCGCGGCGTGGCGGGCCGAGGCTTCGTCCTGGCGCAGCTTGCGCACCGCCACCAGCCCGGCAAGGCCGATCCCCGCCAGGAAGACGACCAGAACCGCAGCGCCGACGATCAGATGGCTCTTGACGGTCTCGAAGGCATGGCTGCCCGGCAGTTTCGACGGCCAGCTGAGAAAGGCGACCGGGTGGCCGCGGAGATCGACGAGCGGCACGTTCAGAAGCCCCTCCTGCCGCGCGTAGCTGACGCGAAGGCCGCTGATGCGAAAGCTTTCCGACAGGCTCTGCACCACCGGCGGCGTGAGGTGGCGGGCGATCGTCAGCGTATAGAGATTGCGCTCCTCGATCCTCGTCGTGGCCATGGCGCTGGCCGGGCGGATCTGCGAGGAGCCGACAAGCGCAAGGCCGGCCTGCGAGCGGACCGCGTAAACGGGCACTGCGGGGTCATTGCCGCTGCGCTGGTTGGCCGCGCCGACGATGCGGTCGAAATCCGCGCCGAAGAAGGCGCTCGGGGACTGGGTGAACTCGACACCATCCTTGTAGGCCACGATCACCTTGCCGCGCGCATCCGTCACGACCACCGTGTCGTAGAGCGCGTTCTGCGCGCTGGTCACCGTCCAGTTGTCGATGATCCAGTATTTGCGGTTGATCGAATTGAGATGTTTGTAAGCGCCGTCCCAGGTCGCGTTGTCATGCAGGATGCCGTAGAGCTGCGTGCGCAGGGCATCGACCGCGGCGGCCGTGGCATCGATTGCCCGTTCATCATCGATCCGGTTTGCAGTATCCTTGATCGCGTCGACCGAACGGAAGACAATGGCGGCGAAGATGCTGCCGGCCAGAATGAACAGCACCGCCACGAGAAGCACGGCGCGACGCCGCCGTCTTGTATCGAAATCGGGAAGTACCATGCGACCTGTCCTCAACCTCCGCTGGCCGGAATGGACGGAGGCTCCTCGGCAGGGACGTTAGGCGCAAGTCTGTCAACAAAGGGTGACGCATGCGGGCAAATTCCGGGCATTGCTGGGAAAGTTAGGGCTTACTGCGCCCTGAAGCAGCGTTTTGGATAATTTTTACTTACTGAACGACGAGTTGCATCGCGCGCATGCGATTGCACCGGGTCGAGACGGCGTTCCGCCCGCTCGATGGCGAGGCCTGTCGGTTGTCCATCCCCCTCCGCGGCATTTCGCACACGCCCTGCGCCCCGTCGGCAACAGCCGGGGAAAGAGACACCTCCGCGCCAATTCTTCCTTCAATGTCAGAAACGTACGCATGTGAAGGCCCTGTGGCGAAGTCCGTAAGAGTACCGCATAAGACAGGAATCGCAGGGCAGCGATGCTCTGGTTCGAGCCCGGGCTCTACCCCGGCGGAGAGGTGGCATGGCGCCGATCACACAGGACAGCATTCGCAACAATCTCCTCCGGTCCCTGCCGGTCGAGGCCTTTGCGTCGCTGCTTCCCGCAATGGAGCCGATCGCCCTCCCGCTGAAGTTCTGCCTCGTCGAATCCAATGTCGCCAACAGCCACGTCATCTTCATCGAGAGCGGTCTCTGCTCGCTGGTGGCGGGCAGCGCGGATGGAGAGGACATCGAGGTCGGGCATATCGGCTATGAAGGCATGAGCGGCGGGCACAGCCTGCTGCGCGTCGACCGCACGCCAAACCGCACCTTCATGCAGGTTGCCGGGCACGGCATCCGGGTGCCGGTTCCCGACCTGATGCGGCTGTTGGACGACCCTGCGGTCAATGCGCTGTTCATGAACTATGTTCATTGCTGCGAGGTGCAGCTTGCCCATTCGGCGCTCGCCAATGCGCGCTACACCATGCATGAACGTCTCGCCCGCCGCCTGCTGATGTGCCACGACCGCATCACCGGCGACGATCTGCCGATCACGCATGAGTTCCTCTCGCTGATGCTCGGCGTGCGCCGCTCCGGCGTGACCAACGAGCTGCATGTGATCGAAGGGGTCAAGGCCATACGTGCGACCCGCGGCAACATCCGCATCACGGATCGCGCACGGCTGGAATCGATCGCCGGCGCCTGCTACGGCCTGCCGGAACAGGAATACAAGCGATTGATCGGCTTCCGCCCGCCTGCGTCCAGCTGAGCCTTCGCAGCCCCTCGCCGCCCCCCTCTCGCGGATCTCTACCATGCGCGCAGCCGCGCGCTGCACGGCCGCTGTGACGTCGTACGCTTCTGTACCCTTTTCAGCCTTGCCTTGACGAACGGAGCATCTGAGCAAAGTCTCGATTGCGGTAAGAGCTCCGAAAAGGCAGTCACCATGTCACCGTCCCCGAAGCGCAGCCCCCCGCTGCGTGTTCCACCACAGGATGAGAGAGAGGGCCTGTCAATCCGCATCGAGCAGATGGCAGCCCGCTTCTATCCATGCCAGACCGCCGTGCAGGCGCTTGCTGCGCGCGTTCAAAGCGAGATTCTGCTCTCGAAAACCCATCCCATTCGCCGCGACGAACAGGATGCTGCCGAGCTGCACCATACGCTTCTCACCGTCATGCAGCGCATCGTGCGTGAGGAACGCTCCACCGGCGGCGAAAGATAGAGCATTCCCAGCCGAAGCGTGATCGCTTCGGCGTCGGACAATCCGGCCAGAACAAAGACATAGAGCATCGCAGGTGATCCGGTGATCGCCAGCAATGCTCTAGATCGACGCTATCGCGCCAGCCCCTGTGCCAGCGCCCGCTGGATCCCGCGCACGTCGCTTCCCTTCCGAAGCGTCTTGGCGATCGGCTGGGCGCTTCCCGACAGCCAGATCTTCAGCTCGCTGTCGAGATCGAAGGTGCCGGCGGTTTCGACCGAGAACCGGGTGATGGCACGGTAGGGGATGGTCGTGTAGTCGACCTTGCTGCCGGTCATGCCTTGGATATCGACGAGGATCATCCGGTATTGGGTGAAGACGAAGAAGTCGCGGATGATCTTGAAGGCAAGGCTCACCTGCTCGCCCTCGATCAGCACCCCATCCAGCCGCTTGGCGAGGTCTCGTGGATCGACCTCCCCGCCGTGTCCCATCAGTCCGTCAAGCAGTCCCATCGGCTGACCTCATCGTTTCACCTGCAGGACAGATTGGGCTGGGATGGCCATACGTCCAGAGCCGGAGGTTGGCCGTGAGGTCAAAACTTCGTGGGCGCGCTGGTCGCTCCCATGCGCCTCGTCCGCGCCGCGGCCCGCGCCAGGATCTCCTGCAGCGTGACAGGGCGCAGGCCTTGTGCATCGACGCCGACATCGAATTGGCGGGTCACCGACTTCAGCCTCCCATGCGAGTGACCATGCAGGTTGATCGAGCGGCGGCCCATCTGGTTCCAGGTCCTGAACGCGTAGTGGCAGAGGATCAGCAACTGGCCGTCGAGCGTGAGCTCGGCATAGGCCTGAACGCTGTCCCACCCCTCGGCCTCCACCGTGCCGGCCGGGTCATTGTTGCCGACGATCAGGTGTTTTCGACCGTTCAGGCTCGCAAGCAGATCGGCGCAGGAGCCGGCCTGGGGGCGCAGGACGTCGCCCAGATGCCAGACGGTGTCATTCGGCCCCACGGAATCGTTCCAGGCCCTCTTCAAGGCCGCATCATGGTCGGCCACGCTCGCGAAAGGTCTGCGGTCGATCCGCAGCACGCGCGGATCGCCGAAATGCGTGTCGGCCGTGAAGAAGGTTCGCGGCACCTCGCCGAGGCTCATTTCAGCGCGATGCCCATGGTCTGCAGGCGATCGCGGATGCTGTCGGCCAGATCGTGACGGGTGCTCGACCATTCCGCCGTGCGCGCCCAGTATTCGACGACGAAGGTCACCTTGTCGGCGGTGACATCGTCCGTATAGACCCGCGGCTCCGGGTTTGCCTGAACGCGCGAATCGCCCTTGATGATCTCCAGGAGTGCCGCTTTCACTTGGGCACGATCCGCATCATTGGCCACCGCGATCGTCAGCGTCTGGCGGCGATCGGGCATGCGGCTGTGGTTGATGATCGGCGTGTTCCACAGGCTCGAATTCGGCGCCATGAGGTAGAGACCATCGGCGGTGCGCAGTTCGGTCGCAAAAAGCCCGACATCCATGACCCGGCCCTTGACGCTGCTGGTCTCGATATATTCGCCGACGCGCAGCGGGCGGAGGACCAGCAGCATGATGCCGGCCGCGATGTTTTGCAGCGTGCCCTGCAGCGCCAAGCCGATGGCGAGACCGGCGGCGCCGAGGGCGGCGACGATCGAGGCAGTCTGGACGCCGAACTGGCCGAGCACGGTGACGAAGACCAGCATCAGCAGGGCATAGCGGATCACGTTCGAGAAGAACTGCGCGAGCGTGATGTCGATGCCGTGGATCTTGGAGATGCCCTCATAGGCCCAGCGGCTGATGAGCCGCGACAGGAACCAGCCCAGCACGACGAGGATGATCGCGCCCAGGATCGAGAAACTATATTGCACCGCGAGCGCGGTGATCTGGCTGAGCGCGGTGCGGGTCGCGACGAGGGCGTTGGCGGCCTGGCTGTCCATAAAGGGTCTCCGGTTGATTCAGCCGGGAAAACCGTTCAGGAGGGCAGTCGTTCCAAGAAAAGCGCGTGCAGTGCACACGCGCGCAGGCGGCTGCGCCCTTCCCGCGCGTCGCGCTCGTTCCCCGATCAAGACAGGGTTGGCCGATCAGGCCTCGTTGGCGGCGCGCAGCGGAGCTGGGTCTTCGATGGTGACGGTCTGGCGCGGTGCGGGGTCGGGAAGGGTTACAGGCAGGCCACGTTCCTGCGCAATGGCATCGGCAATCATCAGCGTCGGATCGCGCTGGCCCCTCGCCAGGTGACGTGCGGCGATGGCCCAGGACTTCATGAAAATATCGTCTGAAACCAATGTCATTCACTCCAAATCAGGACCGCATTGGTAAGCAGGATTCCTGACCCGAAGCTTGCTGCCGCAGGAGATGGGAAAGAAGACGCGAACGCTGTCGCGCCTTCTGTGTTTAAAGGGGCCAACCCTTACCCCTAGCCTGCGCCCCAGAGCTTCGGCAGTTGCTGGGCAATGGTGATGACGGACAGAACGCCGAACAGCAGGAAGGCCCAGATCAGGGCCGCCACGCGCCCGCCGCTCGGCCGGATTTCGGGCGCCAGCACCTGCCGGTTCAGCTTCAGGAGCAGCAGCGCGTAGATGACCATCATCGTGCCGCCGACGCAGGCGGAAATGACGAGCAGCACCAGCGGCTGGGTCAGACCCGCGAGCAGGACGAGGATGCCGACGATCACCAAGCCCCAGACAAGCAGGAAGTAGATGCGGCTCTCGTTCTTGTCGCGGAAATAGGCGGTGCGCAGCACGTCTGCGGCGAGCCGGCTCGTATAGTCGACGATGCCGGTGGCGGCGGCGAACAGCGAGAAGGCGCCGATGAACCAGAACAGCGCCCCGAACCAGCTGCCGACCCGCTCTGCCATCACCTGTCCTTCGCGTTCAACGAAGGCGATCGAATTGGCAAGATCGGACTCGCCATAGACCGTCGCATAGGCGAGCAGCGAGGTGAAAGTGATGGTGATGAAGGTGATGAGGACGAAGGTCAGCAATTGCTCGAGATTGGCGAACCGCCACCAACGCTGCCAGCGCGCCATGTTCTCGGGCGTCGGCTCGAAAACATAACCGGTCGAAGGCGCGGCCTCGGGTTCGCCGGTGACGGGGCTGACGATGCGCGGCACATAGCTGCCCATGCCGAAACCCTTGTCGCGGATCCAGTTCGACTGGACGAGGTTCTGCCCGCCGCCGGCGCCGGCAAAGGCCAGCGCACCGAGCAGAAGCGCAAAGCCGAGGTCGAAGGGAATGGTGGCGCTGGTGGCGATCTGCGGCAGGCTCGCCCAATGATCGGCCGTGATGACGAAGACGGCGCTGACGACGATCAGCAGGCCGACGGCCGCCACCTTCACCATCTGCATGCGTTCCAGCATCACATAGACGACGGGCGCCAGCGTCAGGATCAGTCCGATGGCCAGGAGCATGCCGATCGCGATCCAGCGCGGCTCCCCGCCGGTCATGTAGCTGATCAGCGTCGCCGAGCTCGTGGCCCATCCGGGCCAAAGATTGGCGCAATAGGTCATCAGCGCGAAGACAAGGCCCCAATGGCGCCAGAAGCGGCTGAAGCCGGTGAGCGCGGTTTCGCCCGTCGCCAGCGTGTAGCGCTCGATCTCCATGTTCAGGAAGAACTGCGTCATGACGCCGACCAGCGCCGCCCAGACGAAGACCAGGCCGACCTGGCTGGCGATGTAGGGGTAAAGGATGAATTCGCCCGAGGCGAGACCGACGCCGGCCGCGACGACGCCGGGGCCGATGATGCGCAGGGTCTTCTCCGGCGGGGCGGGCAGGTCGCGCACCTGCGGGCGTCCGAGCACATGGGTGGGAAAGCGATCGGCCGCCGATCGGCCGGACTTCGAGGGTTCAAAACGCATCTGTCCTCCAGTCGAACGGATCGTGCGGCGGCAGGCGCGGCGACGCGCCGTCCCGCCGGCCCGCCGGGTTGCGGAAAGCCGTTCGCATCGTTCAAGCTAGGGCTGCGCTCCGGCAGGAGAAGACGTGGCGGCAACCGTAAATTGGAGGATAAGGGTTCAAACGAACCAAGCCGGGCACAGACGCGGGTCAAGCCGCAGAAACCAGTTGCGCCCATACCATACCAGTTTAACATCAGCGAAAATTTTTTCACGTCTCGATCCACGAAGATGCCGCCGCATGACGGACCAGCCGATCCTCGCCTTCCTCGCCGATACCCTTTCCGGGCCGAGCAACGAGCCGCTCTACCGGCGCTTGGAGCAGGCGCTCAAGCAGGCTTTCGCAGCCTCGCTCATTCGTCGTGGGGCGGCCCTTCCCAGCGAGCGTGTGCTCAGCACCACGCTCGGCATCTCGCGCGTCACGGTTCGCAAGGCGCTGGACGTCTTGGTCGCGGACGGTTTTCTCGATCGCCGGCATGGGGCGAAGACCGTGCTGTCCTCCCGGCTCGAAAAGTCGCTCTCCACCATGACCAGCTTTTCCGAAGACATTCGTTCGCGCGGCATGGAGCCGGGCGGCACCTGGCTTTCGCGTGAGATCGCAAGGCCTTCGCCGTCTGAAATGATGGCGCTCGGCATATCGGGAAGCGAGCGGGTGGTGCGGCTGCGGCGGCTGCGCACCGCCGATGGCATGCCGATCGCCATCGAAACCGCGACCCTGCCGGCCCGCTTCGTGCCCGACCCGCAGGAGATCGGCGATTCGCTCTATCTCTATCTCGATGCGGCCGGCGCTCTGCCCGTGCGCGCCCTGCAGCGCATGCAGGCCAAACCCGGCACGCCGGAGGAGAAGCGCCTGCTCTCGGCCCCGGATGATGCCGCTTTGCTGGTCATGGAGCGGCGCTGTTTCCTCGCCGACGGGCAGATCGTCGAGTTCACCGAAACGCGCTATCGCGGCGATGTCTATGATTTCGTCATCGAGCTCATACGATAATACCAGTTTAATTCCTGTTGCAGTCCGGTTTGGTTTTGCTAACCTTCTCCCGAACGAAGGAGATTGCGCGTGGCCCTGGACCTTTCAACACTCGACAAGGGACTGATCGTCTCCTGCCAGCCGGTCAAAGGCGGGGCGATGGACCGGGCGGAGATGGTGGTCGGCTTCGCGCTCGCCGCGCTCGATGGCGGCGCGACGGCGCTCAGGATCGAATCCGCGCCCTATGTCGCCGCGGTGCGGGCAGCGACGGACCGGCCGATCATCGGCCTCGTCAAACGCGATCTCGACGACAGCCCGGTCCGCATTACCCCGCTGCTCTCCGATGTCGAGGCGCTCGCCGATGCCGGCGCCGATCTGATCGCCTATGACGCCACGCAGCGCCTCCGCCCGGTCGAAACCGCCGCCCTGGTCGCCGCCATTCACGCCCGCGGCCGGTTGGCCATGGCCGATTGCGCGGTTCTCGCAGATGCCGAACAGGCGCTGGCGGAGGGTGCGGATGTCGTCGGCTCGACGCTTGCCGGCTATACCGGCCCGACCGAACCGACCGAGCCCGATCTGGCGCTCGTCGCCGCCATGCGCCGGCTGACGCCGCATGTGGTGGCCGAAGGCAACATCCGCACGCCGGCGCTCGCAGCGCTGGCCCGCCAGGCGGGGGCGTCCATGGTCGTCGTCGGCTCCGCCATCACCCGGCCGGAACATGTCACCGCCTGGTTCCGCACGGCGCTCGACGCCGTCACGCAGGAAGGCTGATTCATGGAAACGGGCGAGACTATCCTGGCACTCGACATCGGCGGCACGAAGATGCTGGCGGCACTTGTCGATGGCCGGGACGTGCGCGCCACGCAGGTGCTGGCGACGCCGCAGACCGGCGACCCCGCCGGCTGGCTCGCCGCGCTTTTCGCCGCGATTAAGGAGTGGCGCGGCCGATACACGGCCGTCGGAGTTGCGGTGACGGGGATCGTCGACGATGGATGCTGGTCGGCGCTCAACCGCCGGACGCTCGACATTCCGGACCGGTTTCCGCTCGTTGAAACCATAGCGGCGCTTGCCGGAACGGATCGGGTCTCCGCCGCCAACGACGCGCAGGCGGCCGCCTGGGGCGAAAGCCGCTTCGGCGCAGGCCAGGGCGGCGATCTCGTTTTTTTGACCATTTCCACCGGCATCGGCGGCGGCATCGTGCTGAACGGCAGGCTCTTGGGCGGGCTCGCCGGTCATTTCGGCCAGTTTCGCACGGCAGGCGCGGATGGGACGCTGGAGGATGGCGTTTCCGGCCGGTTCATCGCCGATGCGGCGCAGACGCATCTGCCGGGCGCCAGCGCCCGCGACGTCTTTTCGGCCGCGAATGAAGGGGCGGACTGGGCGGAGCGGATCGTCGAGACCTCGGCGCGGCGCGCCGCCACGCTTCTGCGCAACATTCACCTGGCGATCGATCCGCCCTGCATCGTCATCGGCGGCGGCATCGGGCTTGCGCCTGGCTATCTCGACCGGCTCCGCGCCCTGCTTTCGCCCCTGCCCCCGCGCCTGACCCCACGGCTGCTGCCTGCGGCGCTTGCGGACAAGGCAGGCGTGATCGGCATCGCCGCGCTGGCGCGCAACGAGAGTTTCACCACAATCACAAAGAGGGAGAACGACCATGACCATTCAACGCTTTAAGACCGGCGGCCTCTTGGCACTGGCGCTCGCAAGCCTGCTTGCCAGCCCTGCCTCCGCCAAGGTCACCGTGCTCGGCTGGCCGGGCGGACCGGAAGAGACCGCGCTGCGCGCAGCCGCCGATCTCTACAATGCCAAGCCCGACGTTACGGCCGAAAACAAGGTCGAGCTCCTGTTCTTCAACCGCGACGGTTTCTGGGACAAGCTGCAGGCCGATCTTGCCGCCGGCTCGAAAGCCTTCGACGTCAACCTTCTCGCCACCTATTCGATCGGCCGCTACGCGCCCTTCATGGAGCCGGTCGAGCTGTCCGGCGAAGCCTCCGGCGTCTATGGCGATGCCGTGCTGAAGACCATGCAGTTCGACGGCAAGCAATATGGCGTACCGACCGATCTCTCCATGCACTTCCTCTACTACCGCAAGGATCTGATCGACACGCTGATGGGCGATGCGACCGCCAAGACGCGCTATGCGGAGATTTCGGAAAAATATCTCGGCAAGAAGATGGAGCCCAAGGCGCCGGACAGCTGGACCTGGGACGATTATGCCGCGACAGCGCTCTATTTCAGCCAGGCCGTCAACCCCGACAGCCCGACCCGCTACGGCACCGTCCTGCAGCTGAAGAACCTGCTGTTCAACATGATGGTCTTCCAGTCCCTGCCCCGCGCCTATGGCGGCAACTGGATGGATGAGAGCGGCAAGGTCACGGTCAATTCCGACGCCTACCGCAAGGGGCTCGAGACCTACAAAATGCTCTACGATGCCGGCGCCTCGCCGCGCGACTCGCTGTCCTACGAGTTCGCCGAAGCCAATGCCGCCTATGCTGCCGGGCAGGTCGCTGCCATGGTGCAGTGGAACGCGGCCGCTGCCGACCTGACCTCGAAGGAGAAGTCGCCGACCGTGGCCGAAGTGACCGAAACGGTTGCTCCTCCCGCCGGGCCGGAAGGCCGTTTCACCCATATTCACGGCCTCGGCTTCGGGCTCAACAAGAATGCAGAAAACAAGGAAGGCGCGAAGGCCTTCATCGCCTGGCTCTCTTCCAAGGAAGCCGCGCTCGCCTATGCGCGCAACAGCGGCGCGCCGGCGTTGACGCCCGAGGTGGTCAAGGAGGTCGCGACCGAGCGGCCGGATCTGGTCAAGCTCGGTGAATTCGCCGGCCAGTACGGCTATGTCATGAACGGCGGCACCTCGGCCAAGGCCCTGTCTGTCTATGAACTGCAGGCCAAGGAGTTCACCGGCTACTGGTCGGGCCAGCAATCGCTCGACGACGCGCTGGCAAACACCGAAAAGGGCATGACCGAGCTCCTGAAGTAAGGCTGAGGCCGGCGGCGCCCGATCCGTCGCCGGCCTTTCCTCCGCAAAACCGATAGGACGCAGCCACACCGCCGGCGCTCCCATCCGTGCATGGACAGACGCGATGACCTCACGCACCGACGCCAAGACGGCGACCGAATTCCGCCTGCTGTCGCTGCCTCTGGTGGTCTTCCTCATCCTGTTCCTGGGCTTTCCTGCGCTCGTCAATCTCGTCTACTCGGTGTCCGCGGTCACCTTCGAGACCCTGCGCAGCCCGACGCTCTCCGGTTTCGAGAACTTCGCCGCTGTGTGGAACGATGCCGCCTTCTGGCGGGCCGGATGGTTCTCGCTGCGCTTCGGTGCGCTGACGGCGGCGCTCGAATGCGGGCTCGGGCTCTTCCTGGCCATCTTCCTGGCGCCGCTCCTCAAGAAGCGCAGCTGGCTCATCGCCATCCTCATGCTGCCGCTGATGGTGGCACCGGCGCTGATCGGCCTCATGTACCGCCTGGTGCTGCATGAGTTCGCGGGCCCGGTCCCCTATTATCTGTGGGAGTGGTTCCGGCTGAGCCTCTCTTTCCTCGGTCCCGAGTCGGCCTTCTGGACGCTTGTCGTGGTGGAAACGCTGCAGTGGACGCCGTTCGCCTTCCTGCTGTTCCACATGGCCTACCAGGCAATCCCCGGCGAGATCATCGAGGCGGCCGCCATGGATGGGGCCGGTCCCTGGCACAGGCTGCGCGCCATCGAGCTGCCGCTGATGGCGCCCACGATCGGCATCGCCCTGTTGATCCGCTTCATCGACGGCTTCCGCGTCTTCGACAACGTCTACGTACTGACCGGCAGCGGACCGGGCGGTGCCACCGCCTCGCTTTCGATCTATATCTACGAGGCCTTCTTCAAGCAGGGTGCGATCGGCAAGGCCGTGGCGGCCTCCGTTCTTCTCTTCCTGCTCTCCTTCGCCGTCCTCTTCAGCCTGAACGCGCTGGCTGCGCGCCGGAGAAAGGCTCGCTCATGATCACCGCGCTCCGCTGGATCGTCTTCGCGCTCGCTGCCTTCGCGATGAACTTTCCGATCCTCGTCACCCTCTCCACCTCGCTGAAGAGCCCGCGCGAGCTGACCGCCAATCCCGGCCTGCTCGTCTATGCGCCGACGCTCGAAAACTATGCCACCGTCTTTACCGTTTCCGATCGGCTGAACATCTTTCTCTATCTTGCCAACAGCATGGCAGCGGCGCTGATGGGCACGCTGCTGGCCGTGACCTTGGCTCTACCGGCAGCCTATGCGATCGCGCGCGGCAAGGTCGGCGAGCGGACGCTGCTGCCCTTCATCGTCAACCTGCGCGCAGTGCCTTTGGTGATCTTCGCCATCCCGCTCTATATGATGTTCCAGTGGCTCTCGCTGCTCGACACGCGGCTGGGCCTGGGGCTGATCCTTGCCATCGTCAACCTGCCGCTGGCGCTCGTCATCCTCGTCAATGCCATCCGCGATCTTCCCCTGGAACTGGACGAGGCGGCGCTGGTGGACGGCGCGAGCCGCACCCAGATCCTCGTCCGCATCATCACGCCGCTCTGCCGCCCGGCGATCGTGACCGGCCTGATCTTCGGCTTCATCACCGCCTGGAACGAATTCCTCTTCGGCCTGATGCTGACGACCTCAAAGGCCGTGCCGATCACCGTCGGCGCGTCCTTCTTCTTCGCGGCCAGCGGCGGCGGCGTGCAGTGGGGGGTCGCGTCCGCGGTGATGATCGTCGGCGCCCTGCCGCCCGTGCTGCTCGGGCTCATCATGTACCGCCAGATCAGCGGCTCCATGACCGCAGGTGCGGTCAAGGGCTGACAGGCGCTGGAACAGAAATTCCATCCGTAAACAAAACGAAATGCCTGCTTGATTTCGACGGCCTCTTCCGTAGCATGGCGATGACCCGTTCCGCTTTGGGAGGAGCCACGGATCATGCAGGCCTCCCCGTGCCCGTTGCCGAGGAGTGCCCGATGTCTCAACCCTTTTCCCTCGCCGCCTGCGCGGAGATGCTGTGGCGCGATCGGCCGATTGCCTGGCGCGCGGCGCGGCTGAAGGAGCTGGGGTTCGGGGTCGGCCTCTGGAACTGGCCGGGTCACGACCTTTCGGCGCTTCAGGCCACCGGCGCGGCGTTCACCATCATGAACGGCTATCTGGCCGGGCGGCTGGGTGACAGGGAGGGTGCCGAGGTGCTGCTGCAATCGGCCCGCGAGACGGCCGTGGTCGGAAAGCGCCTTGGCGTCCACCGGCTGAACCTGCATGGCACGGGGCTGGGCGACGGCGGACTGCCGGTGCTGCCCGTGGAGACGGTCACCGGAGCCATGTGGCTGACGGCCCGCGACACGCTCTGCCGGATCGCGGAGCTCGCTGACGAACTCGACGTCGTCTACACGCTCGAAAACCTGAACCTGCCGGTCGACCACCCCGGCGTGCCTTTCGCACGGGCCGAGGACACGCTGGCGCTGGTCTCCAGCATCGACCACCCGCGGCTGCGCCTCAATCTCGACCTCTACCATGCACAGATCGGCGAAGGGAACCTCATCGCGCTCTGCCGGAAGTGCCTGCCCTGGATCGGCGAGATCCAGGTGGCGGATGTGCCCGGACGCTGCGAGCCCGGCACCGGCGAGGTGAACTGGCCAGGCATTGCCCGCGCGCTTGACGAGATGGGCTATCGGGGTCCGGTCGCGATGGAGGCCTGGGCCTCGGGCGAGCCGGAGGCGGCCCTGGCGGCCTTCCGGTCTGCTTTCACGCTCTGAGCGCGGCCTCTGCCACGGGAGACAACGCTTCGAAGCTCGGCCGGGCGAAATAGTAGCCCTGCATCAGCTGAACGCCGAGATCGCGCAATACCCGCGCCTCGCCCGCCGTCTCGATCCCCTCGCAAACCGGCGTCACGCCGAGATCGGCCAGCATGCGCACGGTATGGCAAACGATGGTGCGGCGAGCCGGATCCGCGTCGATGCCGCGGATGAGATCCATATCGAGCTTGACGATGTCCGGCTGGAATTTTGCGAGCAGCGCCAGCCCGGCATGGCCGGCGCCGAAATCGTCGATCGCCGTGCGAAAGCCCAGCTCCCGGTAGGTCTTCAGGATCCGCAGGATATGGGTCGTATCGAGCGCCTCGTTCTCGGTGAATTCGAAGATGATGTTCTTGGCCGGGAACTTCGTGCGCGCGGCGGCCGCGAGCGTCAGGCGGATGCAGGCGGTCGGCTCGTAGACGGCGTTGGGCAGGAAGTTGATCGACAGCGCCGTCCGCTCCTGCTCTGCAAAGAGACGCGACGCAAGCTCGATCGCCTTGACCCGGCACTGCTGATCGAACGCGTACCGGTTGGTATCATCGACCTGCGAGAGCACGCTCCCCGCCCCCTCGCCGCCCATGCCGCGCACCAGCGCCTCATGGGCAAACACCGCACCGCTCTCCACATCCACGATCGGCTGAAACGCCATCGAGAACGGAATGCCGAACGTCGCACCGTCCCGGCATCCCTCGCACGTCTTCGCCATTGCAGATCCTTTCATCATACAAGTCCACCTTGCAGCATGCGGACTGAAGGATGGGTTAAGTCGGACCAGCAAATGGCTGAATACACAGTCGGTGCGCTAGCGCACCACCCCTTCCCGTCCTAGTCCGGCAGCACCCTGTTCCGCTCCTTGACGAAGTCGATGAAGGCGCGCAGCGGCGCGGGTACCAGCCGCCGGCCGGGATAGTAGAGAAAGGGACCGGAGAAGCGCAGCCACCAGGGCTCCATGACAGGCACGAGCGCCCCGCTTTGAAAGTGCGGCTGCAGCCAGTCCTCGAACAGATAGACAAGCCCGGTGCCGGCGATCGCGGCAGCCACGCCGAGATCGCTGCCGCCGCCGGACTGAACCACCAGCGGACCCGCCGGCTCGACCATCACGGTTTCCCCGGCCCGCTCGAACTCCCAGCCACCAACCGCTCGCCCGGCGAATCGGCCGGCAATACAGGCATGGGACAGGAGATCGCGCGGATGTGCAGGCGTGCCCTTTCGCGCAAGATAGGCGGGGGCGGCGCCGAGCGCGAAACGCTGGCTGCGCGGACCGATCGGCACCGCGATCATGTCCTGCTCCAGCCGCTCGTCATAGCGAATGCCGGCATCGCAGCCGGCGGCGATGATATCGACGAAGCGCTCGTCGGTCATGATCTCCAGCCGAACTTCGGGATAGGCGGCGAGGAATTCCGGGAGGATGGTCGGCAGGACCAGCCGGGCGGCAGACACCGGCACATTGAGCGTCAGCGGCCCGGCCGCACGCGGGCCCACGTGCCGCGCCTGATCGAGCGCGACGCGAATCTCGCTCAAGGCCGGCTCCAGCCGCGCCATCAGCTGACGGCCAGCCTCGGTCGGCTGCACGCTGCGCGTCGTGCGGTTGAGAAGCCGCACGCCAAGACCCGTCTCAAGCCGCTTGACCGCATCGCTCAAGACAGAGGCGCTGATACCGCTCGCCCGCGCCGCCTCGCGAAACCCTCCGGCCCGCGCCACCGCAAGAAATGCCCCGGCTTCTTCCAGGTCAGCCATGACCGTCCTCTCGCCTTTGTCCGGATAATCGGACAGCCTGTTCCGATTAGCCAGAATTGTGAGGGTAGTTCAAGGGATCTATCTTCACGTTCGAACGCAGGATCGAAGGAGAACGACCATGACCGACATCACACGCGCAGGAACCTACAGCCTCGCAGGCCACACCGTGCACCGGCTCGGCTACGGCGCCATGCAGCTTGCGGGCAAGGGCGTCTTCGGCCCGCCGAAAGATCGAAACGAAGCGGTTGCGGTGCTGCGCGAGGCAGTGGAAAGCGGCGTCGATCACATCGATACCAGCGACTTCTATGGCCCGCATGTCACGAACGAAATTATCCGCGAGGCGCTGCACCCCTATTCCGACACCCTCGTCATCGTCACAAAGGTCGGCGCGACGCGCGGGCCGGACGCCTCCTGGAACCCGGCCTTCTCGAAGGACGCGCTGACCGAGGCCGTCCACGACAATCTGCGCAATCTCAAACTGGACACGCTGGAGATCGTCAATCTGCGCGCCATGTTCGATGTGCACGGCCCGGCCGAGGGATCGCTCGACGAGCCGCTGGAGACGCTGGCCGACCTCAAGCGCCAAGGGCTGATCCGCCATATCGGCCTCTCGAATGTGACGCCAACGCAGATCGCCGATGCGGCGCGCATCACCGAGATCGTCTGCGTGCAGAACCAGTACAATCTCGCTCACCGAAACGATGACGGGCTGATCGAGCAACTGGCTTCGCAGGGCATCGCCTATGTGCCCTTCTTTCCGCTCGGCGGCTTTTCGCCGCTTCAGTCTGAAACGCTGTCGACGGTCGCGCTCAGCCTTGAAGCGACCCCCATGCAGGTGGCGCTCGCCTGGCTGCTGCAGCGTGCGGGAAACATCCTGCTAATCCCGGGCACGTCGTCCCGCGCTCATCTGCGCGAAAACCTCGCAAGCGCCGCCCTGACCTTGCCACCGGAGGCCCTGACGGCGCTGGATGGCATCGGCGGCGGACGCGCGACCGCTGCTCACTGACGAAACGGCAGCTCTGTTTCGAACCAAGCAGCGAGGCCGCCCCCCGGCCTCACTGCGCTCTGCCGAAGTGCGCCGCAGAGGCGGTGACCGATGCAGACTTCCGCGCCCGACGGCGACCCCATCGCCCCTCGCCACAGACCCAGCAACGCCCGCCGCGCCAGCGGCCGAATCACTGTCTTGGAACAGCGGAGATGCATCGCTCGCCGTGGCGATCTGGTGGCGACCAGCGTTTCCACGCCGTGTCAGGTCTTGCCAATAAGTGCTTGAAGAAGTTTGGTGGGTGATCACGGGCTCGAACCGTGGACCCGCTGATTAAGAGTCAGCTGCTCTACCAACTGAGCTAATCACCCGTCCAAAACCGCGGCTGCGCTGCGGTCTTGACGGGCCGTATAAAGGCCTTCTTCGGGGTTGTCCAGCGCCCCCTCGCGATTTTTTTCGCAAGGCCGCGAAAGCCTGTGGATCGGCTAGAGATGGAGCGTGCCGGAGGCGACGCGGACCGCCTGTCCACCGATGCGGGCCGCGTTGATCTCGCCGCCGGCGATATCGAGATGCAGGTGGAGATAGGAGGGGCGGCCCATCTCGACCCCCTGTTCGACCAGCAGCGCATGGTGGCCGTCCACCGGCTGGTCGAAGGCATGAATGGCACCGGAGAAGGCGGCGAGTGCCGCCCCTGTTGCCGGATCCTCGCCAAGCCCCATGGCCGGCGCGAACATGCGCACATGGAAGCGCGCCGCGTGATGTACCCCGCCCCGGCAATAGAGATAGGCGGAGGCCAGCCGCCCATCGGCCATCGGCGCCAGTTGCTCCCAGCGCGCGGGATCGAACTCGATCGCGCCGATGGCGGCGAGATCCTTGATCGGCACGGCGATGAACGGCACGCCGGCGCTCCAGAGCGCGGAAACGTGGTTTTCGAAGCCGATGGCGCTGGCCGGCAGGCTCAGCGCATCGGCCAGCGCCGCGGTCTCGATCTGCGCCGGAAGCCGCTGCGATTTGCGCGGCAGATCGAACTCGGCAAAGGTCGCCTGCCCCGGCCGCAGGCGCACCGCGCAGCGCACCGGGCCGACATTTTCTTCCAGCACATGAACGAGATCGCGGTCGACGCCCTCGCCCGCCTGCGCCTCTTCGGCCAGGGCCACGGCGGCGCCGACGGTTGGATGGCCGGCAAAGGGCAGTTCGCTGGCGGGCGTAAAGATCCGCAGCCGCGCCGCGGCCGTCGGATTCTCCGGCTGGCGGACGAACACCGTTTCGGAGAGATTGAATTCCCCGGCGATCGCCTGCATCCGCGGCGTGTCGAGCCCATCGCCGTCGAAGACCACGGCAAGCGGATTGCCGGCCAGGGTTTCGTCGGTGAACACGTCGTAAATGGCATAGCGTCGCGCCATGGTTCGTCTCCTCGTTCGGCCTCGTGGCGCGACCTTGCCACCGCCCTATGGCGCGCCGCAACCCCTGCGCCGGCACGATGCCGCATCGCCATCGGCTCCATGAGGCGAATTTTCGGGGTTCCCATGGGAAGCAGGCGCGGCAGCGCTAGCTTCCACCCTCCGCACGGTCCCTTCACAAAGATGCGAGGCACAGACATGGACTATCGCGTTCTCGGCCGATCCGGCCTCAAGATCTCCACCATCACCATGGGCACGATGACCATGGGGGGCAAAGGCTGGGCCTCCGTGGTCGGCAGCCAGGGCGTCGGCGAGGCGGCACGGCTGATCGACATCTGCCTCGATGCAGGCGTCAACCTGATCGACACCGCCAACGCTTATTCCGACGGTGCGTCGGAGGACATCATCGGCGAGGTTCTCGGCGGCAAGCGGAAGAACGACGTGCTGATCGCCACCAAGGCGCGGTTTCCGATGGGCGACGGGCCGAACAATCGGGGCTTGAGCCGATACCACCTGATCCGCGAATGCGAGGCGAGCCTCAAGCGCCTGCGCACCGACGTGATCGACCTCTACCAGGTGCATGAGTGGGACGGCGTGACGCCGCTCGAGGAGACCATGGAGGCGCTGGACTCGCTGATCCGCCACGGCAAGGTGCGCTATATCGGCTGCTCGAACTTCTCCGGCTGGCATATCATGAAGGCGCTCGGCATTGCCGAGGCGGACCATCGCCAGCGTTTCGTCAGCCAGCAGATCCACTACACGCTGGAATCCCGCGACGCCGAGTATGAGCTCCTGCCGATCTCGGTCGACCAGGGCCTCGGCGTTCTCGTCTGGAGCCCGATTGCCGGCGGCTTGCTCTCCGGCAAGCATCGCCGCGACCACACGCCGGAAGGCAGCCGCCAGGCCGCCGGCTGGACCGAACCGCCGATCCGCGATGTCGATCGGCTTTGGCGGATCGTCGATGTGCTGGTGGAGATTGCCGAAAGCCGCGGCGTGTCCGCCGCCCAGGTCGCACTCGCCTGGCTCATCGGCCGCAAGACCGTGACCTCGGTCATCATCGGCGGGCGGACGGAAGCGCAGTTCCGCGACAATCTCGCCGCCGCCGATCTCGTTCTGACCGATGAGGAACGCGCCCGCCTGGACACCGTCAGCGCGCCGCAGCTCCTCTACCCCTACTGGCACCAGATGCAGACCGCTCCCGACCGTCTGGGAGAGGCCGACCTCACTCTGCTGGCGCCGTTTCTCCAGAAGCAGGCATAAGACAGAGACCCAAGCAACACGTCGTCTGCCTCGAGGCTTTCGCGTCGCCCGTCTTGAACGGGGCGCTGATGAGAAAGAGCGGGCTGGCTGAAGGCAGCCCGCATGCACCTGTGTCAGCCCCTCAAACGATTCTTTGTAAGACCGCCGCGAGCTTGCGTCGCGTTCATGTTACGGTCGAAACGCGCACAGGCACGTCTGCAATACCCTGCTCACGCAGAGTGTCGACATGACCCCAGTCATCGCACACGATGTCATCAGCAAGGGTCATCAGATGAATATCCCAGTCGAGTCTCAGTCCATGGGCCGCGCCTATCTCAATCAATGGCGGGAAATTACGCCCGGAGAGAACTTCGCCATCCGTATCTCGGGCCAAAATACGGAAGGTCTCTATACGGCCATTGAGCTGACGGCCGAGCCGCGCAATGGTGTACCGATCCACATCCACGCGAGAGAGGAAGAACATTTCGTCGTCATCGAAGGGCGCGTTCGCCTGATGAAAGGGAGCGAGTTCCTGACCCTATCAACAGGCCAGTCTGCGACCGTGCAGAGAGGTACGCCCCATGCCTGGTGCAATCCTTACGACACGATGCTCCGGATGCTTGTGATCTTCTCTCCCGGACATTCGGAAGAGACATTCAGGCTGATCGGTTCGGCAGACGGAGGCGATCTTGCCGCGATCGAAGACTCTGCGAGAAAGGGTGGGTCCAAGGTCATCGGCCCGCCGCCGTTTGAGGACATTTATTCCGTCCTGTGTCCACGACCCAGACCCTGAACCTCGACAGAGTCCTTCTCCAGTCTTCAACGTCCCCATGACGGCGCATGCGTGGCGAAGGTGCCGTTCTGCCGCGTGCCGCAACCGCCCTCCCCGAGAGTCGAGCGTGCGCACGGAAAGATGCGGGCGGAGACACGCGGTCTTTCAGAGCCGCGCAAGCAACTCCGCCTTCTTCGCGGAAAATTCCTCGTCGGTCAGCACCCCCGCCTGGCGAAGCGCTGCGAGCTTCTCGATCAGGGTGATGATCTGCAGTCCGTCCGCCGGCGGGGCGGCTCCCGATCCGGTCGGGACCGGCGCGGCGGTTGCGGGCGGCGGGACGACCGGCGAGGTCGTCGGCGGGGATGACCCTGTGGGTGCCTCCATCGGCACCTGAACAGGCTTGGCGATGGGCTTCGGCCAGTCCGGCCGCGGCTGGCTTCGGTCTCGAACTTGGTCGACCGGTGCTGCGCCGAGGCTTTGCGACTGGCTCTGGTTGGGAAAGGCTGCGGCATGGTGACCTTGGCCCTGAGACGAGCCATGGTCGTGTCGGCCGTTCGCTGCAGGGTTCGCGTCCTCCTTCTCCCCGCTCCCCGACGGCGGTGAGTCGACGCGCCGGAGGCTCCCGACCGAGAAGGAGCCATATTGGCTGGTGAAGGTCAGCGATGCCGGACCACCCTGCTGCTGGCCCACGCCATTGATCACATGATCGCCCGTATCATAGATGGTCAGGCTCCCGCCTTCGCGAATGGCCAATCGTCGCGTCGCGGGGAAGATCGCATAGGCGCTGTCGTTCTGACCGCCGACGCTGGAGGGATGACCAAGCTCTTGCGGCCAGGACGGATAGCCGCTCGAAGCAGCCTGCGCGGGGATTTCCCCGTTCTGCAGGGCCTGCGACAGCGCAAGACACAACTGATCGACCGTTGCCTTCAGGCCATGGTTGAACATGTCGCCGACCATGGTCATTCCGCCCAACATCCACTGGCCGCCGCCGCCGAGTTCGGGGATGTTGAACTGCGCCATACTGCCCTGCCCGCGCCGCACGGCCTGAAGCATCGCGGCCACCGCATCGTCGCTGAGGCCGAATTTGCGGGCTAACCCGGAGATTACCGACTGCGTCGCCGCATCAGAGGACTGCATTGCCGTCTCCTCATGGAGGCCGGGCCGGGCCCGCGCCGAAAATCGATGCCAACTGCATGGCACGCGAACGGCGCGCTGGCCACCCCCCGCGGCGGCCAGGCTGACCATGCGTCTCGTTCGCAGGGTCGAATCGCTGCCGGTCGCCTCACGCGACCTTTGCGACAAGCTCCCCGGCGATCAGCCGGCCGAGGCGGGAAATGCCTTCCTCGATCATCTGCTCGTTGGCGCAGGAGAAGCTGACGCGCAGCGTGTTGGCGCCCGAGCCATCGGCGAAGAAGGCGCGGCCGGGCACGAAGGCGACCTTGGCCTTGGCGATCGACTTGGCAAGCAGCGCCGCTCCGTCCATTCCGGCCGGAAGCGTGATCCAGACGAACATGCCGCCCTCCGGCTCCGTCCAGGACACGCCGGACGGCATGTGGCGGCCGAGTGCCGCCAGCATCGCGTCGCGCCGCTGGCTGTAGACGCTGCGCACCTTCTGCACCTGCTGGTCGAAGCCACGCTCGGCGACATGGCAAATCGCCATCTGGTTGATCGTGGAGGAATGCAGGTCCGCCGCCTGCTTCATCAGGACCAGCTTGCGGATGACCGGTGCAGCGGCCACGACGTAGCCGACGCGCAGACCGGGTGCAAGCGTCTTGGAGAAGGAGCCGCTGTAGATCGTGCGAGTCTCGTTGATGCCGCCCTTGCGGGCGATGTCGAGCGCCAGAATGGGCGCCACCGGCTCGCCGTCGAAGCGCAGATACTGGTAGGCGCCATCCTCGATCACGGCTATATCGAGTTCATCGGCCAGGTCGAGCAGCTTTTCGCGGCCGGCTCGGTCGACGGTTTCGCCGGTCGGGTTGGAGAAATCGGCGGAGAGATAGGCGAACTTGACTGCGCCGCCGGCCTTTGCCGCGGTTTCGCGATAGGCCTCCGGCGTGCGGTTGCCACCGGGGGAGAGCTGATCGTAGCTCGGCTCATAGGCGTTGAAGGCCTGCAGCGCGCCGAGATAGGTCGGCCAGGTGACGAGCGCCGTATCGTTGGGCGACAGGAACAGCTTGCCGAGATAATCGAGCGCCTGCTGCGAACCGGAGGTGATCAGAATGTTTTCCGCTTCGCAGGGAACGCCGATCTTCGCCATTTCGCCGACCAGCCACTGCCGCAGCGGCAGGTAGCCTTCGCTCACCGAATATTGAAGTGCCGCGGCCACGGCCGGGCCGGCGAAGATATCGCTATAGGCCTCCTTGAAGGCCTGATCCGGAAACAGGGCAGGATCGGGAATGCCGCCGGCAAAGGAGATGATGTCCGGCTGGTCGAGCAGCTTCAGGAGTTCGCGGATTTCGGAAGCGCGCATGCGCGACGAGCGCGTGGCGAAGATCGAGTCCCAATCAAGCATGGAAGTTTCCTCAAACGATGCTTTTCTTTGAACCTGACCATGAGCGGCCAAATAAGTCAATAATGCTGACCTAAATAATCGCCCGTCCGATCGGGCTTTCGGCAGGTCCTGGGTGCCTGACAACGCCTTGCCCTGACGGCACCCTTTCATCAGAATTGCGTGATATGTCAAACCCTGTAGGCTCCGGTTCTGGAGGAGGCTCGACGCACAGCGCGAGCGATCAGAATCTCAAGCCACACTGTCGGCGACGAAAGGATCGCGGATGAGTATGCTTGATCGTCCGATCTGGGAGGCGCTGTCCGGCCGGCACAGTGCATTTTCGACCGGAACAGCCAGGGCCCGCGCGTACGCGGCCGAAATCGGCCCGCTTGCCGCGCTCGGCGAGGACACGGCGGAGGGGCTGGCCGATCTCGCGGGCTTGGTCAACGAGCGTGGCCGTCTCCTGATGTTCAACGAAAGCGCCGTTCCCGTTCCGCCCGGCTGCCGGGCAGAGTGGAGGGCGGATGTTCTGCAGATGATTGCGACGCACATCGTGCCACAAGAGAGCGACCGCCCGGTGGTCGCGCTTCGCAATGAGGATGCGGCGGAGATGCTGGCTCTGGCCGAATTGACAAAGCCCGGCCCCTTTTCCACGCAGACGCACCGCCTGGGCCGGTTCTGGGGCATTCGGATCGAGGGACGCCTGGTGGCCATGGCCGGACAGCGCATGCGCCTGCCCGGTCACGGCGAGGTCTCCGCGATCTGCACCCATCCCGATGCCAGAGGCCGGGGGCTCGCAAAGCAGCTCTGCGCACAGGCTGCCGCGCAGATCATCTCCGAGGGCGAACGGGCCTTCCTGCATGTGCTCTCGGATAACGAAAGCGCCATCCGCGTCTATGAGACGATCGGCTTCGTCCCTCGCCGATCCTTCATCGGCTCGATGCTCGTTCCCGACTTCTGACCTCGGCTCGCAAGTGTCGGAGCTTGCCCCTCGCGGGAGCCGCCTTTCGAACGGGAAGAGGCCTTCGCCCCTCGTCAGGCCTCGCCGGTAAACAGGCTGCAGACCACCAGCCCGCCGATGGCGCAGAGAATGGCAAAGTCGAACCAGGCAAAATAATGCAGAACCGTCTCCATGACACACTCCTCCATGACTGTGTTCAAGACAGTTCAATAGTGCGCCCCTATTCTCGTTTTGGCAATAAAAACCTCCAGACCGAAAGAATGCGACAATTCATTCCCGCATAACCTCGCAGATGCGAACAGTTTTGCAACGCAGCGATTTGCTGCGATCTTTGTACGCAATCAACCTCAACCTTGAGAAGGCTCGAAGCGGAGCGAGCGATGCTTGTCGATCATGAACCTAAGCCAGCCCTGCGCCTTAAAAACAAAAACGGCGCGCCGGAGGATCGGCGCGCCGTCAATGTTCGGACAAACCGAAACGATCAGTTGCGGGCCTTGTCGACCAGCTGGTTCTTGGCGATCCAGGGCATCATGCCGCGCAGCTTGGCGCCGACTTCCTCGATCTGGTGAGCGTCGTTGACGCGGCGGATACCCTTGAAGCGTGCGGCGCCCGAACGGTATTCCTGCATCCAGTCGGAGGTGAACTTGCCGGTCTGGATGTCCTTCAGGACACGCTTCATCTCGGCCTTGGTCTCGTCGGTGATGATGCGCGGGCCGGTGACATATTCGCCCCACTCGGCCGTGTTGGAGATCGAGTAGTTCATGTTGGCGATGCCGCCTTCATAGATCAGGTCGACGATCAGCTTCACTTCGTGCAGGCATTCGAAATAGGCCATTTCCGGCGCATAGCCGCCTTCGACCAGGGTTTCGAAGCCGGCGCGGATCAGCTCGACCAGGCCGCCGCACAGAACGACCTGTTCGCCGAAGAGGTCGGTTTCGCACTCTTCCTTGAAGTTGGTCTCGATGATGCCGGACCGGCCGCCGCCGACGCCGCAGGCATAGGAGAGTGCCAGATCGAGCGCATTGCCGGAGGCGTCATGATGAACGGCAACCAGGCAGGGAACGCCGCCGCCCTTCTGATATTCGCCGCGGACCGTGTGGCCGGGGCCCTTCGGCGCGATCATGACGACGTCGACGGTCTTCTTCGGCTCGATCAGGCCGAAATGGACGTTGAGGCCGTGGGCGAAGGCGATCGCCGCGCCGTCGCGGATGTTGGCTTCGATGTCGGCCTTGTAGATATCGGCCTGCAGCTCGTCCGGGGTGGCCATCATCATCAGGTCAGCCCAGGCGGCAGCCTCGGCAACGGTCATCACCTTGAAGCCGTCGGCTTCGGCCTTCTTGGCAGTGGCGGAGCCGGCCTTGAGGGCGATCGCGACATTGGTCGCGCCGGAATCCTTCAGGTTGAGCGCATGGGCACGGCCCTGCGACCCATAGCCGATGATGGCGACCTTCTTGGACTTGATGAGGTTGAGATCGGCATCACGATCGTAATAGACGCGCATTGGACTTGTCCTTCCCTTGAGTGTTTCGTTTCGCGGGCTCAGCGGCCCGCCTTCCCTTCACGGCCATAAAGCGCCAGGAAGGCGGCAACCGCCCGCCCGGCTCTTTCGCCGAAGTCCTTGTCGCCTGCCGTTGCGGCGCCGAGCAGCAGCCGCAGATGCAGGTCGGTCACGATGAGGCCGTAGAGGGTCTCGTAGGCCTCGTCGGCATCGTCATAGGCAATCAGGCCCGCCTCGCGGCCCTTGCCGAGCAGAGCGCCCGCACGGCGGCGGATCTGCCGGCGGCCGCTTTCCTCGAGCGCCTGGCCGAGATGCGAGCCTTCCCGGCTCGCCTGGCCGATCGCCAGACGGTTGAGCGCCAGCGACACATCGCTTGCCAGCACGTCCATCAGATCGCGGGCGAACACGGTCAGCCGCGCGGCAAAACTTTCACGATCGAGCGCGGCTGTTTCGGCGCTTTCGGTGCGGACCTTGCTTGCCTGGAACCCGATCATGGCGGCCAGCAGGCCGTCGCGGTCGCCGAACCATTTGTAGAGGCTTTCCTTCGAGCAGTTGGCAGCGCGCGCCACCCCCGCCGTCGTCAGCGCCTTCTCGCCGCCGCTCACCAGAAGCCGGAGCGCGCTGTCCAGAACGGCGTTCTGGCGCGGCGAAAAATCCGGCTGGGTGGACGACAGGGGCTGCACAGGGTCACTCCGTTTCAGTACCGTACGGTACGGTTCTGCTTATGGCGGATCGCTGAGGGTGGGTCAAGCCCTTCCGACAGGCTGTGGATCCTTTCCGTGGTTCAAGGCAGCACCCGCGCTAGCGGGCATAGTCAACCGGGATCGCCTCGCCCGCTTTCATGACCTCCATGGAGATCGAAGCGGAGACGTCGAACAAGGCGATGCGGCGAACGAGCGCCTTGTAGATCACGTCGTAATGCTCGACGCGCGGCAGCACGATCTTGAGGATGTAATCGTAATTGCCGGTCAACCGATGCACCTCGACGATCTCCGGCACGTCGCGGATCGCCTTTCGGAAATCCTCCATCCACTCCTCCGAGTGATGCGCCGTGCGGATGAGCGCAAAGACCGTCGTCGGCACGCCCATGGTGGTCCTGTCGAGCAGGGCCACACGGCGCAGGATATGCCCGCTCTCCTCCAGCCTCTGGATCCGCCGCGAACACGCCGAGACGGAAAGATGAATGCGTTCTGCGAGCTCTCCCACCGGCAGATCGGCATTCTGCTGCAGCAGAGACAACAGCTTCCGATCCCTCTCGTCCAACATTGCGCGGCGCTTCCTTCTCTTGAGGCGCGAATATTTTGCACGATTTTCGCAGTTCACGCAATTCATGAGCGCTACCGCGCGGGATCATCAAGGAAAACGCACTGCGCTTTCGTTGGCTTTTTGGCATAGTGTTCGTCACTGCGAACACGAAGGATGGGGTGACGGGGATGCGCAAGATCGGCCTGATCGGGGGAATGAGCTTTGAAAGTTCGGCGGTCTATTACCGCATGATCAACGAGATGGTGCGCAGCCGGCTCGGTTCGCTGCACTCGGCCGAGGTTCTGCTGCATTCCGTCGATTTTCAGTCGATCGTCGATCTTCAAATGGCAGGCCGCTGGCCGGAGGCTGCCGAGCGGCTGGCCGAGGTCGCCCGCGGTCTTGAGAACGCGGGGGCCGGGTGCGTGCTGATCTGCACCAACACCATGCATCTGGTCGCGGGAGAGGTGCAGGCGGCGATCTCCGTGCCGCTCATCAACATCATCGACGAGACCGGCGCGACCATTGCCGCTGCGGGCTGCAGCCGCCCGCTGCTCCTTGCCACGCGCTATACGATGGAACACGGCTTTTATGCCGAGCGCATGGCCCGCGCAGGCGTGACCGTGCTGACACCGGAGGCAGAAGACCGAGGTATCGTCCACGACATCATCTTCAAGGAGCTCTGCGCGGGGACCGTCAAGGACGATTCACGCGAGGCGCTGCATGCCATCATCGCGCGCGGCAAGGCGGCCGGCGCGGACTCGGTCATCCTCGGCTGCACGGAAATCTGCCTGATCCTCGACCCCCACACCCTTGCCCTTCCCGGCTTCGACTCGACCCGGATCCACGCCGATTCTGCCGTGGATTTCGCGCTCAAGGATCGGCTGCGCGCCGCGGCCTAAGCGGCGTCGAACCTCGCCCGCGCGTCGCGAATGGCGGCGTGATGGGCGGCGGACCAGGCGACAAGCGGTTCCAGCACCGCGTTGAACGAGGCCCCAAGCGGGGTCAGGCTGTATTCGACGCTTGGCGGCTTGGTGGGAAAAACCCGCCGCTCGACATAGCCGTCCCGCTCCAGATCACGCAGCGTCTGCGTCAGCATGCGCTGCGAAATATCGGGGATCAGGCGACGCAGCGCGGAAAATCGCATCGGCTTTTCTGCGAGCGCCTGCACCATCAGCGTGTTCCACTTGCCTCCGACATTGCCGAGCACATCGCGGACCGGGCAGTTTTCGGCCGAGAAGCTGCAGCCATTGATGAGGATCATCCGCTCTTCATCCATCGGACGTGCGGTCTTTCGGGCATGTTCGCTCATAGGGTGGTTCCCTCCAGGTAAGCTGCGTAGAAAAACATGCCGCCTTTACAGCGCCTACCAAATGCAGAATGACATGTTGGTCTCATTTCGGAACCATAAGCCGAATTGAGGCGATCAACAATGTCGCGTCCTCACCGTGCCTTTGTCGGCGCGGAGCGGACGACGGCTGAGCCCGCCTGGCCTCACGCCGCAGCGGTGCTGAAACGCGCGAAGGACCAAACGCATGACCAGATTTCTCGTGACCGGCGCATCCGGCCAGTTCGGCCGCCTCGTGCTCGATTCTCTTCTTGCCTCCGGCCGGCTTGCGCCCGGCGATCTCGTCGCCGCGACCCGCGATCCTGGCAAGCTGTCCGCCTATGCGGATCGGGGCGTGACCGTTCGCCCGATCGATTTCGACCGTGAGGAGACGCTCGCCGCAGGATTCGACGGGATCGACACGGCGCTGATCATTTCCACGGATGCGCTGGGCGAGGAGGGCAAGCGCCTCGGCCAGCATCGCCGGGCCGTGGCCGCCGCCGCGAAGGCAGGCCTACGCCGCCTTCTCTATATTTCCCTGCCCAATGCAGAAAACTCGGCCGTCTCTTTCGCGCCCGATCATCTCGGCACGGAGGCGGCGATCAAGGCCTCCGGTCTCGCCTACACCATCCTGCGCAACAGCTGGTATATGGAAAACCTGTTCATGTCGCTGCCCGCCGCGCTCGCCAGCGGCCAGTGGTACAGCGCGGCCGGGGATGGACGCATCCCCTATGTCGCCCGCGCCGACCTCGCCGCCGCCGCCGCCGGCGCCATGCTGACGGATCCGGGACGGAACGACATCCTGACGCTGACCGGTCCGGTCTCCTATACGGTCTCGGACGTGGCAGCGCTGGTCTCTGAAGCCACGGGCAAACCCCTGTCCGTGGTACCGGTAACCGACGAACAACTTGCCGAGGGAATGGCGGCAGGCGGCGTGCCTGCGCCTTTCATCCCCACGCTCGTCTCCTTTGACCGCGCGGCCCGGCTTGGGCAGTTCGATGTCGTCACCGGCGACGTCGAACGCCTCTCCGGCCGCAAACCGCAATCGCTCGCAGCCTTCCTGCAGGGCAACAAGGGCGCATTCGGCGGCTGAGTGCCGCAGAGTCTTCCGGAACACCGTGCGGCCATCGCGACCGCACGGTGCTCCCGGACGTTACACGGTCTGGCCGCAGGCGCGGCGGAAACGGCGTACCGTTTCGCTCATGCCGTAGATGAGCGCATCGGCGGTCAGTCCGTGGCCGATCGACACTTCCGCCAGCTGCGGAACATGGCGCACCAGGCGCGGCAGGTTGTCGACCGTCAGGTCGTGCCCCGCATTGATGCCGAGGCCCAGCTCGCTTGCAAGCCGGGCGGTCTCCCCCAGTTGCGCGGCGATCTCCTCGGCGCGCTCGGGCGTATCATAGCAGCCGCCATAAGGGCCGGTGTACAGTTCGATCCGGGCCGCGCCGGTCTCGCGCGCCATCTCCAGCGCCTCGCGGTCCGGCACGCCGTCGGCAAAGAGCGATACACGGAACCCCTGCCCTGCCAGCCGCCCGACGACCTCTTTCAGGAGCGCGTGCTGCGCGCGAAAATCCCAGCCATGGTCGGACGTGGCCTGCGCCGGATCGTCCGGCACCAGCGTCACCTGTTCCGGCTGGGTCTCTTCGACGAGCGCCAGGAACTCGGCGTTGGGATAGCCTTCCATGTTGAATTCGGCATGGGGAAACAGATCGTCGATCAGGTTACGGATCGGTTTTAGATCGGAAAAGCGAATATGGCGCTGGTCCGGCCGGGGATGAACCGTCAAGCCGCCCGCGCCCGCCTCCAGGGCCTGCTGACCGATTCCGGTCACGGACGGCCAGGGGAGATCGCGCCGATTGCGCAGCATGGCGATGGCATTGAGATTGACGGACAGCGTGGCGGGCATGGCAGGCACCTTGAGGAGCATGAATGGCCCTGCCTGTGCGGCAGGTTGTGCGCTCTGAGGCTTAATCGATAATCGCCCGCGCCGGAATGACGGCAGCGGATTTTTTCCATGTCTGCTGCGGAGACCGCGCGTCTCTTCCCGGAGCCGTCTTGCAGATCCCGAGCCTCGCGTCCCTCTTTATCAAAGGTTGCAGACACGGCGGACGGCCGCGCCCTACAAGCGTTAGCGACCGGTTTTTTGCGGGTATCATGATGTAATTGGATATGCTGGACTGACAAATGATGTTTTTTGCGCTTTAATGATATGAGTCGGATGGACGCACAGTCCGACGCTGCCATCCGTCCCTTTCGATCCGTCTTTGCGGCCCGGCGCGAACCTCTTCGCGGCAGGCAAGTTGGAGGGGCGGATGAGGACCGAAGGACAGACGTGGGATCGCAGGGAGCGAGATGAGCCAAGGAGAACCAAGCCACACGGCGAAGCGGGCGGCGCTCGATGCCGTGCTGTCGAGCGACGTCTTTGCGCGCTCGGAGCGCCTGCGCGCCTTTCTCACCTATGTGGTTGAAAAGGATCTGGCGGGCGAGGCCCAGCAGCTGAAGGGCTACACGATCGCGATCGATGTCTTCGGCCGCGCCCAGAGCTTCAATGCCGACAGCGACCCGCTGGTGCGCGTGCATGCAGGCAAGCTGCGAAAGCTCCTCACTCACTATTACGAAAGCGAAGGTGCCACCGACCCCTGGCAGATCGTGGTGCCGAAGGGAGGCTATACGCCGAGCTATAGTCCGCGCCCGGTGGAGGAAACCGCGCCGGCGCTCGCTCAGCGTGAAAGCGAACAGCCCGCCGCAGATGCGCTCATCGCGCCGTCCGCTCGCCACGAGGCTCCAATCGAGCCTGCCGCGCAGCCGCTCGCAGCCTGGCCTTCGCCTTTGTTCCTCCAGCGGGATGCCGAGGCAGTGTCCGACCGGACCGACCTCCCGCCGATCGCCTGCGCTCCCGCCCGCTCCAAACCCTCGCCCTTCGCAGCCCTGTCGATCCTGCCGCTGATGATGCTGCTACCGCTGTCCTCGACGGCGATGAGCGTGCATATCCCCGCAGCCGCGATGGCTCGGCCGGGCGTTGTGGACACGGTGGCGGGCGCCCTGCCTCATCTGCATCTCAAGCTCGGAAGCGCTGCCGGCGGCCGGGCGCAAGAGTTCTCTCGGTTGCTCAGCGCCGCCTTCACCCAGTACCGCACGATCAACGCCACGACGCTGCCGACGATCGAGGCCAGCGCGCCGCCGAGCCCGGACGAGAGGCTGAGCTTCGACGTGACGGTCGAGGAACAGAGCGCACCCGATGGGCTGATGGTCACGATTGCGAACAGCGCCAACGGCGATGTCGTCAGCTCGTCTTTCATTCCCAATCACGAGATGATGGACGAGAACGACCTGCTTTATGAAAGCCTGGAGATCGCCAGCACCAGCCTGACCGCCGACGGCGCCATCTTCCGCTACGCGGCGGAGAAGGGCATCGAATCGCATCTCATGCGCTGCATGCGGCTCACCGATCTCTTCCGCATGTCGCGCGACCGCAGAAGCTTCCAGGAGATGCGGGACTGCCAGCAGGGCCTCGTGTCCGGGCCGGATGGCAAGATGATCTTCGCGATCAGCGCCGGCGCGCTGCCCAAGGCCTTGAGCGACGTCAAGTGACGCTCAGCGCACGATCGTCAGGGTTTCCGCGGCGCGGGTGATCGCGGTATAGAGCCAGCGTTCCCGGGTGTCGCGGAAGGCCCAGCTCTCGTCGAACAGCACGACATTGTTCCACTGCGAGCCCTGCGCCTTGTGGACCGTCAAGGCATAGCCATAGTCGAACTCGTCATAGCGCTTGCGCGTCGACCAGGGGATCTCGCCCTCGACATCCTCGAAGGCGGTCTTCAGCAGTTTGATCTTGGCCGCCCCGCGGTCCATGTCATCGTCTTCCGGCCTGATCATCAAATTGATGCCGGGTTTTACCGTTTCCTTCGACGAGGTCATGACCTGCCAGAGCGAGCCGTTGAGCAGCCCCTTGGCCGGGTCGTTGCGCAGGCAGACCAGCTTGTCGCCGGACTGCGGATATTCGGTCGTGAACCCTTTGAGTTCACGCAGCCGGCTGTTGTAGCGCCGCCGCGTGCGGTTGGTTCCCACAAGCACCTGGTCGGCGTCCAGCACCAGGCTCTGGGTCACCGCGCTCTTCGGGATCACCTGCGCCGCGCCATAGTCGCCAAACATGATCTCGTTGCCCTCGCGCACCTGCATGGCAAGCTTGATGATCGGGTTGTCCCGCGCCTGCCGGTGGATCTCGGTCAGCAGGTAATTCGGCTCGTCATTGGTGAAGTAGCCACCGCCCGAGACGGGTGGCAACTGCCCGGGATCGCCGAGAACGAGGATCGGCGTGCCGAAGCTCATCAGGTCGCGGCCAAGCGCCTCGTCCACCATGGAGCATTCGTCGACGATGATCAGGGCCGCCTTGGCGACCGGGCTCTGGCGGTTGATCGAGAACATCGGCGCGATCGAGGTCTTGCCGGTTTCCTCGTCGGACACCTCCTCCTCGCCGCGCGGCCGGTAGATCAGCGAGTGGATCGTCTTCGCATTCTTGGCGCCCTTGGAGCGGAGCACCTGGGCGGCCTTGCCCGTGAAGGCGGCGAAGATCACATCGCCATCGACATGCTCGGCGAAATGACGGGCGAGCGTGGTCTTGCCGGTTCCGGCATAGCCGAACAGCCGGAACAGCGGCGTGCGCCCGTCCTTCAGCCACTGGCTGACGGCCTTCAGCGCTTCATCCTGCTGGGGTGCGAATTCCATGGCCGTGACTGACAGGATTCGCGGCAGCCGCGCAAGCAAAACCCGCCAGACGGCACCGCCCAAACCGGCATCCGTGTCACTCGCCCCTTAAGGCCTCCCCCAAGAACCAGCGCCTTGACTTCGCCGAGGCCATCGCCTCTTAAGGAGCCACCTCCCCGTTCGACAGGGTCTTCGTCCTGCTTCGGACACCCTTGGGATCTGCCATGCCTGTCCGCCATTCCACATCCGCCTCGCTTGTCTCCATTCGAAGCGGCGGATCCCGCCGATGAGTGCCACGATCAACCCGCAGGGTCTCGGGCGGCGATCGACTCCGCTGCAATGGGCCGTGCTTCTGGTCCTGTCGCTGCTGCTCGCCGGCGCGATGGAGCTGGCCGGCATACCGGCCGCCCTGCTGATGGGGCCCATGGTGGCGGGGGCGATCGTGGGGCTCAATGGCGGCAGCATCCGCCTGCCGCGCCTTCTCGTCTTCCTGTCCCAGGCGCTGATCGGCACGATGATCGCCGGCTCGATCAATGCCGGTATCGTCACCACCTTTCTCGGCAACTGGCCGCTCTTCCTGGGCGTCGTCCTCTGCGTCATCACCATGAGCACGCTCAGCGGCTATCTGATCAGCCGGCTGAACATCCTCCCCGGGACCACAGCCATCTGGGGCTGCTCGGCGGGTGCGGCCACGACGATGATGGTGATGGCCGAGGCCTATGGGGCCGATGCCCGGCTCGTCGCCTTCATGCAATATCTGCGCGTGGTGTTCGTCGCGGGTGCCGCTGCCCTCGTCGCGCGGTTCTGGGTCGGGGTCGACAGCGCCGCGCCGGCCATCGTCTGGTTTCCGCCGATCGCGCCGCTCTCCTTCGCGCAGACGCTGCTGGTGGCACTGTTTGCCGGCATGCTCGGCTGGCGGCTGCGCATTCCGGCCGGCGTCCTGCTGCTTCCCTTCCTGTTCGGCGGCCTGCTGAGTATCTCCGGTCTCGTCACCCTTCATCTGCCGGAATGGCTGCTGGCGATCAGCTATGCGCTGCTCGGCTGGAACATCGGGCTCGGCTTCACCCGCACGATCCTGCAGCATGCACGCCGTGTCCTTCTGCCGACCGTGGCCTCCATTCTCATCCTGATGGCGATCTCCGGCGGTCTTGCCTTCCTGCTCACCCGAACCGCCGGTATCGACCCCTTGACCGCCTATCTCGCCACCAGCCCCGGCGGCATGGATTCCATCGCGATCATTGCCGCCAACAGCACTGTCGACCTCGCCTTCGTCATGGCGCTGCAGTCGGCGCGGCTGCTTATCGTCACGGCCATCGGTCCGGCGCTTGCACGCTTCGTCGCCACGCGGTCCGGCAAGGCTCCGCCGCGGGTCTGAACCGGGATCGGGACCGAAATGCTGGCCTTCGCGGCGCGCAGGTCTATCTTCTCCGACAACCGAAGGAGAACGCCATGACCACCCCGCTGCCGACCATCACCTTCCCCAATGGACGCACCGTGCCGGCGCTCGGCCAGGGAACCTGGCGCATGGGCGAGGATACCGCCGACCGGGCGAGCGAGATCCGCAGCCTTAATCTCGGCCTCGATCTCGGGCTTACCCTGATCGATACGGCGGAAATGTATGCGAGCGGCGGCTCGGAAGAGGTCGTGGGCGCGGCGATCGAAACCCGCCGCGACGAGGCCTTCCTCGTCAGCAAGGTGCTGCCGTCCAACGCCAGCCGCGAGAAAACCATTCGCGCCTGCGAGAACAGCCTGAAGCGGCTGAGAGTCGAGCAGATCGATCTCTACCTGCTCCACTGGCGCGGCAACCATCCGCTGTCGGGCACGGTGGAGGCCTTCGAGCAGCTGAAGGCGGAGGGGAAGATCGCCGCCTGGGGCGTGTCCAACTTCGATGTCGAGGATTTGGAAGAGCTCGCCGACATGCCGGCCGGCGGCAGCGTCGCGACCGACCAGGTGCTCTACAACCTGTCCCGCCGCGGCATCGAGCACGACCTGCTGCCCTATGCCGCCGCGCGCTCCCTGCCCATCATGGCCTATTCACCGCTCGACGAGGGGCGGCTGCTGCCGCATCCGATACTGGCGAAGATCGGCCGGGAGCTCGACGCGACACCGGCGCAGGTCGCTCTGGCCTTCGTCCTTGCCCGTCCCGGCATCATCGCCATTCCGAAGACCGGCTCGGCCGAGCGCGTCAAGGAAAACCATGCGGCGCTCAGCCTCGCCCTGACGCCCGCCCATCACGCTGCCCTTGACGAGGCCTTCCCGCCACCGGCCACGAAGCGCCCGCTGGAGATGATCTGAGAAGCGCCGGCCCGGAACGATCGGGCCGGCTCGGGCGATCACATGCCCTGTGCGCCGCGGTTCATGGCCGCGATGCCGGTGCGGCAGACTTCGATCAGCCCGAGCGGCTTCATGATCGCCACGAACTGGTCGATCTTCGAGGATTTGCCGGTGATCTCGAAGATGAAATGCTCGACGGTCGCATCGACCACCTTTGCGTGAAAGGCATCCGCCAGCCGCAGCATTTCCGCGCGGTTGTCGCCGGTGCCCTTGACCTTCACAAGCGCCACCTCGCGCTCGATCGGCCGCTCATGCCCGAGCGTGTTGGCGCGAACCGTGAGGTCGACGACGCGATGCACCGGCACCAGCCGCTCGAGCTGCGCCTTGATCTGCTCCAGCACATGCGGCGTCCCGCGGGTGACTACGGTGATGCGCGACAGATGCGCCTCATGCTCCGTTTCGGAGACCGTCAGGCTCTCGATGTTGTAGCCGCGGCCGGAGAACAGACCGATCACACGGGCCAGCACGCCCGGCTCATTGTCCACGAGCACGGACAGCGTGTGCTTCTCGTCGACCTCTGTTTCCTTGGCGATGAAATAGGCAGAGCCGGTCGGCTGGAGATGGGCGTTCATGATTTTCGGTCCATTGATTGAGACATTGTTCAGGGAGTCAGCTCGACGCGGGCGCCCTCTAGATACTGCTTCGCCAACCGCACAAGCCTGCGGTCGAACGTGATAAAGTCGTCGCCGTGTTCTGTCAGGCAGACATGCAGCGCGTCAGCAAAGTCCATGCCCCGTACATAGGCGTCGAGCGCCAACACGATCACCTGTCGCTCCCTGCAAAAGACATTCCGCGCGTCGAGGACGGCGTTGAACAGCGTGTGGATCCTGTACCGATCGAAACCATAGCGGCTTCTTAAGACCCATTCCGTCTCCAGAAGCACCGTCGGAAGGAGCACGACATCGGAGCTTGAGAAAAGGCCAGCGGCAGTCGCAAACTGGACGTCATCATCCTGTGCGAACAGCCGGACGAGGATGCTGGTATCAATCGTCTGCCTGGCCATGTCCCTGCCGCTCCAACCGCGCCCAGTCCTCGATCGCCGCACGGCTGATGGCCTCGTGCATCATCTCGTCGGTGACCAACGGCCCCTCGTATTTCGGAAAGCTCCGAACAATCGAAAGGACCTCTTCAGAGGTGAGGCTTCTGCGCGAGGGCGCATCCCTCCGGCTGTCCAAGACCGGTTTCAAACTGATCTCACCTCCGCTGTCGGTCACCTCCAGCTCGGCTCCCTCCTTCAAACCGTAGGCTTCACGGAGCGCGGCGGGAATAACGACCGCACCGTGCTTCAACCACGTTCTCGCCATGACGTCACCTCCAGCGGCAAAAGGGCGGGCCTACTCTACCCCGCCCCGTCTACCCGATCAAACGAGCTGGCGGCCCTTGGCGTCGATGGCGGTGGCGACGGCTTCGTCGGTCGCCTCGTCCGGCAGGAGCATTTCATTGTGCGCCTTGCCGGAGGGGATCATCGGGAAGCAGTTCGCGAGATTGGCCACGCGGCAGTCGAAGATGACCGGAGCCGGACTGTCGATCATCCGCTGGATCGCCTGGTCGAGTTCCTCCGGCTTCTCGCAGCGGATGCCGACGCCCCCATAGGCCTCGGCCAGCTTGACGAAGTCGGGCATCGCCTCGGTGTAGGAGTTCGACAGGCGGTTGCCATGCAGCAGCTGCTGCCACTGGCGCACCATGCCCATGTATTGATTGTTCAGGATGAAGATCTTGACCGGCAGATTGTACTGAACGGCGCAGGACATTTCCTGAATGCACATCTGGATCGAGGCGTCGCCGGCGATGTCGATAACGAGGCTGTCGGGATGGGCGACCTGCACGCCGATCGCCGCCGGGAAACCATAGCCCATGGTGCCGAGGCCGCCCGAGGTCATCCAGCGATTGGGCGCCTCGAAGCCATAGAACTGCGCCGCCCACATCTGGTGCTGACCGACTTCCGTGGTGATGTAGGTGTCGCGATCCTTCGTCAGTTCATAGAGACGCTGCAGCGCATATTGCGGCATGATGACGTCCTTGCTCGGCGTATAGCTAAGCGACTTGCGAGCACGCCAACCGGCGATTTCCTCCCACCAGGGCGCGAGTTTCGCCGTATCCGGCTTGTCGTCCGCAGCGTGCCAGAGCCGCACCATATCCTCCAGAACCCGCCCGACATCGCCCAGAATCGGAATGTCGACGCGGACGTTCTTGTTGATCGACGAGGGATCGATGTCGATGTGGATCTTCTTCGAATTGGGCGAGAAGGCATTCAGACGGCCGGTGATGCGGTCGTCGAAGCGCGCGCCGACGCAGATCATGACGTCGCAATCATGCATCGCCATATTGGCCTCGTAAGTGCCGTGCATGCCGAGCATGCCGAGCCAGGCGGGGCCGGAGGCCGGATAGGAACCGAGGCCCATCAGGGTCGAGGTGATGGGAAAACCGGTGAGCGCAACCAGCTCGCGCAGGAGACGCGAGGCCTCCGGGCCTGAGTTGACGACGCCGCCGCCCGTATAGAAGACCGGGCGACGGGCCGACCGCATCAGCGCAACCGCTTCCTCGATCCGTTTGATATCGCCCTGGACCTTCGGCTGGTAGCTGGTCTGGACGCGAACCGCGGACGGCGGCGTGTAGGTGCCGGTCGCGAACTGGACATCCTTCGGAATATCAACCAGAACCGGGCCGGGACGGCCGGACTGGGCGATGCGGAAGGCCTCGTGAATCGTGGCGGCGAGCTCGTTGACGTCCTTGACGAGCCAATTGTGCTTGGTGCACGGCCGGGTGATGCCCACCGTGTCGCATTCCTGGAAGGCATCGGAGCCGATCAGCGTGCTCGGAACCTGGCCCGACAGGCAGACGAGCGGGATCGAATCCATCAACGCATCCTGCAGCGGCGTGACGGCGTTGGTGGCGCCGGGGCCGGAGGTGACGAGCATGACGCCGACCTTGCCGGTGGAGCGGGCATAGCCCTCGGCCATGTGGCCGGCGCCCTGCTCGTGGCGAACCAGGATGTGGTTGATCTCCTCCTGCTGGTGGATCTCGTCATAGATCGGCAGGACCGCGCCGCCGGGATAGCCGAAAATATCGGTGACGCCGTTGTCCTTCAGCGCCTGGAGAACGATCTCGGCTCCCGTCATCCGCATGCCCTGCGCGGTCTTCGTCTCCTCGCCCGCCGCTGCCGTCGTCTGCATATCCATCCTGCTCATCCGCCCTGTTTGGCCTGTCATCACTGCCCTGGAGGCATTCGGCCCTAGTGATCGTCATGGTTTGAAGGCATAAAAAAAGGCCCCGTCAGGAGCCTTGGTCTGCGCATGGGTGGCTAACGCCGGATGGTTACGCCATCCTGCCCATGCGCCGTCCCACCACAAGAATTGCAACAATCTTCGTCATGGGGCGCAGTGTTAACCGGATTGAAAGGCGCCGTCAACGTCTTTTGACGTGAGCCAACAAAGGTGCAAATCGGCCTGAACTTCGTAAACCGCGGAAACGCCTTGTTAAAACGCCTGCCCTATCATCAAGCCTGACAACAGGTGAGCCCCTTGCGCAATACTGATCTCCAGACATCGAGCCAGGCGGGCGAGCAGGACCGTCGTGACGCGATTGCACGCGGGAACCGATTCCTGGGTCGCGTGATCGCGTGCAGCGGGTCCCGCGCCACCATCGCCGCCACCGCCGAGAACGGCGAGACGACCATGTCGGAACTCTGGTCGGTCGGTCGCCTGGTCTCGATCAGCGTCGGCTCCAACCGCGTCGTGGCGCTGGTCAATTCCATGCGCACGGACGATCAGGCCTGGGCCGAGCATGCGGACAACATCATCCATATCGATGTCGAGCTTTTGGGCGAAGTCTATGTCAGCCCGGAAGGCGAGGAGCGCTTCTCGGCCGGCATCAGCCGCTTTCCCTATCTCGGCGCCATCGCCCACCGCATCCGCTCGGCCGACCTCGCGCGCGTCTATGACAGCGGCCGTCTCGACAGCTGCGTCATCGGGACGCTCACCCAGGACGAGACGATCGACGCCTCGATCCATGTGCCCTCCATGTTGTCCAAGCATTTCGCCATTGTCGGCACCACCGGCGTCGGCAAGTCGACCGCCGTGGCGCTGTTGCTGCGCAAGGCGCTCGCCGCCGATCCGAAGCTGCGGGTTCTGATCCTCGATCCGCACAACGAGTTCGCCGCCGCCTTCCCGACGGAAGCCGTGGTCATCGACACCGACACGCTCGACCTGCCCTTCTGGCTGATGCGGCTGGAGGAGTTCGCCGAAGTGGTGTTCCGCGGCCGCCCGCCGGTGCCCGAGGAGCTCGACATCCTGCGCGACGTCATCCCCGAGGCCAAACGCGCCTTCAAGGGGGGTGGCGACACTGCGCTGATGAGACGACCGACGGAAAAGAGCTCGATCACGGCCGATACGCCCGTTCCCTACCGCATCGCCGATGTGCTGGCGCTGATCGACGAGCGGATCGGACGGCTTGAGGGACGGACCGAGAAGCCGAGCCTGCGTTCGCTGAAAGTGCGCATCACCGCGGCGATCAACGATCCGCGCTACGGCTTCATGTTCTCCTCCAACACGATCACCGACACGATCCTCGACACGATCGGCCGGATCTTCCGGGTGCCTGGCGATGGCCGGCCGCTGACCACCTTCCAGCTCGGCGGCATCCCCTCCGAGGTGGTGAATTCCGTCGCCTCCGTTCTCTGCCGCATGGCCTTCGAAATCGGCCTGTGGAGCAATGGCGGCGTGCATATGCTCGTCGTCTGCGAAGAGGCGCACCGCTATGTGCCCGCCGATCCGGCGCTGGGCTTCGTGCCGACCCGCCAGGCCATCGCCCGCATTGCCAAGGAAGGCCGCAAATACGGCGTTTCGCTCGGCATCATCACCCAGCGCCCGGGCGAGCTCGATCCGACCATCCTGTCGCAATGCTCCACCGTCTTCGCCATGCGCCTGTCGAACGAGCTCGACCAGGAGATCATCCGCTCGGCCATTCCCAATTCGTCGATCTCGACGACCAGCTTCATCTCCTCGATCGGCAACGGCGAGGCGATCGCGTTCGGCGAAGCGGTCGCCGTGCCGATGCGCATGCGGTTCAAGCGGGTCAAGGACAGCGAACTGCCCAAGGCCAGCGGCTTCTCGATGAAGCTGTCCGACGACACGCCGGCCACCGTCGATTTGCGGACAATCGTCGCCCGCATGCGCTCGATCTCCGCGCCGGAGACGGCGGCCTTTCAGCCGCAGGAGCCGGCCATCGCCCCGGCAGTCGCCCATCCGCAGCACGCGCCGGAGCGCGCCATCGTCCCGCCGCCGGCCTCGGCGCCGTCGCCGAGGCCAGAGGTCTTCCGCCATGACCTTCTGCCACAGGGAGATCCGCCGGCGCATCCGCAGCTCGGCCGGTTCAATCAGATCCGCAACCAGCTGCTGAGCGAAGACGCGACGCCGCGGCGGATGGAGGATCGCCCGTTGCACCGCACGCCGCCGCCGGACGAGACGGACCCTCCGCCCCACCGCCCGTCCTCGCTGCGCGAGAGCCTGTTGAAAAAGCCGCTCGGCAGCATCATCCGCAAGTAGCGGGATCGACGCGGATCCAGTCCGGGCCAAGCTGGTTGCGGAACCAGGTCATCTGCCGCTTGGCATACTGGCGCGTGGCGGCCGATGCCGTTTTTACCACCTGCTCGCGCGTCATTGTCCCGGCCAGCATGGCAGCGATCTGCGGCACGCCGATCGCTTTCATGACGGGCAGGTCCGGAGAAAGCTCGAGCGCCAGCACGCGCTTCACCTCCTCGACCGCCCCCTCCTCCAGCATGGTCGAAAAGCGCCGATCGATCCGCTGGCGGAGCAGCGCCCGCTCCGGCTCGACCACCAGCTTCAGCGCCCGATCCGGATCGACCAGCACCGGACCGCTTTCGGCCTGAAAGGCCAGGATGGAGCGCCCGCTGGCGCGCTTCACCTCCAGCGCGCGCAGGATCCGCTGCCCGTCCCCCGGCCTGATCCGCGCCGCCGCCTCTGCATCGTCGCGCGAAAGCGCATCGTGAAGAGCGGCGGCGCCCTGCGCCGCGAGTTCCGCCCGCAGCGCCTCGCGCAATGCGGCCGGCACGGGGGGCATGGCGGACAGGCCGCCCGTCAAGGCCTTGAAGTAGAGCCCCGTGCCGCCGATGATGATCGGCAGCCGGTTCCGTTCGCGGATCTCGTCGAGAACCGGCGCAAGATCGCGGGTCCAGGCACCGGTGGAATAGGTCTCGCTGGCCGGCACATGGCCGTAGAGCCGGTGCTCGATCCCGGCCATCTCCCTGTCCGAGGGGCGCGCGGTCAGAATGCGCAGCGTGTCGTAGACCTGCATGCTGTCGGCGTTGATCACCACGCCGCCATAGCGCGCGGCGAGATCGAGCGAGAGCGCCGACTTGCCGCTGGCGGTCGGCCCGGTTATCAGGATCGCGTCCTGTCCAGTTTCAAGGGTAATTGCCATGGCTCTCGTTGCCACGCTTGTCGCCGCTCCGTCAAATCCGGTGCTGAGCCCCGCCCTTGGCGAGCGCGCTGCAGCGGCGGTAGAGGCCGCCGGTCTCTACTGGCTTGCCGATGGCATTGCCTGCGACATCGCGCTGCGCGACGGCGTGGATGCCGCCGAGGCCGAGGCGGCGCTGCGCGACGCGATCGCGGGGCAGCCGGTCGATGTGGCGGTGCAGGTGGCGGAAACCCGGCGCAAGCGCCTGCTGATCGCCGACATGGATTCCACCATGATCGGCCAGGAATGTATCGACGAGCTGGCGGCCGAAGTCGGCCTCAAGGAACAGGTGGCCGGGATCACCGCCCGCGCCATGAATGGCGAGATCGCCTTCGAGCCCGCGCTGATCGAGCGCGTCGCGCTTCTCAAGGGCCTGCCTGCCGCCGTCGTCGACGAGGTGATCGCCCGTCGCATCACACTGACGCCCGGCGGCCAGCAACTGATCGCCACGATGAAGGCGAAGGGCGGCTATACGGCGCTGGTTTCCGGCGGCTTCACGGTCTTTACCGGACCGATCGCCGCCCGGCTCGGCTTCGATGAACACCGCGCCAACCGGCTGATCGAGGCGGACGGCCATCTGACCGGCGACGTCGCCCGACCGATCCTCGGCAAGCAGGCGAAGGTCGACGCGCTTGAAGACATCGGATCGCGGCTCGGCATCACGCCGGACGAGGCGATGGCCGTCGGCGATGGCGCCAATGATCTCGGCATGATCCAGCGGGCGGGCTCGGGCGTGGCGCTGCATGCAAAGCCCACCGTGGCAGCTCAGGCCAAGCTGAGGATCGACCATGGCGACCTGACGGCGCTCCTCTACCTGCAGGGCTATCGCAAGACGGATTTTGTCGGATGATCGAGACCGAGCGGCTGCGGCTCCGAAACTGGCGAGAGGCAGACCGGGCGCTCTTTCACACGATCAACAGCGATCCCGAGGTGATTACCTTCTTTGCTACTCGTCGCACCAGGGACGAGGCGGATGCCATGATGGATCGCTGCGCGGCAACGATCGCGCAGACGGGGCGAGGCTGGTTCGCCCTGGCCGAGAAGGAAAGCGATGCGCCGATCGGCATGTGCGGTCTCGCCGATGCCCATCTCGCGCCGCTGTTCCCGGCGGAGATGGTCGAGATCGGCTGGCGGCTGGCGCGCCCCTCTTGGGGCAAGGGCTTTGTCACGGAAGCTGCAGAAGCCTTGCTGCGCCTCGGCTTTACCCGGTTCGCCCTTCCCGAAATCGTCTCTTTCGCCGTCCCCGACAATCAGCGCTCGCTGGCCGTCATGCGGCGTCTCGACTTTCAACGGGACGAAAGCCGGGATTTCGACCATCCGCGCGTGCCGGACAGCCACGCGCATCTCAAGCGTCACCTCTTTCACAGCCTCACTGCAGGGCGCTGGGCCGAGCAGCGGCCGGCTGCCACGCGGGGCGGCCTGCAGATTGGCACCCCGTCTATTCCAGGCGCAGGCTGACGAAGCGCAGTTCCCCGGTCTTGTTCGATACCATGACGAGCGTGTTGCGACGCCCGTCACCCTTCAGCTCCTCGATGCGCGCCGACACATCCTCTGGCGTCTTCATCGCTTCCTGGCCGATCTCGACGATGACATCGCCGGCGACGATGCGTCGCTCGGCCGCCGGAGATCCGGCCGCCACGTCGGTGACCACGACGCCCTCGATATCGGCGGCGATCTCATAGGTCTTGCGGCTGGCATCATCGAGCGTGGCCAGCGTCATGCCGAGCACGACATCGGCGGCCGGCAGGGTGGCGGCCGGCGGCTCGGCCTGATCCGTACCTTCCTCCGTGCCTTCCCCCGCTCCAGGGGCCGCGGGCTCGTCGGAGGCAGCCTCGTCATTGTTCTCGAGCCGGCCGAGCGTGACCTTGACCGTCTGCTCCTTGCCGTCGCGCAGGATCACCACATCGACCGCCTTGCCGACCGGGCTCTCCGCCACCACACGCGGCAGGTCGCGCATTTCCACCACATCCCGCCCGTCGAACTTCACGATGACGTCGCCTGCCTTGATCTCGCCATTGGCGATCGGCCCGCCTTCGATGATGCCGGAGACGAGGGCGCCACGGGCCGTGTCCATCTTCAGGCTCTCGGCAATGTCATCGGTGACCGGCTGGATGCGCACGCCGAGCCAGCCGCGGCGGGTTTCGCCGAATTCGCGCAGCTGGCCGACGACATTCTGCGCCAGCTCCGTCGGCACGGAAAAGCCGATGCCGATCGAACCGCCGGAGGGCGAGATGATGGCGGTGTTGATGCCGATGACCTCGCCCTTCATGTTGAAGAGCGGTCCGCCGGAATTGCCGCGGTTGATGGCGGCGTCGGTCTGGATGAAATTGTCGTAGGGGCCGGCATTGATGTTGCGGCCGCGGGCCGAAATGATGCCGACGGTGACCGTTCCGCCGAGGCCGAACGGGTTGCCGATCGCCATCACCCAGTCGCCGATACGCATGGCGCGGCTGTCGCCGAAGGGCACCGCCGTCAGCGGCTTCTTCGGCTCCACCTTTAGAAGCGCCAGGTCAGTCTTGGTGTCCGTGCCGATCAGCTTGGCCTTCAGTTTCGAGCCGTTGGCGAAATTGACCTCGATGTCGTCGGCGCCCTCGATGACGTGGTTGTTGGTGACGATGTATCCGGCGGGATCGATGACGAAGCCGGAGCCGAGCGATTCCACCTTGCGGCTTTGCGGACCGCTGCCGCCCTGCCCCTTGAAGAATTCATCGAAAAAATCCTGGAAGGGCGAGCCCTCAGGCACCTTCGGCATCGGCGCTTCGTCGTCGGATTTCACGTTCTGCGAGGTGGAGATGTTGACGACCGCGTCGAGCAGGCCGGCGGCAAGATCGGCAACCGAGGCCGGCCCCTGCATCATGGCCGGCGGCACCTTGATCTGCGGCGCGGCGGCTGAAGGCGGTGCGGGAAGAGCCTCCGGGGCTGCCGGCGGCGCAGCGGGTGCCGGGGCGGGCGGAACCACATTGGCAGGCGGCGCCATCTGGGCTGCGGCCGGCAGGACCGTTCCGCCAGCGAGAACGGCCGAAAGACCGGCGACGAGCGACCGGGTGAAGCTCAGGCGGAAAGTCGATCCCATGGGGTCCTCATGTTCGCAAGATGATGCAGCGGCCGCGATCGCGAAGTGCGGACGAGATTAGAAAAACGCGCCATGAAGCGAAAGCCCCAGCGGCACCCCTTCGCCACGTCGCCGTGGCAGGCCGCGTTCGAAAATGCATGCGACGCGGAGCACAGGCTGATCATGCGGTGAAGATAAGGCGGGGCCCTGCCCCGTCCAGTCATCTTTTCGTTATGCCCGCATTTCGCTTTCACCGATGCCGCGATCGGCTGGTCCGCTCCCACGGACTTACAGCGTTACCTCGTGCCCATGCGCCTTCAACGCGGCGAGCGCCTTGTCCACATCCGATTCGAGAATGAAAACATAGTCGGTCGAGAACGTGGAACTGGCAAAAAGCCCGACGCCTGCCGCCGACAGCGGCTGCAGCACCGAGGAGAGAATGCCCGGAATGTCGAAGGCGAAATGCTCCTCGATGCGCAGGCAGCGCCAGCCGTTGGAGGAGATGACGCTGGTCGGGACGCGGGCGGCACGGCAAACGAGCGTCATTTCCTCGCGCGAGCTCGACACGGCCCAGAAGCCGGGTCCCGGAAGCCATTCCGGGATCGGCGTGCCGACGTTCAGCCGGATGATCGCATATTCGGCTTCGACCAGACGGATCAGCAATTTGCGTGACATGAATTTCCTCGCGGGGAGCCGCATCCTGCCCGGTTGCGCTCCAGCGGCGGCGCGGCGTGCGCCGTCGATGGCTTGATGGCGCACTGTCTGCGCCCGCTGGCCATTTACCAGCCCGCCTCCTCGCCCTCAAGCCCCTCCTTTCGGAGCAGGCAGGATGGCGAAGATCATGAAAAAGGCCGGCGCAGGGCCGGCCTTTCGAGGTTCATACGCCGACCCGGCTCAATTGGCCGGCGCGGGATTGGCGGGTGCCAGAGCCGGAGCGCCGGCGGGCGCCTGCGGTGCCGCGGCGGCAGGGCCGGCAGCCGGTGCAGCGGGCGGCGTCGGCGTGCCGTCGGAGCTGTTGAAGTAGCGGAAGAACTCCGAGTCCGGCGAGATGACCAGCGTCGTGTCCGGACTGCCGATCGCCTGTGAATAGGCGGTCATCGAGCGATAGAACTCGAAGAAGGCCGGATCGCGCTGGAACGCGTCGCCGAAGATCCGCGTGCGGTCGGCTTCGCCTTCACCGCGCAGCACTTCGGCATCGCGCTGGGCATCGGCAACGATTTCGACCACCTGACGGTCGGCAATCGCGCGGCGACGCTGGCTTTCTTCGTTACCACGGGCACGGATCAGCTCGGCCTGGGCCAGACGCTCGGCGCGCATGCGGTCATAGGTCTGCTGCGAGACTTCCTGGTTGAGATCAGTGCGGCGGATGCGGACGTCCTGAATGTCGAGGCCAAGCGACTCGGCATCGGGCTTCAGGTCGGTGCGTACTTCGCGCATCATGGCTGCGCGCTCTTCCGACAGGGCCGCCTCGAAGCCACGCAGACCGTAAACCCGGCGCAACGAACTGTCGAGACGGGTCCGCAGCCGCGATTCGGCCGATTCCCGGTCGCCGGAAACGGTTTCGCGGAAGCGGCGTGGATCGGCGATCCGATAGACGACGAAGGCGTCCACCTCATAGAACTTGCCGTCGGAGACCTGGACGCGGATGTTGTCGAGATCGAAGCGCAACGCCTGATCCTCGACATACTGCACCCGGTCGGCATCCATGAAGCCGAAGGGCAGCTTGAAGTAGAGACCGGGCTCGGTCTTCACATCCTGGATCTGACCGAAGCGGACGACGACGGCCTGCTGACGCTCGTTCACGACGAAGATCGAGGAATAGCCGATGATCAGCAGCACGCCGAGGGCGATGAGAAGGGCGGGAAAACGGTTCGACATTTACTGGGCTCCGCCGGTCTGGGGGGCCGGACGGCCGATTTCGGTCAAGGGCAGATAGGGCAGAACGCCCTGGTTGCCGGACTCGTCGAGAATGACCTTCTTCGACTTGCCGAGCACGCCCTGCATGGTTTCCAGATAGAGCCGCTTGCGGGTCACGTCGGGCGCCTGCGAATAGGCATTGTAGACAGAGATGAAGCGCTGCGCCTCACCCTGGGCTTCCTGCACGATCCGGTTCTTGTAGGCTGCCGCCTCTTCGCGCAGCTGGGCCGCCTGACCGCGTGCGCCACCCAGAACCTGGTTGGCATACTGGTTCGACTGCTCGACATACTGGTCTTCGTTCTGCTCGGCGCGCTGGACCTCGTCGAAGGCATCGGCCACTTCGCGCGGCGGTGCTGCATCCTCGATCGCGACGGTATTGACCGAAATGCCGGACCCATAGGCATCCATGGTCACCTGGATCGTGGTCTTCACGTCCTCGGCGATCGCCTGGCGATTATCACGGAAAATATCCTGTGCCGGACGACGGCCGACGACTTCGCGCATCGCGCTTTCGGAAACCTGCCGCAGCGTGTTGGCCGGATCCTCGACATTGAACAGATAGGCCTTGGGGTCGGTCACCGAGAACAGCACCGAGAACTGGACGTTGACGATGTTCTGGTCGCCGGTCAGCATCAGGCCGGCATTGGAGCCGTCGCCGCCGGCACCGCGGCCGCCGATCGACTGCTGCTGCTCGGTGACCTTGACGATCTCCACCGTTTCAAGCGGCCACAGATGGAAGTGCAGCCCCGGCATGGAAATTTCGTCCTTCGGCTTGCCGAAGCGCATCTCGACGCCACGCTCGTCCGGCTGGACGGTGTAGATCGAATTGACGAGGAAGAAGGCCACGATCAACAGCGCGACGATGACGAAGACGCCGCCATTGAAGCCGCCGGGAATGACGTTTTTCAGCTGGTTCTGTCCCCGGCGGAGAATCTCCTCCAGGTCCGGCGGACCGCCCGGGCCACGGCCATTGCCGCCACCGCGCGGACGATTCGGTCCCTGGCCCCAGGGGCCCTTGTTACCGCCGCCACCATTGCCGCCGCCGCCACCCCATGGGCCGCCGCCGCCATTCTGATTGCTCCAGGGCATTCATACCTCGTTTGTTGGTTACTCCCCACCCGCAGGTCGGGACCAGCGAGGCTGTTCACTTTATAGGGAGCCGGAAATGCCCTTTCAACGCGACTCCCTCTCACTTCGCCGTTAGAGGTGAAAATAGTTCCACGCATGGCAGGCAAATGGCGGCAGCGGCGGCCGAGCGTCCCCGCAGAGACCTGGCCGTCGCTCAGCCGCGCGGCGTCGCCGGCGCGTGCCGCGTGTAGGTCTCGATGGTCATCGCGTGGCTGTCCTTCTCGCCCCGCGTCAGCGGCTGCGCGGCGATCCGCTCGAACTGTGTCTCGTCGATGGCAGCGAAGACCGTGTCGCCCTCGATCTCCGCCTCGACGCGGGTAAGCTCGATCCGGTCGGCCTTTGCCAGTGCCTGCGCATAGATCGTGCCGCCGCCGATCACGCAGATCTCCGTCACCAGAGCAGCGCGGGCCCGCTCGGCGGCGAGCGTCAGCGCGGTGTCGAGGTCCGGTGCCACATCGACGCCGTCGGGCGCGTAGTCTGCCTGGCGGCTGACGACGATGTTGGCGCGGCCGGGCAGCGGCCGGCCCAGCGACTCGAAGGTCTTGCGCCCCATGACGACCGGTTTGCCCAGCGTCAGCGCCTTGAAATGTTTGAGATCGGTCGGGAGGCGCCAGGGCATGGCGCCGTCGCGGCCGATCACACCATTGCGCGCGGCGGCCACGACGATGACGACGGAGATTTCGGCTTCGCTCATCCTAAACGGCCACGGGCGCGCGGATAGGCGCATCGGCCTCGTAGCCGGTGAGCGTGAAGTCCTCGAAGCGGAAGGCAAAGAGATCGTGGACCGCCGGATTGAGATGCATGGTCGGCAGGGGCTTCGGCGTGCGGGTCAGCTGCTCGCGCGCCTGGTCGAAATGATTGCTGTAAAGATGCGCGTCGCCGAGCGTGTGGATGAACTCGCCCGGCTTCAACCCGGTCACCTGCGCCACCATCATCGTCAACAGCGCGTAGGAGGCGATGTTGAAGGGCACGCCGAGGAATATATCGCCGGAGCGCTGGTAGAGCTGGCAGGAGAGCCTTCCATCCGAAACATAGAACTGGAACAGGCAATGGCAGGGCGGCAGCGCCATCTCCTCGACCAGCGCCGGGTTCCAGGCAGAGACGATCAGCCTGCGGGAATTGGGGGTGGTCTTGATCGCCTCGATCAGATTGGCGATCTGGTCGATCGATCGGCCATCGGCCGCCGGCCAGGAGCGCCATTGTGCGCCATAGACCGGACCGAGATCGCCGTTCTCGTCCGCCCATTCGTCCCAGATCCGCACGCCGTGTTCATGCAGATAGGCAATGTTGGTATCCCCGCGCAGGAACCAGAGCAGCTCGTGGATGATCGAGCGGACATGCAGCCTCTTCGTGGTGAGCAGCGGGAAGCCGGCCGCCAGATCATAGCGCATCTGGTAGCCGAAGATCGAGCGCGTGCCCGTCCCTGTCCGATCGCCGCGGTCGCTGCCATTCTCCAGCACATGGGACAGCAGGTCGAGATAGGTCTTCATGACAAGGCACTCCGGAAGAAGTCGCACGCGTCCGCTGCGCCCGACAGGGCGAGCCTATAAGCGAACAGCTTAGAGAGTCGATGGAGAATCGTGATTGCGGAGATCGAGCTCTCGAGGTTTCAACAACAATCGGTCCCGCCTTGCGAGGATTGCGGACCGAAGGCCTTTTCATCGCACGCGAAAGCGCCTATATCTCTCCTGCTGGTCTTCGGCTCAGCTATGGCAATAAACTGTCGGTGTAATAAACCTATTGGACCCGGGGGCGGTACCCGGCGCCTCCACCAAAAACCGGTCCGGTCCTTTTCAGACCGGCTTTTGATGGGGGCGAAATAGGATCGACAAGGGCGTAAAGATCGAACTTTTGCTCGGCATTGTACCACCGTTATCGGGCTAAAATAGTAGTTGCAAACGACAACTATGCGGAAGCTCGTCTCGCTGCCTAATGGCGGTGTGACACTTCAAATCAAGTCCTAAGGGGTCGCACTCTTGGGCGGGGTTCGAAGGCACCTGGCAACAGAAGCCTTCACTTCTCTCCCTCCCCTTGTCCGACGCTGACGCGCACGCGCCTGACCTGCCCTGCGCCTTGAAATCGTCGATCAATAATGCAAATGCTTTGTGACACGACGCAGGATGCCCGGCCTTTGCCCGGCTGCGTCCCGCACGGCATGAACAGGAAAACGGGGACCTTATGGGCCAGGATCACATCCGCTACGACATTCTGGCGCAGGATGCGCTTCGCAGCGTCATCCGGAAGGTGCTGGGTGAGGTCGCGGCCACGGGTCATCTGCCCGGCGACCATCATTTCTTCATCACCTTCCTGACCGGCGCGCCCGGCGTGCGCATTTCCCAGCATCTGAAGGCCAAATATCCTGAGCAGATGACGATCGTCGTCCAGCACCAGTTCTGGGAGCTAAAGGTGACGGACTCGTTGTTCGAGATCGGTCTTTCCTTCTCCGATACGCCGGAAAAGCTGGTGATCCCCTTCAACGCCATCCGTGGCTTCTACGATCCGTCCGTCAATTTCGAGCTCGAGTTCGACGTGGCCGCCTTCGAGGAAGAGGAGCCCGCCGGTGCCGAGGTGACCGCCTATCCGGTTGCCCCGGTCGAGCGCAGCGAAGAGACGACCGAGGCAGAGCCGAGTGCGGAGACGGATGAGGACGGCAAGAAGCCGGGTGCGTCCGTCGTCTCGCTCGACGCCTTCCGCAAGAAGAACTGATCGCAGCGATGAGCGGCGACGTCGTCAATCTCCGCCAGGCGCGCAAAAAGAAGGCGCGGGCCGAGAAGGATCGCGTCGCCGAGCAGAACCGCCTGACCCATGGCCGCACAAAGGCCGAAAAAACGCTGACCCGCACACTGAACGAGAAGGCCGCCCGCACCCTCGACCAGGGCCGGCGCGAGGGTAGCGACGGAGCCGAGGATGCGTGAGCGGCAGGCGCGCGCCTGACCGGTGCATCGCGTCCCGCAGCCGGCGTGGGAATGGCTCATCGGCCGAATGCGCCACCCCTGCCCGGCGACCGACATGCTGAAGAAACATTCCACGACCCTGCACGGCCACCGCACCAGCATCACGCTGGAGGATGCGTTCTGGCAGGAGCTGCAGCGCCTGGCCGGGCAGCGCGGCCTGCCGCTTGCCGGGTTGATCGCCGAGGTGGACGATCAGCGCCCGGACGGCACCAACCTCTCCTCCGCGCTGCGGCTTCATGTGCTTGCTGCCCTCAAGACCGAGGCCGCCTCCGCGACATCACGTCAAACCGCTTAGGTCGCGGACGCCCCATCTCGCGTCGTCGCTGCAGCTCGAGGCAGTCGCGCGCAGCCTGTGCGTTCGGGAACAACGCCCGATCAGCGTTCGACACTGACGTCCGCTATTGCGGGACGACGCCGGGCAGCCCGTTCAGCGTGGGATCCTGCGAGGGCACCGATGACGGCGCCGGCAGCGGCAGAGTAGGATTGACGAGAGGCGGGGCCAGCGTGCCGCCGCGCTCCACGCGTTCGGCCGGCGGAAGCGGGGACGTCTGGGCGCCGGACTCGGCGGCCTGCCCGGCTTCCTCCGCCGCGCGCCTGGCAGCCGCCGCACTCCTGGCAGCGGCCGCGGCAGCGCGCGCCGCTTCGCGCGCTTCGGCCGCTTTCGCCTCGGCCTCCGCCTTCGCTTGGGCAGCGGCCCGCGCGGCGGCGGCGGCCTTGGCCTCGGCGTCCTGCCGCGCCTTTTCCTCTAGAGCCTGACGTGCGGCCTGCTCGGCGGCGATCTGCCGGCGGCGTGTCTCCTCGATCTGGCGCAGCCGGTCCGCCTCGCGCAGTTCGGTCACTTCCCGGTAGAGCGCAACCTCGCGGCGCAGGCGCTGCTTTTCGAGCACATTGCCCTGCAGGATCTCGACGCGCCGCCGCTCACGCTCGAAGGCGCGCAGTGAAAGGAAGTTGACGAGATCGGCCGTGTCCAGCTTGACCGTCGGGGCCTCGATGGGGCCGGCGAAGGAGAGCATGACCTGTGGCTCCGCCCCGGCCAGGGCGGCATCGCCCGGGCGATAGGACAGTTGCAAGCTCCCGGCCAGTGTCTCTTCCGGCAGTGCGGCATCGAGGCTGGCGCTCACCGTCGCGGCCGCATCGGCCGCCGCGACATTCTGCGCCCGCAGCGTTCCGCCGGCGATCGAGAACGGCACCTCAACCGTGCCGAGCGCCGCCTCGCCGTTGAGGATCAGCGGCCGGACGAGCGGATCGATCGCGTCGGCGGTAATTTCTCCGTCCAGACCATCGGCCGCGGCGAGGATCGCCGGCAGGGCAGCGGTGTTGAGGCCCTTGATCGTCAGGCCGTTCAGCGTTGCGGAACCGGAGCCGCTCATCGATTCCGCCATCGCCCGCAGCGTCTCGCCGGAGGCTTCCAGCGCCAGGGTCAGGTCGGCCTTGCCCATTGCGACCGGGCCGCCAGCGGCTTTCCAGACCGGTCCTGAAAGATCGGCGCCCGTGACATCGAGGCGCGACTGCAGGAAACCGGAGCCGCCGCCATTGCCGAGCGACAGGCGGCCGGTGAGCTTGCCGCCGAACCATTCACCGGTCGCCTCGGTCATATCCACCTGCTCGCCGGTCCAGCTCACCTTGCTGGAGAGGTTGGAGACAGCGCCGAACAGGCCCGGCCAAAACTGCTTGGCGGTCAGATCGAGCGTCATGTTCATGTCGGGCCAGGCGGGCGCGATGATCGGCGTCGTTGGCAGGCCGCCATTCGGCGCCTCGACCGGCCCGAGCAGGCCTTCGGCCAGATAGGCGAGGTCGAGCGTATCCAGCGACAGCTGGCCGCTGCCCTCGCCCGGCTTCTGCCGGTTGAAGCTCAGCTGGCCGGTAAAGCCATTGCGGTCGGCCCGCCCTTCCAGGTTGGTGAGCGCCACCGTTTCTCCCGTAACCGTGACGTCGCTCTTCAGCGTCAGCGGCAGCCCAGTTCCCGTCTGCGGCAGGGCGATGCCCTTCACCAGCAGAAAGGGCTCGAGATCGCGGGTCTCGAGCGCAATTTTCGTCTGGCCGTTCAGGAAGTTGGCGCGCGAAAGATCCACCTCGCCGGTGGCGTTGAAGCTGCTGCGTTCGGTGTTGAACACCAGCGAGCCGTTGGCACGGTCGCCCTCCGTGCCCTGCAGCTTCAGCGAGAGCAGCCCGTTCGCATCCGTATCAAAGGGCAGCGGATCAAAGCCGGCCTGGCCGATCAGCACGAGGCTGGACGGGTTTTCGAGCGTCGCCTCCAGCAGGATCCCCTGACCCGTGGCCGCCTGGGAAAGGCTCGGCGCCTGATAGTTGATGGCAACGCGCGAGCCGCCGGCAGTGCCGATGACGCCGAAGATCACCGGTGCCGTGCCATTGTTGCCGCCGGCCGTCAGCGTCACGTCCAGCGCCGCCTTGCCGTAATAGCCGCCGCTGCCGGCCAAACGCGCGATCGCCGGATGATCCGGCGCGTGTCGGCCGATCATGGCGAAGAAATCGGTCATGTCCTCGGCGGCCAACTTCATCCGCGCGGAAATGGCGGGCGCGTCGAGCGCGCCGCTCATTCGGCCGGACAGCGCCAGCTGCGCGCCGGCGAGATCGCCGATCGCCACGCGCTCGGCCTGGAGCTGGCCGTTCTTCAGCGTCGCCACGAATTGCACGTCCCGCGCCTCCTCGCCGAGCGCCACCAGCGTCTCGGCCGAGATATCGGCAGCGATCGTATGGCCAAGAAGGGTCTGGTAGGAGGCATCGCCCGCCACCAGCCCGGTCAGTGCCTGCAGGGCTTCGAGATCGAGACGATTGCCCTTGAGCTGGATCGACAGCGTCGGCGGCACGCCGTTGAGCGACTGGCGCTCGATGCGGCCCTTGAGCGTCGCCGGGCCGGCGGCGACTTCCAGTCGTTCGAACTGCTGCAGCGTGTCCGTCAGGTTCACGGTGGCCGAGAAGCCGGCGGTGCGCAGACGGCGAATGGCCGGATCGACGGAGCCGGCGAGCCACGAGGCGAGGCCGGAAGGCTGGTTGGAAGCAAGCAGCAGATCGCCGCGGAAAGCACGCTGGCCGGTCAGGTTCAGCCGCCCCTTGGCTTCCAGCAAGGTCCGGCCGGGAAGTTGCGCCACGGCATTGTCGATCAGCCATCCAGCGCCATCCGGCCGGAAATCCAGCCGCACGTCGCGCACAGTCGTATCGCCGATGACGATGGCGGGAAGCTTCAAGCTCGCGCGACCGGGCACCTGCGGAATGGGGATCTCGGCGAGGATGTTGAGCATGGCGGACAGGCGCTGGCGCACGGAGATCGCCGGATCGCGCCCCGTCTTGCCCGCCTCGCCACGATTGCCGATGCGGCTCACATCGATCTGCTGACCATCGGCCAACAGCAGAAATTCCGGCACCTTGCCGGTGTCGAGCGTCGCTTCGCCGGTGACGAGGTAAGGATCGTCCCGCGGCCCTACTTCCAGCCGGTAGTCAGGCACGCGGATTCGTTCGTTGGTCAGCTCGAACTCGCCGTTGATGCGCAGCGCGCCCGCCTGGTCCTCGGCCTTGGCGGCCTCCGTCTTGTCCGCTGCGTTCGGCTGGTTTTCGAACAGCGTGAACCGGCCGGCATAAAGGGGGCGGAAGTCGGCGATCTTCAGTTGGCCGTCGAGATCGACGCCGAAGGGGCGCTTATCAGGCGTCAGCCGGGCGCGCAGCGGCAGGCTGCCCGCTTCGTCCGCCTCGCTGGTGGTGATGGAGAAGGCGCCGGCCTCGCCGTCGAGCGCCGCCCGGCCATCGATCCGCCAGGGGCCGGCCAGCGAGCGCGCGGCGAGATCGGCATTCAGCCCGGTCACCTGCCGGGTGCGGCCGGTCTGCTCATCGACGAAAATGATCTCGCCATCGGTCACCTCGACATTTTCCAGGACGACCGTCTTGGCGGGGATGGCGGCACGCCGGCCGCGCGCCCAGTCGAGCGTGCCATCCGGCAGAAGCTGCATGCGCGCCCGCGGCCGCTCCAGCCGCATGTCGAAGATCAGCGCCTCGCCGCTCAGAAACGGCGCGAGCTCGGCATCCATCGAGAATTTCGCGACCTGCACGAGCGGCTCGCCGCTTTCCGCCTCGCCGACCCGAACGTCGCTCAAGGTTACGGAGGGAAAGGGAATAAGCCGCGCATCGACGCTGCCATGCACGACGACCGGCTGGCCGAGAATGCGGCTCGCTTCCCGTTCGAAATCCTTGCGGAAATCCGTCCAGTCGATGAACAGCGGTGCGATCAGCGCGCCGAAGAGCGCGACCACCACCAGTCCACCGAGAATGACGAAGAGTCGAGCCAGCACCTGCCTTACGCCTTCTTCCTGACCGGGCGCGCAGGACGAGACTCACCCGACCCTGCGCCGGTCGGACGATTTCCAGACAGCCGCGCCGCAGGCGGGCACGCCTGGCCTGAACGAGAGAAGCCCGCACTGCGGGGGAAGGAGGACATCGCCGTGCTCATAGGCGGAAGATCTTGCCGGGGTTAAAGATATTCTGCGGATCGAGGCCGCGCTTCACCTGCCGCATGAGGTCGACCGCGCCACCGAGTTCGGCTTCGAGAAAGGGCATCTTGCCCTGACCGATGCCGTGTTCGCCCGTGCAGGTTCCGTCCATAGCCAGCGCCCGCGCGTTCAGCCGCTCGACAAAGGCTTCCGCCCCGGCGAGAGCAGCCGGATCGGCATCGTTGAACAACAGGCCGACGTGGAAATTGCCGTCGCCCGCATGGCCGACGATCGGGGCGATCAAGCCATGCGCGATGCTGTCCTCCTGCGTTTCCGTCACGCAATCGGCCAGCCGCGAGATCGGCACGCACACATCGGTGGAGAGGATCGCGAGACCCGGCGCCAGCGCGCGCTGCGCCCAATAGCCATTGTGGCGCGCCTTCCAGAGAGCGGCCCGCTCCTCTGCATTCGACGTCCAGCTGAAATCCGTCCCGCCCATCTCGGCCACGATCTCGCCGAAGGCTTGCGATTGCAGCGCGACGCCCTCGGGGCTCCCGTGGAACTCGACGAAGAGGGTCGGCGTCTCGGGCAGGGACAGATTGGAATAGGCGTTGGAGGCTTTCACCTGCAGGGCATCGAGCAGCTCGATGCGGGCAACGGGAATGCCGGACTGGATGGTGAGGATCACCGCATTGCAGGCGTCCGCGATCGTCGGAAAATGGCAGACGCCGCCGGCGATCATGTCCGGGATCCCATGCAGGCGGAGCGTGACGGCGGTGATGATGCCGAGCGTGCCTTCGGCGCCGACGAAGAGCCGGGTGAGGTCGTAGCCGGCCGAGGACTTGCGTGCCCGCCGCGCGGTCGTGATCTCCCGGCCGTCCCCTGTCACGACATTGAGGGCCAGCACGTTTTCCCGCATGGTGCCGTAGCGGACGGCATTGGTGCCAGAGGCGCGGGTGGAGGCCATGCCGCCGATGGAGGCATTGGCGCCGGGATCGATAGGGAAAAACAGGCCCGTCGCCCGCAGCTCGGTGTTGAGCGCCTCGCGGGTGATGCCGGGCTCCACCGTACAGTCGAGATCGCCCTGATTGACGGAGAGGACGCGGGTCATGCGGCTCATGTCGAGCGAGAGGCCGCCGGACGGGGCATTGACATGGCCTTCCAGCGAGGACCCGGTGCCGAAGGCAATCAGCGGCACCCGGTGCTCCGCCGCAACGCCGACGATGGCGCAGACATCCGCGGCGCTCTCCGGGAAGATCACGGCATCGGGAAGCTGCGCCGGAATATAGGTGGTCGAATGCGCGTGCTGACGGCGCAGCGCCTCGCCGGTTTGCAGCCGGTTGCCAAAGCGAGGAGCCAGCGCCGCGAGCGCCGCAGCAATGCCCGTCTCGTTGCGCAGGCCGGACCTGATCGCACTCAATGCCATCCGTTTCGGTGCCTTTCGTCCGCGGCCCAGTCGTCGCGGCGGACCTGCAGGAATATCAAGGCGCTACTGTAAGAACCGGAATCACTTTGTCCAGCACCTCCTGCACTGCATTCGGTTTTCGTCCCATGGATGACGCAAGGAAAACACAGCCCCGGCCCGCAAAGGAAAATGGCGGCTGACACTCCGCCCCCGCGGCTGTGCCAAACTGGGACAGCTTCGGCCCGTCCGTCTACTCGGCCGCCTGCGGCAGCGGGTGGTCCTCGAGCGTGGCGATGCGCTCCGCCTCTTCGAGTTCGCGCTGCAGTCGCCGCTCCTCGTCCACCTGCGGCTTGGTGAAGCGGGCGATGACGAGGTAGGCGACGGGCGTCAGATAAAGCGTCACCACGGTTGCCAGTCCCAGACCGCCGACCAGCACCCAGCCGAGTGCGATGCGCGCCTCCGCCCCTGCCCCGCTGGCCATGATCAGCGGCACGGCGCCGACGATGGTGGCGATCATCGTCATCATCACCGGACGCAGGCGGATGTTGGAGGCATTCTCGATCGCCTCGCGCAGTCCCTGCCCCTGGTCGCGCAGCTGGTTGGCAAATTCGACGATCAGGATCCCGTTCTTGGCCATGATGCCGACCAGCAGCACCAGGCCGATCTGGCTGTAGATGTTGAGCGTGTTGCCGGTGAGAATGATGGCGAAGACGCCGCAGGCGAGACCGAGCGGCACGGTGGACATGATGATCAGCCCGCTGATCACGCTTTCGAACTGGGCGGCCAGAACGAGGAAGATGATGACCAGCGCGAAGCCGAAGGTGATCAGGAGGCCGTTCGAATTCTCGTTCAGCGTCGCCGCCTCGGCGAGCGGGATGACGCGGGAGCCCGGCGGCAGCAGCGGCGCCGCGGTCTGTTCGGCATAGGTGAGCGCTTCGCTGAGCCCGATGCCGGGGGCAAGCCCGGCCGAAAGCGACACCGAGCGCAATTGCTGCTCGCGCTGCAGCTGCGGCGCAACCGCCTGTTCCTCGACGCTGGCGATCGACGACATGGGGACGATGCGCCCGTCGCCGGTCTTGAGATAGATGTTCTGCAGGTCGGTCGGATCGTTGATCGGATTGGTGGTCGAGAGAAGCTTGACCGGATAGGCTTCCCCTTCGACATAGACGTCGAGCACGGAGTTGCCGTCGAGCATCGCCTGCAGGGCGGAGGAGAGACCGGTGATATCGATGCCCAGATCGGAGGCGCGCTCGCGGTCGATCGTCACCGAAAGCTGGGCCTGGTTTGCCTCGTAGTTCAGCCGGACATTCTGGAACTTGCCGCTGTCTTCCATCGCGCGCACCAGCGAGGCAGCGGCGTCGCCGAGCTTCTTGTAGTCGTTGCCGACCAGCGCGATCTGCAGTCCATTGCCGGCACCGCGAATGCCAAGGCTGTTCGGCTGCACGGGGAAGACGCGGATCGACGGGATCTTGTTGGTGAGCTGGGTAATCTCCTGCGAGATCTGCTGCTGCGTGCGCGTCCGCTCCTTCCAGTCGGCAAGGGTAAGCACGATGAAGCCGCCATTGACGGAGCCCCCCTGGCCGGACACCGAATAGACATTAGCGATCTCGCCCTTGTCGACCATCGGCTGCAGGGCGTCTTCCACCCGCCGCATCTGCGCTTGCGTATAGTCGAGCGAAACCCCCTGCGGCGCCTGGATGCGCAGGAGCACGCGGGCGCGATCTTCGGTCGGCGTCAGCTCGGAGGTGATGGTGGTGAAGGCGCCGGCGCCGGCTGCCACGACCATGGCGGCGACGATGAAGACAATCAGCGGCGCGTTGAGGCAGGCGCGGAGCGTGCGGCGGTAGAAACCGGCAGCAGCCGCCCCGATCCGACCCATGATGCCGCTGTGGCCGTGTCCCTCGGCGTGGGCTTTCAACATCCGGGAAGCGAGCATCGGACAGAGCGTCAGCGCCACGAAGGCCGAAAGAAGAATGGCAAAGGCGAGGACGAATCCGAATTCGCGGAAGAGCCCGCCGGTCTGCCCGGGAAGAAAGGAGAGCGGCACGAAGACGGCGATCAGCGTTGCCGTGGTGGCGATGACGGCGAAGAACACTTCCGTCGTGCCGAGCACGGCGGCCGCCCGCGGCCCCATGCCTTCGCTTCGCCGCCGGACGATGTTTTCCAGCACCACGATCGCATCGTCCACCACCAGGCCCGTGGCGAGCACGATGGCGAGCAGCGTCAGGATGTTGATCGAGAAACCGGCGAGATAGATGGCCGCGCAGGTGCCGATCAGCGCGATCGGCATGGTCAGCGTCGGGATGAGCGTCGCCCGCCAATCGAGCAGGAAGAGGTAGATGACGATGGTGACGATCAGCACCGAGGCGACGAGCGCGATCTCCACCTCATGGATCGCGCCCTGAATGAAGACCGCGTCGTCGCTGGTGATCGTCAGCGTGGTTCCGGCCGGCAGAATCGTCTGGATCTCCGCCACCGTCGACTTCACGCCCTCGGAAATGTCCAGCGTGTTCGATTGCGCCTGGCGGATGATGCCGAGCCCGATGCCCTGCTTGCCGCCGGAGCGCAGCGCCGAGGTGCCGATATCGGGGCCCATGGTAACGGTCGCCACATCGCCGAGCCGCACATTGTCGCCAAGCAGCACCCGCTCGAATTGTTCGGGCGTCTGCAGGTCGGCGGTGGCGCGCACGGAAATATCCTGGTCGGCGCTGGTCAGCGATCCGGCGGGCACATCCAGCGAGGCGGTGGCGAGCGCCGTGCGCAAATTGGCGACGGTGAGCCCGCGCGAGGCGAGCTTCGACTGATCGACGTCGATGCGGAAGATCTTCTCCTGATCGCCGTTCAACTGCACGTCGGCCACGCCTTCGACGGCGGCCAGCCGGTCCGTCACCTCGTTTTCGGCCAGCAGCGTCAGATCTTCCATCGAGAGGAGATCGGAGGTCAGCGCCAGGCGGACGATCGGCTGGCTGTCAGCATCGGCCTTGACGATCTGCGGCGCATCGGCGGAATCCGGCAGATCGTTGGTCACGCGGCCGAGCGCGTCGCGCACGTCGTTGGACGCCTGGCCGATATCGGTGGAATCGGAAAATTGAAGCGTTACCCGGCTCTGCGCATATTGCGAGGTCGAGGAAATATCCTGGATGCCCTGCACGCGGGAAACCGCGCCTTCGATGACCGAGGTCACCTCGCGGTCGACCGTTTCCGGCGCCGCGCCTTCGAAACGGGTGTTGACGGAGACGACCGGGCGGTCGACCTCCGGCAGTTCGCGGATCTCCACGCCGTTCAGCGCGGCGAGACCAGCCACGATGATCAGGGTGTTGACCACCATGGCGAAGACGGGACGGCGAATGAAGAGCGCGGTGAAGCCCGCCTGCCCCTTCGTGCCGCCGCCATGGCTGCCGCCGCCGCTCATCGGGCGCCTCCGGCAGAAACGTCGGCCGCAGTCGCCTGCGAGACCTCCTGCTCCGGCGGAGCGGCGCGGTTGGCCATCTGCACCTTGCCGCCATTGCGAAGGCGCTGCACGCCCTCGGTAACGACGAGATCGCCCTTGGCGAGCGCGGCATCCACCAGCACCTTGTCGGAATTGCGCTGGACGATCTTGACCGGCACGCGCTCCGAGGTCTCGCCCTTGACGCGCCAGACGAAGGAGCCATCCGCGCTCCACTGAACCGAAAGGGGATTGACGGTCGGGAAGGTATCGCCGGGGAAACGGGCGGTGACCGCGAAGGACATACCGGCCCTGAGCGCATCATCGGGATTGTCCAGCTTCGCCCGGACCCGGAGCGTCCGGCTCGCCTGGTCGATGCGGTTGTCGATTGCGAAGATCTGGCCTTTCAGCGTCTGGGTCTGGGCGGCAACAGGCACGGCCTCGATCTCCTGGCCGACGCTCATCTTGTTGGCGAAGCGCTCCGGCACCCAGAAATCGACGAGGATCTGCGAACGGTCGTCGACCACGGCGATCGCGCTCGCGGTCGTGACGTAATCTCCCGGATTGACGGTGATGATGCCGACCACGCCCTTGGACGGTGCGACGATGTCCCGCCGGGTGAGATCAAGTTCGGCCATCTTCAGCGCCAGTTCTGCAGCCTGTTCGGCAAATTCCGCCTCCCGAAGCGTGGCGATCGAGACGGCATTGCCGAGGCGGCGGTTGCGCTCCACCTTGTCCTTGGCCCCCGCCAGCGCGACCTTGGCCTGGTCGACGGCGATCTTCTGCTCCTCATTGTCGAGCCGGGCGATCACCTGGCCGGCGCCCACCTTGTCGCCGGACTTGACGAGAACCTCGGCGAGATTGCCGGTCGACAGCGGGGTCACGGTGACGGAGAGAATGGCCTCGCCATTGCCGATCGCGTTCAGGCGGTCATTGACCAGCGCCGTGCCGGCGGCTTCGGTGACGACGAGCGGCGTCTGGTTGCCGCGCCCGGGATTCTGGCCACGGCCCTGATTGCCAGCTTGCCCGCCCGCCTGGCCTCGAGCCTGCCCATCGCCCTGCCCGCCCGAACGCGCCGCACCACCCTCCGGCGATGCAGGAGCAACGAGCGCCACGAGATTGGCCGGCACACCGGCAGCCACGAGCTTGGGTCCGGCTGAAGGCACGAAATGGACGAAGGCCGCACCGCCTGCCGCAAGAACGACGACACCGACAGCAAGCTGTGTCCAGATCCGCATGAAAACACTCCGTGGAAAACGGCTGGGGAGCGTAAGCCACGCCTCCTTCGCTGGGGTAAAGCCTAACCAAGGCATCCGGTTCGATCAATGCGCGAGATTCATTATTACCACTTTGTAATCTCACGGAAATTTTCACGGAACCGTGATCGCGCCATCCCCATTTGCACGGGATCGTCATGGTCGCGCCGAACTCTAGGGCGAGAGCAGCAAAGGAATGAAAGCAGAACGCATTCTGGCCTTTCCACCCCGAATCACTACATTGGGCGCCATGAGCAACGGATTTGACGATATTCCCTTCTTCGACGAAGAGCCCGTTCGGGCCGGCCGAAAGCCGCAGGAGGCGGCACCCGCCGCCCGTGCGCGGCAGGGGGACGGGCAGCATGCGCCGGCTGCCGGCGGCATCGCCGCGCGCGCCATGGCGGCGCGCTCCGGTGGACCCGGCCCCGCGGCAGACTATCTCTCGGGCCTCAACCCGGAACAGCGCGAGGCGGTGGAAACGCTGGACGGTCCTGTTCTGGTGCTGGCCGGCGCCGGCACCGGGAAGACGCGCGTGCTCACCACCCGCATTGCCCATATTCTGGAAACCGGCCGTGCCTATCCGAGCCAGATCCTGGCGGTGACCTTCACCAACAAGGCGGCGCGCGAGATGAAGGAGCGCATCGGCGTGCTCGTCGGTGGCGCGGTCGAGGGCATGCCCTGGCTCGGCACCTTCCACTCGATCGGTGTCAAGCTGTTGCGCCGCCATGCCGAGCTCGCCGGCCTGCGCTCCGACTTCACCATTCTCGACACCGATGACGTGACCCGGCTGATCAAGCAGCTGCTGCAGGCCGAGCAGATCGACGACAAGCGCTGGCCGGCCAAGCAGTTCGCCCAGATGATCGACGGCTGGAAGAACAAGGGCCTGACCCCGCCCGATATTCCGGAAGGCGACGCGCGGGCCTTCGCCAACGGCAAGGGCCGCACGCTCTACGCCGCCTACCAGGCGCGGCTGCGCAGCCTGAACGCCTGCGATTTCGGCGACCTGCTGCTGCACCCGATCGCGATCTTCCGCCAGCATCCGGACCTGCTGCGGGAGTATCATGCCCGGTTCCGCTATATCCTCGTCGACGAGTATCAGGACACCAACACCGCCCAGTATCTCTGGCTGCGCCTGCTCGCCCAGCGTTCCGCCCCGCGCCGGGACGAAGCGGGGGCGGCCCCGGCCGAAGGCCGGCAAGGCCAAGCGGCCGTCGCACCCGATGGCGCGCCCTCGCGGAGCGCGCCGCAGAGCGGCGACAGCGCGAGCGCACGGCAGGTCAACATCTGCTGCGTCGGCGATGACGACCAGTCGATCTATGGCTGGCGGGGCGCGGAGGTGGACAATATCCTGCGCTTCGAGAAGGATTTCCCGGGCGCCAAGGTCATCAAGCTCGAGCGGAACTACCGCTCCACCGCCCATATTCTCGGCGCTGCCGGCCACCTGATCGCCCATAATGAGGGCCGGCTCGGCAAGACGCTCTTCACCGAGCGGACGAGCCCGGAGGACGAGCGCGTGCAGGTTCATGCCGCATGGGACTCGGAAGAGGAGGCCCGTGCGGTCGGCGAAGAGATCGAGCAGCTGCAGCGCAAGAAGCACGCGCTGAACGATATGGCGATCCTGGTGCGCGCCTCGTTCCAGATGCGCGAGTTCGAAGACCGATTCGTCACCCTCGGCCTCAACTACCGGGTCATCGGCGGCCCGCGCTTCTACGAGCGGCTCGAGATCCGCGATGCCATGGCCTATTTCCGCCTCGTCTGCCAGGGCGCCGACGACCTCGCCTTCGAGCGGATCGTCAACACGCCGAAGCGGGGTCTCGGCGACACGACGGTGCGGCTGATCCATGACTACGCCCGCGCCCGCGACATCCCCATGCTCGCCGCCTCCGGCGAGCTGATCGAGACCGACGACATCAAGGCCAAGGCGCGCAAGTCGCTGTTCGATGTCGTGACCATGGTGCGCCGCTGGCAGGGCCTTCTGGAAACCACGCCGCATACCGAGCTCGCCGAAACGATCCTCGAGGAATCCGGCTATACCGACATGTGGAAAGCCGACAAGACGGCGGAAGCGCCGGGGCGGCTGGACAACCTGAAGGAACTGATCCGCTCCATGGAGGCCTTCGACTCCATGCGCGGCTTCCTCGAACATGTGTCGCTGGTCATGGATGCCGAGCAGAACGAGAGCCTCGACGCCGTCAACATCATGACGCTCCACTCCGCCAAGGGGCTGGAATTCGAGACCGTCTTCCTGCCCGGCTGGGAGGAAGGGCTGTTCCCGCATCAGCGCGCACTCGACGAGGGCGGTCGCGCCGGGCTCGAGGAAGAGCGGCGGCTTGCCTATGTCGGCCTGACGCGCGCCAAGCGGCGCTGCCATGTCTGGTTCGTCTCAAACCGCCGCATTCACGGCCTCTGGCAATCGACCATTCCCTCCCGCTTCCTCGACGAGCTGCCGGAGGGCCATGTCGAGGTCTCGGAGATGGACCAGAGCTATGGCGGCTATGGCGGAGGCGGCTATGGGCGCGGCGGCTACGGCCAATCGCGCTTCGACAAGGCGGCCGGCCTGTCCGAACCCTTCTCCAACACCTACCAGACGCCCGGCTGGAAACGCGCCCAGGCGAACCGCACCGACGCGACGCGCGACAATTGGGGCAATCGCTCCGGCGTGGCGGTCGAGCGGATCGGCTATGGCGAGAGCGGTCCGCGCAGCCGCACCATCGAAGGGGAACTGATCGCCAAGTCCACCACCGACGTCCCCTCCAAATTCTCCCTCGGCGACCGCGTCTTTCACATCAAATTCGGCAACGGCAACGTGGCCGCCATCGAAGGCAACAAGCTGACGATCGATTTCGACCGGGCGGGGCAGAAGCGGGTGCTGGATGGATTCGTGGAGCGCGTCTAGCCCAGCTTGAAAGGCAAGCGACGGCTCTCCCCTCATTCCGCGACCTGCAGCCAAAGTTTTGGGCGGATCGGGTGCCCGCCGGACCCGATCCCATGCACCCGCGCGCGTTCATTAACGATCCCTCAACAATAATGCCCTAAAGTTGCAGGAGAAACTGAACATGCAGCCGGAATGAGGTTCGGTTGCGGGTCTCGCCCCGGTCCATGAGGTGGCGTCGAAGGGGTTGAGTGAAGGAGCAGCGCATGACCACGATCGCCAGCAATGTTGCCTTGACCCTCCTTGCCCAGCCCTCGCCGCTTCTCGCCGCGCCGCTTCTTGCCTCGTCAAGCGCAGGCGGCGGCGCCCGCAACGCGGCAGACACGATCCTCGCCATCGTCTCCGCCGCCGCCAGCGCCGGCGAGAAACCGGCCGACGCCGCACCCGCCCCGACGGCGCGCGCGGTCGGCGGCACCGTCTCGTCCGAACTCTCCAAACCGCAGCTGAGCGCCATGGCCGCCGCCGGGTCGATGGTGACCAGCGAAACGACGATCGACCCGGCCGTCTACAGATTCGATCCGATCAAGGCGTCGGTCGAGAATGCCGAAGCGTTTATTCGCAAAGTCTCTTGGGGGATTGATCAGTTCAACGATGGGTTGAGACCCGACGACGAGATTCCTGACCGTCAATCGTTCAACCAAGTGTATATTCAGTGGGGTGAAATTCGCATTGCAAAGGGCGATGACCCTGAGAAGGTCAAGAAGGCTGTCGCCGATTTTTCCAGCGATAAGGCGTATCAGGACAAGGTTGATGCAATCAAGTTTTGGAATTCCAAACGAAAGGAACTTGCAGCGGATGCTATGGAAGGCATAGACAACATGAAGCGCCTGGTTTCGGAAGTATTCGGCGGAACAATTGACGTAGTCAAAAACGCTGACGGCCGATTAAGCCTTGCGAATATAACGATCCAAGGCAAAGATGGAGCGATTATCCTTAAATATGATAGCAAAGATGGCTTGAAGACATTCCATGGAGACGGAAGTGTCCGAACGCAGTATGCTCTGAACGAGGTCAGCCAATGCTGACCTCGCACGTCGAGTGCCTGAGCTAATCAGGTGAATGCACCAAAGTCGAATGAGGCGTTGGACAATGACTGGGCCGAGATACCGATGATCGTGATGTCGATCGTTCCGACGACGACATGCGCGTTGCCGCCAGAATTGAAGATCGTGAGATCACTGTATTCATCTGCGATGGCGGCATTGAACTTGAGACGGTCTACACCGATTTGAAAATCCTCAATCACACTTTTGTCTGCAGAAGACGTGAACTGGAAGTTGTCAGCACCCGCTCCGCCCCAAAGCTCATTATTTCCTTCTCCGCCGTCCAATGTGTCAGTCCCAAAGTCTCCGAAGAGTTTGTCGGCGCCTAAACCTCCAAGCAACCGGTCGTTTCCACCTTGACCGTAAAGATAGTCATTACCCGCGCCACCATTGAGGATATCATTCCCCGCAGCGTTATAATCCGCCGCCCATGGGTTATCCTGCGTTGTATCCCCGTACAGCGTATCGTTGCCGGCATTGCCGTTGAGCGTGTCATTGCCGCCATCACCCTCGACATACTCGCCCAGAGCCCCGCCGGTGAAGGTGTTGGCATCCTGCCGACCGTAGACCTTGGTTCCCGGCGTCATGATGACGACGCTCGAAAAGTCGATCGCGCCGCAGAAGTAGACCGGTTTGGGTCCATCCGTACCGAAATAGATGCGCTCCACGTCCTTCAGACCATTGTCGCGGATAAGAACCGCTGTCCAGTAATAGGGAAATTTTGGAGCGACATAGATTTCGTCGAAGCCCGCCCCGCCGTCGAATGTGTCCCATCCGTTCTGAATACCGCCGACGGCATAGCTCTCGGGTCCCGAAATCTGGAACACGTCATCGGACGACGAACCTTGAAACTCTTCCCAGGCGGATGTGCCGATCCAGTAGTGCCACCCGTAATAGACCGGCGGCGACCCCAGCGTCGGCCGGTCCTCCGCCCATTGCAGGCTGTCGCCGTCGGAGGCCAGGAATTGTGACGGGGCGGGGTCGGTCGTGCTGGTGGCGAGGTCGTCGGTCAGACCCTTATAGAATGCGAGTGACATTGCCTTCTCCTTTCTCAAAAGCTTGAAAACGATCGATCATGAAAAGACGCGAGACATCGGTCCGGAAAGGACCGGATGGTCCTCGCCGAAGGCTGGAGGGGGCATGAACTGAAATGCGGAACTGCGGGTGGGACGGTCGATCTAAATGCGTTCGGCGCTTTCGGCTGACCGCTGCAGCCGGGATGGCAGCCGGCAAAACGACTGATTGACCGAGCCGGAGATCCTTTAACACTCCCTCAACAATAATCTCCTAAAATTGCATGAGAAACTAAACATGCAGCCGGAATGAGGTTCGGTTGCGGGTCTCGCCCCGGTCCATGAGGTGGCGTCGAAGGGGTTGAGTAAAGGAGCAGCGCATGACCACGATCGCCAGCAATGTTGCCTTGACCCTCCTTGCCCAGCCCTCGCCGCTTCTCGCAGCGCCGCTTCTTGCCTCGTCAAGCGCAGGCGGCGACGCCCGCAGCGCGGCAGACACGATCCTCGCCATCGTCTCCGCCGCCGCCAGCGCCGGCGAGAAACCGGCCGACGCCGCACCCGCCCCGACGGCGCGCGCGGTCGGCGGCACCGTCTCGTCCGAACTCTCCAAACCGCAGCTGAGCGCCATGGCTGCCGCCGGGTCGATGGTGACGACTTACGACCCCATCGCCGCTGCCAATGGCTTTACTCCGATCAAGGCGTCGGTGGAGAATGCGGAGGCGTTCATTCGAGGCACGTCTTACGGGATAGATGATTACAATAGGGGGCTAGAGCCCGACGAACAGGCACCCACACGCGAAGAATACTTCGCTCAATACGCAGCATGGGGCGCAAAACGGCTGGCGGATGGTGAAGATCCTGTAATGGTCAAGCGGGATCTCGACTATTTCGCTACCGAAGAACAATTTCAGTCAGCACGAGAATGGGTGGAAGTCCGAAATTCTTCGCGGCACAAGTTAGCCGAACTCGGCCATGACCTTCTTGTTGCCGGGCAAGAGAGAATTGCCGAAGTCTTCGGCGTGAAACTTCCAATCAGCTTTGACGAACATGGCCGTGCATCCATCGGTAGTTTCGAGCTGCGTTACGGCAATGGCAATCTGATGCTGCAATATGACCCGAAAGCTGGGCTGAAGACGTATCATGAAGATGGGACCCTTCGCAGCAGCTATGCGAAAGACAAGGTCAGCTATCTCTAATGATAACCAAGGCCCATGCGTCACCACGCATGGGCCGCTTCTCAAACATAAACGCCGAAATCGAACATGGAGCTATTGACGGCGGACGCTCTGATACCAGCCAGCGTGATATCGACTGTGCCGATCACGACATGGGCGTTTCCGCTTGCATCGCTACTGATCGTAAGCTGGCTGAACCCGCTGGCGATTTTCGTATCAACTCTTATGCGGTCGATACCGACCTCAAAATCTCTGACGGTGCTCTGATCACTCCCGTAGAGGATCTGAAAGAAGTCAGCACCCGCACCACCATAGAGTTCGTTCTTCCCAGCTCCCCCAACTAGCTTGTCGGCGCCAGAGCCGCCATACATCGTGTCATTGCCAGCCCCCCCAGAGAGCCAGTCATCTCCGCCTTGCCCGTAAAGAGTGTCATCGCCGACATCTCCCCGCAGGATATCATTCCCCGCAGCGTTATAATCCGCCGCCCATGGGTTATCCTGCGTTGTATCCCCGTACAGCGTATCGTTCCCGGCATTGCCGTTGAGCGTGTCATTGCCGCCATCACCCTCGACATACTCGCCCAGAGCCCCGCCGGTGAAGGTGTTGGCATCCTGCCGACCGTAGACCTTGGTTCCCGGCGTCATGATGACGACGCTCGAAAAGTCGATCGCGCCGCAGAAGTAGACCGGTTTGGGTCCACTGGTGCCGAAATAGATGCGCTCCACGTCCTTCAGACCATTGTCGCGGATGAGAATCGCTGTCCAGTACCAGCCGTACTTCGGAGCGACATAGATCTCATCAAACCCGGCTCCGCCATCGAACGTGTCCCAACCGTTTTGAACGCCGCCGTATCCTTCGTATCCTGCGAGCTGGAAGATATCGTCTCCGGTCGAGCCTACGAACTCCTCGTTGGCCCAGCTGCCGATCCAGTAATGATAGCCATAGTACCAAGGCGGCGACCCCAGCGTCGGCCGGTCCTCCGCCCATTGCAGGCTGTCGCCGTCGGAGGCCAGGAATTGTGACGGGGCGGGGTCGGTCGTGCTGGTGGCGAGGTCGTCGGTCGGACCCTTATAGAATGCGAGTGACATTGCCTTCTCCTTTCCCAAAAGCTTGAAAACGATCGATCATGAAAAGACGCGAGACATCGGTCCGGAAAGGACCGGATGGTCCTCGCCGAAGGCTGGAGGGGGCATGAACTGAAATGCGGAACTGCGGGTGGGACGGTCGATCTAAATGCGTTCGGCGCTTTCGGCTGACTGCTGCAGCCGGGACGGCAGAACCTTCGCGCTGTCAAAGACGGCACCAAACGCGACCACCACCCGATGCGAGCATGGTCACGAGTCCTACACCTTCTTTCAGAAGATGTAAATTAGATATCCATATTATTAAAGGTTGTGTCTGGTTGCGCGCGAGGCAGCCTCGCCGGCTCTGTGCTCGAGCGGGGGCCAGTGAGCCCCTCACCCGTTCCGCGAAAACAGAGACGCCAGCGTCTTGGCCGGACGTGAGAAGCCACCCTTCATGCTGGTCACGATGACCATCTGCTTGATTTCGCCGCGCTTGAAGGCTGCGAGAAATTTCGGGTAGTTGGCGAAGGCGACGCAGCCGTGGCTGTCGCCGCGCTTGCGCAGCAGGTAGCTATGGGCGAGCAGACCGACGCGGCCATGCGGGGCGATGCCATCGACCGGGGTCAGGCGCACGGCTTCCACGCCGTGGAAGAGGGATTCGCGCATGGTGACCTTGTAGGTGCCGGGCGGCGTCGGGCCCTTCATCGGCACATGCACATATTTCGGGTTGTCGCGCATGGCGCCGATGCCGGAATGAGCTTCGAGCTTCTCGCCGTTCGGCATGTAGACGACGCCTGCGGAAATATCATAGACCGCGACGCCCTTGCTTCTGCCGAAGAGCGGGCGGGCGATGGGCGCATCGTCCTCATCCTCGTCCATCGAGACATCGGGCTTGGCATAGGCGAGCAGGGTGCGCTTGGCCGGCTTGGCGCGGGCGGGCGGAGCGAGTTCGGCCTCCGCTTCCGCGGCGATGGTGACGCCGGGGCGCGTCATCGGAAGGGGCCCGAGGTCGGGCAGCCGCTCGGCCGTTTCGTCATCGGACAGGACGAGGCTGAAGGGCTTCGGCAGCCCGCCGGTCACGGTTCTGTCAGGCTCCACCATGGCGTTTTCGCGCAGCGGCACGGTGATGCCGCCGGTATCGCGCGCGGCAAGGCCGGCGATCGCCTGGGCGGGCCGCAGCGTCCTTGCGGCGCCTTCAGCCGAGGGAAGGCCCGGCATCGGCGGCAGAGGCTGCACCGGGGTCGCGGCGGCAAGGGTGATGGCCGGCCGGGCGAGCGCCACGCGCACGGCGCTTGCGCGCGCCGTCAGTTGCCGGGGCGCGGCGGCATCGGCCACCGCCATCAGCGGCGTTTTGACGAGACGGGAAAACTTGGCGAGATGGACCGTGCGGTCGGCACGCACTGTCCGCGGGATCGCGTTGAGCTTCAACGAGGTTTCGAAACGCGGCAGGCCCGGTTCGGAAACAGCGCTGCCCATGCCGTGCATGGTGGCGAGCGTGGCCAGCATCCAGCCGCCGAAGAGCAGGCTCGCGCCGAGTCCCCCTGCCAGGATCACGGCCTTGGAGAACGAGGACCCCTGGCGGCGCGTGTGGCCGATCGGGAAGGAACTGGTAGTCTCGACTGCAAGCGCCATGGAAGCCTGTTACCCAAAGACAGTTACGCTATCCGGCGGCAAGATCACGCTATGCCGTCAGAGCCGGGAGTTTGGGTCGCCAGGCGCCGGAAAGTTGTTGCGCGCTTAAGACCATGCCGGCTTGTTCAAACAATGGCAAAACATGGTAACCATTTCCTTTACGAGCCGAACATGACGTTCGCGGCGCTTTCGATCGTGCGCCACCGCACGGAAAAGCCGCCCCATTGAGGAGCGGCTTTCAGGAAACCTGGCAATTGTGAGCGGAATACGGCGTCAGCCGTCGATGCGGCGGATCGTGCTGCGCTCGGCAAAGAAGAAGGGGCGAAGACGAACGCCCAGCACATTGCCGGCAAAGGCAGCAAGCGCCCAGACATAGCCATGCAGGCTGCCGGAGGCGATGCCGGAGAAATAGGCGCCGATGTTGCAGCCATAGGCAATGCGCGCGCCATAGCCGAGCATCAGCCCGCCGACGACGGCGGCCAGAATGGAGCGCAGCGGGATATCGAGGCTCGGCGCGAAGCGTCCGGCAAGCGCGGCCGCCAGCATGGCTCCGGCGATCAGGCCGAAATCCATGATCGAGGTGATATCGGCAAAGACGCTTTCGGACAGCGCCTTGGCATTGGCCGGCGTCTGCCAATAGGCCCAGGACGCAGGATCAAAGCCGATTGCCGCCGCTCCCTTGGCGCCCCAGAGCGCGAAAGCCGAGGTGATGCCCCAGGGCCGGCCGGCCAAGGCCAGCGTGGCGAAGTTGAGGAGCGCCAGCGCCAGCGCGCCCCAGACCAGCGGCCAGGGACCGCGCAGCAGACGGGACACACCCTGACGCGGCGCCGGCGGCGCCTGTTCCAGCGCGCCGTTGCGGCGCGTCTCGACAAGCACGGTCAGGCCGGCGATCGCGGCGAAGAGGGCCAGGCTGATGGCGATGCCGCCCACGGCCCCGAACTGCGTCAGCGAGACCGGCGGCAGGGCCGGCAGGCTGGTCCAGAAATCGAAATGCTGGGTGGCGACCACGGAGCCGATGATGAAGAACAGCAGCGTGACCAGCATGCGCGCATTGCCGCCACCGGCCGTGAACAGCGTGCCGGAGGCGCAACCGCCGCCGAGCTGCATGCCGACGCCGAAAAGGAAGGCGCCGAACACGACACCGATGCCGGCCGGCGACACCGAGCCCTTGACCGGATTGCCGAACAGCGTGCCATCGACCAGAGGCGGAAAGAACAGGATGACGGCGACGGCAAGCAGCAGCATCTGCACGCGCAAGCCCCTGCCGCGGCCTTCGGCGATGAAGACCCGCCAGGCCGAGGTGAAGCCGAAGGCGGCGTGGTAGAGCGCGATGCCGAGCGCGCCGCCGACCAGGAAGAGCGCACCATGGGCCGGACCATAGGCAAGGCCGAGCGCCAGCGTCCCGATCGCCAGCACGGCAAGCGACACGAGGCCGGGAACGCCGAGCGGCGGCAGGCCCGAGGTCGAGCCGAAAGAAGGAGAAAGAGCGGACATGAAAGCCTCCGTATGTTGAGGCTTACTTAGTGTCTCTCCCCTGCTGTTCCGAGGAACCATATTCCAAGGCTTGGACGAAGACCGGAATAACTGACCCCCTCCGGTCCTTCGCAGGACCACTGCAGGCCGAGAAAATTCCCGTCCTGCCTTGTGCAGCGCGCCAGCGCTCTTATGTCCATCATACGTTTCTCATATCCCGCCCCTGATGGAGCCCGAACAATGATGCCTTTCCGCCTGACTGTCCTGTCCGCCACCTGCGGGATCCTCGGCGCGTTCCTTGCCGCGGCCCTGCCGGCCCGTGCCGAAACGGTGGGCGAGGTCGGCGTCGACTGGATGGGCAACGATATTCTGGTGGACGCGCTGACGGACCCCAAGATCGAAGGCGTCACCTGCCATGTCACCTATTTCGACCGCGGCGTGCTCGACCGGCTGAAAAACGGCAACTGGTTCGAGGATCCCTCCAACAACTCGATCGCCTGCCGGCAGACCGGGCCGGTGGTGATCGGCGATATCGATCTTTCCAAGGAGGGCGAGGAGGTGTTCCGCGAGGGGCGCTCGCTCATCTGGAAGGCGCTGGTCGTCAACCGGATCTATGACCGCAAGAACAACACGCTGATCTATCTCGCCCATTCCCGCCAGATCACCGAGGGTTCGGCCAAGATGTCGATTTCGACCGTGCCGCTCTTCAATCAGAACGCCGTCTGGAAAAACGGCGCACCGCAATGATGCGCCGGGGAGGCGCGGTCAGACCGCGCTGCGCGCCTCTTCAAGGACGGTGTCGGACGTGATGATCGCAATTCCTGCATCGGCCATCTCGTCACGGGCAGCGGCGACGCCGGCCGGATCGATGCCGCGGCTTGCATCCTCGATGAAGCGGATTTCGGCTTCGGGCAGCATGGCCTTCGCATCGAGCGCGGAAAACTTCACGCAGTAGTCGGTCGCCAGGCCGCAAAGGTCGAGCCGCGTCACGCCCCGCGCACGCAGATAGTCCGACAGGCCGGTCAGCGCGCTCCGGTCGTTGTCGCGAAAGGCGGAGTAGCTGTCGACCCGTGGATCGAGGCCCTTCTGCTGCACATGGTCGATGCGGGCGGTGTCGAGATCGGGATGGAAGGCGGCATCCTCCGTTCCCTGCACACAATGGTCCGGCCACATCATCTGCGGCTTGCCGTTGAGCACGCCCATGTCGAAGGGTGCCTTGCCGGGATGCTGCGAGGCGAAGCTGCCGTGATCGGCGGGGTGCCAGTCCTGCGAGGCGACGACCAGATCGTAGCCGCCCTCTTTCATCAGGCGATTGGCGACCTCCACCACGGCATCGCCCTCCGGCACGGCCAGGTGGCCGCCAGGGCAGAAACCGGTCTGGATATCGACAAGCAACAGGCATTTCATCGGCACGCTCTCCCCGAATGATCGAGGCGACCATAGACCGCGGCGGCGCGAAGGCCAACCGGCCTTCGCACTGCGTTACCCCTTCGCTTGGCCGCTAGTCTCAGGCAGCCTGGGCCAGTTCGTCGGCGATCACCGTATCGAGGTTCAGGAAGCAGACCATGGTCTTTTCGAGCGCGACGATCCCGCGGCAGAAAGCGCGCTGCGCTTCCGGAATGATCTCCGGCGCCGGCTGCAGGTCCTCGCCGCGAATGGTCATCATGTCCGAGACCTGCTCGACCAGCAGGCCGACCAGCTTGCCATTGATGTCGGTGACAATGATGGCCGAACGCTCGGAGGGCTCGGTCATGTTCATACCCAGCCGGCAGGCCATGTCGATGACCGGGATCACCGCACCGCGCAGGTTGATGAGGCCGAGAACATAGGCCGGCGTGTGCGGCATCGGCGTCACCGGCGCCCAGCCGCGAATTTCGCGGATGGCCATGATGTCGATGCAGAACTCCTGCTCGCCGAGGTGGAAGGAGACGATCTCCATTGCGGAGCCGGATTGTTTGATGGCGGATGTCATGGTCAGAACTCTTCCCAGTTTTCTTCGGAATGGGCGGGGGCCGCATGCGGTTTGGCGGAGCTTGCCGTCTGCGGGGCGGAGGTGGAAAAGGCGCCTGAGAGTTTCCCCATCAGGGCTTTGGCGGGAGACGGCGCCGGCCGGCTGGCGCGGCTGGCGGGCTTGATGGCGGGACGTGCAGCCGCCGCTGCTGCCGGCTTGCGAACCGGCGCGGCAGGCGCCTGGGACCGCTCGACGGGCTTATCGCTGAAGCTGCCGCCCTGCTGGCTGTTGCCGTGCGGGTGGCTGCTGCCTTGGTGGACGGTGCGCTGGCTGAGGCTTGCCTGCTCGCCGATGCGAAAATGGGCGATCGCCTCCACCAGGCCATCGCTGTCCTGCGCGAGGATCTGGCTGGCGGCCGTCGTCTGTTCGACCATGGCGGCGTTCTGCTGGGTCATCTGGTCCAGCTGGCCGATGGCGCTGTTGATTTCGCTCAAGCCTGTCGATTGTTCGCGCGCCGAGACGAGGATTTCAGACATATGGCTATGGATTCGCTCGACATCGGCGCCGATCCGGCCGAGCGCGGCGCCCGTTGCCTGCACCAGGCGGACGCCGGTTTCCACCTCGCCGGACGAGCGTCCGACCAGGCCCTTGATATCCTTTGCGGCCATGGCGGCCCGCTGGGCGAGCTCGCGCACCTCCTGCGCGACGACGGCGAAGCCCTTGCCCGCCTCGCCCGCCCGCGCCGCTTCCACGCCGGCATTGAGCGCCAGCAGGTTGGTCTGGAAGGCGATCTCGTCGATCACGTTGATGATCTTGCCGATCTCGGCGGATGCATTCTCGATGCGGGCCATGGCGTCGATCGCCTCGCCGACGATGCGGCCGGACTCGGCGGCGTTGGCCTTGGTCTCGCCCACCATATGGCTCGCCTCTTCCGCCCGGTCGGCGGAGCTGCGCACGGTCGTGGTAATCTGGTTCAGCGCGGCCGAGGTTTCCTCCAGCGAGGCGGCCTGCTGTTCCGTGCGGCGGCCGAGCTCGTTGGCGGCGGTACGCATCTGCTGGCCGTTCGCCTGGATCGAACCGGCATTCTCGCGCACTTTCGCCATCAGGAACGTCAGGCGATCGAGCGCCTGATTGTAGTCGAGCCGCAGCGACTCCAGATCGGCGCGGAAGGGTTCGGAGAGCGAGACGGTCAGGTTGCCCTCGGCCAGCCGCTTCAGCCCGGCGCCGAGCGCGGAAACGGCACCCGCCACTTCGCGGGCATTGGCCTCGGCCGCAGCCTCGCGGGCCGAATGGGTGCTTTCGCTTTCGCGTCGCGCCTCGGCGGCACTGCGCTCAAGATCCGCCTTCTCGACTGCGGCGTCGCGGAATTGCTCAATGGCGCGCGCCATCTCGCCGATTTCGTCGCCGCGGCCCACGGCGGGAATCGCGCTCGTGTAATCGCCGGACAGGATGCGGCGCATGCTGTCACGCAGGCCGGTGATGCCCTTGCGGATGACGGCGCCGTGGTTGAGCGTCAGGCCGAGCATGACGATCATGGCCACGCCGGCGCAGACGAGCTGCAGCCAGAGGGCGCGTGTCGACAGCACGTCTGCCTCCCGCATGCTGTCGGCCGCGACATGATGGGCGCGGTCGGCGAGCTGTCCCAGCCGCTCGACAAGACGCGAGCCGGCTTCGTCCACCCGGTCGTCGAGCGCCATGATCGCCTCGTCCTGCCGGGCTTCGATGAGCCTTGGAAGCTCCGTGGCGACGCCGGTGACGATGATCCCGACATCCTGATCGAGGCCCTGTCCGAGCTCCGGCGCGCCGAGCTCAGCGGCGACAGCCGCGATCTTGCTCAAGCCTGCCTGCAGTTCGGCGACACTCTCGTCGGTTTCCTTCTTCAATTCGGGCGAGACCGTGCCGCTTGCGCGGTCGACCATGGCATCCATGCCGGCCAGAAGCAGCCGGAGATTGGCATCGCGCATGGCCAGGGCATCGGCCATGCTTTGTTCGGCGGCGGCTGCCGCGGCCACGGCATGGCTGGCGGAGCGGTTGAGGACCCAGCCGGTGCCGATGACGGCGCCGAACCCCAGGAGGGCGGCGATGGCGAGGGTTCCAAGACGGAAGGAAATGGTCATGCTGCGCTTCGGAGACGATGTGGACATCGATGCTGTTTTCCGGAAAGACAATTCGCAGGATCATCGTGGCGAAGGGCTGACATCATGCCGGCCCGGACGAGCGGCTTTCCCATGAACCCCCTGCATTGCCGCCGCCCCCCCGCTTCGGGTGACGCGCCACGCCAAGGCCCTTCAAGGCTGGATGTCGTCCCACATCCATATCAGAACATCCTACTTGAAAGTGCTTAATCCTTTCATAAGAGCAGCCCTTCATGTTAGCGATCGGATACGCTATTCTCACGGTCATGAAGACCGGTACCCCGCCCCTGCCCCTCGCGACCCGCGACGCCCTGCGTCTGCCTGCCGTGTTGATCGGCGGCGGCAGCGTGGTGCTGGTTCTGCTTGCCGGGCTGCTCGGCTGGCTGACGCTCGGCGGCGACATGCTGCTGGCGCTTGATCTCGCCGGCCTGTCCACCTGCTTCTAAGCCCCTCCCCACCCCGCCGCGCCGCCGGAGAGATCCGCCCATGAAAACGCTCCGCATCGTCCTCTGGCTCGCCGTCGTCATCGTGGCTGCCGCGCTCGGCTGGATGACCTATCAGATCACCGCCAGGACCGAGACGGCCGAAGGCGGGCCGTTCGGCGTGCCCTTTGCGCTTGTCGGGCAAGGCGGCGCGCCGGTGACGGAGGCGGCGTTCCGCGGCAAGCCGACCGCGCTGTTCTTCGGCTTCACCCATTGTCCCGAGGTCTGCCCGACCACCCTGTTCGAGCTGGACGGCTGGCTGAAGCAGGTCGATCCGGACAAGACGAAGCTGCAGGCCTATTTCGTAACGGTCGATCCCGAACGCGACACGCCGGACGTGCTTTCGCGCTATGTCGCCAATGTCTCGGACCGGATCACCGGCATTTCCGGCCCGGCCGACACGGTAATGGCAATGGTCAAGGGCTACCGGGTCTATGCCCGCAAGGTGCCGCTGGACGAGACAAAGCCCGACGGCGACTACACGATGGACCACACGGCCTCCGTCTTCCTGCTCGATGCCGAAGGCCGCTTCCGCGGCACGATCGCCTATGGCGAGGATCCGGCAACCGCCGTGAAGAAGCTGGAGAACCTGGCCAAGGGCTGACGCTGTCTTTGGCCGCGGAACATGCTAAAGCCGCAGCCCGAACGCAAACCTTGCAGGAACCATGCCGTGGCCGATCTCCGCCTCTTCATCACCACCACCGAGACGGGCTCCGAACAGGCGCTGGCGCTGATGAGCGACGCCTTCGAGGATGAAGGCTACGCCATCGCCACCATGGAGATCGATGAAAAGCGCGATGTCTGGGAGGCCTCCCTCTATCTCGATTTTGCGGAAGAAGAGGCAATGGCGGACCGGTTCAGGGCCGTGCTCGCGCCGCTTTTCCCGCAAGCCCAGATCGAGCGGGAAGAGATTCCGGATATCGACTGGATCGCCAAGTCGCTGGAAGGGCTGACACCGGTGCGCGCCGGCCGTTTTCTCGTTCACGGCTCGCATGACCGCGACAAGGTGCGCGCCGGCGACATCGCCATCGAGATCGACGCCGGCCAGGCCTTCGGCACCGGCCACCACGGCACCACGGCCGGCTGCCTGGAGATGATCGAGCATGTGGTGCGCGCGCGCCCCGTCACCCGGGTCCTCGACCTCGGCACCGGCTCGGGCGTGCTGGCGCTGGCCGTGCGCAAGATCAAGCCGGTCCCGGTTCTCGCCACCGACATCGACCCGGTCGCCACGCGCGTCGCGCGCGAGAACATCCGCCGCAACGGCGTTCTGACCGGACGCGACGGCATCACGGCCGTCAGTGCTGCCGGCTTCCAGTCCCCCGCCTTTGCCGGCCATGGCCCCTTCGACCTGATCGTCGCCAATATTCTCGCCCGGCCGCTGATGCGCATGGCGCCGCAGCTCGCCGCCCATCTGGAGCCCGGCGGCGCCGTCATCCTCTCCGGCATTCTCGCCGCCCAGCGCTGGAAGGTCCTCTCGGCCTACAATGCGCTTGGCCTGCGGCACGTGCGCACGCTCTGGCGCAATGGCTGGGTCACCCTCCTCCTCGACAGCCGCCGCAGCTGATCGGCACGTGCTGCCGATCAGGTGGCGTGCGAGACCCGGAAGTGTCCGATCCGGCAAAGCTTCGAAACGAAAAAGGCCGCCCGGCGCTTAAAGCGTGGGGCGGCCTTTCCCGAACAAGGGCGATGCCGAAGCATCGCCAATCGACCGGCACGCCGATCGATCTGTCCGCGAGCCTGGGAGGAGGAGTGCTCGAGCGGACATCTTCGTGATCCGCAAGCTGGCCACCCGGGAGGGAGGAGGAGAGAGAGGCCAGCCGAACCAGGATCACTGAAGACAGGTGCCTTGCGGCATCTGCGGGAACGGTGTTCGTCGCCGTTCGTTGAAGATGTTTTTAGCGCTTTGGAGACAGCCCGGCCAGCGGCTCGCACACATGGGTGCCATGCGCAGATCGCATAAGTCATATGATTCGCCGCCTGTGTGCCTCCGTCTTTGCCCTTGCCGTCGTCGGCCGCCTGTGTTTCGAGTGAAGGACATTTCCGCAGGAAGCCCGCCATGTTCCAGTCCTTTACTGTCACCTCCACCCCAGAACATGGTGCAGCGCGCGTTGCCGCGCTTCGCGCCACATTCGACAATCGGGGGATCGACGCCGTTCTCGTGCCGCGCGCCGACGAGTATCAGGGCGAGTACGTGCCGGCATCGGCCGAGCGGCTCTCCTGGCTGACCGGCTTTACCGGCTCGGCCGGCATGGCGCTCATTCTGCGCGACAAGGCCTTGGTCTTCGTCGACGGGCGCTATGTGACGCAGCTGGCCGAGCAGGTGGATCCCGCCGTGTTCACCGGTGCCGATCTCGTCGGCGAGCCGCCGCATCTGTGGATCGAGCGGCATGGAGCCAAGGGTCTGCGGCTCGGCATCGACCCGTGGCTGCATACGGGGGCCGAGGTGCGCAAGCTCGAAAAGGCGCTCAAGGCGATCGGCGGCGAGCTCGTCGTGCTCAAGGACAATCCGCTCGATCCGCTCTGGAGCGACAGGCCGGATGCTCCGCTCGGCCGCGTCCGGCTTCAGCCCAACGAGCGGGCCGGCCGGCTTGCCACCGACAAGATCGCCATGATCGCCGAAACCGCCGTCAAGGCCGGCGCCGCGGCCGTGCTGCTGACCGATCCCTCCTCGATCGCCTGGACCTTCAATCTGCGCGGCGCCGACGTGCCGCACACGCCGCATCCGCTCGCCCGCGGCCTCATCCATGCCGATGGCACGGCCGAAATCTTTCTCGACAAGCGCAAGACCGGCATCGAGGAAGAGGCCTATCTGACCCAGATGGCGCGCATCGCGCCGCCGTCGGACTTCGAGGAGCGGGTTTCGGCGCTGGCCGCCAGCGGCGTCACCCTGATGATCGACCCCGACCAGGCGCCCTTCGCGATTGCCGAACGGATCCGCCGCGACGGCGGCACGGTGTTGGAGGCCGATGATCCGGCCCGCCTGCCCCGCGCCATCAAGAACGAGGCGGAGCTCGACGGCACGACCCGCGCCCATCTGCAGGATGGCGCCGCCATGGTGGAATTTCTGGCCTGGCTCGACAGCCGGCAGCCCGGCAGCGTGACCGAGATCGCCGCGGCAAAGGAACTGGAATCGATCCGCTGCAGGGTCGGCGAGCGTCTCCAGAACCCGCTGCGCGATATCTCCTTCGACACGATCGTGGGCGCGGGCGCGCATGGAGCGGTCATTCACTACCGGGTGACGGAAGAAACCGACCAGCCGCTGGCCGAAGGCAGCCTGTTCCTCGTCGATTCCGGCGGCCAATATGTCAACGGCACGACGGACATCACGCGGACAGTGGCGATCGGTTCGGTCGGCGCGGAAGAGAAGCGCTTCTTCACGCTGGTGCTGAAGGGCATGATCGCGATCTCCACCGCCCGCTTCCCCAAGGGCACGCGCGGCGTTGATCTCGATCCCCTCGCCCGCATCGCGCTGTGGAAGGCCGGCGCGGACTACGCGCACGGCACCGGCCATGGCGTCGGCTCCTATCTCTCCGTGCATGAGGGACCGCAGCGCATCTCGCGCGCGGCCATGCAGGAGCTGCTGCCGGGCATGATCCTTTCCAACGAGCCCGGCTATTACCGTCCCGGGGCCTTCGGCATTCGCATCGAAAATCTCATCCATGTGCTGCCGGCGGACGCCATCGAAGGGGGCGATGCGCCGATGCTCGGCTTCAAGACGCTGACCTTCTGCCCGATCGACCGCCGCCTGATCGTCACCGACCTCTTGACGGACGAGGAACGGCGCTGGATCGACGCCTACCATGCCGAAACGCGCGAAACGCTTGCGCCGCTGATCGAGGTGGAGGAGGTGAAGGCCTGGCTGGAGGCAGCGACCCAGCCGCTTTAGGCGGGGGCGCCTTCCCGGCTCGCCGGTTGTCCTCAGTCCGTCCGCAGGCGCGAAACGGCTAGAACAGGCCGCCGAGCCGCAGGGCCATGACCGTCAGCCAGCCGCAGAGCAGCATGACGAGCGAGGGCGCGCGCAGGCCGATCAGGAGAGCGACCAGCATGGCGATCGACACATCCGCCCCGCCGAAGACGAAGGCGGGGGCGACGAGCGTGGACAGGACCGCCGCCGGCACGGCGTTCAGCGCCGCCTCGAGCCGGGGCGGCAGCGTCTTCAGCCGGCTGATGAGAATATAGCCGCCGATGCGGGTCAGATAGGTGGCGAGCGCGGCACCGAGAATGATGAGCGGCAGGCGAAGATCTCCGGTCATCGCTGCGCCTCTCCGCCTGCCCGCGGCTTCAGCGGCAGAAACGCCCCGAGCAGCACGCCGGCCAAAGCACCGATGCTGACATGCCAGGGCGAGCCGACGGTTTTCATGGCGATGACCGAGGCCAGCGAACTGACCGCCACCACCGGCAGCCAGTGATCCCGGCTGCGGAAGCCGAGCACCAGGGCCATGAAGTAGATCGGCAGGAGAACATCGAGCCCGATCGCCTTCGGGTCGCCGATCAACTGGCCGAAGGCGGCTCCCACCGCCGTCAGCGCCACCCAAGGCAGATAGAGCGAAAGCGCCATGCCCATATACCAGCCATAGCCGACCCGCTCGCCGCGCTCGCCCTTCTTCTCGGCTTCCGCATATTGCGGATCGGTAATCAGGAACAGGCCGATCACCTTCTGCGCGAAGCTGAAGTGACGGATATGCGGGGCGACGGACGCGGAATAGAGGATGTGGCGGAAGTTGACCGCGAAGACCGAGAGGATCACCACCCAGGCGGGGATCTCATGGCCGAACAGTTGCAAGCCGACCATCTGGCTCGCCCCGGCAAAGATGCTGGCACTCATCAGCACCGCATCGAAGGTCGAAAACCCATTGTCGACCGCCAGCGCGCCAAACAACACCGCAAAGGGCGCGACGGACACCACGATCGGCGCCCCGCGCCGCACCCCCTGCCAAAACCCGTCAGACGTCATGCTGTCCAGTCTCGCTGCCGCCGAATGTCCGGCACCCGGGCCTTACCCTCTCGTCCGCCGCTTCACAAATGAAATGGGCTGATGCGGGGATCAATCCCGGGAATGGTAGGGGATATCCAGTCGGCGGCTTGGGGCCACTATCGATCATCCCCTCGACCACGCGCACCGGAGCCAAGACCCCCTCTGGCCTGCCGGCCATCTCCCCCACAAGGGGGGAGAGACCGCAGGGCCTGCTCCCAGCGAGAGCGGCTCCCTCTTCGGCGGTCAACGTTTGATCGACCTCCCAGGCTTCGAGGCCAGAGATTTCGGCGAGCGGGCGCCTCTGGGTCTCTCCCCCCTTGTGGGGGAGATGGGCGGCAGCCCAGAGGGGGTCTTCTTGTTCGCCGCCCTTGCAGACCCTCAGCGGCGGGGTTTGAACGTATGGTCCGGTCCGGGAAAGCTGCGGGCGCGGACTTCCTCGGCATAGGCGCCGGCGGCGGCGGAGACTTGGGGGGCGAGTTCGGCGAAGTGTTTGACGAAGCGCGGCTTGAAGTCGTTGAAGAGGCCGAGCATGTCGTCCGAGACGAGGATCTGCCCGTCGCAGGCCGGCGAAGCGCCGATGCCGATGGTCGGCGCCGCCACGGCGGCGGTAATCTCGCGCGCCACCGGCTCGACCGTACCCTCGACGACGATGGCGAAGGCACCGGCCTCGTCGATCGCCTGCGCGTCGCGGCGGATGGTCTCGGCCTCCGCATCGCTGTGGCCGAGCGAGCGATAGCCGCCGGTCGTGTTGACGAGCTGCGGCATCAGCCCGACATGGCCGAGCACGGGAACGCCGCGGCGTGTGAGGAAGGCAACGGTTTCCGCCATCTCCTCCCCGCCTTCGAGCTTGACCGCCGAGCACTGCGTTTCCTTCATCAGGCGCACGGCGCTGCGGAAGGCCTGTTCCTTCGACTCCTGATAGGAGCCGAAGGGCAGATCGACGACGAGGCAGGCCTGGGTGGCGCCGCGTGCGACCGCCTGTCCATGGGCGATCATCATTTCCATCGTCACGCCGACCGTGGAGTCCATTCCATAGAGCACCATGCCGACGGAATCGCCGACCAGCAGCAGGTCGACATGCGGATCGAGCAGCCGGGCGATCGGCGTCGTATAGGCGGTGAGGCTGACGATCGGGCGCTCGCCCTTCATCGCGCGGATCGCCGACGGGCTCAGCCGGCGGCGCTTGGCTTCGACGCTCATGCTCAGGCCACCTTTTTCAGATCGAGACGCGTCCCATAGACGCGATTGTCGAGAAGCCGCGTCCGACCGAAACGCACGAACAGCAGCAGCAAGACGGGCCGGCCATCAAGCCGGTCCAGCACCTGCAGCGTCTCCGGGTCGCGCAGAGCCACCACCTCGGGCACCGCCAGCGGCTCGCGCGACAGAAAGGCCGTCACCGCAGCTTCGAGCGCGTGCGGGTCGCTTATCCCCTGGCGGATCAGCCGTCCGGCCTCCTCGAGCGCGCGCGGCACGATCGCGGCGGCGGTGCGTTCCTCGTCTGTCAGATAGACATTGCGCGAGGAGCAGGCGAGCCCGTCCGCCTCGCGCACGGTCTCGACGCCGATCACGGCGACGGGCTGGGCGAGATCCTCCACCATGCGGCGGATGATCTGCAGCTGCTGGTAATCCTTCTCGCCGAAATAGGCGCGGTCCGGCTGCACGATGTTGAAGAGCTTGGTCACCACCGTGGCGACGCCGGCAAAATGGCCGGGCCGGACGGCACCTTCCAGTTCGGAGCCGAGGCCGGGGAGATCAACCACGGCCTCCATCGGCCGCGGATACATGTCCTGAACGCCGGGTGCGAAGAGATAATCGACCTGGCCGGCTTCGAGCATGGCCTGATCGCGCGGCAGGTCTCGCGGATAACGCGCAAGGTCCTCATTGGCGCCAAACTGCAGCGGATTGACGAAAAGGCTGACGACAACCACGTCGTTCTCGGCCCGGGCCCGGCGCACGAGCTCCATATGCCCCTTGTGCAGGAAGCCCATGGTCGGCACGAGGCCGACCGAGAGGCCCTGCCTGCGATGATCGAGGAGAAGCGCGCGCAGCGCTTCGATCCCGCTTACCGTCTTCATCCGGCCCTCCCGCCGTTCAAACCCGGCCCCGCCGCCGCGCCGATGACAGGCAGAGCGGGAGCGCCCGCCCACAGAAGCGCGGGATAACCACATGCGCGGAAACACCCTTTCCCAGGACGTTCTTTTGCACGTGCTCCTCTAGCCTGTGCGCTGCGGAAAGACAATTCGAGAATGGCCCCCTTGCCCGGCCGGTCAACCGCCGAGGAAGGCCAGCCATTCGTCCTCGTCCATGACCGCGACGCCGAGCTCGCGGGCCTTGTCCAGCTTCGAGCCGGCGCCGGGGCCGGCCACCACATAGTCGGTCTTCCTGGATACGGAGCCGGCCACCTTGGCGCCGAGGCTCTCGGCCCGGGCCTTGGCCTCGTCGCGGGTGAACTTTTCGAGCGAGCCGGTGAAGACCACGGTCTTGCCGGCGATCGGGCTGCCGCTCGCCACTGGCGCCTGCTCATCGAGCGGCGTGACCCAGTCCAGAAGCCGTGCCAGGACATCGAGATTGCGTGGCTCCTTGTAGAATTCGACGATGGCGCGGGCGACCACCTCGCCGATCCCCTCGATCCGGTTCAGATCCTCCCAGGCATCGCCCTCGCCGCGCGCCGCCGCCTGCATGGCGGCGCTGAAGTCGGCATAGGTGCCGTAGGAGCGGGCAAGCAGCTTGGCGGTGGTCTCGCCGACATGGCGGATGCCGAGCGCATAGATGAAGCGCGACAGCGCCACCTGCCGCCGCTCGTTGATCGCCGAAAACAGCTTGCGGACGCTGACACGGCCGAAGCCCTCGACATTTTCCAGCTTTGCGAGCGATCCCTGCTGGCGCTGCTCGAGCGTGAAGATGTCCGGCGCGGTGCGGATCGAGAAGGCGGGATCCTCGGCCTCGAAGAAATAGTCGATCTGCTTCGAGCCGAGCCCCTCGATATCGAAGGCGTTGCGCGAGACGAAGTGCTTGAGATGCTCGACCGCCTGGGCGCGGCACACAAAGCCGCCGGTGCAGCGGCGCACGCTGTCCACCTTGCCGGTCTTTTCATTGACCTCGCGTACCGCATGGCTGCCGCAGACCGGGCAGGTCGTCGGGAACACATAGGGCGCGCTGTCGGCCGAGCGTTTCTCCGGCACGATATCGACGATCTGCGGGATTACGTCGCCCGCGCGCTGGACGATGACCGTGTCGCCGATGCGAATGTCCCGCCCCTCGCGGATCGGCTGGCCGGCATTGCCGAGGCCCTTGATGTAATCCTCGTTGTGCAGGGTGGCATTGGTCACGACAACGCCCCCGACCGTGATCGGCACCAGCCGGGCAACCGGCGTCAGCGCGCCGGTGCGGCCGACCTGGATATCGATGGCAGTGAGCGTGGTGAAGGCCTGTTCGGCGGGGAACTTGTGCGCCGTCGCCCAGCGCGGCGAGCGCGAGCGGAAGCCGAGCCGGCGCTGCAGCGCCAGGTCGTCGACCTTGTAGACGACGCCATCGATATCATAATCAAGGTTCGGCCGTTCGAGCCCGATCTGGCGGTAGTGGTCGAGGATGGTGGACACGGACGACAGCCGCTCGGTGAGCGGGTTGATCGGGAAGCCCCAGCGGCCGAGAACGGCGATCATCTCGTACTGCGTCTCGGCCGGCATCTCCGACAGCTCGCCCCAGGCATAGGCGAAGAAGCGCAGCTTGCGCGTGGCGGTGACCGTCGGGTCCAATTGGCGCAGCGAACCGGCCGCCGTGTTGCGCGGGTTCACATAGGTCTGGCGTCCCTCCGCCTCCATCTGCGCGTTCAGCGCCAGGAAGTCGCTTTTCGCCATATAGACCTCGCCCCGCACCTCGACGATTTCGGGGGCATCGGCGGGCAGGCTCTGCGGGATTTCCGCGATGGTGCGGATATTTGCGGTGACGTTCTCACCCGTCGTGCCGTCGCCCCGCGTCGCTGCCGTCACCAGACGGCGGTTCTCGTAGCGCAGCGACATGGAGAGGCCGTCGATCTTCGGCTCGGCCGTGAAGGCGATCGAATCATCCGGCAGGCGGCCGAGGAACCGGTAGACGCTGCCGATGAAGTCCTGCACGTCCTCGTCGCTGAAGACATTGTCGAGCGAGAGCATCGGCCGGGCATGGGTGACGGTCTGGAACAGGCCGGAGGGCGCAGCACCCACCTTGCCGGAGGGGCTGTCCGGCCGCTTCAACCCGGGAAACCGCGCCTCGAGAGCCTCGTTGCGGCGCTTCAGCGCATCGTACTCGGCGTCCGAAATTTCCGGCGCATCCTTGCCGTGATAGAGCGCATCATGCCGGGCGAGCTCGGCCGCCAGAAAGGCAAGTTCCTCCACGGCATCGGCCTCGGTCAGCGCTTCCACGGGCTTGCGGTCGGTCATGGCACTCACTCAACTGTCCCTATCGCAGGCGTTGTAGCGCAATTCGGCCGCTTGAGAAGATGTGACGGCGACGTTCAACCGGAATCAGAAGAGCGGAAAACCTGCTCAAGCCCTTCATAAGGCTCGCAGAAGCCAGATACGAGCGGCCTAGTGATTTCCCGACAACAGCCGCGCCGCTGCGGCCCGGGCTTCCTCGGTAATCGAGGCGCCGGCGAGCATGCGGGCGATCTCTTCGGTACGGCCCTTGTCGTCCATGCGCGCGACCCGGGTGGCAATCGTTTCCGCCTGCTTCTCCGAAGGTCCCTTGGAGATGAGAAGATGCGTGGCAGCCCGCGCCGCGACCTGCGGGGCGTGGGTGACCGAGAGCACCTGAACTGTGGCCGAAAGCCGCTTCAGCCGTTGGCCGATCGCATCCGCCACGGCCCCGCCGACCCCGGTATCGATCTCATCGAAGACGAGCGTCGGCGCCGAGCCGCGGTCGGCCAGCGCCACCTTGAGCGCCAGCAGGAAGCGCGAGAGTTCGCCGCCCGAGGCCACCTTCATGATCGGCCCCGGCCGGGTGCCCGGATTGGTCTGCACATGGAATTCGACGACATCGATGCCATCGGCTGTCGGCTGTGCCGGATCGCTCTCGACAGTCGCCGTGAAGCGGGCACGCTCCAGCTTCAGGGCCGGCAGTTCGGCCATGACGGCCGCGGAGAGCGCAGAGGCGGTGTTGTGCCGCTTGGACGAAAGCGCACTGGCGGCGGCATCGAAATCGGCCTTAGCGATGGCCACACGTCCGTCGAGCTGCTTCAACAGCTCCTCGCCGGCATCGACATCGGCCAGCGCCGTGATCATCCGCACGGCGAGCGCCGGCAGTTCGGTAACGGGAACGGAATATTTGCGCGCGGCGGCTCTCAGCGCGAACAGCCGCTCTTCGACGCGCTCCAGTTCCTTCGGATCATATTCGGTCTTGCGCAGCGCGGTTTCCACCGCCATCTGCGCATCCGAAAGCTGGTTCAGCGCGGCATCGAGCAGCGCGACGGTTTCCTCCAGCAGGCCCGGCGCCTCATGGCTCTTGCGTTCCAGCCGGCGCATCAGCGAGGCGATCAGCGGCACCGGCGAGGTGTTGCCGTTCAGAAATTCCGAGGCTTCGTTGATGTCGGAAGCGATGCGCTCGGCCTTCATCATCGTCGCGCGGCGCTCGGCAAGGCTGTCCTCCTCGCCGTCTTCCGGCGCAAGCGCCTCCAGTTCCTCCACCGATGCGCGCAGATAGTCGGCCTCGCGGGCGGCCGCCTCCACCTTTTCGCGGTGGCGCTTCAGGGCGCGTTCGGCATCCCGCCAGGTCTTGTAAAGTTCGGCCACCGTCACCGCCTCGGCGCTCAGGCCGCCGAAGGCGTCGAGCAGCAGGCGATGGGCGTTGACGTCCACCAAGGCGCGGTCGTCATGCTGGCCGTGGATTTCCACGAGCATCTGCCCGGCCTGCCGCATCAGCTGCACCGAGACCGCCTGGTCGTTCACATAGGCCTTGGTGCGGCCATCGGCGGATTGCACGCGGCGGAAAATCAGATCGCCTTCGTCGTCGATGCCGTTGTCGCGTACCAGCTGGCGGGCCGGATGGTCCGGCGCCACGTCGAAAACGGCCGTCACCTGGCCCTTGTCGCCGCCATGGCGCACGAGCGAGCCATCGCCCCGACCCCCGAGGGCGAGCGAGAGACTGTCGAGAAGGATCGACTTGCCCGCGCCGGTTTCCCCGGTCAGCACCGAGAGCCCGGCATCGAAGGAAAGGTCAAGCCGTTCGATCAGGACGATATCGCGGATCGAGAGCTGGGCGAGCATGGGTTTTCAGCTTTTGAGATCAGACGCCGAGAATCTTCTTGCCGGCGCGGGAAATCCAGGAATTGCCATTCTCACGCGGCTCCAGACCGTTCGTCTGCAGGAGCTTGTAGGAATCGGCATACCACTGGCTGTCGGGGTAATTGTGGCCGAGAACGGCGGCAGCGGTCTGCGCCTCGCTCGTCAGACCCATGGCGAAGTAGGTTTCCGTCAAGCGCGCCAGTGCTTCCTCGACCTGATTGGTGTTGGAATATTGCTCGACCACCGTGCGGAAGCGGGTAAGCGCGGCCAGATATTCGCGCCGCTCCAGATAATACCGGCCGACCTGCATTTCCTTGCCGGCGAGGTTGTCCTTGGCAAAGCGGATCTTCGCCTGGGCATCCTCGACATATTCGGAGTCCGGATATTTATCGACCACGACCTGCATGGCCGCAATCGTGTTCATTGCCGGCTTCTGGTCCTGCGTGACCGTCGGGATCTGCTTGGAATAGGCAAGCCCGACGATGTACTGCGCATAGGCCGCATCGGCCGATTCCGGATAGAGGTTGAGATAGCGCTGGGCTGCGTTGATCGCGTCCTGGTTCTGGCCCTGCCGATAGCTGACGAAGGCCTTCATCACCAGCGCCTTGCGCGCATATTCGGAGAAGGGATGCTGCTTGTCGATCGCGTCGAACTTGCGCGCGGCCTCGGTCGTCTTGCCGGCGTTCAGGTTGGCGAGACCCTGATTGTAGAGCACGTCCGGCGGATCCGTTTCGGCCGTCAGCTTGGTGATGTCGATATCGGGATCGTTCTGGCAGGCGGTCAGGCCCAGGCCGGCACCGCAGACCATCAAGGCCAGGAGCGCCGTCCGGCCCTTGGCCTTCCACTTGAAGCCGTCTGCAAGCACCATGTTCACTTCCCACTCGAAGAACGGCCGCCCCGCCGTCCGGGCGCTCCGCCCACGATCTGCGTTTTAGTTCAACATCCCTGGATATCGCAACGTCTTGATGATCGATTAACGCAAATTTGTGGCAGATCGACCATGAAAAAGCCGGCCCGAAGACCGGCTCCCATGCAATGCGGCGGCGATCAGGCGAGCCGCGGCGCCAGTTCCGCACCGGCAGCGGCCAGCGCGACCCGCTGGCGCGGCGCCGTGGCTTCGACGATCTCGTAGGCGGTAGGATCGGCAAAGAGCGCCTTCAGCGCATTGGCATTCATCTTGTGGCCGCCGCGGAAGGACCGGTAGCAGCCGATGAAGGGTGCGCCCGCCAGCGACAGGTCGCCAACGGCGTCGAGCGTCTTGTGACGCACGAACTCGTCCTTGGCATAGCGCAGGCCTTCGACATTGATGACCGTGTCGTCGTCGGAGATGACGACCGAGTTTTCCAGCGACGAGCCGAGACCGCGGCCGGCCGCCCACATGCGCTCGACATCGCGCATGAAACCGAAGGTGCGGGCGCGCGACAGCTCGGACTTGAAGACCGACGCCGACATGTCGCCCTGCCAGGCCTGGCGGCCGATCAGCGGCGTGTCGAACTCGATCTCGACCTCGAACCGCATCCCGCCGTCATAAGGCACGAATTCCGACCAGGATGCGCCATGCTCGATGCGGACCGTCTTGAGGATACGAATCATGCGGCGCTTCACGGCCAGGGCCTTGATGCCCGCTTCTTCGATCGCCTCGACGAAGGGCGCCGAACTGCCGTCCATGATCGGCATTTCGCCGCCATGGACTTCGACGAGCAGGTTGTCGAGGCCGACGGCATAGATGGCTGCCATGACATGCTCGATCGTGGCGATCGAGGTGGCCGGCGCGGTGCCGAGAATGGTGCACAGATCGGTGTTCCCGACCTGGGACGAAATGGCCTTGTAGGAGGAGAGAACCCGCCCGCCCTCGACCCGCTGGAACACGATGCCGCTGTCGGCCTCAGCCGGGTGGAAGGTGATCGAGACCGCAGCGCCGGAATGCACGCCGGTTCCGCTCAGGCTGATCGAGCGTGCGATCGTCGTCTGAAAACCGAGAAGTCCGATACCGAGTGCCATGCTCTTCGCCTTAATCACGCTGGCGGCCGTGCCGCCGAGGTTCCGTTGACCGGAGGTCTGCGCCTGCTCAGGAGCGAAAGCGATCCTCGGAGCGTCTCCGCCGCCGGTGTCTTTCCGCGTCCATGATGGGAGGTCGCAAGCGGTGCCTCACAGTTGGTAGCCTGAAGATAGAGCGGCGAAACCTCTATCTCAAATCACTGTTTCTTTCGCTTTGTAACGCTTCCCCCTCCCCCGCTACCTATTGATTTGACAATGGAAACGGGAAAATGCCCGGGCTTTCGCCCAGGCATTCCGGCAAGGTGGAAGACGGGTCCGATCAGTTCGACTGACGGCGCAGGAACGCCGGGATTTCGAGCTGATCGTCGTCATGCGCACGCGGCTGCGGAACGGTGCGGCCGCGGTCGTCGAGCGCACCGCGACGCGGCGCGTAGACGCTCGCTTCGGGGGACAGCGGACGGCGCTGCTGAGAGGCAGCGGCCGGCGCTCCCGAAGTCATATCCGACGCGACGGAGTGGTCTTCCTCCTCGCGGCGGCCGAGCGAATTGGTGATTCGCTTGAGCAGGCCCATCGGGCCGCGCTCTTCGTGATGGGCAGCCGGTGCGACGCGATGTTCGACCTCGGCCTTCACCATCGGCGGAAAGTCTTCCACCTTGGGCATGCGGGCAGAGACGTCCATGCCGGGGCGCATGGCCGGGGCGACCGGCTCCTGGCGCGTCTGCGCCATCGGCTGGGCCTGCATCGGCTGCTGGTAGACGGGCGCTTCCGCCATCGGCTGGGCCGGTGCCGGAGCGTGGTGCATCGGGGCCTGCGCCATCGGCGCATGCTGAACCGGCTGGGCCGGTGCAGCGGCGCGCGGAGCGGCCGGCGCTTCGGTCGGCGCAGCGCCGGCGAAGAGGCGGCTCTGCGGACGGAAGGCTTCTTCCTGCGCCTTTTCGGCGGCGCGGGCGTTGATCAGCAGTTCGCGTTCGATCTCGGCCTGGCGGATCGCTTCGGCGATCGCATCAACCTGCGGCGCGGCCGGCTGCTGCGGAGCCTGGACCGGTGCTGCCTGGGCGGCCGGAGCAGAGGCCGGGATGGCGGCCGACGGACGGACGGTGGGCTTGGCTACCTGGCGAAAACTGGCATTGCGATCGGCCACCTCCGCGGCCGTACGATCGATACCGGTTGCGACGACGGACACGCGGATGAGACCTTCGAGGTCTTCATCGAACGTTGCACCGAGGATGATGTTGGCGTCCGGATCCACTTCCTCGCGGATGCGGGTCGCGGCTTCGTCGACTTCGAACAGGGTGAGGTCGCGACCACCGGTGATGGAGATCAGCAGGCCTTGAGCACCCTTCATCGAGGTTTCGTCGAGCAGCGGGTTGGCGATTGCGGCTTCGGCAGCGGCCATAGCACGGCCTTCGCCGGATGCCTCGCCGGTGCCCATCATGGCGCGGCCCATTTCGCGCATCACCGAGCGGACGTCGGCGAAGTCAAGGTTGATCAGGCCTTCCTTGACCATCAGGTCGGTGATGCAGGCGACGCCCGAATAGAGAACCTGGTCGGCCATGGCGAAGGCGTCCGCGAAGGTCGTCTTGTCGTTGGCGATCCGGAACAGGTTCTGGTTCGGGATGACGATGAGGGTGTCGACCGACTTCTGCAGCTCGGCAATGCCCTGATCGGCAAGCCGCATGCGGCGCTGGCCTTCGAAGTGGAACGGCTTGGTGACGACGCCGACCGTGAGGATGCCCTTGTTGCGGGCTGCCTGGGCCACGACCGGAGCCGCACCCGTGCCCGTGCCGCCGCCCATGCCGGCGGTGACGAAGCACATATGCGTGCCGTTCAGGTGGTCGATGATCTCGTCGATGCATTCTTCGGCAGCCGCGCGACCCACTTCCGGCTGCGACCCGGCACCGAGACCTTCGGTGACGGCGACGCCCATCTGGATGATTCGTTCGGACTTCGCCATGGTCAGCGCCTGGGCATCCGTATTGGCAACGACGAAGTCGACGCCCTGGAGGCCGGCCGTGATCATGTTGTTGACGGCGTTGCCGCCGCCGCCGCCCACGCCGAACACAGTGATGCGGGGTTTGAGCTCGGTGATATCCGGCTTCTGCAGAGAGATGGTCATGTTACCCGTTCCTTCCTGGTTTCTGGCCGCCTTGCCGAGCCGGCCAAATCACAAATAACCCGTATGCATGTCCTAGCTTACGCGAGGCTAGAAGCTTTCCTTCAGCCACTGCCCGACCCGGGCAATGCGGCCGTTTCCGCCGTTGAGCGAGGTGAGCATGCCGCCTTGCGCAGCATGGGTTTCGAGCGCGGCGACCTGCGGATAGATCATCAGGCCGACGGCGGTCGAAAAAGCCGGGCCCTTGGCGGCGGCGGGCAGGCCCGAGACGCCCAGGGGACGGCCGATTCGCACGTTGCGGGCGAGGATCCGCCGGGCCGCCTCGGGCAGGCCGGTCAGCTGGCTTGCCCCGCCGGTCAGGACGACGCGCTTGCCGACGATGGGCGAAAAGCCCGATTTCTGGATGCGATCGCGGATGAGCTCGAGCGTTTCCTCGATTCGCGCCCGCACGATTCGCGACACCAGGGCGCGCGGCACGTGAGTCGGCTGGTCGCGCTCATCCTCGCCGATCGGCGGAACGGTGACCATTTCCCGCTCGTCGGCATCGTTCGGCATGGCAGAGCCATGCACGACCTTCAGCCGCTCGGCGTCCTCGATCCGGGTGGAAAGCCCGCGGGCGAGATCGGTCGTCACGTGATGGCCGCCAAGACCGACGGCATCGGCGTGGATGAGCTTGCCCTCGGCGAAGACCGAGATCGTCGTCGTGCCGCCGCCCATGTCGATGGCGGCGCAGCCGAGTTCGACCTCATCATCGACCAGGGCAGCCAAGCCGCTGGCATAGGGAGTGGCCACGATGCCTTCGACCGAGAGATGGGCGCGGTTGATGCAGAGTTCGATGTTCTTCAGCGCCGCGCGTTCGGCCGTCAGCACATGCATGTCGACGCCGAGCACATCGCCATACATGGACAAGGGATCGCGAATGCCGCGCTCGCCATCGAGCGAGAAGCCGGTCGGCAGGGAATGGAGGATCAGACGATCCTGGCGCTGCGAGCGCTGGCCGGCGGCGGCGAGCACGCGCTTCAGGTCGTTGCCGTCGACTTCCTGGCCGCCGAGATCGATGGTCGCGGTGTAGATGTCGCTCTGCAGCCGGCCGGCGGAGATGTTGACGATCAGGCTGTCGATCGTCAGGCCCGCCATGCGCTCGGCCGCGTCGACCGCCAGGCGCACGACGCTTTCGGCCGCATCCAGATCGGCGATGACGCCGTTCTTCATGCCGCGCGACTTGTGATGGCCGAGGCCGATGATCTCGATCGCATGGGTGCGGCCGGGCAGGATCTGGCTCTCCGCGCACGGCGTCAGCCGGCCGATCATGCAGACCACCTTGGTGGATCCGATGTCGAGCACCGAGACGACGTGCGAGCGCTTGGCCGAGAGCGGCTTGAGGCGGGGCATGCCGAAATGGGATGAACCGAAAAGGCTCATAGACTGTCCTCTTGCTGCTCGATCTTCTTGAGCTGCTTTGTACGGGCTTCCAGGGCGACCTGACGGCGCTCCGCAGCGCCGGCGGTCAGTTGAATGCTGGTGCGATCTTCGAGCCGAAGATCGACGGCGGCGATATCGCGTTCGAGCAGCTGCTGGCCCTCCTCCATCGTGGAGAGCACCTGCATGGCGCGATCGAGATCATGCTCCGGCAGCTTGACGATGACGCCATTGTCGAGGACCAGGTCCCAGCGGCGGCCGGCGACGCGGACATAGGCCTTCACGCGCTTCTGGATCTCCGGCCAGTCGGCGAAGCGCGCATAAAAGTCGGCAGCAGCTGTTTCGGCGTCCCGACCGACGAAGAGCGGCAGAGCGGCGTATTTGTTGTCGCGCAGCGGCGCGATGACGCTGCCGCTCTTTTCGATGAGCGACAGATCGGAGCCATGCTGCCAGATGCCGAAGGCCTTGCGCTCCTTGAGCGTGATCTCCACCGTGTTCGGATAGACCTTGCGGATGCGCACATCCTGCACCCAGGGCATTTCGGCGATCAGCTTGCGGGCGACCTCGATGTCGAGCGAGACGAGCGAGGTTGCGCCATCGAGGCCGAGCTGCTGCAGGATGTCGATTTCCGAGGTCTGGTCGTTGCCCGAGATCTTCACGTCCTCGATGGCAAAGCCGGCCGCCGACGTCGCCGCCTTGGCCACCTCCGGTCCATGGCCGCCGAGCGACATGCCGTAGAAACCGGTGGCGGCGTAGAGCGCGATGACGGAAACGGTGCCGGTATAGGGGGCGAAATGAATCCGCCCCGTTCCGAGGTTCACGAGAAAACGGGTGAGCCGGCGGAACGGACGCGGCAGAATGAACTGCGCATCGCGCTCGGCGAGCTCCAGCGGTGTCGGCACCCTGGCCTTGCGACCTCTCAACGCAAACACGAGGCGTCCTCCACCATCCAGCTCAAGAATTCACCAAAGCGATAGCCGGCATGCGCGGCCATTTCGGGCAGCAGGGAGGTGGGGGTCATGCCGGGCTGCGTGTTGATCTCGAGCCAGATCAGTTCCCCGGATCGCTCGTCGAAGCGGAAGTCGGAGCGGCTGACGCCGCGGCATCCCAACGCCTGATGCGCCGTAACGGCCAATCTTTGGATAGTTTGGTAAACATCCGGTAAAATCTGTGCCGGAATGACGTGCTGCGAGCCGCCTTTCACATATTTCGCATCATAGTCGTAGAAGGCATGGCCGAGCGGAATGATCTCGGTCACACCCAGCGCCTCCTCGCCCATGACGCCGCAGGTCAGCTCGCGGCCGGGAATATAGCGCTCGACCATCACCCGGTCGCCGTAGCGCCATTCGCTGGACGACAGGATCTGCGGCGGATGGGACTGGTCTTCCTTGACGATGACGATGCCGAAGCTCGACCCTTCGCGCACGGGCTTGACCACATAGGGGGCCGGCATCGGATGCGCACCGGTGATCGCGTGACGGTCCATGATCAGCGTTTCGGCGACGGGAATGCCTGCGGCCTTGGCCACATGCTTGGCGAGCGCCTTGTCCATGGCAAGCGCAGAGGCCAGAACGCCGGAATGCGTATAGGGGATTTCAAGGTAGTCGAGGATGCCCTGGATCGAACCGTCTTCGCCATAGGGCCCATGCAGGGCGTTGAAGGCGACATCCGGTCGGAGATCGGCAAGCACGCTGGCGACCGTGCGGTCGACATCGACGCGGGTGACGCGGTAGCCCTCCTCCTCCAGCGCCGCCGCGCAGGCGGCACCCGAAGATAGGCTCACCGGACGCTCGGACGAAAAGCCGCCCATCAGCACCGCCACGTGTTTGCCGCTCATGATACCCTCGACACTCTGCCTTCGAACCCTGTGCCGACTGCCGCCCCGCCTGCCTTCCGCGAGTCGCGCCGTCGACTGGAAAGCACTTAAGAGCCATTAAGGTTAATGAACCGTTTACTTTCGTTAACCTGGCACGGGATCCAGCCCGGGGAGAGGGCGCTCGCAGACGCCGCGCCGCTGCATGGGTCATTTGTGCAACAGCTACCCTGCCGGCCGATCTGGCCCGATGTGACGCGCCGCTGATGAGGAAAGAGGCAGATGGCGCCGTCACCCTTCCAGCAGCCATGCATTCGCATCACAGCTGCCTTCAACAGGAGCTGCTAACCCATTATAATCTTGCGTTTTGCGGGTTTATTCCGAAAGGAACTTGCCGTAAGAGCCGCTGGAAGAGCGCGCTTGATGGCAAGCCGCCTTCCTTAATTTGACGGACAGAACCATGAGCAAAGCGATACCCACCGGATCGCCGACCGCAGACGTTTTGGACGCACGCGCGACGAACTCCCCGGCCCGCGTGCTTCTGGCGAGCCTCGTCGGCACCACGATCGAATTCTTCGACTTCTATGTCTATGCGACCGCCGCCGTGCTGGTCTTCCCGACCCTGTTCTTCCCGAACAGCGACCCGACGACCGCGCTTCTCGCCTCCTTCGCGACCTTCTCCATCGCCTTCTTCGCCCGCCCGCTCGGCGCGGTGGTCTTCGGGCATTACGGGGACCGGATCGGCCGCAAGACGACGCTGGTCGCCGCCCTGCTCACCATGGGTATCTCGACCGTCATCATCGGCCTGCTGCCGACCTATGAGCAGATCGGCGTCATCGCCCCGCTTCTCCTCGCGCTCTGCCGATTCGGCCAGGGCTTCGGCCTCGGCGGCGAATGGGGCGGCGCCGTGCTGCTGGCGACGGAAAACGCGCCGGAAGGCAAGCGCAGCTGGTACGGCATGTTCCCGCAGCTCGGCGCACCGGTCGGCCTGTTCCTCTCCTCCGGCATCTTCTGGCTGCTCCTGCATGTCATCTCGCAGGATGCGCTCTTGAGCTGGGGCTGGCGCATTCCCTTCGTCGCCTCGATCCTGCTGATTGCCGTCGGCCTCTGGGTACGTCTGTCGATCACCGAGACGCCGGCCTTCCAGAAGGCGATCGACAAGCATGAACGCGTCGCGGTGCCGGTCGCGGAGCTGTTCCGCCATCACAAGCGCTCGCTGGTGCTCGGCACCTTCGTGGCACTCGCGACCTTCGTGCTGTTCTATATCGGCTCGGCCTATCTGCTGTCCTACAACGTCAAGGTCCTGAAGTTGCCCTTCCTCGACGCGCTGGAGATCCAGATCCTCGGCTCGGTTCTGTTCGGCCTCTTCATTCCCGTGGCCGGCAAGCTGGCCGAGCGTTTCGGGCGGCGCGAGATCCTGATCGGCGTTACCGTGCTGATCGGCCTGTTCTCCTTCTTCCTTGGTCCGCTGCTGACGAGCGGCGAGACGAATGTGATCGTCTTCGTCGTCATCGCCATGGCGCTGATGGGCGTCACCTATGGTCTGATCGGCACGGCGCTCGCGGCCCCCTTCCCGACCAATGTCCGCTATACGGGCTCGTCGATCACCTTCAACTTCGCCGGCATCTTCGGCGCCTCGCTGGCGCCCTATATCGCCACCTATCTGCAGGCGACCTACGGCATGACCTATGTCGGCTACTACCTCGCCGCCGCCGCCGTCATCACACTCGCCTGCATCCTGCTGTCGGGCCGCGACGAAGTGTAAGTTCAATCTGACTCAGAAGACCAAAAAGCCCTGCCAAGCGGTTCGCTCGGCAGGGCTTTTCTGTTTCGAGGCAATCGGTCGGGCACCTACTCGCCCGGATGAAGCCTGTGCTTTCGCGCCGTCCGCCACTCGCCGAGCCAGATCGCGCCCCAAACAAAGGCAACGAGCAGGAGCGGAAGGAGATAGAGATAAAAGATCGTGCCGAAGGTCATTGCCTGAGCTTTCCGAGCAGGTGCCTTGCTGCCAAATGTAGTGCCAGCGCCGCGAAAAGCCAAGTTGCCGTCGAGATGGCGAGCGGGGTCGAGAACGTGAAGACGAGCTGGCCGTTTGCAAGAGGCACCACCGGCGTGATGAAGCCGGCAGCGATCGACGCTGTCGCCAGGCGGTCAATCGAGTTCGCCGCGAGCTTCACCCGCTCATTATGCACCAGCGTGTCGGCCGGCGCGCGCTCCATTAGGCCGTCGCCCGGCCCAGGAATTCGCGGACCTCATAGCCCGGCATGAAGGTGCCGATACGCTTTATTTCCCAGTCGAGCTTGATGCCGGAGGTCTCCATGACCCGCTGGCGCACGGTCTCGCCCAGATATTCGAGTTCGTAGCCGCTGGCCTGGCCGGTGTTGATCATGAAGTTGCAATGCATGGGCGACATCTGCGCGCCGCCGATCATCATGCCGCGGCAGCCGGCCTCGTCGATCAGCTTCCAGGCGGAGTGGCCCTCGGGATTTTTGAAGGTCGAACCCCCGGTCTTCTCGCGGATCGGCTGCACGGTTTCGCGATGCTGGCGAACCGCATCCATGTCCGCGCGGATCTTTGCCTTGTCTTCCGCATAGCCCTCGAAGATCGCGTGGGTGAAGATCAGATCCTTCGGCGCGGTGGAGGAGCGGTAGCTGTAGCCCATATCGGCGTTGCTCAGCACATGGATCTCGCCCTTGCGATCGACCGCATGCACCTCGACGACGCGCTCGCGGGTCTCTCCCCCATTGGCGCCGGCATTCATGCGCAGCGCTCCGCCGACCGTGCCGGGGATGCCGTAATAGAAGAAGAAGCCGCCGATCCCGTGATCGAGCGTCATGGCAGCAAGATTCTTGTCAGGGCAGATGGCGCCGGCCTGCACGCGGTTTTCTCCGACGAGCTCCAGATCGCCGAAGCCCTTGGCAGACAGGCGGATGACGACGCCCGGAATGCCGCCATCGCGCACCAGCAGGTTCGAACCGACGCCGGCCACCATCACCGGGACGTCGTCCGGCAGCAGCTTCAGGAAGGTAATCAGATCCTCGCGGTCATGCGGCTGGAACATCAGCTCGGCCAAGCCGCCGGCCCGGAACCAGGTCACGCGGTCCATGGGCGCATCCGGCGTCAGCCGACCGCGCACGGCCTTCACGCCGTCGCCGAGCGAGGAAAGAAGCTTCACTCCATTGACCTGTTTCATGCACTCTGTCCCGACACGCGCGCTAGTTCTCCCGGCAAGGCGGCAGCCCAATATGTAATGCTGCCCGCCCCCAAAAGAACCACGAAGTCACCAGGTTGTGCAATGGTGGAGACGATCGGCGCCAGCGCGTCCGGACCTTCGACATAGCGGGCATCACGGTGGCCACCGGCCTTGATGCGCGCCACGAGCTCCTGCGAATTGACGCCCTCGATCGGCTCTTCGCCGGCCGAATAGACCGGCGAGAGCAGAATCGTGTCGGCATCGTTGAAGCAGGCCGAGAAATCCTGGAACAGGCTTTGCAGGCGGCTGTAGCGATGCGGCTGGTGGACGGCGATGATGCGGCCCTGGCAGGCCTCGCGCGCCGCCTTCAGCACGGCCTTGATCTCGACGGGATGATGGCCGTAGTCGTCATAGACGCGGACATTGTTCCACTCGCCGGTGAAGGTGAAGCGGCGCTTGACGCCGCCGAAGGACGCCAGGCCTTTCGCGATGTTGTCCGGGCTGACGCCGAGACGCTGCGCCACGGCCACCGCGGCGGTCGCGTTGGAAATGTTGTGCCGGCCGGGCATCGGCAGGCGCAGATCCTTGAGCTCGATCAGCTGCCCCGTACGGCGCCGGCGAATGACGACGTCGAAGATCGAGGTCGCGCCGTCCATGCGGATATTGAGGAAGCGCACATCGGCCTGCGGGTTCTCGCCATAGGTGACGACCTTGCGGTCCTCGATGCGCGAAACCATGGTCTGCACTTCGGGATGATCGAGGCACATGACGCCGAAACCATAGAAGGGCACGTTTTCGACGAACTGCCGGAAGGCAGCGCGCACGGCATCGAAATTGCCGTAATGGTCGAGATGCTCGGGATCGATATTGGTGACGACAGCCACATCGGCGGGCAGCTTCAGGAAGGTGCCGTCCGATTCGTCGGCTTCGACCACCATCCACTCGCCGGCCCCCATGCGGGCATTGGTGCCGTAGGCATTGATGATACCGCCATTGATGACGGTCGGGTCGAGACCGCCGGCTTCCAGGAGGGCGGCGACCATCGAGGTGGTCGTCGTCTTGCCATGGGTGCCGCCGATCGCGATCGACGAGCGGAAGCGCATCAGTTCGGCCAGCATCTCGGCGCGGCGCACCACGGGCAAAAGCTTCTCGCGCGCGGCGATCAGCTCGGGATTGGTCTTCTTGATCGCGGTGGAAACGACCACGACCTCGGCATCGCCAAGATTCTCGGCCTTGTGGCCAACGAAAACCTCGATGCCCTTTTCGCGCAGGCGCTGGACATTGGCGCTTTCGGACTGGTCGGAGCCCTGAACGCGATGGCCGAGATTGTGCAGCACCTCGGCGATGCCGCTCATGCCGATGCCGCCAATGCCGATGAAATGGACGAGGCCGATCGTCTGCGGCAGTTTCATGACCGTCTTTCCTTGAACTCTTTGATCGGTGAACCGCCCGCAATAGCCTCAACCATGGCGGCAAGCAAGCGCGCTGCGTCCGGCCGTCCGGTTGCGCGCGCCCGTGCAGCCCGATCGGCAAGTCCCTCCGGATCCTCCATCGCCTGGCTGAGGATCGAGGCGAGCCGGTCGGGCGAAAGCTCCGCCTGGGCAATCACCTGCGCCCCGCCATTGGCGGCAAGCGCCGCGGCATTGGCCGCCTGGTCATGATCGAGCGCATAGGGATAGGGAACGAGGATCGACGGGCGGCCGATCACCGCGACCTCGGAGACCGTGGACGCACCGGAGCGGCAGATGACCAGATGCGCCGCGCCGATCCGCTCGGCCATATCGGTGAAAAAGGGTGAAATCTCGCCGGAAAGGCTCAGCTTCGCGACCGCGCTGCGGACGCCGTCGAGATCCTCCGGCCGGGCCTGCTGGGTCAGATGAAGCCTCTGGCGCAGCGGCTCCGGCAGCCGCTCGATCGCCGCGGGCAGAGCCTTGGAGAAGAACTGCGCCCCCTGGCTGCCACCGAAGACGACGAGGCGAAAGGTCTCGCCCGCCCGGCTCGGCGTATAGGGCGTCTGAGCCGCCTCGAGGACTGCGGGGCGCACCGGATTGCCGGTCGTTACCGTCTTTGCGGAGTAGCTGCCGCCCGTTTCCGGCAGGAAGCCGCCGGCGATCGCCATCACGCGGCCGGCGAGCATCCGGTTCGCCCGTCCCATGACGGCATTCTGCTCATGCACCATCGAGGGGATACGCAGCTTGGTGGCGGCCAGTAGCGGCGGCACGGTGGGGTACCCGCCGAAGCCGACGACCACCTGCGGCTTCACGCGCTGCAGCAGGCGCTTGGCCTCGCGAATGCCGCTCCACAGCGTCCACAGCGACGCGGCGACCTTGACCGGGTTCTTCGAGCCGATCGTGGCCGAGGAGACCACGTGGATCTCATCGGCCGGAAACCGGCCGGCATAGCGCTCAGCCCGGCTGTCGGTCACCAGATGCACGCTGAAGCCCATGGCCTTCAGCTCATGGGCGAGCGCCTCGGCCGGAAAAAGATGGCCGCCGGTTCCCCCGGCGGCGAGCATGGCGATGCCCTTGGTCATGACGCAATACCTCCAATGGGTGCGGACGGACCGCTTTACTCCGCCGGAACCGCTGCGCCGGGGCGGAAGAGGCTCCGCTCGAGCGCGCGCTGTTCGGGACGGTGGCGGGTGAGCGCCAGAATGAAACCGGCCGTGACGCAGATCGCGATCATGGACGAGCCGCCGTAGGAGATCAGCGGCAGGGTCATGCCCTTGGCCGGCAGGAGCTCCAGATTGACCCCGACATTGATGAGCGACTGAATGCCGATCTGCAAGACGAGGCCGGCGACGGCGAAGCGGGTGAAGTCGTTGCGCTCGCGCAGCGCATGGCGCAGGCCGCGCATGACGAGCAGCGAGAAGATGGCGACGATCACCATGCAGAAGATGATGCCGAACTCCTCGGCCGCCACCGAGAAGATGAAGTCGGTATGACTGTCGGGAATGATGCGCTTGACGATGCCTTCGCCCGGCCCCTGCCCCAGCCAGTCGCCACGAATGATCGCCTCGCGCGCCGTGTCCACCTGGAAGGTGTCGCCCTCGCCGGTCAGGAACCGGTCGATACGCCCTGCCACGTGCGGCAGCACCGTGTAGGCGACCACGAGCCCGCCGACCGCCGAGCCGCCGAGCACGATGATCCACAGCCAGGGCATGCCGGCCATGAAGAACATGCCGCCCCAGACGGCCGTGGTGAGAATGGTCTGACCGAGGTCGGGCTGCGCGACCAGGAGTGCTGCCACCATGATGTAGAGCAGGATGGCGAAGAGATTGCCGGGAATTTCCGGCTGGCGGGCATGTTCGGAGAAGAGCCAGGCGCAGACGACGACGAAGGCGGGCTTCATGAATTCCGACGGCTGGATGCCGAGCGGGCCGATCGAGAACCAGCGGCGCGAGCCCTTGATCTCGGCGCCGAAGAGCAGCGCCAGCACCATCATGCCGAGCGAGACGATGAGCAGGATGATGGCGGTGCGGCGCACCTGGCGCGGGGTGAGGAAGGAAATGCCGATCATGACGGCAATGGCCGGCAGCAGGAAGGCGGCATGCCGCTTGACGAAGTGGAAGCTGTCGAGGTTCAGCCGCTCGGCCACCGCGGGGCTCGCGGCGAAGGACAGCATGAAGCCTATTCCCATCAGCAGGATGAACGTCGCCAGGAAGAACCTGTCGATCGTCCAGAACCAGTCGGCCACCGGCCCGCGTTCCGCACGGCTCACCATTGTCGTCGTCCCTCGTCAAACAGGCGCGTCGGCGCGCCGAAGCTATCCGTGAGAGCATTTCCGGCGATCACGGGATCACCTCCAATGCTCTCTGTCTTTGTTTTAACCGCATTGTCCGACGCCGAAGCGATCACGCTTCGGCTGGATATGCTCTAGATCAGCATGGCGACGCCTGGCAGGCCGGCCACATGGCCGACGAAGGCATCGCCGCGCATCTCGAAGTTCTTGTACTGGTCGAAGCTTGCGCAAGCCGGGGACAACATGACGGCTGCGGTCTCGCCCGCCCGCTCGGCATCGGCCGCCGCTTCCGCCACCGCGGCCTCCAGCGTGCCCGACCGCGAAACCGGAACGGCGTCGCCGAGCGTCGCCGCGAAGGCGTCCGCCGCCTGGCCGATCAGATAGGCCTTGGCGATCTTTGGGAAGAAGGGTCGCAGCGGCTCGATGCCGCCTTCCTTGGCAACCCCGCCGGCAATCCAGTAGATCCGGTCATAGCTCGACAAGGCCGGGGCGGCGGCATCGGCGTTGGTCGCCTTGCTGTCATTGACGAAGGTCACCGCCCCGCGCTGCGCAATCGGCTGCATGCGGTGCTTGAGGCCGGGGAAGGATGCAAGGCCGGCGACGATCTCTTCCCGGCTCAGGCCGACCGCGAGGCAGGCGGCGATCGCGGCGGCGGCATTCTGGGCATTGTGGCTGCCGCGCAGCGTCTCGATGCCGGCGAGATCGGCAAAGATCGTCTCGCCCTCTCCCCCGGCATGATGCAGAACCGTACCCGCGGCGTAGAGGCCGGAGTGGACCGCGTGATCGCGCGAGATGCGCAGCACACGTCGGCCCTTCGCCTCGAGCTCCGCTGCTATTGCTCGACAGAACGGATCGTCGTCGCCGAGCACGGCGGTCTGGCTGCCGGCCACAAGGCGCGCCTTGACGGCCGCGTAATTCTCCATCGTCCCATGACGGTCGATATGATCCGGTGTCAGGTTGAGGAGGATCCCGACGGTCGGATCGAGGCTCGGCGCCAGATCGATCTGGTAGGAGGAGCATTCGACCACGTAGAAGCGGTCCGCCGCTGGCGGATCGAGGGTGAGCACCGCGGTGCCGATATTTCCGCCGAGCTGGGTGTCGCGGCCGCTTGTCCTGAGGATATGGGCGATCAGTGCCGTCGTCGTCGACTTGCCGTTCGTGCCGGTGATGCAGATCAGCGGGGCATTGGGGGCAAGCGTCCGGCGCTCGCGAACAAAAAGCTCGATATCGCCGATGATTTCCACGCCGGCCGCGCTCGCGAGATCGGCCGACCAATGCGGCGCGGGATGGGTGAGTGGCACGCCGGGCGACAGGATGAGCACCGCAATGCCCGACCAGTCGATCTCGCGCAGATCCGCCGTGCCGATGCCTTCCTTGGCCGCCCTAGCGACGCTCTCCGGCTTGTCGTCCCAGGCCAGCACATCCGCACCACCCTTGACGAGCGCGCGCGCAGTCGCGAGGCCGGAGCCGCCGAGGCCGAACAGCGCGACCCGTTTGCCGGTGAAGCTGGTGACGGGGATCATGACGCTCTCACCGCAGCTTGAGGGTCGAGAGGCCGATCATCGCCAGGATGACGGCGATGATCCAGAAGCGGATGACGACCTGGCTTTCCGTCCAGCCCTTCTTCTCGAAATGGTGGTGGATGGGCGCCATCAGGAAGACGCGCCTTCCGGTGCGCTTGAACCAGCCGACCTGGATGATGACCGACAGCGTTTCCATGACGAACAGGCCGCCGATGATGACCATGACGATCTCGTGCTTGGTGGCGACCGCCACGGTCCCGATCAGACCGCCGAGCGCCAGCGAGCCCGTATCGCCCATGAAGATGGCGGCGGGCGGCGCGTTGAACCAGAGAAAGCCGAGACCGGCGCCGATGACAGCGCCGAGGATGACGGCGAGCTCGCCCGTGCCGGGCACGAAATGGATTTGCAGGTAATTGGCGAAGACGGCATTGCCGGCCAGATAGGAAATGAGGCCGAAGGCCGCGGCGGCGATCATGACCGGCACGATCGCCAGACCGTCGAGGCCATCCGTCAGGTTGACGGCATTGCCCGCTCCCACCACGACGAAGCCGCCGAACAGCACGAAGAAATAGCCGAGATTGAGCGTGAAATCCTTGAGGAAGGGGAAGGTCAGCGACGAGCCGAAGGTCGATCCGGACGTGCCGGCCGACAGTGCCGCCTGCATCATGAAGAATACGGCGATGGCGGCGATGGCGAACTCGATGCCGAGACGGGCGCGGCCGGAAAAGCCCTTGTCCGACTGCTTGGTCACCTTCAGATAGTCGTCGTAGAAGCCGATGGCGCCGAAGCCGAGCGTGACCAGGAGCGTCGAGACGACGTAGACGCTGGACAGATCCGCCCAGAGCAGGGAGGAGACGACGATGCCGGCCAGGATCATCAGGCCGCCCATGGTCGGCGTGCCCGCCTTCTTGAAATGGGTCTGTGGCCCATCGGCGCGGATCGGCTGACCGCGGCCCTGGCGAACGCGCAGCGAGGAGATCATCATCGGCCCGAACAGGAAGACGATCATGGCCGAGGTGAAGAGTGCCGCCCCTGTCCGGAAGGTGATGTAGCGGAACAGGTTGAAAAACTGGAAATGGTCCGCCAGTTCGACAAGCCAGATGAGCATGAGGGACCTTTCCCCAAAGGTGATGCGCCCCAAGGGACGCCGGCCTTGCGGCACTTTCAGTTACACAATGATCAAGGACGGAGACCGCCCCGCCCGCTCCGGAAAACCGCCCGGTCGAGCCTGTTCAAATTCCAAGAGCGCTGCCGCCGCGACAGAGCTTTGCCGCGGCGGAGAAGGCGCTAATCGGCGCGTTCCGTCTCGGCAAATGCCGGATACTTGTCAAGCAAGGCTGCCACGATCCGCCCGCAGCCGGTTCCCTTGGACGACTTGACCATCACGACATCGCCGGCCCGCACATGGGTGAGCGCATAGTCCAGCAATTCGTCGACGAAGCTGCGATAGACGACCTCGACCGTTTCCGGCAACGCCTCGCGCAGATGGCTCATCTCCGGCCCCGCCAGCCAGACCGTGTCGATGCCCTGCTCGATGAGCGGCGCCGAAAGCCGCGCATGGACATCCGCCGAATGGGCGCCCATTTCCAGCATGTCGCCCAGGATGGCGATCCGCCGACCCGCTGCGCCGGAGGGCGCAAACTCGGGCTCCGCCTCGGCCAGAAGGGCAATCGCCGCGCGCATGGAGGCGGGGTTGGCGTTGTAGCTCTCGTCGATCAGCGTCAGCTGGCCGCTGCCGATCTTCAGAACATGGCGCTCGCCACGCCCCTTTTCCGGCGTCAAGGTCGCAAGCGCATCGACCACGCGGTCGAGATCGGAGCCGGCAAGTGTCGCTGCGCCGATGGCGGCCAGCGCGTTTTCGGCGATATGGTGGCCCGGCGCGCCGATCTTCACCTCGACCGTACGGCCGCCGATGCCGGCCCAGAGCGTGCCGCCGTCCGGCGCGCTTGCATATTCGATCATGCGGAAATCGGCCCGCTGTTCGGTGCCGAAGCTGTGGACGTTGGAAACGCCGAGCATGGCCGCGGCCCGCTCCAGCGCCGGATACTGGGCGTTGTCGCGGTTGAGCAGCACATGGCCGCCATCCACCAGACCCTCCATGATCTCGGCCTTGGCTGCGGCGATCTCCTCGAGGTCGCGGAAATTGCCGAGATGGGCCGGTGCGATCGTGGTGATGATCGCCACATGCGGGCGCACCATGCGGGTCAGCGGCCGGATCTCGTTCGGATGGTTCATGCCGATCTCGAAGACGCCGTAATCGGTCGCCTCCGGCATGCGGGCGAGCGTCAGCGGCACGCCCCAATGGTTGTTGTAAGAGGCGACGGAGGCATGGACCCGCCCGGTGGCCGACAGCATGTGCCGCAGCATCTCCTTGGTCGTCGTCTTGCCGACGGAACCGGTGACGGCGATGATCTTGGCGGCGGAGCGGTCACGCGCCGCGCAGCCCAGGCGAATCATCGCCTCCAGCACGTCGTCCACCACGATCATCGGCGCGATCAGCCTTCCGAGCGCCGGCAGCTTCCCTTCGCTGACGACCAGCAGCGAGGCGCCGTTGGCGAGCGCGATGCCGGCGAAATCATGTCCGTCCACCCGGTCGCCCTTGATGGCGAAGAAGGCGTCGCCCTTGCCGAGCGAGCGGCTGTCGATCGAAATGCCGTTGATTCCCTCCGGCAGGTTGCCGACCGGGCGTCCATGCATGGCGGCCAGAAGATCGGCCTTTGTCCAGAGATAGCTCAAACCGCCTGCCCTCCCGTCCGTGGCGCCTCTGCCGCCTGGGCCTGCAGCGCCTTGCGCAGTTCCGCATGGTCGGAGAAAGGCAGGGTTACCGACCCGACCGTCTGTCCTTCCTCATGCCCCTTGCCGGCAACGATCAGCGTATCGCCCGGCTGCAGCATGGCGACAGCGGTGCGGATCGCCTCGGCGCGATCGCCGATCTCCGTTGCGCCCGGTGCGGCAGCAAGGATTTCGGCACGAATGGTTTCGGGAATCTCGGAGCGCGGATTGTCGTCCGTGACGATGACGACATCGGCAAGGCGGGCGGCGATTTCGCCCATCAGCGGACGCTTGCCCTTGTCCCGGTCGCCGCCGCAGCCGAACACCACGACGACGCGGCCCGTGGTGAAGGGGCGGACGGAGCTCAGCACATGGGTCAGCGCATCCGGCTTGTGGGCATAATCGACATAGGCGAGCGCGCCATCACGCGTCTGGCCGACCAGTTCGAGCCGGCCGGAGGCGCCTTCGAGCTTTTCGAGCGCGGACATCACCTCCCTCGCCGGCACGCCGGTCGCCATGGCGAGGCCGGCGGCGACGAGGGCGTTGGCAATCTGGAAGTCGCCCGCCAGCGGCAGGTTCACCTCATAGATCGTGCCGGCGGCATGGATTTCGGCAATCTGCTTGTGGCGGAAATGCTCGACGCGCTTGAGCGTGAGATAGTCGCCCTTCCGCCCGACCGTGCGCACATCCGCGCCGGCGGCGCGCGCGGCAGCCACCGCCGCCTCCGAATAGTCGCCATCGGCGAAGATGATCGCCGGCGCGCCCTTCGGCAGGAGATCGGTGAACAGCCGCATCTTGGCGGCCAGGTAATGCTCGACCGTCGGATGGTAGTCCATGTGGTCGCGGCCGAGATTGGTAAAGGCAGCGGCGGAAAGACGGACGCCGTCGAGACGATGCTGGTCGAGCCCGTGGCTGGAGGCTTCCATGGCGGCATGGGTGACGCCGGCGCCTGCCAGCTCGGCCAGCAGGCCATGCAGCGAAACGGGGTCGGGCGTCGTCAGCGAGCCGTAATCCTTGCGCCCCGGCGCCACGACGCCGGTCGTGCCGATCATGGCAGCGGCAAGCCCGCTATGGGCCCAGATCTGACGGGTGAAGGCCGCGACCGAGGTCTTGCCGGCCGTGCCCGTGACGGCGACGATGACCTCCGGCTGCGCGCCGGCCAGCCTGGCGGCGGCCAGCGCCAGAAAGCGGCGCGGCGCGTCCACCCGCAGCACGGGAAGGTCGGTTTCAAGATCGAGTGCGGTATCGGTGACGATCACGGCCGCGCCGCGCGCCTGCGCATCGGCAACGTAGCGGCGTCCATCGGCCTTGGTCCCGGCAACGGCCACGAAGACGCTGCCCGGCGTCACCTGCCGGCTGTCCGCGGTAACCGCAGACACGCGCGCCTCCATGGCGGCCGCAGCCGAGCGGGCTTCCGGGAACTCCTGACCGATGAGGTCGCTGATCGTCATCTGTTGCAAATGTCTACCCCTCTTCACGCATCCGACGGACGCCGCGTCGGATCGTTCTACGCCTCAATACGACACGAGCAAGGCGGACCCGTCCGGGCCGAACTTGGGCTCCACGCCGAGCATGGGGGCCGAGCGGGCGATGATATCGCGCACCAGCGGCGCGGCATTGCCGGCGGCGGTGCGGATACCCTTCTCGCCTGTCTTCGGCGCGTCGATGATGGCGAGAACGACATATTGCGGATCGTCGATCGGGAAGCCGGCAAGGAAGGCGTTGAAGTTGAGCTCGCTGGAATAGCGGCCGTTGACCACCTTGTCGGCCGTGCCGGTCTTGCCCCCGACATTGAAGCCGGGCACGAGGGCGTTCTTGCCCGAGCCATGCGTGCCGTTCCAGCGGAAGAGATAGCGCATGTCGTCGCTGGTCGACTTCTTGATGACCGGAACGGCCGTCTGGTCCGCTTCCTCGCGGGTACGCGGCAGGAAGGTGGGCTCGATCAGCTTGCCGCCATTGATCAGCGCCGCACCGGCCACCGCCGTCTGCAGCGGCGTGGTCGAGACGCCATGGCCGAACGAGATGGTGATGGAGTTGATCTTCTTCCACACCCGCGGCTGGCTCGGAGTCTTCACCTCCGGCAGCTCGGTCGGCAGCTTGGTCAGCAGGCCGAGACGCGTCAGAAACTCCTTATGCGCGTCGATGCCCACCAGATCGGCCATCTTGGCGGTGCCGATGTTGGAGGAATACTGGAAGATCTCCGGCACGGTCAGCACCCGATGCTTGCCGTGAAAGTCCTTGATGGTAAAGCCGCCGATCCGGATCGGGAACCGGGCGTCGAAACTGTCCCTGAGCGTCACCTTGCCCGAATCGAGCGCCATGGCGGTCGTGAAGGATTTGAAGGTCGAACCCATCTCGAACGTGCCGTTCGACATGCGGTTCATCCAGCCTTCCTCGCCGCCCGAGGCCGGATTGTTGGGATCGTAATCCGGGACCGAGGCCATGGCGAGGATTTCGCCCGTGTGGACATCCATGACCACGGCGCCGGCGGCGATGGCCTGGAATTCCTTCATACCGTGGTCGATCACCTCGCGCACGATGTTCTGCACGCGCAGATCGATCGACAGGCGCACGGGCTCCAGCTTGGCATCGCTGGTCATGCCGATGGCGGCGAGATCGGCGAGGCCCTGCCCGTCGATCCAGCGCTCCATGCCGGCGATGCCGCGATTGTCCACATTGACGTGGCCGACGATATGCGCGGCCGTGGCGCCGCCCGGATAGAAGCGGCGCTTCTCCGGCCGGAAGCCGATGCCCGGAATGCCGAGCGCCAGAATATCGCTCTGCTGCTTCGGCGTCAGCTGCCGCCGCAGCCACTGGAACCGCGATTTCGACTTCAGCTTGTTGTAGATGTCGGCGACGTTGAGGTTGGGCAGGACCGTCGCCAGTTGCTCGACCGCTTCGTCGGCATCGACGATCTTGTGCGGCTCGGCAAAGAGCGAGACGGTGCGGATATCGGTGGCCAGAACCTCGCCGTTGCGGTCGAGAATATCGGGGCGCGAAGCCATGAGGTTGTCGGCGCGGCCGATGCTCGACACGGAGTCCGGCTGGGCGAAGCCATATTGGATGAGCCGTCCGCCGATGATGCAATAGGCCAGCACGAAGCCGCCCATCATGATCGCGACGCGGCTGCGGGCCTGGGTGCCGCTGCGCTTGCGGGTGCCCTCGAAGCGGCCGGAGCCATCGCCCGGATGATTGTTGCCGCCGGCGGAGAAGTGCGCCTTGCTCTTGACGACCATGATGCGGGACAGAAAGGACATCAGCGTGCCACCGAACCTGTTGCGATCGTGTCGGCGGCGGGGGCCGCCGGCGTCTTGGTCTTGCCCTTGCCCTTGGTGTCCGCCACCTCTTCCGGCGGCGGCACATCGGCCTTCAACATCGGCAGCTCCTCGGGATGGATGAGCTGGGTCGGCGCCGTCGGCTGCAGGGCGAGATCCTGCTGATAGGCAGAGACCAGCCGATCGAGCCGGTTCGGCTGCGAGAGTAGCGCCCAGTCGGCCTTCAGAAGATCGATCGTGTCTTCCTCGAGCTTGATCGCCGCATCGAGCCGGCGCACCTCCTCGAGCTTGTTTTCGGCATTGTGCTTGATCGTGTAGGTCACCGTCGCCGCGGCGGTCATGATGACGATCAGGACGATATCGAGCGTTCGCAGCATGGCTCAGCCTCCCATCGTTGCAAGAGCAGCAAGGTCGGGCAGATCGAATATCGACATGTCATGGGCCTCGGGAGGGGCATTCGTTCGTTCGCCGGCGCGCAGCTTGGCAGAGCGCGCCCGCGGATTGAGCAGTGATTCGGCGTCGTCAGCCGCAATCATTGCCTTACCGACTGGTGCGAAAGTTGCGGCGCGCGATTGTGCAATCGGAAGATGGCGCGAGCCGGACGCCTTGCCGGCGCGATCCTGGAAGAAGCGCTTGACGATGCGGTCTTCCAGCGAATGGAAGGTGACGACGACGAGCCGCCCGCCGGGCTTGAGAGAGGCTTCGGCGGCAAAGAGCGCGCGACCCAGCTCGCCGAGCTCGTCATTGACGAAGATGCGCAGCGCCTGGAAGACGCGCGTCGCCGGATGGATGCGATCCTTCGCCTTGCGCGGCGTCACGACCTCGATCAGGCCTGCCAGATCGCGCGTCGTCTCGAAGGGCTGCTCGGCGCGGCGCTTCTCGATCGCGCGGGCGATGCGGCCGGACTGCGGCTCCTCGCCGAGAAAGCCGAAGATGCGGATGAGATCGGACACCTTCGCCCGGTTGACGACATCGGCCGCCGAGACGCCCGAGCTCGACATGCGCATGTCGAGCGGGCCGCGTTTGGAGAAGGAGAAGCCACGCTCCGCCTCATCGATCTGCATGGAGGAGACGCCGATATCGAGCACCACGCCATCAAGCCCCTCGTCGGGCGCATGAACGGCGAGCGCGGAAAACCGGTCATGAACCAGACTCAGCCGGCCCTGCATTTCGGCAAGCATCGGCTGGCCGCCGGCTATCGCCGTCGGATCGCGGTCGAGCCCGATCACGGTGGCACCGGCGTCCAGAATGGCCCGGCTGTAACCGCCGGCTCCGAACGTCCCGTCCAGGATCACCTTGCCGGGCTTCGGATCGAGGGCCTTGAGCACCTCGGGAAGAAGAACTGGAATGTGGCGGACCGGTCCGCCATCGGCTTCAGGTTGTCCTGCGCCTTGATCCGCCGCCATTCCAGTTCTCCATGCTAGTCGCCAACCCCTGCCGGTCTCGGCGCGTGAACCCGCCGCGACTGACGCGCCGCTGCCTGGGCATCCTGGAATGCCTGCGGCGACCAGAGCTGGAAGTGATCCGCCCGTCCGACGAAGGTCACCTCCGTGGTGATGCCGGTGAAGTCGCGAATGAAATCCGTGACCATCAGCCGACCCTCCTGGTCGAGCTTCATGAAGACCCCGCCCCCGTGAATAAGGAGCGACATCTCGTTCGCATGCGGCGAAAACGGATCCTCGTCCGCAATCTGCCGCTCGAATCGCTCGAGGAGCTCCGGCCCGCCGGCGCTGATCGCCGGAAACACGAAATCCTGGAAGCAGAACAGCTCCCGGATATCGAGCTTCGCCAGCACCGCGCGAAACGGCGCCGGAACGGACACCCGTCCCTTCGCATCGATCCGGTTCGTGGCATGCGAAAGAAAGCGGTTCATGACGCGAGACAGCCGTTTCCATCCGGCGCGGACGCCTCGTAACGCCGCGCTCACCCCCGAAACAAGACACAAAAGAACACCACCGGGCGAGATGCCCGTTCCAAAGCCCCTGTTGGAGCAACCACCAAACTCGCGATGATCGGGTCCTGAGCGACCCTCGTGCAGTGCAGGTTTGGGATATCATGGGAGCATATGGGGGTCAATGGGAATTGGCTGGTTCAGGGTCGTCCGTCCAGCAGATATTGATAGACCGTTAAGTTTAACAAAGCGTTACGATCGCCCAGTTAAACCCTTGTTAAGACGCATGATTTCGAGACCGTCACCGCGCTGTCCGAGCGGAGGTCGTCTCGGCAAAAGTCGAGGAGAAACAGACGGTTGCAGCCGCTCCTGGAGCGGCCTGCAACAGCCTTCGAAAAAGAGGGAAATTTGCCAGTCGGCCTGTAAGCCGGGTTCTGTATGGCCCCGGTCGCGAGACCGGAACGTGGCAGCCATTCATCTGGGACGACGCTTGCGCGCCGCCTCGTGCAACCCACCCGGATGACTGGCCCGGAAAAGGCCGGAGCGGCCCGAAAGCCGCATCCGCGTCATCCCTATTCGGTTTTGCTCCCGGTGGGGTTTACCGTGCCGCCTCTGTTGCCAGAGGCGCGGTGGGCTCTTACCCCACCCTTTCACCCTGACCCGCGCACGCGCGGGCGGTCTGCTTTCTGTGGCACTGTCCCTGGGGTCGCCCCCGCCGGACGTTATCCGGCACCGTTTTTCCGTGGAGCCCGGACTTTCCTCACCTCGCAGCCTTTCGGCCCTCGCGAAGCGCGGCTGCCCGGCCGACTGGCAAGCGGGCAATAGCGGAAGGCGGGCGGCTTGGCCAGAGGGGAAGGGCTACGGGAAGCGGACCTCAGCCGAAAACAGCCTTGTTGTAGCCGACAGCGGGGTACATGCTCAGATCCTCGCTCGAGGCGAAAGCGCCGAAAGGCATGCCGATATCCTCGACATTCGCGACCACGATATCCGGTCGGTCGCGGCGGACGGTGCGATAGGCCGCCAGGAGCGCGTTCTGGTCCGCCCACCAGCCGGAGCCAGGATGCTTCATCAGTTCCTCGAAATGGCGCGCCATCTCGGCTCGAACGACGTCGGCAAAGGCAAGTCCGTTGGGATTATTGCGCAGGACCAGGCATGCGGCATTGACGTGCGACCAGGGCAGGATGCGCGGGTAGCGATAGACGAGATCGCCGCGAACGGTGGAACGCGCCACGCGCACCTTGTCGTAGAACCGCATGACCGCATCCGCCTCCAGCACGCGCGCGTCGCGCAAGAAGGGCTCGGGATCGCGTGGATAGGTGACATCGATATCGGTGAGAAGAATATCGCAGCCGAGCATGCGGAGGAAACTCGGCGCACGGAAGAACCGGACGCAGGCGTAATAGGTCGTCTTTTCAACCTCGAGCCGCTCCGTCGACAGCGACAGAGACCCGAACCGCGCGTTCAAGGCCGCGTGGCGACGCAGGGTGTCGTCTGTCGGGTTGATCACATGGAAATGGATGGGCACCTCGCTGCCGCTCTTGCGAACGGACTGGACATAGATTTCGGCATAGCGTGCGAAGTAGCGGGGATCGGAACAGGCCAGAAGCACGCGTTGCGGCTGTGTCGCCGGTGCGGTGACCATAGTCAGCTGGACGGCTGCATCGCTATAGGGGAATGCCGCCTCGTCAAATTCCGGCGAACGAACGAGCGCAACCGGCAAGAAGGATCGACGGCCGGAGAAGGCGACGTCGAGTGTCGGCGTCCATCCGCGAGCCCGTTCAGCCCTTTCGAAGGCCTGCGCAGCCCCTTCCCATTCCCCAGCCTGTGCCAGCCATGAGGCCTGGGTCAGAAACTGCTGCGCGGTCATAGCCCGCTTCGGCATGCGCTCGCCGATCAGCGAGACAAGCTCTTGGCGCTGCGTCTGATCCCAATATTCCTTGGTCATCGCAGAGCGGGTCAGCGTATCCCGCGCGACCTTTCCGGATCGCAGATAGGACACCTCCGGCGAGCGCGCCATGTCGCGCACCACCATCCGCTTCAGTGCCTCATCGCCATCATAGACGAAATTCCAGAGCTTCTTCTGGGAGAGGATCGCGCGATGACGGATCAGGGTCGGAGCGGACCGATAGATATCGAGGACCGACTTTGGTGGCTTGCCGCCGCGCGCCGCGAGAATCTTCTCTTTCCAGGCCTCCTGGCCTGCCATTGCCGAAGCCAGAGCCGCCGCACCGATATAGTTGGTCTTGAAGGTGCCGAGCGGCTTTCGATCGACGACATCATGGGCCCGCACGAGACTGTCAACCTTGCGGGAGGAATCGAAGTCGCGGATGAGGGATTGGATGAGAGAGGCAGAGGCGTCCGTCGTTGGACGCCGGGCAAAGTTCGCCTCATCGAATGCGACAAGGTTCGCAGCGTTGCCGAGCAACATCAGCCGCTTGCGCAAGGTTTCCGTCATCACCGGAGAGTGCGGGAGCGCTGCCTTCAGCGCCTCGAGCTTTGGCAGGATGGCGTTGAGGAATTCGGTGCGGGTCACGCTGCGCTCCGGCTGGGTGAACTGGACCGATTCCCATCCGGTCCGGTTGAAGCCGATCACGGTCAGAAGCCGCGATACGCGCCGCGCGACCACATTCGCCTCCGAACGATCCTTTTCGAAGCACGCATAGAGAAGGTCGAACGCCTCGGTGTAGAAGCCCGCTGTCTGATAGACCTCCGCCTTCATGAGAAGCAGCAGCGCCGCATCGCCGGGGTTCTTCGCGATCGCCTTGTCGATCGTCTGTAGCAGGTCCGCGCTCTTCTTCCGGTCGTCGGTGCGGAAACTGCGCCCCTTGTTGAGCGCAACGACACGCTTGTCGAGGCTGCGGAACAGAAGGTGGCGTCTGATCGAACGAAGCGCATCCTTGAGCGAAGCGCCGGCGGCCAGAATCATAGCGTCATCCCTTACCCGTTCGAACGACGGCAGCCTGACAGGCGTCCGCAAGCTCGGCACCGTGCGGGCTGCCCGGCGCCGCCTATCTATCAAATTGGCCTGCCGGAGCAAGCGATGCGTCGCGCTTAAACTTTCGCCTCACCGCACCACTGGCGAAAAATCCCCCGAATACCCCTCGCCGGCCAGCGTGCCCTTCTCCACCATCACCGCACCGAGCCGGCCGATTTCGTCGGCGCTTTTCGCCGCCTTGCCGTTGCCGCCGGTCAGCACGGCGATGCGTGGCGACGTGGGGAAGCCGATGTAAGGCAGGTCGTGGACGGTTTTCGTCACCGCGCAGGGGGCGTGGTGCAGCGAGACGGGGCGGAGGTCCGGCAGGAGGGCGCTGAGGTGGCGCGCCATATGGGCGGCAGCGGCGTCATCGCCTCCGCTGCGGAACCACGCGCGGATCGCCCCTTCGTCGGCAAGGGCGCGATCGGTCGGGTCGCCGCCGATCTTCAAATAGGTCCTGCCGTCCGGATAGACGATCGGCGGGAGAAGGTAATAGCTGTCCGCTTCGCGCGCCGCATCGCGGATGAGCGAGGGCATGGCAGCGAGCCGGGCCGCATCATCGGGCCCGATCTCTGCGAACACCACCGTTCTCCCAAAGACCGACAGGTCAAGCGGAACGCCGGTCAGCCGAGGCTGCAGCGCAAAGGCGCCGGTGGCGACGAGCGCCTTGCCGCCGAGAAGCGTCGTCCCGTCGATCATCTCGACCGTCACGCCGTGCGATGTATCCTCGACAGCCCGGACCTCCTTGGACAGGACGGTGACGCCAAGCAGCACGGCGCACACGAGCGAGGCGGCGACGAAGGCCCGCGGATTGATATGGCCGGCACCGCTTGCTTCATAGAGGCCGGCATCGCCTGCCGAAAAAGCAAGGGCGGGAAAGCGCTCCGCGAGCGCATAGGGGCTGAGATGCTCCGTCGCCACGTCGAGCGCATCGGCGGCACGCTTGGCCGCTGCCAGGCGGTCCTCTTCCTCCCGTGCTAAGATCAGGCATCCGGCTTCCGTGTAGAAGCGAATGCCGGACCGTGATTCGATCTCGCCATAGCGTTCGATGGACCTTCGGGCGAGCCGCGCCCAGTCGGCACTCGGATCGATGGTGCGGGTGATGCGGCCATTGTCATAGTGGCTGGCGAAGACGCCGGGATGCGCCGCCCAGTCGCGCGGCTCGTCGGGGCCGATGAGGGCAACCCGCGCCCCGGCGAGAGCAAGATGGCGTGCGGCCGCCACACCCATCATGCCCTTGCCGATCACGATGACATCGAATGCTGACTGCATGGTGGATCCTCGAGGCGGGCGCCGCCCGCGGTGGCGAGCGGCGGCGCGGATGCGCGGCGGTGGACCGCAGCGCTATCACGAGTCGAGGAGCGTTTGCACCTTGCCGCAATACCGGCGAGACACGGGATTCATGCGGGTGGCGCCGTGGCCGGCATTGTATCGCAGGATCGTGCCGCAAGTGAAACCGCCGGACAGAAGATGCGCCTTGGCGAGGTACTTCATACCGAACTTGATGTTCGTCTCCGGATCGAAGAGGCCGGTTCGGCCGCCGTCATAGCCCATCATCCGCGCGGTGGCAGGCTTGATCTGCATCAGGCCGATCTCGCCGGCACTGCCGCGCGCCTTCGGATTGTAGTTGCTCTCCACCCGGATCACCGCCTGGGCGAGATCGAGAGGAACGCCATATTCCTCCGCATAGGTTTCGATGAGCGGCGCATAGGGTGTGGCAAGCGGCTCCGGAACCGGCGCCGGATAGCCCTCGAGGCGACTGACATCCGGCAAGGCTGCCGTGATGGTCTGAGCGTCATCGCCCGCAAAAGAAGTCTGAACCCCGGAAAGAAGCATGCAAAAGCAGGCGGCTGCCTGAACGACAGTCGGTCGTCTCATGGATGGTGAAGTCTCCGCTGGGTGGCGGAACGGTCTTTGCCAAGGGCGCCCCGCCCTGCCGTCCGCACCACGTCTTCGTCACCCGCAATCGACAATCAAACGCGATACAGGCGTGTCTTGCGGTCGGTACCCCCTTAAAATTGGGGGCGAAGATGGTCATCCTGTGGCAATGCAGCAAAAGCGCTGCGATGCGGCCGAGCGGCGATGCAATCAGGAAGAGAACTTCGGGAGCGCTGCCAGCAGGCGGTGAAGCGTATCCAACGTCGAAATATCGGCGATGCCGTCGATTCGTTCCGGGCGAAAATGGCGCTGGAAGGCTTCCACCACCCCGGCGGTCTTCGGTCCGAATTGTCCATCGATCTCAATGCCATAGCCATAAAGCGAGAGCATGGACTGGATCGCTTCCACCGGCTGGCCGACATCGCCCTCTTGGAAGAAGCGCCCGCCCGAAACCGGCGCAGGCGCAACCCAGTGGCCAACCCCTTTGTCATACAAGTTCTTCCAGGGGAAAACTTCTCCCGGATCCACCTTGCGAATGGGGGCGACGTCACTATGTGCGAGCACCTTTTCCGGGCTGATCGACCATCGCTCGACACAGAACTGACACAATTCGATCAGCGCCGCGATCTGTCGATCCGGGTAGGGCGGGAGGCCGCCCGGATGGCCGGCATTGGCGATTTCGATGCCGATCGAGCGTGAATTGATGTCGCTCTGCCCCTGCCACATGCTTTTTCCCGCGTGCCAGGCCCGGCGCGTCTCCGGCACCAGCTGGTCGATCCGTCCGTCTTCATAGACGAGGTAGTGACAGGAGACCTGGCTTTCCGGCGTGCAGAGCCAGTCGCGCGCGCCCTCGGCCGAGGGCATGCCGGTGTAATGGAGGAGGAGAATATCCGGGCGGTCGGTGCCGACGCGCTCGCCGTGATTGGGTGACGGAATGACCCGTGCCCGGGGATAATCCCAGTGAAGGGGGCTCATGCGGCGCGGCGTTCCTTCTCGATCGCCTCATAGGCGGCATTGAGAGCCGCCATGCGATCATGGGCTTCGGCATGCGCCTCGGCCGGGGCGCCGGCGGCGATCAGCCGGTCGGGATGGGTCTGCGAGACCAGCAGCCGATACCGGTGGCGGATGGTCGAGAAGTCGTCCTTCCGCGAAACGCCAAGCAATTGATAGGGATCGACACCGGACGACATGACATAGCGGCACATGATCTTCTCGAAGCCGGCCTCCGTCAGCTTGAAGATCTCGCCGACGCGGCGCAGGAAGGCGAGTTCCTTGTCGTGCAGCGCACCATCGGCCGTGGCGATGTGGAACAGGCCGTCGACGATATTCTCGAGCATCGGGCAATCCGCCTCGCCGGATGCGCACAGCGCCGACAGCTTCTCGGCATAGGCCTCGTAGCCGGCAACGTCCTGGCGGGCGAGGTTGTAGAGCCGTGCGACGTTCTGGGCCTGGTCTTCCGGATACTGGAAGACGTCGCGAAAGGCAGCGACCTCCTTCTCCGTGACGATTCCATCGGCCTTCGCCATCTTGGCCGACAGCGCGATCATCGCCACCGAGAAGGCAACCTTGCGCCGGGTTTCGGGGTCGCCCTCGAACAGGGTGCGCAACGCTTCGACCACGCCTGCGAGCGCATTGCCCGTGGCTGTCACGATCCCGACAAGACGATCCCAGATCGACATGAGCCTTCGCTTTCCGCTGATGACGGTGAACTTCCGGTGCGATAAGTCATACGGCGCCGGAAGGTTGCTGGATGCCGCCGCAATCGATGGTCGGTGCCCCCACCGACATGATCCGGCCTGTTGAGCAGATGGCAGAAGCCGACGCAAGACGGATGCGACGCGGCACCCCCTTGATAACAGTTTTGTGATGGTCCCTCAATAAATTTGTCGCATCGCGATCGACACCGGTGGCTGAAGACCTTGAAACGACCCTTGGAGGATGGAGGCCGGTCGAGGCTTGTCATTTCGCTTACGCAGAATCTGCGCTAGGAGGGGGGTGAGGCAAGGCAGAAGTACGGTGAGGACCGTGCCTGTGCCCCGTCCGTCCCATTCGGCAAGGCTGGCGCCGCTGGCAGCCCTTGCTCTCTCACGTGATGTCCCCGAGGAGGATCCATGGCCAAACAGAAAGTCGCAATGCTGACCGCGGGCGGGCTCGCGCCCTGCCTTTCATCGGCGGTCGGCAGCCTTATCGAGCGCTACACCGATATCGCCCCGGAGATCGAACTGGTTGCCTATCGGTCCGGCTATCACGGCCTGCTGCTGGGCGATCGCATCGAGATCGACGCAGCGATGCGGGAGAAGGCCGGGCTGCTTCACCGGTTTGGCGGGTCGCCGATCGGCAACAGCCGCGTCAAGCTGACCAACACCGCCGATTGCGTGAAGCGCGGCCTCGTGAAGGACGGCGAGAACCCGCTCAAGGTCGCAGCCGATCGTCTGGCGGCCGACGGCGTCACCATCCTCCACACGATCGGCGGCGACGACACCAACACGACAGCCGCCGACCTCGCCGCCTATCTCGGCGCCAATGGCTATGCCCTGACCGTCGTCGGCCTTCCGAAGACCGTGGACAATGACGTGGTCCCGATCCGCCAGTCGCTCGGCGCCTGGACGGCGGCCGAATATGGCGCGCTGTTCTTCGACAATGTCTCGAACGAACAGACGGCGGCGCCGAAGACCCTCGTCGTGCATGAGGTGATGGGCCGCCATTGCGGCTGGCTGACGGCGGCGACGGCGCGCGCCTATCTCGCCCGCGTCAACGGCACCGAGTTCGTCGACGGCTTCATGATGAACCCGCAGATGAAGCGGATCGACGGCCTCTATCTGCCGGAAACGGCCTTCGATCTCGAGGCCGAGGCCGAGCGGCTGCGCGGCGTCATGGCCAGAAACGGTTCGGTCACGCTGTTCGTCAGCGAAGGCGCCTGCCTCGATGCCATCGTCGCCGAGCGCGAAGCCTCCGGCGAGGCCGTGAAGCGCGACGCCTTCGGCCATGTGAAGATCGACACGATCAATGTCGGCAGCTGGTTCTCGCGGCAGTTTGCCGATCTTCTCGGTGCCGAGCGTGCCCTGGTGCAGAAGTCCGGCTACTTCGCCCGGTCGGCGCCGGCCAATGTCGACGATCTCCGGCTCATCAAGGGCATGGTCGATCTGGCGGTCGAAAGCGCACTCAAGGGCGTCTCGGGGGTCACCGGCCATGACGAGGACCAAGGTGGCCGGCTGCGGACGATCGAGTTTCCGCGCATCCGCGGCGGCAAGCACTTCGACGTCAAGACACCGTGGTTCGGCACCCTGATGGATGAGATCGGCCAGGGTTGGAAGGCCGCGCATTAAGTTTTGTTAACACTGTCTGAAGGCCCGCAAAGCCCGGAAATCCGGCATTTTGCGGGCCTTTTGCTTGCGCGAAGCTGGCCACGAAGCCCGTGAAACCGGCCTGAAGCTTGCGGGCGCGGGGTCGATAGGTTAATGAGGGTGCGCGCCGGACGAAGGAAACGACGTCTGATGAGAGGGGCTGCGGGGCCGCATCTATGAAAGCGACAGCATGGCAGATTTCCGTTTTTCCGTGAGCACGTCGGCGCTGAAAGCCTGTGCTCTCCTCTCGGTGGCCTCGCTTGCGGCCTGCTCGAGCGTCGAGAGAACACCGCTTGAGCAACTGACCGCGGCGCAGACCGTGACGCCACTGGCCAAGCCTGGAACGGAAATGACGGCCTATGCGCTGCCGACGCCGGATGGCGCAGCAAGCGCCACCGCCGCGGCCCTCGCCACGCAAACGGCGATGGCAAAACCCGCTGATCCCACAGCCTCCGGCGTGACCGCCCCCGGCGCCACGGCCGCCGGCGCCCCGGTTCCGAGCGCGCTTGCGCTGGCCGAAACCACCCCGTCCAACGCCGCTGCCGCATCGATCCAGACCGCGACCGCCGCTGCCGGCGTGTCCGCGCCCATCGAAATGGCCTCGCTGGCCACGAAGGGCGCCCGCCCCGGTGCGACCGTGAGCGAGCCGACCGCCGAGCCCATTCCCGCCACGACCAAGGCCATCGTCACGGTCGAGACGGTCAAGGTCCCCTTCTCGCCCGATGGGCTCACCATGCGGGCCATGGATTCCGATTTCGATACGGGCGAGCCGGTCGGCCTGGAAAACCTGGTCGCCAACCGGATGATCGTTCCGAGCCCGAAGCCGAACGCCATTGCCGCCGCCTATGCCAAGGTCGAGGGCGCTGCGAGCTCTCTGCTCGGCCGGCAGAAGCCGACCAGCAACCGCCCCGAGCTCGACAGGCTGATCGCCTATTACGCCAAGCTGAACGAAATCCCGGAAGAGCTGGTCCACCGCGTGGTCAAGCGTGAGAGCACCTACAATCCACGCGCCTACCACAACGGCAATTACGGGCTGATGCAGATCCGCTATAACACGGCCAAGAGCCTCGGCTATGACGGTCCGGCGGAAGGCCTGTTCGACGCCGAGACCAACCTGAAATATGCCACGCAATATCTGCGCGGCGCCTGGATGGTGGCGGACAACCAGAACGACCACGCCGTCCGCCTCTATGCCAGCGGCTATTACAACACGGCCAAGAGCAAGGGCATGCTCGACCAACTGAACATGCGCTGACCCATGCGGCGCGGGCACGAAAGCCCCGCCGCGCGCTGCCGCTTCCTCACCCTGGACCGGCCAAACCAATCTTAAGTCTTGAAACGCTGGGAATGCAGCGGGCGGTTGCCAAGCCGGCCGGAGATGGCGTGCTTCAAGCGTCTAGGGCGTCTTCGCGTCGCGCTTGGCGAGCGCCTCGATCACACCCTTCTGCAGCACCGTGACATCATAGCCGCTGCGGCGCGGGGTCAGCCCCATGCGCAGGACCGCCAAGTTCAGCGACGGCACCAGCATGATCGACTGGCCATCATGCCCACGCATAAAATAGGTGCCGACCGGGAAGCCGGCCTCCTCCTCGCCGGAGCGCGTCCAGACCTGGCCGTTGCCGAACCGCCCACCGGAGGCGGCTGTCGGGGTGCGCATCATCTGCACGAACCCATCGGGGAGGATCTGCTCGTCGTTCCAGCGCCCGTTCTGCAGCAGAAGAAGCGCAAAGCGCGCCCAGTCGCGCGCCGTTGCATAGAGATAGGACGAGCCCACGAAGGTACCGTGCGCATCGGGCTCCAGAATGGCGCTCTGCATGCCGAGCGGCCGGAACAGCCGCGTGCGCGGAAAGGTCAGCGCCTCGCGCGGACTGGAGAAGGAATTCATCCACAGGCGGGCGAGAATAACCGATGTGCCGCTCGAATAGGCGAAGCGGGTGCCGGGCGAGGCCTCGAGCGGCCGGGAGGCGGCATAGGCCGCCATGTCGTTTTCAAGGAACAGCATGCGCGTCGCATCGGAGACGGTGCCGTAATTCTCGTTGAACTGCAGGCCGCTCTGCATGGCCATCAGATCGCCCAGCGTGATGCGGCTGCGCTCGTCGTTGCGCCATTGCGGCAGGAGGTCGGCCTTGTCGAGCGCCATCTGCCCATCGCCGATGCGAATGCCGATCAGCGCCGCCGTAACCGTTTTCGTCATCGACCAGCCGAGCAAGGGCGTCGAGGTGTAGAAACCCTCGCCGTAGCGCTCGGCGATGATCCGGCCATCCTTGACGACGACGAGGGCGCGCATGCCCTCGCCCGCCATGGCATCGTCGTCGATCAGCGCCTGGATCGGCGGGCTGACTTCGGCCCCGCCGCCCTCCGGCCAAGGCGCCGGATCATCGGGCGAAGGGCCGCGCCGGCGCAGCGACTTGTTGCCCGGAAAGGCCGCGAACCCGCCTTCGGTCACGTTGGAGCAGCCGAGGCCATCGCGGAAGATCGCATGGCTGGCGGCGGCAAAGCCGAACATGCGCGCCGTCACGGTCTTGCGCTGCTCGTCGACGGAGACGCGCACAAGCCGCAGCAGCGGATGACCGGGCGCCTGAACGTCGTCGTCCAGCACCCGCCCCGCGCTGCGCCCGGCGAGAAACAGATTGGAACAGACCATCTTCGCCGCATAGGCATCGCCGACGCGCAGCAGGTCCGGCGGTGCGACGACCAGCCAGGTGGCTGCCGTTGCAAGGCTGGCAAGAATGCCGCCCGCCACCGTCATGAAGATCGTCCTTCTCCGCATGCCCCGTCTTTCGCACCCCGTTCAGCCGCCTTAGGAGCCCACTATGGCTTTTTCCCACAGTGAAGCCAAGGCACGCCGCCATGTCGTTTGACTGGCTGCTGAATGAGCGACAGGGCCTAGCGATCGGCGCGGCGGCGGTCCCGCGCGCGGCGGGCGAGCATCCGCGGCACGTCGCGCGCGGCAAGTGGCCGGGAGATCAGGAAGCCCTGCACGGCACTCGCGCCCATGGCCCGGGCCTGCTCGAACTGGGCGTCGGTCTCGACTCCTTCGATCGTGGCGGCGAGGCCGAGATTGTCCTTCAGCGTCTGCAGAAGATCGGCGAAGCGGGGATCGCGCCCCGCCTCGCCCATGTCGCGGGTGAAGGAGCGATCGACCTGCAGGTTGTCGAGCGAGAAGGAGCGCAGATAGTGGATGGAGGAAAAGCCGCGCCCGAAATCATCGAGGGCCACCTGCACGCCCAGCCGCCGCAACCCGCTCAGGCAGGTGGACACGACCTCCGGATCGACCGAGAAGATCGATTCGGTGAGTTCGATGGTCAGGCGTCCGGGCGAGAGCCCGGTGGCGCGCAGGCAGCTGTCGACATGGCCAAGGAAATTCGGATCGCGAAGCTGGTCGCCGGCGACATTGACCGCCACCCCCACCGTGCCCGGCCAGGCGATCGCCTCCGCGCAGGCCGTGCGCAGCACCCAGTTGCCGATCGGAACGATCAGTCCGGTCGATTCAGCCAGGCGGATGAAGCGATCCGGCTCGACCTCGCCTTCGACCGGATGGCGCCAGCGCAGCAGCGCCTCGAAGGTCTCGATCGTCCGGGTCTTCAGGCAGAGGATCGGCTGATATTCGAGATAGAGCTCGCCATTGTCCAGCGCCGCCGCAAGTCGCATTTCCAGAACGCCGCGCGATTCTGCCTCGGCCAGCAGGGCGGGCGAATGGAGAAGATGGACCGTTCCCGGCTGGTCCTTCGCCTTGCGCAGCGCGCATCCGGCCCGCTCCAGCACGTCGTCGGCGCCGTCATCCTCGGGACGGCTCAAGGCGACGCCCATGCTGGCATTGATCCAGAAATCACCAAGCGTCAGCGGAAAGGGCTGCGAGAAAAGGCTCTTGATGGTGTCGCACAGATCCTCGAGCTTGCCCGGCGACGGGCGTCCCCGCACGTGGATCGCGAAATCGTCGCCCGCAAGGCGGAACAGGCGGCCGACCTCGCCAAGGCAGGTGACGAGACGCTCGGCCAGCTGCACCAGAAGCTCGTCGCCCGACCGGCTGCCCATCGTCGCATTGACGAAGCGGAAGCGATCCAGGTTGAGAAGCACGACGGCGCCGCGCGCAGATGGCGGCTCGGCGTCGAGAGACTGGTCCAAGGCAAGGCGGTTGCCGAGGCCGGTCAGCGGGTCGACCACGGCAGCCTCGCCGCTTCGCGGTTCAGGGGCCACCTCGCCCTCCTGCAACGGCACACCGAGCGCCCGATCCCGGTAGCGCAGGAAGAGCGGCCAGAAACCGGCGAGCGCGACACCACCTGGATCAGGCATCGCGCCTCCAGCATGACCATGCAGCCAGCCGCCGCAAACGGCGAAGGCTGCGAGCGCCGTAGCGCCCAGCAGAAGCACGGCATTTGGTCGGCTCAGCATCATGGTCATTCCGCCAGCAGAAGGCAGCCGGCGACTCATGCCGGCTTGTTTGTAACCTTCCGGTAAAATAGGGAGAGCGGTTTAACGAGAGATGAAGAGTGAGGTGGCTTCGCCATGAGCCCTAACGCAACCTTAACGCGGGCCGCCCATCCCACAGGCAGCGTCACGAAACTGTTGCGCCCATGTCTTAAAAGCCGCTCATCTCCAACGGGCGGCTCCTCTGATGACAGATCTTCCCCTTTCGGACTTGGCCCCGCAGGCCGGCATGCGCCGGGGCAACGCGGCGTTGAAACAGGCACTGCTGCAACATGAACCGCTCTCGGCCGCCGGCCTGTCCGAACGCCTCTTCGGCCTCCTGTTCTCCGGCCTCGTCTACCCGCAGATCTGGGAGGACCCCGAGGTGGACATGGAGGCGATGGCGCTGAAGGCCGAGCACCACATCGTCACCATCGGCTCGGGCGGCTGCAACATGCTCGCCTATCTCTCCGCACGGCCAGAGCGGATCGACGTCGTCGATCTCAATCGCCATCATGTGGCGCTCAATCGGCTGAAGCTGGCGCTCTTCGGCCACCTGCCCTCCCATGCGGATGTGGTGCGGTTCCTGGCAGAGCCCGGCATGTCCAGCAACGTCGCGGCCTATGACCGCTTCGTCGCCCCGCATCTCGACGAAAACACGCGGCGCTACTGGGAGAGCCGCCAGCTCAACGGCCGCCGCCGCATCTCCGTCTTCACCGACAACATCTACCGCACCGGCCTTCTCGGCCGCTTCATCGGGCTTAGCCATGCGATCGCCCGGCTGCACGGGCTCGATCCGCGCGACTTCGTGAAAACCCGCTCCCTGCGCGAGCAGCGGCATTTCTTTGAGGCGCGGGTGGCGCCCCTTTTCGACAAGCCGCTGATCCGCTGGCTGACCAGCCGGAAAAGCTCGCTCTTCGGCCTCGGCATCCCGCCGCAGCAGTTCGACGAGCTGGCGAGCCTCAGCGACCGCCGCTCCATCGCTCCGGTTCTTCGCCAGCGCCTGGAAAAGCTCTGCTGTCACTTCCCGCTCAAGGAGAATTACTTCGCCTGGCAGGCCTTCGGCCGCCGCTATGCCACGCCCGGCGAAGGCTGCCTGCCGACCTATCTGCAGGCCGATCGCTACGCTGCGATCCGCGCCGAGGCGGGCCGGGTTCACGTCCACCACACGAGCTTTACCGATCTCCTCGCCCGCAAGGCCGAGGGTTCGGTGGATCGCTTCGTGCTGCTGGATGCGCAGGACTGGATGCGGCCAGAACAGCTCGACGCGCTCTGGCGGGAAATCACCCGCACCGCCGCCCCCGGCGCCATCGTCATCTTCCGCACTGCGGCGGAGGAGAGCATCCTCACCGGCCGCCTCTCTCCGGATCTTCTATCCCGCTGGTCCTATGACGCCGAACGCTCGCAGGCCCTTCACGCCCGCGACCGCTCGGCCATCTATGGCGGCTTCCATCTCTACAGGCTGCAGCCATGAGCAATTCGCACGTCCAGAGCCAGGAGCATCAACGGCTGATGGATGCGATGTACCGCCATCAGCGGCACATCTACGATCTGACACGCAAATACTACCTGTTCGGCCGCGACCGGCTGATCGCCGAGCTCCGCGTGCCTGCCGGCGGTCGCGTGCTGGAGGTCGGCTGCGGTACGGGTCGCAACCTGGCCCTGATCGGCCGCCGCTATCCGGAAGCGCGGCTCTTCGGTCTCGACATATCGAGCGAGATGCTGGCCTCGGCGGAACGAACGCTCAACCGGCGACGGAAAGGCCGCGCCGTTCTGCGTCAGGCGGATGCGACAGCGTTTACCGCGGTCGAGTTCGGCGAAAGCGGCTTCGACCGCGTCGTCATCTCCTATGCGCTGTCGATGATCCCGGACTGGGAGAGTGCGGTAGACAGGGCGCTCGACGCGCTCGCGCCCGGCGGCGTGCTGGCCATTGCCGATTTCGGCCAATCCGAGAGCCTGCCATCCCCCCTACGCCGGCTGATCTTCGCCTGGCTGGCACGCTTCCATGTGACGCCGCGCGCGCAGCTGATGGAGATCGTGCGACGCAAGGCGGCGCTTCGCGGCATGTGGACCGAGACGCGCACCATCGGCGGCGGCTATGCCTGGCTCGTCACCTGCCGGCGCCCTTGAGCAGAGGTCGCGCCTGCCTCGCGCAGGCTTGCGCGTTCACAAAGATCGACATCTTCGTGATGGGTTGGCAGTCGCGTAAGCGTGCGATTGCGCTTGAAACTAACCCAATTTTTACGATGATAGGATGAAGATGGGGTTCACGCCTCCGGGGGGTCGGCACGTATGGGCAGTCACGGGTGAGGCAGATCGACCAATCGATTGGCATCGGAGACCCCATGCGCCGGCTGCTTCTGGCCCTACTTCCGCTTGTTTCGCTTCTGGGGGGCTGCACGTCGACGGATTATGACCTGGTGAACACCGCGTCGATCCCGCCCCGCTTTGCCGACAAGGACCCGCAGGACTTCGGCGCGCGCACGCCGCATCACCACAGCATCCACGGCATCGACGTGTCCAAATGGCAGGGCGATGTCGACTGGGAGCGCGTCAAGGCCTCCGGCGTCTCCTTCGCCTTCATCAAGGCCACCGAAGGCAAGGACGTGGTGGATACGAAATTCCCGGAATTCTGGCAGCGTGCTCGCGCCGCCGGCCTGCCCTACGCCCCCTATCACTTCTACTACTTCTGCTCCTCGGCCGACGAGCAGGCCGATTGGTTCATCGCCAATGTGCCGAAGAGCGCGGTCTATCTGCCGCCTGTGCTGGACGTGGAATGGAACGGCGAATCCAAGACCTGCCGCTACCGCCCCTCGCCGCTCACCGTCCAGAGCGAGATGAAGCGCTTCATGGACCGGCTGGAAGCCTATTACGGCAAGCGCCCGATCATCTACACGTCGGTCGATTTCCACCGCGATAATCTGGTGGGACAGTTCAACGACTATCACTTCTGGGTGCGCTCGGTCGCCAAGCACCCGACCGAGATCTACGAGAACCGCCGCTGGGCCTTCTGGCAATATACCAGCACCGGCCAGGTGCCGGGCGTGAAGGGCAACACCGACATCAATGTCTTTGCCGGTTCGGAGAAGAACTGGCGCAAATGGGTGAAGGCCGTTTCGCAACCCAAGGAAATCGCAAGCAACTAAGGCAGCGTTCAGGCCCAGCCCGCGGTCGCCTTCTGTCGCGTGCCGGCCCGACCTTCTTCAATTTGCCCCATTGGCATGGAACGCGACATTTCTCCCGGCCGCGGCCCCGCGCGGCCTTTCCTCGATTGCACAAGGACCCGTCATGACCTCCGCACCCCGGCGCCTGCTCTACTCCCTCGGTCTGCTCACGCTGATGAGCGCAACGGCCGCAGCGCAAGGCACGGATGGCGCGGCCCCGGCCGGTGCGCCCGCCGGCGTTCCTGCTGCACCCTGCGGCGGTGATCTTTCGGCCTTTCTCGACGGTGTGCGGGCCGAAGCGAGCGCCAGGGGCATCCCGGCGGCAGCGATCGACAAGGCGCTTGCCGGCGCCCAGATCGACGAGAAGGTGCTTTCGCGCGACCGCGCCCAGGGCGTCTTCCGCCAGACCTTCATGGAGTTTTCCACCCGCACGGTGAGCAAGGCCCGCCTTTCGATCGGCGCGAAGAAGATGAAGGAGTATGAGGCGGTCTTTGCTCGCGCCGAACAGGAGTTCGGTGTTCCGGCACCGGTGATCACCGCCTTCTGGGCCATGGAAACCGATTTCGGCGCCGTACAGGGCGATTTCAACACGCGCAACGCGCTGGTGACGCTGGCCCATGATTGCCGCCGGCCGGAAATGTTTCGCCCGCAGCTGATCGCCGCGATCGAGATGGTGCAGCATGGCGACCTCGACCCCGCCACCACCACCGGCGCCTGGGCCGGCGAGATCGGCCAGGTGCAGATGCTGCCCGAGGACATCATCGCCCAAGGGGTCGACGGCGATGGCGACGGCCATGTGACGCTGAAGACCAGCGCCCCGGACGCCATCCTCACCGCCGCGAAGTTCATCAAGAGCCTCGGCTTCACCGCCGGCCAGCCCTGGATCCAGGAAGTGCGCCTGCCGGAAAACCTCCCCTGGGAGAAGACCGGGCTTCAGGAGGGGATGACGGCGGGCGACTGGTTCGCGCTCGGCGTGGAGCCCCGCGACGGCAACAGGCAGTTTGCCAGCCTGCCGGCCTCCGTGGTCGTTCCGCAGGGGCGCAAGGGGGTCGCCTTCATGACCTATCCGAACTTCAACATCTATCTCGAATGGAACCAGTCCTTCATCTACACCACCTCCGCAGCCTATTTCGCCACGCGGCTGGCCGGCGCACCTGCGTATAACCCCGGCAACCCGGAGCCGGGCCTGAGCGACGAGCCGATGAAGCGGCTGCAGACGCGACTGGATGAACTCGGCCACGACGTCGGCAAGATCGACGGCATTCTCGGCGCCGGTACCCGCGCAGCCCTGCAAAAGGAACAGCAGCGCCTGGGCCTGCCGGCCGATGGCTGGGCAACACAGGCGGTTCTCGACAAGCTCTGAGACGACCGGCCGGGAAACGGCCATCCGGATGGTTTCCGGGTGGCCGCTCGGTTCGGGCCTCGGTAAGGAAGGTACACGCCAAGCCGTAGGAGTTGCCGATGCGCGCCGCCGCCCCCCTTGCCGAACAGCGCATGAGCCTTCTGACCTGGGGGCTCCTGGTTCTCCTCGGGTTGATCTGGGGCGCGTCCTTCTTCTTCGGCCGCATCGCGGTGGCGCATGTGCCGGCCTTCACGCTGGTGTTTCTGCGGCTTTCGATCGCGGCGCTCGCCCTGCACCTCGTCCTTCGCGCCCGGCACGGTCTCTATCCGGCGCTTCGCGACAATGCGGGGCGGTTCCTGCTCCTGGGCCTTATCAACAATGCAGTGCCGCACAGCCTGATCTTTCTCGGGCAGACGGAGATCGGCGCGGGTCTCGCCTCGATCCTCAACGCGACGACGCCGATCTGGACGGTGCTCTTTGCCCATGTCTTCACCAGCGACGAGCGGATGACGCCGGCCAAGATCGCCGGCGCGGTGCTGGGGCTGGCCGGGACGGTGGCACTGATCGGACCGAGCGCCCTCTCCCATCTCGCCAGCGGCGACCACGAAATCCCGCTCTGGGCCCTGATCCTGCCGATCGGCGCAGCCATGAGCTATGGCGCGTCGGCCATCTATGGTCGGCGCTTCCGGCACCTGGCGCCGGGGGTGACGGCCGCCGGCCAGCTGACGGCCTCGTCGCTCATCATGCTGCCGGTGATGCTTCTGGTGGACGAGCCTTGGGCCTTGCCCGTTCCGCCGCTCGGCACCATCCTCGCCATCCTGGCGCTGGCCCTCGTTTCCACCGCCTACGGCTATATTCTCTTCTTCCGAATCATGGCGCGGGCGGGCGGCACCAACACCTCGCTCGTGACGCTGCTCGTGCCGCCGAGCGCGATTCTTTTCGGAGTTCTGTTCCTAAACGAAGCATTGGGCGCCAATCAGCTGCTCGGCATGGCGCTGATCCTGACCGGCCTCCTCGTGCTCGACGGTCGTATGGTTAAGGCTTTTCGACGGTGATCACGACCGACCGGAAAAATGCGGCGGCCGCACTGCACAAGCGGGCGGAATGAGGGCAGAGCATCGCCCCGCGACAAGAAATCTTAAGACGCCATGAATTTACTAGACTTTGTTAAAAAACAGTGGGTAAAGGCTGTGGACAACGACCTTCCTGCGGCCGATGACCGCGCTGCAGCACAAGATTCCCTTTGCACTGTGGCATTTTCAACCTATGTTTCAATCGTTAACGCCAGGAGGGCCGGACATGGGTATCACGCGTTCGCTGAATGTCGTCATGGTAGGTGCAGCCTTCGCTTTCGTTGCGATGATGCTCTTCATTTGAGGAGAGGGAGAGCAGACCGAACGGCCCTGAACAAGAATGGCCGACGGGACCTTCAGACTTTTTGAGCGCCGGAACCCTCGAGAGGGACGGACGTCGATCAAGCCTCCGAGTGAACCCTCGGAGGCTTTTTCATGTCCACAGACGAGACAGGCAGACCGCGGGACCGGCGAGCGATCAGGCGGCGGCGCCCTGCGGCATCCCATCTGCGGCCGCACGATGCGGAAAGCCGACGAGATCGCACACGGCCGAAATGAGCGGCGCGCGGTTCATCGTATAAAGGTGGAAATCGCGGATGCCACGGCGGGCGAGATCAGCGATCTGTTCGGCGGCGATATGCGTCGCCTCCTTGAACCGTTCCTCCGGCTTGTCGTCGAGATGGGCAAGGCGGGTCGCCAGCACCTCCGGCACGCGCGCGCCGCAGAGGCCGGCGAACTTGGTGACCTGCGCGAAATTGTTGATGGGCAGGATGCCCGGCACGATGGGAATGGTGATCCCCGCAGCGCGCACCCGCTCGAGATAGCGCTCGAAATCGTCATTGTCGAAGAAGAACTGGGTCAGCGCCCGCGTGGCGCCATTGTCGACCTTGCGCTTCAGCATGTCGATATCGGCATCGACCGTGCTGCTTTCCGGGTGCTTTTCCGGATAGGCGGAGACCGAGATTTCGAACCGGCCGCGGCGCGCCAGGCCGGCCACCAGCGCGGCCGCATTTTCATAGCCACCGGGAAAGGGCGAATAGGACGCACCGATGCCGCCCGGCGGATCGCCGCGCAGCGCCACGAAATGGCGCACGCCGGCTTTGGCAAACTCCTCGATGACCTGGTCCACCTCGGCGCGGCTGGCGCCGACGCAGGTGAGATGGGCCGCCGTGCCGGGCATGTCGCACTCTTCGATCAACCGCTTGACCGTGGTGAGCGAGCGGGACTTGGTGGAGCCACCGGCGCCATAGGTGACGCTGACGAAGCCGGGCGCGAAGACATCGAGCGACCGCGCTGTGTCGAACAGCTGCCGCTCCATCTCCTCGTTCTTCGGCGGGAAATATTCGAAGGACAGGCGCAGGTCGCCGCGCTCGGCCGGGTAAAGGGTGCGGTCGGACATCAGCGGGCTCCTGCGGCAAGCGGACGGGCGGAGAGATCGGCGGACGGCGCGGCCACGGCCTCGCCCTTGATGGCGATCCAGATCGTGACGGTGAGCGGCCGGTCGGCGGCCGTGCTCGGTGTCAGATCGACGACGCGCGTCAGGCTGAGGCCTGCCTGGTCCAGCCAGGCTTGCATCTGCGCATGCGAGAAGCCGAGCCGCAGATGGGCATGCTCGTCGCGCAAATCCTCGACCGCGTGGGGGGCGAGATCGACGATGGCCAGCCGGCCGCCGGTCGCCAGCAGCCGCGATGCCTCCTGCACCGCCGCCTCAGGCTCCTGCAAGAAGTGCAGGACCTGATGGATCGTCACCAGATCGAAGCTCGCCGCTTCGAGGGGCAGATTGAAAATATCGCCGAGGCGGACGCCGGCACGCGACACGCCGGCGCGGTCGAGATTGGCGCGGGCCACCGCCAGCATGTCGCGGCTGGCATCGACGCCGGTCGCCTCGTCATAAAGCCCGTCGAGCAGCTGCAGCATGCGGCCCGTTCCGGTGCCGAGATCGAGAAGGCGCGAGACCGGGGCGGAGCCGAGGGCCGCAAGCAGCGCCTCCTCCACCTCCTGCTCGCCGACATGCAGCCGGCGCAGCGCGTCCCATTCAGCGGCATTGCGGGCGAAATAATCCTGTGCGCGCTCCGAGCGCGCCTGCTTCAACGCCTTCAGGCGCCCGTGGTCGCGCTCGAGAACCGGATCGCTGCCATCGGCCGCGGACAGGACCGCGCGCACCAGCGCTATATTTCCGCCCTGCCCGCGCAGCCGGAAATAGGCCCAGGCGCCTTCCTGATAGCGATCGATCAGCCCGGCTTCGCCGAGCAGCTTCAAATGCCGGGAAATGCGCGGCTGCGACTGGCCGAGGATCTCGGTCAGATCGGTAACGGTCAGATCGCCGGCCGAAAGAAGGAGAAGAAGCCGCAGACGCGTGGGTTCCCCCGCCGCCTTCAACACCTCCACCGCCTCATCCAACCGCAAACCCTGATCCGCCATGACGTCCTCATCAACACATAAAGATATGTTTATGTGATTTCAGGGTGAAGCGCAAGACCTATTGCGGGAGCAGCGGCAGAAGGAGACGCACGGCGGATGCGGGTGCCGGCGAAGGGAGCGTGGACCACATGAAGGCACGGTGGCGAGACCGCAGAGACAGGGGGCGGATACACCACCGAAGACCCGAGACACCGCATCGCCCGTCTTCGAAGATCTACGGAACTGCCGGGCTCCCGCCGACACACGTCGCGCGGTTCTCATGGCCACGCGCAGTTCCGGACCGTCACGACATGCGAAATCCGTACCACCCGCTCTTCGCCGCTCTTGTGGCAGAGCGCGCGCTACAGTCGACCCCTTAGCAAGGGAGATGCCGGCAGGCGGAAGGGGGCCGCCCCGTGCGAAGGCCCGCCTGTTTCGGACCGAACACGTCCCTTTGCCGCGGCGGAGGCCCGCCATGAATAGGCTGCGGCGGACCAACCGCCGCAGCCAGATGTGTTCAGCGCGTCAGACGCTTGTAGGTTACCCGCTTCGGGTTGACCGAATCCGGGCCGAGGCGGCGGATCTTGTCCTTTTCGTAGTCCTCGAAATTGCCTTCGAACCATTCCACATGGCTATCGCCTTCGAAAGCGAGGATGTGGGTGGCCAGGCGGTCGAGGAACATGCGATCGTGGCTGATGATGACGGCGCAGCCGGCGAAGTTTTCGAGAGCGTCCTCGAGCGCCGACAGGGTTTCGGTATCCAGATCGTTGGTCGGTTCGTCGAGCAGGATGACGTTGCCACCGGCCTTCAGCATCTTGGCGAGGTGCACGCGGTTGCGCTGGCCGCCCGAAAGGGTGCCGACCTTCTGCTGCTGGTCGCCGCCCTTGAAGTTGAAGGCGCCGCAATAGGCCCGCGAGTTCATCTCGTGCTTGCCGAGCTTGATGACCTCATTGCCGCCGGAAATCTCTTCCCAGACGGTCTTGTTGCCGTCCAGCGCATCACGGCTCTGGTCGACATAGCCGAGATCGACGGTCTCGCCGATGGTGACCGCGCCGGCATCCGGCGTCTCCTGGCCGGTGATCATGCGGAAGAGCGTCGTCTTGCCGGCGCCGTTCGGGCCGATGACGCCAACGATGCCGCCCGGCGGCAGCTTGAAGCTCAGATTGTCGATCAGCAGGCGATCGCCATAGCTCTTGGATACGCCTTCGATGTCGATGACCGTATTGCCAAGACGCTCGCCGACCGGGATGACGATCTGTGCATCGCCGGGCCGGCGATCGGCCGCTGCCTGCACCAGTTCATCATAGGCGCGGATACGCGCCTTCGACTTGGCCTGGCGTGCCTTGGGGCTGGAGGCGATCCACTCCTGCTCGCGCGACAGCGCCTTCTGGCGGGAGGCTTCCTCGCGACCCTCCTGCTGCATGCGCTTGGCCTTCGCCTGGAGATAAGCGGAGTAGTTGCCTTCATAGGGAATGCTGCGGCCGCGGTCGAGCTCGAGGATCCAGCCGGTCACGTTGTCGAGGAAGTAGCGGTCGTGGGTGATCATCAGCACGGCGCCCGGATATTCGCGCAGGTGCTTTTCGAGCCAGGCGATGGTTTCGGCGTCGAGATGGTTGGTCGGTTCGTCGAGCAGCAGCAGATCGGGCTGCGACAGCAGCAGGCGGCAGAGCGCGACACGGCGCTTTTCACCGCCCGAAAGCGCGGTCACGTCGGCATCGCCCGGCGGGCAGCGCAGCGCGTCCATCGCCATTTCCACCTGGCTGTCGAGGTCCCAGAGGTTCTGGCTGTCGATGATGTCCTGGAGCTTTGCCCCCTCATCCGCCGTCTCGTCGGAATAATTCATCATCAGGTCGTTGTAGCGGTCGAGGATCGCCTTCTTCGAAGCGACGCCTTCCATCACATTGTCGAGCACGCTCTTGGTTTCGTCGAGCTGCGGCTCCTGGGCCAGGTAGCCGATGGTCGCGCCTTCGGCGACCCAGGCTTCGCCGGTGAACTCCTTGTCGAGTCCGGCCATGATCTTCAGAACCGTCGACTTACCGGCCCCGTTCGGGCCGAGAATGCCGATCTTGGCATCGGGGTAGAAGGACAGGTGGACGTTCTCGAGCACCTTCTTGGTGCCGTAGGACTTGTTCAGTCCGGCCATGTGATAGATGAATTGACGCGCCATGGTCGATGGAAGCTCCCGCGGGGATGGATGTGGCCGCTATGTAGGCGAATTGCGCCCGCGGAGCAATGCGGCCACCGAGCCTGCGCGCCGGAAGCCTCGGATCAGGCATTGTCGCGGGGGCCACGCGCTGCGGCACGCGCCCACCGGACAATGGCAGCCGCAGAGGTCACTCCGTCTTCGCCGTGCTGCTGCCCGGCTGATCGACGATGCCGCTCTCGCAGCCGAAGCGCGTCACCGGCGCCCCTGCCATCGCCTCCTTCAAACCTGCCTGATCCGGCGTCGCGCCGAGGCCGAGGGTCAGGCCCGTGACCAGCATGCGGTCGCCGATCTTGCGGCAGCGCATCTTAACGCGAAGCGCGCTGTCTTCCCCGAAGCTCTCGGTAAACGCGGCGACGACGGCCGCGCGATCCACGCCTTGGCCGAGACGCGCCTTGAAGAGCCGCCCGACGGCCGAGCCGTTCACTTCGTCGAGCAGGCGCAGCTGCAGCGCGAAATAGGCCTCGGCCGTGCGCGTCTGGCAGCTGCCATTCATCAGCCAGACATGGCGGTCGAGGCCGGAGACCGTGCCGGGCATGGCGGCTTTGAGCCGCGCGTTCAGGTCAGCCGGCAGCGCCACGGCGGGCAGACCCAGCCAATCGCGCGCTTTGTCCCGGGCGCGTGCCGTTTCTTCCACATGGCAGAAGCGCTGGCCCGGCACCCACAGCCCCTGCAGCGAGAACTGCGGCGCCACCGCCGATCCGCTGCATTCCGGCCGCTTCGCCTTCTTCTCGCAATAGGCAGGCTGCCAGCCGAGGCCGAGAACGAAGGCCGGCTTGGCCGAAACCGGCCTCGCCTGCGCCGCGAGGAAGACCGTGCCCGGCATGCAGAACAGGAAGAGACCCAGCAGAGCCGAAAGTCCAAACAGCCGGCGGGCGAGATGCAAAGAGATCCGAGGCATGAAAACGCTCCATAGCGAGAACAAATCATGTCTAATACACGATAGAACCATGAACAAATCAAGCCGATTATCGTGCCTTCCTAAAATTCATGCAGATGATGCAAGCAGCTTACCGTTGGGCTATGCTGGCCCCTCCACCAGCCAGGCCGCGCCATGACGATCCCCTACGCCCCGACCATCCAGCTGAGCCCGACCGGCGCGCATCTATCGGTCCGTCATTACCCGGCAGATGGCGCGGCGCGAGGGATCCTCCTCGTCAGCCATGGCCTCGGCGAGCATTCGGGACGTTATGGCGCCTTTGCCGCGGCCATGGCCGGGCATGGCTTCTCGGTGCACGCGCTCGACCATCGCGGCCATGGGCGAACGCAGGCGCCGGACGCGCCGCTTGGCAGTTTCGGTTCGGTCGACGCGGTGTTCGACGATCTGGAAGCGCTGCGGAAAAAGGCGGTCGATGCGGAACCCGGCCTCCCGGTGCTGTTGTTCGGCCATTCCATGGGCGGGCTGATCGCGCTCAATGCCGCCATCCGGTCCCCTGCTTTCTATGATGGCCTGGCCGTCTGGAACAGCAACCTGTTCCCAGGGGCAGCGGGGCGGGTTGCGCAGGGCCTCCTGGCGCTGGAGCGCATGCGCAAGGGATCGGATGTGCCGAGTGCCCTGCTGCCGGTCCTGACGTTCGAGGCCTGGGGAAAGGCCATTCCCGGCGCACAGACGCCCTTCGACTGGCTCTCGCATGATCCCGACGTCGTGGCCGCCTATCAGGCCGATCCGCTCTGCGGCTTCGCCGCCAGTGTCGGCCTCTGGCAGGCGCTCTTTCGGCTGGCCTATGCCGGCGCGGCAATCGACAGGCTGAAGCGGCTCGAAAGTGACCTGCCGATCCACCTTGCCGGCGGCGGGCAGGACCCGGCAACGGCCAAGGGCTCGGCCGTCGAGCGCCTGGCCACGCAGATGCGCAGCGCCGGGCTCAAGGACGTGACGCTGCGCATCGATCCGCAGGCGCGCCACGAAACGCTGAACGACCATGGCCGCGAGGCGGCCATCGCGGCCTTCGCCGCCTGGGCGCGCCGGGTGGCCGAACAAACGGCCGGGAGGGCTGCCGGGCGGGCGCAACCGGCGAGCTGAAAGCTCAGCCGCGGATATGCCGGGTCTGTTCGTAGACCGCGGTGGAGCGCGCGCCGGACCGGCAATAGCCGAGCATCGGCCGCTCGAAGGTGTCGAGCGCATCGACCATAGCGTGCACGGCATCCGCCGTGACCCCGGCAGGGCCGACCGGGATATGCTTGGTTTCGAGGCCGAGCTCCCTGGCCCGCGCCTCGATCTCCGCGAAACGCGGCTGGTCGGCAGCCTCCTGGTCCGGCCTGTGGCAGACGATGGACTTGAAGCCCATGGCCTTGATCTGCTCAAGGTTGTCCGGCGTGATCTGACCGGTCACCGAATAGCTCTCGTCGATCGTGCGGATATCCATCATGCTCATCTCCTGTTCGCCCATCGCCCGCGCGCCGCAATCAACGGTCCGTGAAGCCCGGGCCCTTCGTCCCCTTTGATGTAGGCTGCCCCCGCCCGACCCGTCAACCGGCG